>QBLU01000028.1 GCA_003241875.1 Alphaproteobacteria bacterium
GATCGCGCCGGCGCGGCCGGCTGGGCGGGGCGCGCGGCGGGGGGGACAGTCATCGGTAGCTCCTGCGGTCTTCGCCCTCGCGGGCGACAATTTCCTCGGCGGCTCGCGCCCGGGCCCGCGCCAGCCCGGCGGCGCGACCGGCCATGGCATCGGCGCGCAGCCGGGCGCGGACGAGGGCCGCCCTGGCCAGCGCCGCCTCGGCACGGGCGGCGGCGAGCGCATCGGCAGCAGCGGCGCAGTCGTCGACGGCATCGGCGGCGCTGCGGGTCGCGGCGGCCAGGCAGGCGAGCAACGCCGGGGCCGGCGCGACGGCAAGGCGGCGGCGGGTCGCCAGCACCGCGGCGTCGGCGGCAGCACGGCGCGCATCGGCCGCGGCAAGCGTGGCGGCGGCGGCATCGACAGCGGCGCTGGCGTGGCCGAGCGCCCGCAGCGCGCGGTCGCTGGCGAGATCGCGCAGTCGGCACAGCTGCCGCGCCTGGGCCAGCGCGGTCACGCGGCGAGGCCCCGCAGCAGCGCGACGCCGGCGGCGTGGTCGCTGCCGGCATCGGGCGGCTGCCGCAAGAAAGCGTCGATGTCGGGTTTCAGCGCGATCGCCTGGTCGGCGAGCGGGTCGCTGCCGCTGCGATACTCGCCGACCTGGACGAGAAAGGCGATCTCGGCATGCTTGGCGAGCAGCGCCCGGATGCGCGTCGCAGCGGCGCGCTGTTCGGCGCCGGCCAGCCGCGGGAACAGCCGGCTGAGGCTGGCGAGCACGTCGACGGCAGGATAATGGCCCTCGGCGCCGAGCTTGCGCGACAGCACGACATGGCCGTCGAGGATCGAGCGCACCTCCTCCCCGACCGGATCGCCGCCCTCCTCGTCCTCCAGCAGCACGGTGTAGATGCCGGTGATGCTGCCCCGGCCATCGGCGCCGGCACGTTCGAACAGGCGCGGCAGTTCGGCAAAGACCGACGGCGGAAAGCCTCGGCGCACCGCCGGTTCGCCGGCAGCCAGGCCGATCTCGCGCAGCGCCCGGGCAAAGCGCGTCGCCGAATCCATCAACAGCAGCACCGATCGCCCCTCGGCGCGAAAGCCTTCGGCAATGGCGGTGGCATGATGGGCGGCGCGAACCCGCTCCATTGCCGGCCGGTCGGAGGTGGCGCAGACGATGACCGATCGGGCCAGGCCGGCGGGGCCGAGGCAGTCGGCGATGAACTCCCGCACCTCGCGGCCGCGCTCGCCGATCAGCGCGATGACGATGGCATCGGCCCTGGCGTGGCGCGCCAGCATCCCCATCAGGGTCGATTTACCGCCACCGGCCGCGGCAAAGACGCCGATGCGCTGGCCGACGCCCATGGTCAGCAGCGAGTCGATGACGCGGACACCGGTGGCCAGCACGCGGTCGATCGGCGGGCGCTGCATCGGGTCGGGCGCCGCGGCATACAGCGGCCGGGTCGGCAGCGGCGGCAGCGGCCCGAGCCCATCGATCGGCGTGCCGAGGCCGTCGAGGACCCGGCCGAGCAGCGCCGCGCCGAACGGCACGCGCGGCGTATCGGCGCCGACCAGCACCTCGGCGCCTGCCGACAGCCCGCGCAACTCGCCGAGCGGCGTCAGCAGCGCCGTGTCGCCATCGAGGCCGATGACTTCGGCGAGCAAGGTCAGCCCCGTCGCCGGCTCGCGGATGGTGCAGCCCTGGCCGATGCGGGCGTCGATGCCGGTCACCCGCAGCGTCGTGCCGAGCGCCGCGACGACGCGCCCGCGCCGTTCGACGGTGGTCAGCCCCGACAGCACATCCTGCAGGTCAAGCCGCATCGCGCACCCCCGGTGCCGCCAGCGCCGCCGCGATGGCGGCGAGCTGGGTGTCGAGACCGGCGCCGATGCTGCCGAGCGCGGTGACGATGATGCAGTCGGTGGCAGCGACGCCGGCGTCGGCGACGACGGTGATCTGCGGACGGTCACCGAGGCGGGCGACGGTCGCCGCCACGGCGTCGGGATGGACGCGTGCCTCGGCGGCGGTATCGGGCGCCAGCGCCGCCGCGGCGGCGGCGGCGAGCGCGGCGACGGTGGCGGCGGGGCCGATGTCGGTGGCAATGTGCCGGGTGATGGCAACGGCAAGGCCGGCGGCTTCGGTTCGCAATTCGGCGCGCGCCGCGGCGGCACGAGCCTCCAGATCGAGCAGCGCGGTCGCCTGTTCGGCGGCGGCGACAGCAAGCCCGGCGGCGACACCCTCGGCATGGCCGCGCGCCGCGGCGGCGGCAACGATGGCATCGAGCCCGGCGAGCAGCCGGCGGGCATCGTCGAAGGCGGCGATGTCGGCCGCGGGGACGAGGGCATCATCGGTCGCGAGACTGGCGGCGCGGCCGTGATCGATGACGAGAAACGTCATGCCGGCACCTGCTGCGCCTCGGCGACCAGCGCGGCGGCACGTTCGGCATCGAAGGGCGAAACCGGCGGCAGCAGGTCGGCGAGCGCCGGCGGCAGGCTGGCGGCGAGGATGGCGGCGCCGGTGGCAGCGAGCTGGTCGAGGGCGAGATCGGGGGCATAGGCCGGGTCGCGATCGCTGCCCAGGGCGATGACATGGTCCAGCGCGGCGACTCCGATGCTGTCGGCAAGCGCCTTCAGCCGCGGGCCGTCGATGCTGCGGGCAAGATGCGGCGCCACCAGGACCAGTGCGGCGCGGCGACCAAGATCGGCGCGGACCGCCGGCGCCGCGCGCAGCCAGGCCGGGGCGGCGTCGATGTCGGCGATGGTCGTCGCCCGCCGCGGGCACCCGGCGAGCACCCGGGCCAGTCGCGCGGCGTGGCGCGCGGCGGGCGCGCCGTCCGTCGCTGCGTCCGCCAGCGCCACGATGTCGCTGGCAATCGCGGCGCGGCGCAGGCGCTGGCCGGCCGGCATCAGGGACAAGCTCCGATCATCGTGCCCGTCATTCGGCCGGCGTGACGGCGCGGTTGCGCGGGCGGCGCCGCAACTGCCAGCGCCGCAGCGCCGGCCAGCCCAGCGCCAGCGCGACGATGGCGAGAACGGGGGCGAGAAGCGCGCGCAGCCCGTCGCCGAGCCGTTCGCCGAGGCCAGGCTCGGCGGCGGCGAGGCTGCTCGGCTGGGCCGCCGACAGCACGACGGTGACATTTTCGGGCGCCAGTCCCTCGACGGCGTTGACGACGAGCGCGCGCAGCTGGCCGACCTGGCCCTCGAGGTTGGCGCCGGGGCGATAGACGATGACCACCGAGGCCGAGGCCGGGCGGACGACATCGGACAGCGGATCGCGCGCCGGCTGGGTGACATGGACACGGCTTTCCATGACGCCGTCGATGATGCTGATGCTGTGCTGCAGCTCCTGCGCCAGCGCATAGTCGAGACGGGCGCGCTCCTCGAACGGCGACGAGACAAAGCCCTCCTTCTTGAAGATCGACCCCAGGCTCTCATAGGCGGCGCGGGGATAGCCCTGGGCGCCGAGTAGGCGGGTGGCGCGCGAGAAGTCGCCCTCGGGCGCGGTCACCGTCCAGCTGGTGCCGGCCTGGCCGCCGTCGACCTTCTGCTTGCCGGCATCGATGCCGGCGGTCTTCAGGATGGCCACCATCTCGTTGGCATGACGCTCCGACTGGCCGGTATAGAGGTCGGCGCGGCCGCAGGCGGCGAGCAGCAGCAGGCTGCAAAGGAGGGCAAGCCGGCTCATGCCTGCTGCTTGAACAGCTGCTGCACGCCGTCGGACGTGCGGTTGGCGATGCTCGACGACAGCTGGCAGTGGAACATGAACTCGTGGCAGCGCATGGTCAGCTGGACGATTTCGCCGGGGGTCAGGTCGCGCCCTTGCGCCATCGCGTCCTGGGCGAACTTGCCGACTTCGCGGGCCTGGCCGTTGACCTTTTCGAGCGCGCTGAACATGCCCTTCAGCGCCGGCGACACGGCATCGGCCGAATCGGGGGCGCGCGGCGGCGTCACCGGGGCGGCGGTGGCGGGGCCGCCGGCACGCGCCAGCGCCGCGTCGAACCGCGCGCCCGCCGCGGTCATGTCGCCCAGATTGGCGCCATAGCCGGCGAGCGTGGCGGGCGGCGCGGCGGGGGCGACCGCGGCGGCCGCGACAGCTTCGAGTCCCATGGCGTTCAGCCCTTCCGTGCCATGGTCTCGAGCGACTTGCCGACGGCGTCGATCGAGCTCGAGGAACTTTGCGCGAGGAACGACAGGCGCAGCGATTCAGCGGTCAGCTTGGCGACGTCGGACGGGCGGTCGCTGCCGTCGATGCCGATGACATCGGCCTGGGCCTCGATGCGGCCGGCCTGGTTGTCGAGCGTCGTGCCCCAGCTGCGGGCCAGCGCCTCGAACCAGCTCGACGGCGCGTCGCGGCTGCCGCCCAGCGACGTCAGCGGAGCGCCGGCGACGCCGCCGAGGAAATTATTGCCATAACCATTGGTGTTCATCGCGTTGCTCCTGCTTGTCTAGAATGCCAGACGGACGCGCTGGCCGGCGTTTTCGAGGATGACGGAGGCGGTTTCGACGGCGACGAGGCGGTGGCCGGACGGCAGCACCGCGCCCGGGAAATAATGGCCGCCGTCGGCGGTCAGGATATAGCCAGGGTTGCCGGCGACGACGCTGGAGACGCGACGCGTGGCGTCGCTGATGCTGGCCGGTGCCGGCACCGCCGCAGTGGCGAGGTCGCCCGCCATGCGCAGCCGGCCGAGGCCGGGCACGTCGCGGCGGACGAGGCCGACCAGCCGGGCCCGGGCCGCCGTGTCGAGGCCATTGTGATGCAGCTCGATGACCCCGCCGGGCGCCGGCCGCGCGGTGACGGCATAGCCGTTGATGCGCGCCGTGTCGGCGACGGCGCGGGCCAGTTCGGTATCGGACCGCAGCGCCAAGGTCGCCGGCACCTCGGCCTCGGCAAGCGCAAAGCTGACCGCCGGGCGGTCGGCCTCCGACGCGATGCGGCCGGCAACGGTGAGCGCGCCATCGGCGTCGGCACGGACCTGGAGGCCCGGATAGCCGGCGGCGGAGAGCGCCGCCGCGGCGCGGTCGCGCGCCTGGCCGGGCGAATCAAGCGGGTCGAAGTCCGACGGCACCATGGCGACCGCGCCGACCGCCAGCGCCGCCGCGACCGTTGCCGACGATCGGCCGAGGCGCAGCAGCCGCGCCGCCGGGACGTGCCACCAGCCGTCGTTGGCGGCGACGGGCGGCGGCGGCAGCGCCGCCGGGTCGGCGGCGAGCGCCTCGGCCTCGGCCCAGCGCGGGCTGTCGGCGGCGCCCCAGGCAAAGGCGGTGGCGCCGATGCGCAGCGGCACGAACGGCGGCAGCACCACCGCGGCGCCGGCGTCGAGCCGGCTGCCGAGCAGGTCGACCCGGCCCGCCAGCACCGCCAGCCGGGCGGCGCCGTCGCCGGTGATGTCGAGCTCGACCGCCAGCCCGGCGGTGTCGGGTTCGCGCAGGACGATGTCGTGCCAATACTCATGGCCGATGGTGACCCGGCCGGTGCCGAGCGCGTGGCTGGCGCCACGATGACGCCCGGCGAGGACGCGCAGCTGCGTGGTCATCGGATAGCCTTTCCGGTTGCGGTGGCGGGGCGGATGGCGGCCGCCGGCAGCGCGGCGGGGGTGATCGGCGGATTGGACGCTGCTTGCGCTGCCTGGCGCTGCGACAGGTTGACGAGGCGCGGAGTGATGAGGAACAGCCGTTCTGACCGGCTCTTGTTGCGGGTGCGGTTCTTGAACAGCTCGCCGAGCAGCGGGATGTCGCCGAGCACCGGGACCTTGTCGACCTGGTCCGAATCGATGTCGGTGGTGAGGCCGCCGAGCAGCAGCGATTCACCGTTGATGATCAGCGCCTGGGTGCTGACCGACGAGCGATCGACGATCGGGATGTTCTCGACCGCCTGGCTCGACAGCGAGCCGTCCTCGATGTTGACGATAACGCGGATGCGGCTCTGGCCGTTGTCGGTGAAGACATGCGGGTTGACGCGCAGGGTGGTGCCGGCGGTGACGTTGAACAGGTCGACATTGAGCGACCCGGCGACACGGACGTAAAAGCTGCGGGTGCGGTCGAACACCGCCTCGACGTTGCTGAGGGTCATCACCTGCGGCCGCGACACGATGCGGGCGGCACCGCGCGTCTCCAGCGCGTTGATGCGGGCGATGAACTCGCGCTGCGAGCCGATGATCGTCGAAATCACGCCGCCGCGGCCAGCGGGGGCGATGTTCTGGACGTTGCTTTCTAGGCTGCCGCCATTGGGCAGCAGCCGCAGGTCGTCGGCGGTGCCGTTGCCGAACAGCGCGCCGAAACCGCCCGAGCCGATGCGGAAGTTGACGCCGAGCCGGCGCAGTTTCTCGGTGTTGACGTCGATGATGGTGGCTTCGATCTCGACGAGCTGGGGTTCGACGTCGAGCGCCTGCACCAGCCGGTCATAGGACCGCATCCGGTCGGCGGTGTCGCGGATGATGAGGGCATTGAGGTGCGGGCTGGCCTCGATGCGGACCGTCGAGGGATCGGACAGCGGTGCCGCGGCCGGCGGCGGCGTGTCGGTGCTCGACCCCGCGGCGCCGGGGCTGTCGAAACCGAGCACCGGCAGCTGGTCGAGATCGGGCGCGATGGCGCCGAGGCCGCTGCCGCCGAGCCGCCGGGCGGTCGAGCGCACCCGCCGCGCGCCATAGCTGGGCGACGGCGTCGCGGCGACGGCGAGCGGCTGGTCGGTGACCAGCGCGCGCAGGATCGAAGCCATGCCGGGGATGCGGACCTCGCGGCCGCCGGCGAACACGCTGGTGTCCTCGGCGCGGGCATAACGCAGATAAAAGACGCGGAACTCCTGGCGGGCGAGGCGCGCGGCGCGATCGGGGCGATAGCCGCCGCCGGTGCTGGCGGTCGAGGCTTCGCCGGCCAGTTCGGCAACGCTGGCGATGAACCCCGGTGTGCCGGTGGCGACCAGCCCGCCGCCGATGCGGCGAATGCGGTTGGCGCCGTCGGTCAGTCCCAGGTCGGCGGCATCCTCCGCAACGCGGCGGGCGTCGGCGGGGTTGGCGCGCAGCCGGCGGCTGGTCAGCGCCGTCGCCGGATAGACATGGATGGCGGCGCCGTCATAGCTGGCGATCAGGGCAAAGGCCTTGGCGATCGTGCCGAAAACCTTGTCCGAACGGCCGGTGAAGGTACCGCTGACGGTGCCGGTCAACCCCGGTTCGACGATCGCCGGCTGCCCGGCCTGGGCGAACAGGTCGCGCAGGAACAGCGCGATCGGCTGTTCGCGGGCGGTAATCGAGACGGGAACGTCGCCCGCCGGCAGCGCCAGCGCCGAATCGGCAAGCGACATCAGGACGACGCAAGCAATTCGGAGGACCATTGGGCGCAGGATCATTCGGCGGCCTCGGCAAGGGATGATGGGGAGGCGAGTTCGCGTGTCGGCAGCGCGAGCTGGCCGACGATGTCGAGGCGCAGACTCGGGATGAGTTCGTTGTAGGCGAGGACCGGCAGGTCGAAGTGCTCGGGCGCGATCAGCAGTCGCAGCGGCCGGCGCACGTCGATGCTGGCGATGATCGCCGCGGCCGGCATGGCGGCGATGGCGGCGATGAGGCGCCGGGCGTCCTCGGGCTCGAAGGCCAGCCGCTCGATGCCGTCGACGATGCGGACGGCGCCGCGGATCTGGTCCTCGAGCTCGGGCGTGACGACGATCGCCTGCAGCTGGTCGGTCGGCGCGATGGCGGCGATGATATGGCGCCGGATGCCGATCCGGACGCGATCGGCGATGCGCGACGCCTCGCGTTCCTGGGCGCCGGCGTCGGCGATGGCCTCCAGTATGTCGCGCAGCGCGCGCAGCGGCACCTCCTCCTCGGCAAGGCGGCGCAGCACCTCGGCGATGCGCGTCGTCGGCACGGTGCGCACGGCTTCCTTCACGACTTCGGGGTAATCGATGCCGACACGGTTGAGGATGCCGGTGGCTTCCTGGAGACCGATGAACAGCGCCAGGTTGCGGCGCAGGCACTGGTGGAGCGCATCGACCAGCCCCTCGGTACCGTCATCACCGAGCGAGCCGCTGCCGATCGGCGATTCCTGCACCAGCAGCTGCCAGCGCGGATCGCCGGCGCCATAGTCGAAGTGGACGGCGCAGCGCGGCAGCGGCACGCCCGAACGGTGCTGGAGCGTGTCGAGCATCTGCGTCAGCCGCTCGGGCAGCCCGGCGAGCGCCGCCGGGCCGGGGCGGACGAGCAGCAGCAGCGGCAGCACGGCGCGGGGCTCGGCGACGGCCGCCTCCAGCGCGACGGGGGCCGGCGCCGGGGCGCGGGCCGGCAGCGCCGGGGCGATGTGGCGATCGAGATAGGGGCGCAGCCGCGGGTGGAGCATGGCGCCGCCGCCGACCAGCGCCGCGCCGAGCCCCAGGAACACCGCCGCCGGAAAGCCCGGCACCGCCGCCATGGCCAGCGCGATAATGCCGCCGAACAGCAGCACGCGCGGGTTGGCGGACAATTGCCCGCTGATTGCCTGGCCGAGGTTGCCGTTTGTTTCGTCGGTGGTGCGGGTGACCAGCAGCCCGGCCGCCATCGCCGACAGCAGCGCCGGGATCTGCGCAACCAGCCCCTCGCCGATCGACAGGATCGAATAGGTGTGCATGGCGGCGCCCATCGTCATGTCGCGCTGCAGGACGCCGATGGCGAGGCCGCCGATCAGGTTGACGATGACGATCACGATCGAGGCGATGGCGTCGCCCTTCACGAACTTCATGGCGCCGTCGAGGCTGCCGTGGAGCTTTGATTCCTGCTCGAGGATGCGGCGGCGGCGGCGCGCCTCGTCCTTGTCGATCAGGCCGGAGCGCAGGTCCGAATCGATCGACAGCTGCTTGCCGGGCATCGAATCGAGGGTGAAGCGCGCCGCGACCTCGGCGACGCGCTCGGCGCCCTTGGCGATGACGATGAACTGCACGACAACGATGATCAGGTAGACGACCAGCCCGACAACGAGATTGCCGCCCGCCACCATGCTGCCAAAGGCATCGATGATGTGCCCGGCATGGGCATCCTTGAGGATCATCCGCGTCGTCGCCACCGACAGCGACAGCCGGAACAGCGTCGAGATCAGCAGGATGCTCGGGAACACCGAGAAATCGAGCGCGGTGCGGATGTAGAGGGTGGTGAGCAGCAGCAGGATGGCAAAGGTGATGTTGATCGCCACCAGCGCATCGACGAGCAGCGGCGGCAGCGGCAGGATCATCATCGCAATGATGCCGACGACCCCGGCGACGAGCAGCAGGTCGGGAATTCGCGCGGCAATCCCCGGGCGCGGCGTCGCGGCGGCGGCCTTCAGATAGGCGTCGGCGTTCATCGGCCGGCCTCGGCGGCGCGGGCGGCGCGATAGCGGCCGAGGATGGCGGCGACATAGGCCCGGGTCTCGGCATAGGGCGGGATGCCACGATAGCGGGCGACGGCGCCGGGGCCGGCGTTATAGGCGGCGAGCGTCAGCGCCACATCGCCGCCGAAGCGCGCCTGCATCTGCTTGAGATAGGTGGCACCGGTGGCGAGGTTGACGCGCGGGTCGGCGAGCGCGGCGACGTCGGTGACGCCGAGGCCGCGGGCCGTCGCCGGCATGACCTGGAGCAGCCCGCGCGCGCCCTTGGACGACACTGCGTTGGGTCGTCCGGCCGATTCGCGCGCGACGATGGCGGCGAGCAGCAGCGGGTCGATGCGGTGCGAGGCGGCGATGGCGCCGATCAGCGGATGGGCGGCAAGGCGCGCGCGCCGGACGCCGGGCGCGGCGGCCGGCTGCGGCAGCGGGCGGGCAAAGGGGATGGCAACAGCCGGGCGATCGGCGGCGGCGAAATCAGCTTCGCCGGTTGCTTCGACAATCGCTTCGGCCACCGGGTCAGGCGATGGGTCCGCGGCGGCGCAGGCGGCAAGCGCGCCGGCGAACTTCAGCGCGGTCGCGGCATCGACGGCGATACAGGCTTGCGCCCGTGCGCCCGCCGGCACCAGCCAGACCAGGAGAAAACAGAGACGCCACGCAACTGAACAACTCACCCACGGCTCCACCAAATGCGAGCACGAGACGATCGGCGCAACAACGTCCGGACGATGCCGGCGCAGCTTGTCGTTGAGCGGGAATGTTTGCCGGTTGTCGGCAACACCCGCCATTCACTGCACTGTTAGGGTTAAGGGCATCATTGCGGCGATGCCAGCATAAAAAACGTCAACGCAAGATTTTCTCGAGTTCGTAACGTTTTCGACACGGGAGTTACGCATTGATGACAATAACAACCCTTCTATCGAACGATAGAGGCGCTAATACTTGCAATCAAACGTTAGGTTTTTAGTTAACGCTACCCGCATTCTGGCACGATTTGTGCCGATAATGCGGTTTCATATTATATTGACGCGCGATTTGCCTTGGCGTTACCTGCGGTCGCAACATAGCCGGGAAGACGTGCAATCCATGTCGGGGAAGGATGACGGTGCCGACAAGACCGAAAAGCCGACCCCGCACCGCCTGCTGGAGGCGCGCCGCAAGGGCGATGTCGCCAAGTCCAAGGATGTCGGCGCCACGGTCGGCCTGCTGGTCTGGTTGCTGATCCTGGCCTTTGGCGCCGATTATGCCGGAACGCGCATCGCGGCGCTGTTCGAGGCGACGTTCGCCGAAACCGCCCGGTCGGGCACGGCCGATTTCGGCATTACCGCGGCGGCCCTCGGCTGGGCGTCGCTGGAGGTCTTCATCGGCCTGACGCTGATCGCGATGCTGTCGGCGGCGGTCGTGGGCACGCTGGTCGAATTCCTGCAGGTCGGCAGCGTCATGACCTTCGAGAAGATGAAGCCCGATCTCGGCAAGTTGAACCCGGTCGAAGGCATCAAGAAGATGTTCAGCCTCGACAACCTCGTCGAGCTGTTGAAAACCCTCGCCAAGACGATGCTGCTGCTGTTCATCGCCTGGATCGTGGTGCGCGCCGCGCTGCCGCAGATCCTCGGCACCCTGCCCCGCGCGGCGCTGCCGACGGCGCCTGGAGTCGGCCGCGACCTGGCGCTGACCAACCTTGTCGAAACCGGCACGCTGACGACCCGGCTGCTCGGCTGGACCATGGCGGTGTTCATCATCGTCGCCGTGCTCGACATCGCCTGGCAGAAGCACAGCTATGAGAAGAAGCTGAAGATGAGCCTGCGCGACATCCGCGAGGAGGTGAAGCAGGACGAAGGCGATCCGCATCTCAAGGCCAGCCGCAAGCAGCTCCACCAGGAATGGGCGAGCCAGAACAATATCCAGGCGGCGCGCACCGCCAATGTGCTGGTGGTCAACCCGACGCATATCGCCATCGCGCTCGACTATGATCCCGACGACTGCCCGGTGCCGGTGATCGCGGCGATGGGCGAAGGCCCGCTGGCGCAGGCGATGCGCGAGGTGGCGGAAGCCGCCGGCGTGCCGATCATCCGCAACGTCGACGTGGCGCGCGGCATCCTGGCGCGCGGCCGGGTCGACGAGGTCGTCCCCGAGGACATGTTCGACGCCATCGCGCAGATCATCATCTGGGCCCGGCAACAACGCGACCGGCAGGGCGCATGAGCGGCGGGCTGGTCGGCACGCTGGCCGGCACGGCGTTTGCGCTGCTGCTGGTGCTGGCGCTCGCCTGGGGTGCGATCCGGCTTCTGAAACTGGTGCAGGACCGGCAGATGGCGGCACCCGTCGATGGCGCCGCCGCGCCGATGAAGTTCCTGCGCGCCATGCCGGTCGGCCCGCGCGAGCGAGTCGTGCTCATCGAGGTCGAAGGCGAGCGCCTGCTGCTCGGCGTCGCCGTGGGCAGCGTCCGCCTGCTCGGGCGCTGGCCGCTGCCGCCGCGTGAGCTGCCATGATGGCGACGGCGCTGCGCTTGCCGCGGGTCGCGCCCGCCCGGGCGGCACGGCAGACCGCGATCGTCGCGGCGCTCGGCGGACGAAAGATTGCCGGCATGCCGCTATCGATCGCCCCCGGCGACTCGCACGAAGCGCGCGGCTGGGTGTGCTGCGCCGGCGGCATCGCCATCGCGCCGCTGGTGGCGGCGGGCCGGCGGCTGCCGATCTGTGCCGACGACGGCGCCCCCGATGCGGCGCTCGGCATCGCGGCGCTGGCGGCGATCGAGCCGCTGCTCGGCATCATCGAGGCGGCGTTGGGCAGCGAACTGCTGCCCGAGTCGCTGGCGGCGGCGGCGCCCGATGGCGTCGTCCTGCGGCTTGCCGCGGGCGATGAGCGCCTGCTGCTGGCGGTGCCCGACGCGGCCCCGCTGGCGCCGGTGCCGGGGCCGCCGCGCGCGATGACGGCGTGCTGGGACCTGGTGCTGGCGGCGCCGCCGCTGCGCCGCCGGGCTTGTCGAGGCGATCTGCTGCTGGGTGTCGGCGCGGCGATGCTGCGCGTCGGCAACTGGCGCCGGCCGGCGGTGCTTGCCGGGCGCGCGGTGCATGTGACCGGAAACTGGAGAATGGCGATGGACGAAGACGCTGGTACCGCGAGCCTCGACCCGGCAACGCTGGAGCTGCCGGTCAGCGTCAGGATCGCCGGCGCGCCGATGGCGGTCGCCGACCTGGCGCGACTGGGCCCGGGGTCGGTGCTCGAACTACCGGGGCCGCCCGGCCAAGTCGCCGTCACCGTGATGGCAGGCGGCACGCCCGTCGGTTCCGGGACGCTGGTGGCGATCGGCGAGGGCCATGGCGTGCTGTTCGATCGGGTCTTTGCCGGCCCCGGCCCCGGCTGATGGACCTGTCGACCTTCACGCCGGGCTCGGCGCTCGTCGTTGTCGTCGCACTGGCGCTGGCGCCGTTTGTCGCGGTGATGGTGACCAGTTTTACCAAGATGGTCGTCGTGCTCAGCCTGTTGCGCAACGCCCTGGGGTTGCAGCAGGTGCCGCCGAATATCGTCCTCAACGGCCTGGCGCTGGTGCTGACGCTGTATGTCATGCAGCCGGTGGGCACGCGCATGGCGGCGGCGGCCGGGGTTTCGGCGGTGCCGACCGAGGCCGGCGCCATCATGGGGACAGCGGTGGCGGCAAAGGAGCCGTTGCGCGAATGGCTGCTGAAGCACAGCCGCCCGCAGGAACGGGCGCTGTTCCTGAAGACCTCGCGGCGAATCGATCCGGCGCGGGCGGCGACGATGACCGAGCAGGATTTCGTCGTCGTGGTGCCGGCCTTTGTCGTCAACGAACTGTCGGTGGCGTTCCAGATCGGCTTTCTGATCTACCTGCCGTTCCTCGTCATCGACCTGGTCATTTCGAACATCCTGCTCGCGATGGGCATGATGATGCTGTCGCCGACGACCATTTCCCTGCCGTTCAAGCTGCTGCTGTTCGTGCTCGTCGATGGCTGGGTAAAGCTCGCGCACGGCCTGGTGCTGAGCTATGTCTGAGGGAGACGCGCCGTGCTGAACAGCGACATCATCGCTCTCACCAGCGAGGCGCTGTGGCTAGTGCTGCTGCTGTCGGCGCCGCCGATCGTCGCCGCGTCGATCGTCGGCCTCGCCGTGGCGATCATCCAGGCGGCGACGCAGCTTCAGGAACAGACGCTGCAATACACGCTGAAGTTCTTCGCCATCGTGGTGACGATCTTCATCACCGCGTCGCTGCTGGCGTCGAGCCTCTATGTCTTCAGCGATCGCATCTTCACCGAATTCCCGGCGATGGTGCGGCGCTGATGGGCTGGGCCGACCAGTTGCTGCTGCTCGGCGTGTCGACGACACGAATCGCCGTCGCCTTCGCGATGCTGCCGCTGTTTTCGACCGAGATCGTGCCGCCGACGGTGCGCAATTCGATCCTGCTCTCGCTCGGCCTGGTCTCGCTGGCGCTGCAGCCGCCGCTCGACATGGCGGCGCTGTCGGTCGTCGGCTGGATCTCGCTATATGCCAAGGAGCTGTTCGTCGGCCTGATCATTGGCTTTTTCTTCGGCTCGATTCTTTATGCGATGGAGGCCGCGGGCCAGATCATCGATGCCAAGGTCGGCGCCACCATGGCGCAGGTCGTCGATCCGCTGTCGGGCCACCAGACCAGCCTCAACGGCGCCTTCCTCGGGCGGCTGGCGAACCTCGTCTTCATCTTTTCGGGCGGGTTGTCGCTGCTCGTGCTGGTGTTGATCGAATCCTATGGCCTGTGGCCGATCGCAGCGACGATGCCGCGGCTGGCGCCCGAGGGGCTGTTGCTGTTCGAAACCGAGTTCGGCCGGCTGATGGTGCTGGCGACGTTGCTGGCGGCGCCGATCCTGACCGTGCTGTTCGTCATCGACGCGGGGCTGGGCCTCGTCAATCGCTTTGCCCAGCAGCTCAACGTCTTCCAGTTGTCGATGTCGATCAAGTCGTGGACGGTGACGGCGCTGCTGCTGCTGCTGGTGCCCGCCTATGTCCTGGCGGTGATGGAGGACCTGTTCAGCCGCCGGCAGGTGCTTAGCGATCTGCTCAAGGGGCTCGGTTGATGCGGGCGCCGCGATGACGCTCGACGACGACCGGCTGGCGCAGCTGGCGGCGCTGCTGCGCGCGACCGACCCGGTGGCCGCGCCGCCGGCCGGGCTTTCGCTTGGCGACCAGATCATCATTGCCGCCCGCGTCCCGGCGCGGCATCGCGCCCAGCTGCAAAAGCTGACGCCGATGGAGCTTACCTGCATGAAGTTTCTCGGCTGGGGCCGCGCCAATGCCGATATCGCGACCCTGCTGATGATCGCCGAGAACACCGTCCGCGTCCATTTCGCCAACGTCTGTCGAAAGCTCGAACTCGACGGCATGCGCGAGCTCGCGGCGCTGGCGGGGCTGCTGTTCTATCCGTCGGATTAGTCAAAACGATTATGCCCGCTAATCGGAACGCTGAGCGCGGGGCGGCGCGGGGGTCGGTAGAAGAAGGTGTCGGTCAAGGCGGGGATGGTCCCCGGTTCCGGCCAGGATCAGCCAGGGAGACTTACGATGCTCGGCAACATTCTCGGTTCCTTCAATCCCGTCACCGCGATGATCGGAACCGCGCTTGGCGGACCGCTCGGCGCCATCATCGCGCAGGCGATGCAGCAGGTCGTCAGCCAGGTGGTCCAGGAGATCATCCAGAAGGCCGGCGAGCAGCTTGGCTTGCCGCAGCAGTTCATCGACATGGCGCAGGGTGCTGCAGCCGGCTCGCTCGGCGATACGCAGGGTGCCACCCGCAACCTTCAGGAAGCGATCTCCGGCCTCAGCGATGCGTTCCAGCTCAACGGCAGCGCCGCGGGCAACTTCCAGCGCCAGGCCGCCGACACCGTTCAGAACTTCATCGACGAGCAGGCCAGCCGCGCGGCGCGCGCCGCCAGCGACGAGGGTGCCGAGAACAGCGGGCGCAAGTCGGCCGGCGTCGGCGGTGCCCGGGGCGGCAGCGTGCTCATGCAGATCGCGCTGGCGCTGGGCCAGGCCATGGACAACAAGATCGACCAGATGGCAGCCAATGCCCAGGAGCTTGGCGCCATGGGTGAGATCGACGGCAAGAACACCTCGCAGTACCAGGAGCTGTCTGCCGAAATGAACGCGCTCAGCCAGGAGGTGAAGATCATCGGCGAAGCATTGAACAACACGCTCAAGGGCATCGGCGAAGCTTCGTCGGCACTCGCTCGCCGTCAGTAATCAAATTGTAAGCGGCGGCGAGCTATGCTCGCCGCCGTATTTTTGCGTTTGTCGAGGTGCGTCGATGTTCCTGCGAGCGATAGCTTTGGTGACCATGGCCTGTTCGCCGACGGTTGTGCACGCGCAATATGCATTGCCATCGACCGAAACCGCCATTTCGATCGGCAACTTCGCATTGGCGACCGAGATGGGGGTGCGCGCCGCCGACAGTTCGCGGCAAGGCCGTCGGGGTGCGGTTTCGCAAAGCCGATCGCCGGCGCTGGCCTTCGATGGTGGACCGAGTGTTTTTGCGACCGCTCTCCAGGCGCCGGGCCCGACAGCGGCCAGCGTGCAGACGCGTTTTACGCGCTCGAAGGCCATACAGAAGGGGTCCGAGGCCAGCATCCTTTCCGCACTCGAAAAGCGTCAGCCGGAAGCAGTCGCGGAGTATCGGCAGATATTTGCCAGTACGGATATTTCCCGAACCTTCGACAAGGCCTCGCAAGCGTTCGGCTTTCGCAGCAACGACATCGCCGACACCATGGCAGCTTATTGGCTCGTCGGCTGGGTCGTCGCAAATGACGCCAAGGATTTTTCGCCGGCTGCGGCGCGGGCCGTGCGCGATCAGGTAAAAGCCGGCATCGCGCGCACGTCAGTCGCCGGGTTCAGTCCCGAAAAGAAGCACCGCCTCGCGGACGAGGCTATCTTCAACACGCTCGTCCTCACGGCAGTCTTCCAGAACAAGGAAATCGGGAAGGTCAGCGGTCTTGACTACCGCCGGGTGAGCGACGCCACACAACGGGCCTTCGTCGGTTTCGGCGCCGACCTGCGCAGCCTGCAGCTGACCGATGCCGGGTTCGTCAAGCGGTGACGGCGATGGGCAGGCGCAACTGGCGGCTGCGGACGGCGCTGGCGACGGGTTTGGCGGTCGGCCTGGCGGCCCTCCATGCGGCTGCGGCGGTCGCGCAGGACAGCCCCTATGGCACCAGCGACTATGGCGGCGGCTGGGCCTCGCCGTCGCTCGACACCTCGATGGCGATTTCGCGGGAGGTGATCAACCGGTCGATCATCGACGATATCGCCCGGAAGCACGTGGCCGGGAGCAGCCGGCCGACGACGCCGGCGCCAAAGTCGGCGAGCGGTTCGTCTCCCTCGCACGACCGTGCCGCCGCCGGATTCCGCACCGATTTCGTGCGCTCCAAGGTCGTGCAGCGACGATCGGAGGCCCGGCTGCTTGCCGAGCTGGCGCAGCGGCAGCCGAACGCGGTCGCCGAATACCGGCAGGTTCTGGCCGGGAACGACATGGCGGCGATCTTCGACCGGTCGGCGGCGGCCTATGGCCTGAAAAGCAACGATGTGGCCGATACGATGGCAGCTTATTGGCTGGTCAGCTGGGTGATCGCCAATGATGCGGCGGACTTCACCGTGGCGCAGGCGCGCGCCGTGCGCGGGCAGTTGCGCGCCGGGCTGGCGCGATCCGCGGCGGCCAGGTTCGACGCGCCGAAAAAGCAGCAGATGGCCGATGAAGCGATCTTCAACACGCTGGTCGCCACCGCGATTTATGAGTCGGTCCAGAATGGCAAGATCAGCAAGGCCGATTACCGGCGAGTCGGCGAAGTGACCTACAAGACGTTTCTGGGAACGGGTGCCGACCTGCGGCAGTTGCGGCTGACCGATGCGGGTTTTGTTAAGCGGTGAGGCGGTTCCGGCGCCAGACTTGCTCAGTTCCGTTGAACCAAAGGCCCGCTCAGGCTGAGCTTGTCGAAGCCGTGTCGCAGGGCGGTGTTCGCGGGGGCTTCGACAAGCTCAGCCTGAGCGGGTCAACTCGAATGCAATCAACTCTAGTCGCTTCGATTATCGCAAGCGCCGGCGGCCGGGCGTAAAAGGCACGGGATCGGCGATGCTGTCGCCACTGGGAGTAGACCGATGAACGGGATCGATCGCCTTGGCCCCCTGCCCGCGCCGGCGGCTGTCGGCGCCGGGGTGGGTGCCGACGCGATGACGCGGACGCTGATCGGCGAGGTCGGGGCACGCGTCACCGGCTGGGCCGCGGCGACCTTTGGCGGCAACGCCGGCGCCGGCTGGTCGGCGATGAGCGGCGCCGCAGGCTTTGGCCCCGATGCCGGGCGGCTGGCCCAGGGTGACGCCTATGGCCTGCGCGATCTTGCCGGCGGCGTCGCGGCCAGGCTGGGCGCGACGCCGGCGCAGGAGGGCGCATTGCTGCGCGCGCTGGAGGATTTCACCCGTGCCGCGGCGCTCAACGTCAATGCGCTGGCCGGATCGGGCAACGAGCTGTCGGCGCTGTCGGCAACGCTTGACGTGACCGGCAACGTGACTGGCGACGGGAACGGCGTCGACGGCGTCGTCAGCCGGCTGGAAATCGCGACGCAGCGGCTGGAAACCCACAACCTGTGACCCGCATCGGCGCGCCGGCGGAACCGTCGCCGATCGCCACGCCGGGCCAGGACATCAGGGCCGGCGACATCTGGCCCGACATCGCCGGGCGCTTCGATATCCTCGGCGGCCGGATGTTCGACAATGTGCCGGCGCTGGTGCGGACGCCGCTCGACAACGACCTCCAGGTCGCGGCGGCGCGGGTCGATCGGCCCGGCGCCGCCGGCGATGCGCGCGCCACCACCCGGCTGCGCGAGGTGCCCGACGCGGCGGTGCTGCTGGCGGTGCGGATCGCGGCGCTGCCGGGGCTGGCCGGCGACCTGAGGGCCATGGCGCACGCTGCGCCCTATGACGCCGCCCGGTACGACAGCATGGCCGGCTGGGCCTATGGCCGCGGCATTGCGGCGGGCGCACCGATGGCGGCATTCACCGACCTGGTTGCCGCCATCGACCCGGCGGCGGCGCAGCGGCTGGCAGCCGCACCCGTCGGCAGCGATGGCTTTCGCGACGCCTGGCGAACCCTGGCCGAACAGCCGCGTTTCCAGGCCCTGCAGGATCTTTTCGTGGCGAGCCGGGAGGCGACATGATCATCATCGGGCTGTGGATCGCCGTGGCGGCGGCGGCACCCCCGCCGCCGTGCCGGCCCTATGTCGCCGGTGCATCACTGACCGAGGGCACGCGCCACGGCGAGGCGATGGCGGCGGCCTGGCCGGCGCAGTGGCGCAGCCGCGGCCGGATCGGCGATGCCGAGGTGCCGCCGCCGGCGCTGCGGCGCATCGTGGCGGCGCTCGCCTGCACCGCGACCTGGCCGGGGGAGGAGGAGCGCACCATCCGGCTGGCGCTGCCGCTGTTCGGCAGCCGGCGGCACGGCGACGCGGCGTTCACGATGCTCGATGCCCTGGCGCGCAGCGGCGCGTCGCCGGGCCCGGCACGCGCCGCGGCGGCCGGGTTCCGCGCCCGGATGCGCCACGCCGTCGCCCGCGAATATGATCGCATCTGACCGGGATCAGGACGCCTGCCAGCGCAGCTTCAGGATGACATTGTCATACCAGCGCATCGCCAGGGTGCGGTCGTCGATCGGAAACAGCAACACGCCGCCATCGCTGCCGCCCCAGCTGCCACCATCGAGGCAGGCGACTTCGTGCGGCTGCGGCCGGCCGACGCCGACCTGGCGCAGCCCGCCCTCGAGCCCGGCGACGGCATTGCCGGCGGCGGTATCGGCTAGCCGCATGGTGGCGGCACCGGTGCAGACATCGCCCAGCGTTGCGGTGGTCGGCGATCGCGGTGCCTCCCAGGCCAGCGTCTTGTCTTTGACCGCCATCACCTGGCCCATATAGGCGGGATCGTCGTCGACATAGGCCTGCACCGGGCCATCGGCGAGCGCCACGCCGACGACCTGCCAGCGGCCCTGCAGGCTGCCGAAATCGACGACCGACCCGGCGGGATCGGCGGGGGCCAGCAGGCGCGGTGTCGCCGGGATCGGCGCCGGCTTGTCGACGACAGGGGCCGCCGCCACGGGCTCGGCGGCCGATGTGGCGGTGCGGTCCGGCGCCGGGTCGTCGGGGCTGCAACCAGTCATCAGCAGGCCGAGCAGCAGGCGATCAAGGGTTCGCATTCACAAGGACATAGCTGAAGCTGCGTTGCCCTCCAAGCGCCGCGACAAAGCTGTTGAAGTCGGCACCGGCCAGCGTCTGGCAGCCGGCCGACCAGGTATTGCTCGCCCCGCCCTGGTGGATCAGCATCGAGCGGCCGGCACCGGTGCGATCGAGGCCGTTGCGATCATTGGCGTCGAAGCGGCCGTCGCCATTGGTATCGCGCTGCGCCGGCGTCGTGCTGTCGGGGCGGAAATAGGTGTTGCCGAGGAAGCGGTCGGCCTGCTGGGTATAGCGATAGCTGCCGGCCTGGATGCGGCCCAGATCCGGACGGCCATCGCCGTTCATGTCGACGCCATAACCCCGGCTGCCCTTGGCGCCGTCGTATCGGTACTGCCCCGATGGCTCGGTATTGCCGGCGAATTCGCGGACGTTGACCTGGCCCGAAGCGTCGCGCCAGACAACGGCGATGCGATCGTCGTAGCGGCCGTTGTCGTTGCTGGCGACATTGGTGTCGGTGCGCAGCGCGACCACGACCTTGCGGCCGGCGGCGAAATCGGCGCGAGCCTGGGCATCGCCATGGGTGGCGATCTGGGCGGCGAAATCGTTGGCGGCCGGCGTCGCCGGGCGCGCGGGCGCAGACAGGCGCGCCGCCTCGGGCGCGATCGCGGCCGCCGCGGGCGTGTTGAACTGGCGAACCTCCTGCTCGCGGCGGTTGACGAGGCCCTGGTTCACCGCGCCGTCGGATTTGTTCCACAAGCGCATGGCGTCGGCGGCGCCAGCAGCGTCACCGGCGTTCAGGCGGCGCAACGTCGACGACCCTTCGAAGCCCGCGGTGCCGATGTTGTAGGCAAAGGACACCAGCGCATCGAACTGGTTCTGGTTCAGCGGCACGCGGACGTTGGCGCGGACGGCCTCGGCATAGGGCGCCACGGTCCGCGACAGCAGCGCGGTTTCCTGGGCCGCGGTCAGGTTGACGGCGCCGCGATTGGCAGCGGCGAATTCGCGGGCGGCAGCACCCGACAGGCCGGCGCCGCGGGCGACCTGCGCCGCCGCGCCGCGATCGAGGCCGATGGCAGTCAGGTCGGCAACGACGCTGGCGGCGCTGCGGCCCTTCAGGTCGTAACCCGGCCCCAGGGTAACGCCGCTGGCGCCGCCGGGCCAGTGCAGGCGGTTGCTGACGCCGGCCTGGGCCTCGCGGTCAAAAATCGCGGTCATGCCGGCGGCCGATACGCCGCCGGATGACGGGGCAGCGGCATTCGGCGCCGGCGTCGTGGGGGCGGCGGCTTCGGCGCGACCGGGGATGACGAGGCGCTGGCCGGGCCGGATCAGATCCGGATTCGCGAGGCCGTTGGCGCGCGCCATGCTCTGCCAGTCGGTGTTGTTGGCGGCGGCGATCGACGACAAGGTCTCGCCGCTGCGCACGACATGGCTGGCGACCGAGGCCGGTGGTGGCGGTGCGCTCGCGGCCGCAAGTTGCCCGCGCTCGACCGGCGTCATCTGCCGCTCGACCAGGGCACCGAGCTGCCGGGCAAGATCGGGCAGCCGGCCGCCGAATTCGGCCAGCACGCCGGCCAGCGCCGACACCCCGCCGGGCAGCGATCGAGCCAGCTCGAGCAGCCCGGCGGCAAGGCCGGCGACATCGTTTCCATCGAACGCCGCCTGCCGCGGCTGGGCAGCAAGGCTCTGGATCTCGGCCATATGGAGGCTCCTGTGCTGCCAAGATCATGCCCCACCAGTCGCGCCGCCGCGCTAAGCGATTCGATTAGCCGCGCTAGTCGATCGGGCTACCTTGCGCCGTGCGTGCCCAAGCACGAAAAACCGGGCATTTCTGCCGAGTTTTCGCCGAGGTGCGGTCCCGCAGCTTTTGTTGCCGGGCGGCCGGGCATACATGATGGCTGGCAGCAGGGCTTTCCCGATCCACGACGTGCCACCGCCCGCTCGTTCATGGCAGGTCTTGTCAACATGAGAACCGCTGCGCCGAATTCATCGCCGACCGGCGATTCCGACGTCTCGGGCGCGATACCTTCACAGCGGCGCCAGCGCGCGGGCGCGCAGGTAGCGGTGTATGGCAGCGATTTCCGTGTCGCTGAGTACCCGCAGGTCCTCGCGCGCCGTTTCGGTCATTATGCCGAGATCGGGGCCACCGGGAGGACGCCCGGTGCGCATCAGCGTGCGAAACGCCGACAGGTCATAGCTGGCGGCGACCGCAAGTGCCGGACCGCCCTCGACGGCGTCACCGCCCAGATCGCTGCCATGGCATTCGGAGCAGATCGTCATCGTCAGGTGCCGCCCGACGGCATGCGCTGGCCCCAGGTCGACAGGCCGTCAGCGCCCGGCCTGTCGAACCAGCACCGGCGGCGCCCGTCCCGACCCTCATGTCATCGCGGTATCGATCGTCGCCTCGATCAGCGATCGCACGATCGGGTTGGGGAAACGCCGCTCGATGGTGACGGCGTAGAAGGTCTCGACGATGCCGGGCAGTTCCTGGGCCTGGACCAGCATCCCGCTGGTCAACTCGTCGCGGACGGCGATCGGCGGCAGCACGGCGAGTGCCGTGCCTTCGCGGACCAGCAGGCGCATCATCGCCATGTCGTCGACTTCGGCGGCGATCTGGGGGCGCAGGCCGAGCCGGTCGGCGAGCGCATCGAAATCGGTGCGGATGCTGCTGCCCGGGGTCGGCAGGATCAGCGGGTGGCGGGCCAGCAGATCCTCGATCCTGTAGTCACCCGAAAGCAGCGCCGGCACGCCGACCAGGCCGACATGCTGTTCCGACAGGCGATGCGCGATGTACGGCGTCAGCGCGTCGGCCGGTGGCGGCTGGTTGGTCAGCACGACATCGAGGGCGAGCGACTGGAGGCCGCGCAGCAGCTCCGCCGCGCTGCCCGAGCGCAGCACGATCTCGACATCGGCGCGATCGAGTATCGGCCGGACAAAGCCGATCTGGAAGTTGCGCGACAGCGTCGCCAGCGCCCCGACGCGAACCGCCTGACGCGCCGTCCCCGTCTGCTGCAGCGTGCCGACAAGGTCGCGGCCGGTCGCGAAGATGGCATCGGCATGGTCGATGGCGATCCGCCCCGCCTCGGTCAGGTGCAGCTGGCGCCCCCGCCGTTCGAACAGCGCATGGCCCAGGCGATGTTCGAGCTTGCGGATCTGCACCGACAGCGCCGATTGCGAGACGTTGAGCCGCTCGGCGGTCCGGGTCAGGTTGCCGTCCTGCGCCACCGCCCAGAAATAGCGCAGGTGATGATAGTTGAGGTCGCCTAGCATAGTTGCATTAAACAGAACGATAGCAACGGAACAATGAATTTTTCGAGCTGTTCCGCAGCCGCTACAAGCCAGCCGACGCTACGGCTGGCGTGGCGGCGGGACACCAGCGATGATCCATCTGATACCTCTCGGCGCGCCGCTGTTCGTGCTGCTCGCGGCAACGATCGGCCTCGCCCGCCCGGGCCATCTGCCCGGCCATCGCATCCGCCAGATCGAGGCGCTTGTCGTCATGGCGCTGGCCGCCGCGGTCTCGAGCATCGTCCTGCTCGTTGCCGACGGTCCCGCCACGTCGCCGCTGCTCGGTGTCGCCGGCACGGGCCTGTCGGTTCGCCTCGATGCCGTCAGCGCGACGATGCTGGCGCTGGTCGCCTTTGTCGGCTGGGTGGTGGTTCGCTTCGCCGGCACCTTCCTCGACGGCGAGCGCCGCCAGGGTCGCTTCATGGCCTGGCTGTGTGCCACGCTGGCGAGCGTGATGGTGCTCGTCGTCGCCGGCAATCTCGTGCTGCTCGTCGCCGCCTGGGTTGCGACCGGCATCGGCCTCAACCGGCTGCTGCTGTTTTACCCCGAACGCGCCGCGGCGCAGCGGGCGGCGCGCAAGAAGGCCGTCGTCGCCCGCCTCGGCGATCTCGCGCTGGCGGCGGCGGCGACGCTGCTCGCCATCGGCTATGGCAGCACCGACATCGGCACCATCGTCGCTGCGGCGCGCCGCGGCGCCGGCGGTGACGCGGCCGTCGTCGCCGCGGCGCTGCTCGCCATCGCTGCCTGCCTCAAATCGGCGCAGTTCCCGGCGCACGGCTGGCTGACCGAGGTCATGGAGGCGCCGACCCCGGTTTCCGCGCTGCTCCATGCCGGGGTCATCAATGCCGGCGGCTTCCTCCTCATCCGCTTCGCCGATGTCATGCTGCTCTCGCCGGGCGCGCTGGCCGGGCTGGTCATGGTCGGCGGCTTCACGGCGCTGTTCGGCGGCCTCGTCATGCTGACCCAGCCGGCGGTGAAGACGTCGCTGGCCTGGTCGACCATCGCCCAGATGGGCTTCATGATCATGCAGTGCGGCCTGGCGCTGTTCCCGCTGGCGCTGCTCCATATCGTCGCCCATTCGCTGTACAAGGCGCACGCCTTCCTGTCCGCCGGCGGCGCCGTCGACCGCATCGCGGCGTTTCGGCGGCCGGGCGTGGTGGCCATTCCCGGGCCGGCGGCGGTCGCCACGGCCTTTGTCGTGGCGCTGGCGATCTATGGCGTCGTCGGCGGCGCCGTCGGCTTTCTCGGGCAGTCGCCACAGGCCCTGGCGCTCGGCGCCATTCTCATCTTCGGCATCGCCTATCTGCTGGCGCAGGGCCTGGCGGAGGCCGCGCCGCGGGCGCTCACCCGTCGCCTCAGCATTCTCGCCACCCTGGCATCGCTCGGCTATTTCGGCCTGCACGTCGCCGCGACCTGGCTGGTGGAGGGCAGCGTGCCGCCGGCGCCGGCGCCCGGCCCGCTGGAATGGGTGCTCATCGTCATCGCGGTGACCAGCTTCGGGCTGGTGGCCATCGCCCAGGCCATGTTCCCGCTCTGGGCCTATCACCCCGCGGCCGCCGGGCTGCGCGTGCATCTGTCGAACGGACTCTACGTCAACGCGCTCACCGACCGGCTGCTCGGCGGCTGGGCGCTGCGCCGGCCATCCACGCCAATTCGGGGAGAAACACGATGACATCCCGCCGCTTTCTGCAAGGGGCCGCCACGGCCGCCGCATCGGCCATCCCCCCCGTCTGGCCGCTGGCGTCGAGCGTCGCGGTCAACCCCTGGCTCGGCCAGGGCGGCGATGACCTGGCGCTGGTCGCGGCCCGCATGGCGCGGGTCGCCGGGGTGGCGGTGACGATGGACCGGCGCTGGTATGCCGACCGTGTCGCCGCAGGCGTGATCACCGAAGCCGACCTGCGATCGGCACTGGCGGCAGCACCGGCGGCACGGCCACCCCTCGATCTCCCAACGCTCCGGGCGACCCTGCACGAGGCCGCCCCGGCGCGGGTGCCGCTGCCGACCGTTGCCGACCTGGCGGCGCAGGTGTCGGGCATCGACTGGCCGGCGATCATCGCCGAGCGCTTCGGCAACTGGGCAGCGGGCTGGTTCGACGAGGGCCAGGCGCTGTGGGCCGCCCCGCGCGGCAAGTCGGCCTATGCCGCCTGGCGGGCCATGGCCACCCATGACCTGACCCCCGAAATCCTCGGCCTGCGCGGCTTTGCAGCCACCATTGCCGCGGCGCCCGAAGCGGCGACGGACGCCCTTGCCGAAGCGGTCGCCCGGCTCGGCGTCCCGCAGCCGGCAATGGCAAGCTGCTTTCACCGGGCGCTGGTCACCCTCGGCGGCTGGGCCCAGGCCGCGCGCTATCGGCAATGGCAGGCGGAACTCGCCGGCGGCACCGACGCGACGGTCACCGATTTCCTCACCATCCGGCTGCTGTGGGACATGGCCCTGCTGGCGCTTTACGGCGATCGCATCGGCGACGGCTGGGCGGCGGCGCTGGCCGGCCATGCCGCGCCGCTGGTGCCGAGCCTCGACCACCGCGTCGATGCCGTCCTCCAGGAAGCCGCCGAGCGTGCCGCCCAGCGCTCGATCGCCACGGCGCTGTCGGGCCCGGCCCCGGCGCAGCCGCCAGCGGATCTGCAACTGGTGTTCTGCATCGACGTGCGGTCGGAGGTGTTTCGCCGCGCGCTGGAGGCGCTCGACCCCCGCATCCGCACCCTGGGTTTTGCCGGCTTTTTCGGCCTGACGGCGTCGCACCGGCGGCTCGGCTCCGACGTCGCCGAACATCGCCTGCCGGTGCTGCTCAACCCGGGCCTGACGACCCGCGCCGGCGGCCACGACGATGGCGCCGGCGACACTGCAGTACGCCTCGCGGTCCGCGTCACCCGCGCCTGGGCGCGCTTCAAACTGGCGGCGGTGTCGTCCTTTGCCTTTGTCGAAGCCGCGGGGCCGAACTATGCGCTGAAGCTGGTCCGCGATGCGCTGGGCATTGCCCATGGCACGGCCCCGCCCGATCCCGCGCCGCAGGTGGAACCGGCACTCGACACCGCGACCAAGCTCAAGACCGCCGAAACCGTGCTGCGCGCCATGTCGTTGACCCGCGACTTCGCGCCGCTGGTCGTCATTGCCGGCCACGGCGCCAATGTCGTCAACAATCCCCACGCCAGCGGCCTGCATTGCGGCGCCTGCGGCGGCTATGCCGGCGATGTGAATGCGCGGCTGCTGGCCGGCCTGCTCAACGATCCCGAGGTGCGTGCCGGCCTGCCCGCCGCCGGCATCACCATTCCCGAAACGACGCAGTTCGTCGGCGGGCTGCACGACACCACGACCGATGGCTTCACGCTGTTTGCCGACGACCTGGCAGCGCCGGCGCATCGCAAGGACATCGTCCGGGCCCGGCACTGGCTGGCCGCCGCCGGCGCCGTGGCGCGGGCCGAGCGGGCGCTGCGCCTGCCCCGCGCCGCCGGCGCGGCCGACATCGCGCGGCGCAGCACCGATTGGGCAGAAACGCGCCCCGAATGGGGGCTGGCCGGCTGCCGCGCCTTCATCGCCGCGCCGCGCAATCGCACCGCCGGGCGCGACCTCGGCGGCCGCGCCTTTCTCCATGACTATGTCTGGCGCCACGACGTCGACTTCGGCGTCCTCGAACTGATCATGACCGCGCCGGTCGTCGTCGCCAGCTGGATCAGCCTCCAATATTATGGCTCGGTCGTTGCGCCCGAGCTGTTCGGTGCCGGCAACAAGCTGCTGCACAACGTCGTCGGCGGCATCGGCGTCGTCGAGGGCAATGGCGGCACCCTGCGGGCCGGACTGCCCTGGCAATCGGTGCATGACGGCCATGGCCTGGCGCACGAGCCGCTGCGCCTGACCGTGTGCATCGAGGCGCCGCGCGAGGCGATGACCGACATCCTCGAACGCCACGCCGGCGTCCGGGCGCTGTTCGACAATCGCTGGCTGCACCTGTTCGCGCTGGACGCCGCCGGCGGCATGGCCTGGCGCTATGTCGGGGATCTGCAATGGCAGGCCGTCGACGCCGCGGCCCCGGCGATGACGACGGAGCTGGCGGCGTGAAGGCCAATGTGACTGTCCATGAACCCGAGACGGTCCTGGCGACGGCGCGGGCCCGGGTCGCCTGGCTGCTCGACAACCCCGGGACGAGCGCCTGGCTCAAGGCCAGCCTGCAGGCCGCCGACGGGCACGATCCGATTTCGATCCAGAACGATATCCAGCTGCTGCTCCACGTGATCGCACCGCTTGCAAGCTGCCCGATCGAGGTGGCGATGCGTCCGCTCAGCCTGGCGGCTTGTCCCGGCCGGAAGGCATGAATCGACCAATCGCGTCGGTGACCCAGGGCCGGACGATCTCACTTCGCCTGGCAGCTCATGGCTGGCGTCGATCCCGGTCCGCATCGACGGCCTGGAGCCACAAGCTCAGCCTGGGCGGGTCAATGCGAATGCAGTCGTTTTCCGGATAGCCGCGGTCAACGCCCTGCCGGCGAAGCAGCATAATCCGCCAGCAGCGCTGCCACGTCGTCGTGGATCTGCACGGCTCCGGCCTCCCGGAGCACCTGGTCGGCAAACTTGCCGGAGCGGACCGCGACGGCAGCGATGCCGCACGCCAGCGCAGCCTTCATATCATAAGGCGTATCGCCGACGACGATGACGTCCTCGGCGCTCATGCCGTCCAGCTTTCCGAGCGCTGTCGCAAAGATGTCGGGTGCAGGCTTGGTGTGCCGGACATCATCGGCGCTGGTCGTCGCGACCACCAGGTCGTGCGCATCGAGAAGTTCGAGGTAGTGATCGAGTTCGGACTTGGATGCCGACGAGGCCAGCACCACCTGCTGGCCGTTGGCATGGACGTGCGCCAGCAGGTCCCGGGCGCGCGGAAACGGCCGCACGGCATCGAGGAAGCGCGCCTTGAAGATCGCGCCATGCCGGTCGCCGAGTTC
This sequence comes from Alphaproteobacteria bacterium, assembly GCA_003241875.1. GTDB lineage: Bacteria > Pseudomonadota > Alphaproteobacteria > Sphingomonadales > Sphingomonadaceae > Sandarakinorhabdus. The sequence goes on from QBLU01000028.1 coordinate 27,697, forward strand.
TTCCACGGCCGCCGCGTCAAGGCCCGGCAGCAGGGTCGGAACCAGCATGTCGGCGCCCTTGCCGATCTGATCATGCAGCAGCTCGTGATCGAACGTCTTGCCGATCTCGGCGAATGCCGCCGCCCATGCCAGCACATGCTGGTCGTTGCTGTCGACGAGGGTGCCGTCGATGTCGAAAAGCACGGCTTTGACACGCATCGGCTGGTCCCTTTTTCCGCAAATCCGGCGCCAGCGCCTATTCCTGCTCGACGTCGTTGGCCGAGAACTCGGCGAAGGCACGTCGCACGTCGCTGGCGGCGTCGCTGTCTGCCAGCGCCACTTCGACGCGCACGGCACCCGCCAGCGCGGCATCGCCGCGTCCGTCGTCGAGCGGGTTCTCGGCCGGATTGTCCGATCCTGCCCGCTCCAGTCCGGCGGTGTTCGCGTCGCCTGCCGCGGTCACCGTGATGGCTGCGCGATCGACGCCATATTCCTGCACCAGACGCTCGATCGTCATCTCGGCCTGTCGCCGCGTATCGAACTGTCCATTGAGCATCGTCGTCATGAGACTTCTCCACCTCGCACCACCGTGAACCGGTGGTCGGGAACACAACGCCCATGATCCACCCGGGTTCGCCGGCCGCGGCACGCAGGTGGCACCAGGCCGCGGATCATCGCTGTCGGTGCCCGGGCGAATGTCCGGCGGTCTGGACAAGGGCGCCGGCGGTTGCCAATCCGATCGCCGGGGATCGGCGGGCGGAGGCAGCATGACGGCGGACGTGATCGTGATCGGACTCGGCGCCATGGGCAGCGCGACGCTGTACCAGCTCGCCCGCCGCGGCGTGCGCGTGCTCGGCATCGACCGCTTCCGGCCGCCGCATGGCGAAGGCTCCAGCCACGGCGACACCCGCATCACCCGGCGCGGCGTCGGCGAAGGCGCGGTCTATGGCCCGCTCGCCGTCCGCTCGCACGCGATCTGGCGCGATCTCGAGGCGGCGACCGGCCTCGAACTGCTGCGCGAATGCGGCTTCCTCGCCATCGACGGCAGCGGCGGCGCCGGCGTCATGCACGGCAAGCCGGATTTCATGGCAACGACGCTGGCCAGCGCCGCTGCCCAGGGCCTGGCGCACGAGGAGCTCGGCATCGCCGAAGCGCGATCACGCTTTCCGCAATTCGCGCTGCGCGGCCATGAACGCGTCTATTTCGAGCCCGAAGGCGGGCTGGTCTTCCCCGAACGCTGCATCACCGCACAACTCGACCAGGCCGCCCGTCTCGGCGCCCGCATCCGCACCGGGGAAGCCGTCGTCGCCATCGTCCGCGACGGCGATGGCGTTGCCGTCACCACCGATCAGGGCCGCTATCGCGCCGACCGGGTCGTGCTCGCGGCCGGCGGCTGGACCCCGGGCCTTGCCCCCCGCGCGCTCGGCGGCTTGCAGCTGCTGCGCCAGGTGCTGCACTGGTATCCGCCCGAAGACCCCGGCCTGTGGCACGTCGATCGCTGCCCGACCTTCATGTGGATGCACGGCGCGACGCCTGCGGACAGCTTCTACGGCTTCCCGCTCGTCCCCGGCCTGCCGACGGCGGCGGTCAAGGTGGCGCAGGAACAATATGCCCGCATCGCCCCGGCCCCCGACGCGATCGATCGCGCCGTCGCCGCCGACGAGGCCGACGCCATGACCCGGACCCACATCGCCGGGCGGCTGAACGGCCTCGGCGGCACCTCCGTCCGCGACCTGGTCTGCCTCTACACCTTCAGCCCCGACGGCGATTTCATCATCGACCACGATCCGCACAACGATCGCCTGCTGCTGCTGTCGGCCTGCTCCGGCCACGGCTTCAAGCATTCGGCGGCGATCGGCGACCATGTCGCGGGCGTCCTGGCCGATGGCGCGCCCCTGTTGCCGGCGTTCCGGCTGGGGCGCCCCGGCGTCGCCGACACGCTTCCGCCGCGGCCGGCCCGGGCCGTGGAGTCATGAATATCATGTCGCATCATGACCAGAGACAGGGCGGCCCGGAGCGGCTTTGCCGTGCAGCCACGAAAATGCCGGCGGGCGCCCGCCGTTAGCGCTCGACGAACACGAACTCGTGCTGGCTGTCGCGAGCCGTGAGGGTCCGCTTGTCGCCCTGCTTGCCGGCGACCAGCGGGAAGAACAATAGCGTCGGGTCGAGCGCCACGAAGCTGATGGTCCCGTCGTCGTTCTTCTTGGTGCCGACCGGGGTCGCCATCGTCCGAAACGCAAATCGCGTGCCCTTGTCGTCGCGGGTGACGGTGATCGGCCCGAGATCGGCGTTGTCGTAGGCGCCGGCGAGCGCCGCGGTCGCGGCCGTGTCCGGCGTCACCGAGACCGACTCGGCCTCCTTGGCCGTCTCGGCCTTGATCCGCGTCGCCGAGGCGCTGACGTCGCCGGCCGCTTCCGGCTTGCCGTCATAAAGCAGTTCCAGCAGCCGCCGCATGAACGGCCGCAGCAGGGCCTGGCCGTCGTCGGCGTTGGTCAGCAATACCGCGCCGATGCCGGCCCCGGGGACGATGATGATGTCGCTCTTGTAGCCGGCGAGACTGCCGCCGTGGTGCACGACGTCGACGCCATAGTCGCTGTCGACCTGCATCCCCATGCCATAGACGCGGTCCTCCCCGACGGGCACGTTCGCCACCCGCCGGCGCAGCACGTTTGCCGCCGAGACATATTGGCGGCCGTCGTCGAGCTTGCCTTCGTTGAGCTCGAAGCGGACGTAGCGCGCGAGGTCGCTGCTCGTCGACCAGGCGCCGCCGGCGGCGCCGTAGCGGGTGAAGGCAAAGTTCAGCTTTTGCCCGGCATCGAGGATCGGTTGCGGCCGGCCGGCAATGTCGGTGGCGTGCGGGCGCGCCCAATTGCCCTGCGTTGCCGCGGCGAAATCCAGCGTCGTGCGCGTCATGCCGAGCGGCTGCCAGACCTTCCCGGTCACCGCCCTTGCGAACGCCTGGTCGAGGTCGGCCGCCGGTTCGGCAAGGTGGCCGGCGATATAGCCCGCCGCCGACGCCATCAGATTATTGTACTGGAAAACCTCGCCGAAGCCGCTGGTCGGTTCGGTCATGGCCAGCTGGACGAACGTATCCCTGGCAGCGGCATTGGGATCCGAATTCAGGATGACCTGGAGGTCCTTGCGCGGCAGGCCGGTGCAGGCGCAAACGAGGTGCTTGACCAGCACCTTGCCGGTGGTCTGGGTGCTGCCGAGCCGGAATGGCGCATAGACCTCGGTCACCCGCTGTTCCCAGTCGAGCTTGCCCTCGTCGACCAGCGTGGCCAGCAGCAGGGTCGCCATGCCCTTGGTGTTCGAGGCGATCGCGAACATCGTGTCGCCGTCGATCGGCGTCGGATCGCCGATGACCCGGACCCCGACCCCGTCCGAATAAAGCGTGCGGCTGCGGTCGGTCACCGCGAAGGCCGCGCCGGGCACGCCGAGCTGCTGCATCGATTGCTCGACAAAGCTGCGCAGCGCGGCGATCCGCGCGGCGTCCATCGGCCTGGCCGTGCGACCGGCGAAGCTTTCGCGGGTATAGCCGGCCGGCCGCAGGCTCTGCTGAACCAGGCCGATGGCCGCCAACCGTTTCTCGCCGGTCGCCTCGGCGCCGTCGGCCAGCACCAGCGTCCAGTTCGGGCCGTTCCGATAGGCGATGGCAAAAAGCGAGCGCTTTTCGTTCGGCGAGGTCTCGTAATCGATGACCTGGCGTTCCTCCCAGCCGTTGCGCGGCGGCCGCGCCGTGACCAGCTTGGGCGGGCGTGTCTGGCCGGGCGACCATAGTTTCCACGCCCGGGCAGCAGCATCGGCGGCATCGGTCGCCGGGCCGACATCGACGAGCGCGATCCGGTAGTCGCCCTCCGGCGCCGCGAGTTCGACAAGGTTCGGCAGGGTCTTCCGGGTCCAGCCCGGCGACAGGTCGAAGGTCGCGCCCGATGGCGTCGTGCCGGCGAGCGCAGCCGGCGCCTGCCGGGCTGCGGGTTGCGCCGATGCCATCGCCGGTATGGCAGCGCCTGCAAGCAGCAGCGCCAATGCGGGCCAAAGCTGTGCCATGTTCGTGTCCCCCGATGCCGCCAGCAGGCCATAACCATAAATCCGATGCCCGGTGATGACCAGAGGCAGCCAAATGTCGCGGTATCACAACCGCCGCCTGGGCGTTCCTTGGCCAACCAGGGAGCCTTTGCCGATGCCGATTGTCCTCAAGCCGATTGCCGCGCAGCGTATCGTCATCACCGGCGCCAGCAGCGGCATCGGGCTCGCCATCGCCGAGGCGGCCGCGGCGGCGGGCGCCCGGCTGATGCTGTCGGCGCGCAACGAAGCCGCGCTGCGCGACATCGCCGACCGCCTGGCCCTCGATGGCGCCGACGTCGCGATTTTCGCCGCCGACATGGCCGACGAGGACGCCGCCGAACGCATCGCCACGGCCACCACCGAACGCTTCGGCGGCTTCGACACCTGGATCAACAATGCCGCGGCCGGAACCTTCGGCACGGTCAGCGAGACCCCGATCGCCGACCAGCGCCGGGTCTTCGACGTCGGCTATTGGGGCACGGTGGCCGGATCACTGGCGGCGGCGCGGCGCCTGCGCCAGACCGGCGGTGCCATCATCAATATCGGCAGCGTGCTCGGCGATCGCACGATGATCCAGCAGGGTCCCTATTCGGCGATGAAGCACGCGGTGAAGGGCTTCACCGATGCGCTACGCACCGAGCTGATGGAGGCCGACGCGCCCGTTTCCGTGACGCTGATCAAGCCGTCGGCCATGCACACGCCGTTCCCCCAGCACGCCCGCAACTTCATGGATGCCCCCGCGCGCCTGCCGCCGGTGCTCTACGATCCGCGGCTGGTGGCGCGCGCCGTGCTGTTCGCCGCCCAGCATCCGCGCCGCGCCATTACCGTCGGTTCGTTCGGGGAGGGTGCGGCCTGGGGCGACATGCTGGCGCCCGGCCTGCTCGACCGCGCCATGGCGACCTTCGGCACCGGGGCGCAGCAGACCGACCAGGCCCCGCCTCCCGAAACCGCCGACAATCTGTGGGAAAGCCGCAGCGACGGCGCCATCGAGAGCAACCAGCCGCAGTCCGTCCGCCGCACCAGCCTGTGGCTGGAGGCGCAGCTGCGCCCGGTGGCGGCAGGCCTGATCGCCGCCGGTCTGGTCGCGCTGCCGATTGTTGTCAGTAAGGCGAGGCAGCGACAAAGTCGTTGAAGGCCCGGAGCTTGCGGGCATTGCTGCGCAGTTCCTGCCAGGTCAGGACATTGTCCTTGTTATAGTCGAGAATGTCGAAACTGGCCTTCTTGCCCCCGGCTGCAAGCCATTCCTCCGACGTGATCCGATCGTCGCCGTTGCTGTCCATCTTTTTCAGGGCCGCGGTAATGTTGCGCAATTTTTCTTCGCGCGTGACGCCCGGAATCGCCGCGGGACCGATGCTGCCGTTATCGGCGTTGCCGCCGGGCGCGTTGGCGGACTGCGCCGTGGTTGGACCGGCAGTAAGCAACAAGCCGGCAAAGGTGATGAGACGGATCATGGTATCTCCTGTCGATGCCACGGCCGCATCCGTTACGGCAGCGCAACCGTCAAGAGCCATTCAGCATGCCGGGACTTGCCGCCATCGCCATTCCGGCCCCAGATAGGGCATGGTCACCCCCGCGCTCCATGTCGCCGAAGGCGGCTGCCATTGCGGCGCCGTCCGCTTCCGCGTCGGCTTTGCCGACCCGCCGCAACTGCTCGACTGCGACTGCTCGATCTGCGCCAAGACCGGCTATCTGCATCTCATCGTCGCCGCCGATGATTTCACCCTGCTCGCCGGCGGCGGCGCGCTCGCCGAATACCGCTTCGGCACCGGCACCGCCCGCCACCTGTTCTGCCGGCATTGCGGGATCAAGAGCTTCTATGTCCCGCGCTCGCACCCGGACGGCTACAGCGTCAACTGGCGCGCCCTCGACGGGGTCGATGGGATCGTGCCGGTGATCACGCCCTATGCCGGCCGCGACGGCTGGGAACAGGCCCGCGCCCACCTGGGCTAGCGTAATCGATCCGTTCAAGCTGGGCTTGTCGAAGCCGTTCGCCGGGCGCCTGAGCTTGTCGAAGCCCCAGCGAGCCCCGCCTTGGGACACGGCTTCGACAGGCTCAGCCTGAGCGGGCCCTGTGGTTCGACTGAACGGAAAGCGAGTCGGGGTCGCCGCGGTTGACCGCATGGCGGCGATGGCCAATTGTGCCGCGCCGGCAATGGCAGGGATACGGAGACGCATGGCGAAAGGCTTCGGCTTGGCGTGGCTGCTGCCGATGGCGGCATTGCTCGCGGCGTGCGGCGATCGCACGTCGAACCCGGCGCCGCCGCGGCTGACCAGCGTGTCGCCGATCCAGCCGCAGTCATCGACCATCGTCGTGCCGATCAGCGCGCGCATTGCCGACCTCGAGGCGCAGTTGAACGCCGAGGTGCCGCAAACACTGGTCGAGATCGACAAGCAGACCGAATGCGTCAAGGCGGCCCGGGTCACCGCCTGCGTCGTCCCCAAGCTCAAGTGCAAGGGCCTGAAATGCGAGAAGACCGGCTGCGAAGTCGGCCTCGACAACGCCAAGGTGACGCCCGACATCAGCTGCCGCATCGTCGGCCAGGTGACGCGCGGGCCGATCCGCCTGTCGGGCAGCGGCGATGTCATCCGGCTGGCCATGCCGGTATCGGCGACGGTGGCGGCCAGGGACGTCGGCGGGCTCGTCAAGTCCGAGACGGCGACCGCCGCCGCCGAGGTTCGCGCCGCCGTCCGGCTCGGCATGACCGGGGACTGGCAGCCGACCGCCAAGGTCGACATCGATTACGACTGGACCGAAAAGCCCGGCATCTCGCTGCTCGGCGCGCGCATCACCTTTGCCGGCCGCGCCGACCCGGAACTGGCCAAGGTCATCGCGCGGCTGCAGGCCCGCATCCCGGTCGAGCTCGCCCGCCTGCACCCGCGCGAGCGGATCGACACCGCCTGGCGCAAGGGCTTCACCGCGGTGATGCTAAACCGCACCAACCCGCCGGTGTGGCTGCGCATCGCGCCGCAACAGCTCCACTATGACGGCTATCGGCTCGAGGACGGCAAGCTGGTGCTGAAGCTGGCGGTGCTGGCCAATACCGAGACCTTCATCGGCAAGCGTCCGCCCGATCCGCCGGCGACACCGCTGCCGCCGCCCTCGCGCATCGCCGCCGACACCGGCTTTCGCGTTCATATCCCCGTCGTCGCCGATTACGAGCAGCTCGAGCCGGTGCTGGCCCGGGCGCTGACCAAACTTGCCCGGCAACCGGTGGAGGTGCCCGGCATCGGCGCGGTCAAGGTCGAGTTCGGGCGGGTCAGCATCTACGCCACCAATGGCGGCCGGCTGGCGATCGGCGTCGCCATGACCGTCACCAGCCCCGCCGGCCTCGTCCAGGCGCGCGGCACCGTCTGGGCCACCGGCATTCCGTATAACGAGCCCGGTTCGCAGCGGGTGCTGGTCCGTGACCTGCGCGTCGATGGCCGCGGCGACGATGCCGCGTTCGACGTGCTGCTCGCGGTCATGCAGGCGCCGACGGTGCAGGCGGAACTGCGCGGCGGCCTGTCGCAGGATTTCGCCCGCGACTATGCCAAGCTGCTGGTCAAGATCGACCGCGCGCTGACCGAGAAACGCCTCGGCGATTTCGTGCTCAGCGCCGATATCACCGGTGTCCGCAACGGTGTCGTCACGCCCTTTGGCCAAGGGCTCTACATGCCGGTCGATGCCGAAGGCGCCGGCACGCTGCGCTATGCGCCGGCCGCGCCGCCGCCATGATGCCGCAACCCGTGTCAGGGGGGTCAAATACCCCATTGCGGTCGTGCCGCATCGCCGTGTCCATGGTTTCGTATCGCACTGCACAATCGGGGACATAGCTGCATGAACAGGGCCGGGGGCGCGCCGACACGACGTGAAATCCTGCACGCGATCGGGGTCATGGGCGGCGCCTCGGTGCTGTACCAGGCGATGGCGACGATGGGCCATGCCGCCGAAACCCAGTTCGCCGGGCCGCCCAACCTGTCGGGCGCGCGGCCGGGGGCCAGCGTCCTGGTGCTCGGCGCCGGGCTGGCCGGGATGCTGGCGGCGTACGAGCTCGGCAAGGCCGGCTACAAGGTCCGGATCATCGAATACAACAATCGCCCCGGCGGCCGGAACTGGTCGCTGTACGGGGGCGACACCTATGCCGAACTCGGCGGCGCCACCCAGAAGATCGGCTTTGCCAAGGGCAACTACCTCAATCCGGGGCCGTGGCGGATTCCCTATCACCACCGCTCGCTGCTGCATTACTGCAAGGCCTTTGGCGTCGCGCTGGAACCCTTCATCCAGCTCAACCACCAGGCGCTGGTCCACAACAGCAAGGCGTTCGGCGGCAAGCCCCAGCGCTATCGCGAGCTCGCCGCCGACTGGGACGGCAACGTCGCCGAACTGCTGTCAAAGGCGATCGACAACAAGGGCCTGAATGCGGTGATGACCACCGAGGACGGCGAGATGCTCAAGGAGGCGCTGCGCACCTGGGGCATGCTCGACAAGGACATGCGCTATGTCCGCGGCCCGGCCTCCGCCGCCCGCCGCGGCTTCGACCGCCCCCCCGGCGGCGGCGTCGACGGCGCCCCCATCCCTTCCGATCCCTTCGATTTCCGCGACGTTCGCCAGTCGGGCGTGTGGCGCGCCTTTGCCCAGCACATGGGGCATGAGCGGCAGACGACGATGTTCCAGCCGGTCGGCGGCATGGGCATGATCGGCCAGGCCTTTGCCCGCCAGGTCGAAGGCAAGATCCGTTATGGCGCCAAGGTCACGAAAATCGACCAGTCGGGCGGCGCCGTCACCGTCACCTGGACCGATGTCGCCAGCGGCGCGGTGGAGACGGCCAAGGCGGATTACTGCGTCTGCACCATCCCGCTCGGCATCCTCAGCCAGATCGACGTCGATGTCTCGCCCGGCATGCGCGCCGCCATCGCCGCGGTGCCCTATTCCAACTCGGTCAAGGTCGGGCTGGAGATGAAATCGCGCTTCTGGGAGGACGAGGACGCCATCTATGGCGGCATCAGCTTCACCGACCAGCCGATCGGCATGATCTCCTACCCCAGCGGCGGCATGCACAGCGCCGGGCCGGGCGTCATCCTCGGCGCCTATACCTTTGGTCCGGCGTCGTACAAGCTCGCCGCACTGCCGCCCGAACAGCGTATCGCCGCGGCGCTCGACCAGGGCGCGGTCCTCCACCCCGGCCGATACAAGGAGCAGTTCAGCAACGGCGCCGCCGTCGCCTGGAGCCGGTCGCCGTTCACCCTCGGCTGCTGCGCGCAATGGAACGAGGACACCCGCAAGGAACATTACCAGACGCTGGTCGCCGTCGACGATCGCATCGTGCTGGCCGGCGAGCACGCCTCGTACATCGGCTGCTGGATGGAAGGCGCGCTGCTGTCCTCGCTCGATGCCATCACCCGCCTGCACAAGCGTGCGCTGGAGGCCTGACATGAAGACGATTTTCATCGCCGCCCTGCTGGCTGCCACGCCGGCCCTCGCCAGGGACGCCCCGCCCCACCCCGGCGCCATCGTCTATCTGGAGGTCTGCCAGGCCTGCCACATGGCGAACGCCAAGGGCGCGGTCGGCGCCGGCCGCATCGCAGCGCTCGCCGGCAACGGCAACCTTGCCTATCCCGAATATCCGATCGCCGTGGTGACCGGCGGCAAGGGCGCCATGCCGTGGTTCCGCGGGCAATTGACCGACCAGCAGATCGCCGACGTCATCGGCTATGTCCGTACCCATTTCGGCAACCGCTACAAGGGCAGGATCACCGCCGACCAGATCGCCGCGCTGGGCGTCAAGGCCCCGCCGCGCAGCCGGGAATAGCCTCTCCCCTCCCTTTCAAGGGCGGGGTCGGGGGAGGGTGCTTCGGTCGAAAACACGCTTGCCGTTCAAGGCACCCCGCCCTCCACCACCCGCGTCGCCGTCGCCAGCCGCGCGAACTGCCCGTCGCAGCCATTCTCCACGAACGCCGCCCCCAGCGCATCGATCGTCGCCGGCGCCGCCGCCAGCTTGCGAAAGCGGATCGTCGCCGCCGCGCCCGCGCCCGTCACCTTGAAGCTGTCGCCATCGCCGATCGCCAGCGTCGCCGGCCAGGCGGCGACCGCCTGCCCCGCGGCATAGGCCAGCGGCACGGCGGCGCCGCCGGCCGCGCGGGCGATCTTCAGCGTGCCGGCGGCAAGCGGATCGGCCCGCCACAGCGACACCCTGGACAGGTCGAGCGCGCACACCGTCGCGCTCGCCCCGGCATCCACCGCCCACACCCCGGGCGGGACCGGGGTGCCGTCGAAGGTCAGTCCCGGCCCGCGCACGGCGCCGATGCGGGCCCGCCGCTCGGATTTCTGGCTCAACAGCTCGGAAAACGGCGTGGCTGCCACCGCCGTGCTCGCCGCCGCCAGGCGGAAACTGCCCGGGCCGGAAAAGCTGCGGGTGCCGCGCGCATCGAGGATGGTCACCATGTCGCCGGCCTTGAGGCTGAGCGCGGCATTGTCGGCAAGCATTTGCCCCGGCTTGTACTGCGCTGCCGACGGCCCGACCGCGCGGACCACCATCGGCGCCGCCGCCGCCGGCACGGCCAGCAGCAGCACCGCCGCCACGCCCGGCCATCTAATCGAGATCATGATACCCTCCCGGTCCGACTGCTTCCATACGCCTTAACAGATACGCCAGCGCAACGTCATCCGGTGCAGCCGCCGCCTTGGCCGCCAGCGCCGGCAGCACCGATGTGTCGCCGGCGTCGAACTGCGCATACAGCGCCGCGAACGCCGGATCGGCGACGGCGTGGCCGACCCCCAGCGGCTCGAACACCTCGATCGGTGCATCGCGGCCGCGCACCCGCACCCGCCCCATCGGCCGGAACTGCGCCATTCCGGCGCGCTCCGCCGCCTCGCGACTGACCAATACCGCCGTCTTCAGCGTCTTGTTGGCCCCCTCCAGCCGCGCCGCGACGTTCATGCTGTCGCCGAGCGCGGTATACTGGATCCGCCCCTCGCCGCCGAAATTGCCGACGATGGCCATGCCGCGATGCAGGCCGACCCGGGTGCGGCCGAGCGACGCCCGCCCCGCCACCGGCCGCATCAACGCCGCGCCGGCACGGCTCATCGCGATCGCGGCGGCCAGGGCGTTCTGCGCGTCATCGGCGCGGGCCAGCGGTGCCCCCCAGAACGCCACCACGGCATCGCCGACGAACTTGTCGATGGTGCCGCCATGGCCCAGCACCGCCTTGCTCATCGTTTCCAGATATTCGTTGAGCATCGTCGCCACGCTTTCGGGATCGAGCGTCTGGCACAGCCGGGTGAAATCCTCGATGTCGGTGAACAGCGCATAGATTTCGCGGCGTTCCCCGTGCAGCGCCAGTTGCCCCGGCTCGCGCAGGATCTGCTGCGCCACGTCGCGCGGCAGGTATCGACCCAGCGCGCCTTGCGCAAAGCGCCGCTGCTCGGACCCGACGATGCGCGCCGTCGTGCTCGCCGCGATCACCGACAGCAGCCAGCCGGCGGCCAGCCCCGCGGCCGGCAGGCCATAGGTATCGACGCGGTGGCCGCCCTGCAGCACGAACGGCAGCACCAGGATGCCGGCGACCTGCGCCAGCCCCAGCGGCACCACCAGCCGCGCCGGCAGGTCGAAACCGCCGGTCACCGCCGCCAGCAGCACCGCGGCGAACGCCAGCAGCCACAACAGCGCCCCCGGCACAGGCACCGGCCGCCGCCCGTCGAGCGCCTGCGCAATCAGCGTCGCGTGCAGCTCCACCCCCGCCGTCGTCGCCCCCGACAACCGGGTCAGCGGCGTGATGAAGCGGTCGGCCTCGGGCAGGTCGGCCCCGATCAGCACGATCCTGCCGGCGATGGCGGGCGCCAGCGCCGCCGCCGCCTCGGCATCGGCGAACAGGTCGATGGGAAACGACGCGAACACCGGGCGGTCGACGAATTTCGGCTTGCGCATGACCGCCGCCCCGGTGAACCCGCCAAAGCCCGGCGCGCCGGTGATGGCGTTGACCAGCAGCGCCGGCGGGCCTTTCGCCGGCGACGGCCAGGTCCGCCAGCCATTGTCGGCATCGACATCGAGGCGGATCGACGCCGGCCGCACCGACCCGGCGGCGACCCGCGCGAACAGCGCGCGCAGATGCTGTTCCTGCCAGGGCATGATGTATTCGCCATTCTCGGCGGCGGTCGAAAAGGCGAAATATGTCGGCGTCCGCAACGCCTTCAGCGCGGTTTCCAGCACCGCGTCGTCGGGCTGCGGCTGGTCGATGAGGATGTCGACGCCGATCGCCCGGGGCTTCAGCGTGTCGAGATTGGCCAGCGCCTTGCCGAGCAGCACCCGATCGAGCGGCGAGCGCTTGCCCGTCGCCGCCAGCGTCTCCTCGGTAAAGGTCACCAGCACGACCCGGCTGTCCTGGTCGACGCGCGGCGCGGTAATCGCGGCGCGGACATCGTAGAGCCCGCGCTCCGCCGTCACCAGCACCGGCAGGTGCCAGCCGAAGCGCGCGACGACGACCGCCAGGGCCAGCACGCCGACGGTGGCCAGCAGCCGCAACCAGCCGGCCTGCACCAGCGCGGCGCGCAGCACGCCGAACCGCTGCAGGACATTGCCGTCCATCACCCGGCCATGATCGAGCGCGCGATCAACGCCCGGCCGGTGCCGACGCTCCGGCCGCCGTTCCGGTCAGCGGCTTGGCGGCATCCCCGACAATGGCAAAGCCCGACCAATAATAGGGATGCGAGGTTTCCGCCCGGTCCATCAGCCGGACCTGCGACGCGCGCAGCGCCTCCCCCACGCTGATCCGCCCGGCATCGCTGAACAAGCCCGAAATCAGCGTTTTCGTGGCGTCGTAATTGTCGGGCACCGGCCAGTGGCTGGCGATGACCGCGCGCGCACCGGCGCCGACAAACGCCCGCACCAGGCCGTCGAGGGCGAAATTGCCCCCCGTCGCGATGCCGGCGTCGCGGGTGGCATTCGCCGTCGCCGTGCCGGCGGTGTCGCACGCCGACAGGATGATGGTGTCGGCATCGAGCCCCAGGTCGAAGATTTCGCGGAACGACAGCAGCCCGTCCGATTGCGCATTGCCGAACGACGTCAGCAGCGCCGGCCGCGCCGGGCATTCCGGGCGCGGCGCGGTGACAAGGCCGTGGGTGGCAAAATGGATGACGCGATAGCTGCGCAGGTCGCTGCGCGCCATCAGGCCGGTGTCGCTGAACGGCGCGCCGGTGACGACCTCGCTGCCGCCACGCGCCAGCAGCGCCGCGCCGATCCGCAATTCGGCCGCCGAAATCGGGTTGCCCCATTCGCGCAGCGGCCAGTCGCAGGCGTCGCGCCCGTTGACAGGGGACGCCGGCAGGCCGGCGATGGCGCGCGGCGCTGCCCCCCCCCGCGCCGTCATGCCCGCCACGGGCGGCACCGCATTTTCGCCCAGCCCCAGATAGCTGCGGCCGCCGCGCGAGGCCGCAACGCCGCGAACCTCGAGGAAGGCGCGCGGGCTGACCGCCGTCGACACCATGCGGCCGCGCCCCAGCCAGGCCAGCCCGCGCATGTCGAAGGCGTCGCCGGCCGGGTCATCGGCGCGGGCCGCATAGGCGGCGAGCCCGTCGTCGCCGGCGATCAGCAGGTTGGGCGGCAGTTGCAGCAGCGGCCCATCGGGTTCGAAGACCAGGTGCGTCACCGCCGGCATCGCCGCCGCGACGGGATCGAACAACGCGCGGTAGAGCTGGCGCGACGTCGGCGCATCGAACGGATAGGTCGCGGCGCGGCCATTCTCGAAGGTGACGATGGTCTCGCGCAGCCGCGCCACCATCGCGCCGATGGCCCCGGTCGACGCGCCGACCCGGAAGATGCGCGCCGTGCCACCGCTGGCGAACAGCCCATAGGCATCGTCGCCGGCCAGCACGAGCTTGTAATAGGCCTCGCCGGGCCGCAGCTTTGCCTGCAGGTCGCGCAGCGTGACGGTGGCGTTGCTGATGCTGCGATAGCGCGGATAGTCGCCGAGCCGGGCCAGCACCGCGGTCTGGTCACGGCCCAGCGCCTCGCGGCGGGCGCGCAGCGCGGCGACCGTGGCGGCGTCGTCGGGATCGGCGGCGGCCTTTGCCGTGATCCGCGCGATGTCGCCTTCGACGCGGACGATGTCGCGCGACAGGGTGATCGACTGGCGGAACAGCCCGGCGGCCTCGTCGCTGCCGCCCGACAGTTCGCGCGCCAGGATCGCCTGGGTCTGGGCGACGCCGGGGCGGACGAGGATCTGGCTGGCGTCGAAGAAATCGCTTGCTGCGCCGTCGCCGGCCGCGACCAGCAGCGCGAAATAGGGGTCGACAAGGCCGCGCACCGCCTGCCCGGCGCCCGGCGTTTCGGGGCTGGCGGCGATGACCCGCGCATACAGCGCGCGCGCCGTCGCCGTGTCGCCCTGCCGCGCCAGCAGCGCCGCCAGCCGCGCCTCCGACACCAGAGCGGCCGCGGTGCCCGGATATTCGGTGCGGTAGATGGCGGCGGCGGCCTCCAGCGAGGCCCGCGCCGCGGCACCCTGGCCGCTGCGTTCCTCGATGATCGCGCGCTCCCCGGCGATGCTGGCGCGCAGCCAGCCGGCGCTTGCCGCCCGCCCCAGCCGCAGCGTGTCGAGCCGCGCCCCGGCGGCGGCGAGGCCCTGGCGCGCCGCAACGTCGCGGCGCTGCATGCGATCGGCGGCGGCGGCGAGGTACAGCGCCTGGGCATCGAGGACGACGACCCGGTCCGCCGGCAGCAGCCGGGCATCGCCACCGGCGAGGCTCTTCATCGCCTTGTCGTCGCTGTTCAGCTTTTGCGCCAGCGGCACGTCGATATAGCCCGCGGCGACCCGGTCGGTCACCAGCCCGCTGGTGTCCGCCACGGCGATGCGGACCAGTTCGGCCCGGGCCGCATCCGGGCGGCGCCGGTTGAGCTCGTGGATGGCCCGGAAATTGCGCTGCAGCCGGGTGCCGACCGGATCGGCCGGATCGAGCGCCCGGCCGGCGCGAACGAACAGCGCATCGGCCTCCGCGAAATTGCCGAGGTTCGATTGTTGCAGGGCCTGGTTGGCGAGATATTCGGCGCTGCGGTTGAAACCGGGGCTGTTCTGCCGGCTGCGTTCGATCAGCAGGTCGAAGAATTCCGAGGCCTCGGCATAGCTGCCCGAATTGTTGCGGACATAGCCTTCGGCCAGCGCCTGGCCGGGATCGAGGCTGCCGGCCTGGACGCGGGCGAACGCCGCCGGATCGCCGGCCTCGGTCGCCGCGACGTCGACGGCGCCGCCGACCGGCGCATCGCCGACCAGCGCGCGCAGCCCTAGGCGCAGTGCGGCACCATAGCCGGTCAGCCCCTCGGCGGCATAAAGCGTGTTGCCCTGGACGACCGAATAGACGCTCCAGGCGAGGTCGCCCTGCCGGCACCGCGCCAGCCGCGCCGCCGGCAGTTCGGCAATGTCGGCCGCCGCCGGCGCCTCGCAGGCCACCCCATCGGCGCGACCGGCGAGCAGCACCGCGGCGCGTTCGGCCCCGCCACGCAGGGCGAGCAACCGCCCGACCGGACTTGCCGCGTCCCGACAGACGATGCGGTAGCCGCGGTCGAACATCGTCGCCAGCTGCGGGTCCGCCACCCGCGACTGGGCGGTGCACAGCACGCCGGTGCTGCCGATGCGGAAGCTGTCGGCGAGTTTCAGGCTGGGCGTCGCGGTGGCGGGCACGCCGACCGCCACCAGCACGGCTGCAAGCAGGATCCGGCTCATTTCGGTTCCCCTGCCGGTGCCGCGGCTGGTGGCGTGTCCAGCCACAGCGCCGGGTTGCCGTCACCGGTGACCGGGTCGCTGCCGTCGGGATCGGGCTCGGGCTCGACGGGATCGTAGAGGGTGTCGATCCGCTGCTGCGGCCGGGTGGCGAAGAGCTCGCGCAGCGCCTCCTCGCGCTCCCGCCGCTCGGCGGCCTGCCGGTCGCCGAGCTCAACGATGTTGATGGTGATGACCGCCGGCCCGGCGCCGCCGACATCGGGCGGGCCCTCAC
>QBLU01000029.1:0-54388 GCA_003241875.1 Alphaproteobacteria bacterium
ACCGCCACCGGGATAACCACCGCCGCCGGGATAGCCGCCGCCACCGCCGCCGCGCTGCACGACATCGAAAAAGGCGCGGCAGCCGTTCTGCACGAACACCATACGCCGGTCCCAGCGCCAGTCATTGCCCTGGCAGCGGCCGCCGATGACCTGCGAAATCCGCACGTCGGCGGCATCGCCGATGGCGCAGCTCGCGGGGCGATAATTCTGCGATTCGCACTTGATGCGGTTGGCATATTGCGCCGCCGCGGGGCTGGCGACGCCGAGCGTGGCGAGCAGCGCCGCCGCCCCGGCGAGCAGGATCTTCAACATGGCAAACTCCCCTTTGTCATTACCGCGACAATCTGACCGGTTCGTCGTCGCGAGTCGAGGCCGTTACGAGATCGCGACGCCCGCGGCGCCCGCCGTCTCGACGGTGAACTGCCAGGCGATCCGCCCCGATCGCGCCCCGCGCCCGGCTGCCCAGGTCAGCGCCGCCTGCGGGTCGAATGCCAGGCCAAAGGCGCGGGCGTAGTTTTCGCAGATGGCGAGGTAGGTCGGCTGGTCGCAGGCGTGGAAGCCCAGCCGCAGCCCGAAGCGGTCGGCGAGCGCCAGCCGGTCGTCGGCGACATCGCGTGGGTTGATCGCGTCGACGTCGTTTTCGGCCATCGACCGCGGCACCAGGTTGCGGCGGTTCGACGTCACCACCAGCCGCAGATTGTCGGGTCGCGCCATCACGCCGCCATCGAGCAGCGAGCGCAGCGCATGGACCTCGCCGCCGTCGCCATCGAGCGACAGGTCGTCGAGGAACACCGTGAAGCGGCGCTGCGTATCGGCCAGCCGGGTGAACAGCGCCGGCAGCCCGGCGAGGTCGGGCTGGCCGACCTGGACCAGGGCGACATCGGCGCCATCGGCGACCAGTTGCGCGTGGACGGCGCGGACCAGCGAGCTCTTGCCCATGCCGCGCGCGCCCCACAGCAGGACATCATGTGCCGGCAGCGCGGCGGCGTGGCGGCGGGCGTTTTCGACGAGTTGCGCACGCTGGGCATCGACGCCGGCATAGAGCGGCAGCGGGTTGCAGCGCGGCGGCCGCACCGTCTCCAGCCCTCGCGGCGTCCAGACGAACCACTGGCCCTGGCCGGGATCGGCGCTGGCGGGCGGCGGCGACAGGCGTTCGAGTGCGGCGGCGATGCGGAGCAGGGGGTCGGTCATGCCGACGTTATATCCGCTTTCGGATGTCGCGGCCACAACGCCTGCAGTTCGGGTGGAGTTGTGGCCGCGACGGGGGTGGAACGCGGCGTTCGTCCAGGTGTTGCATGGGGCTGGCGAATTTGGTCCACCGTTGCGCGCGCGCCGCCGACAAGCTAGAGCGCGCAGCTTGTCCAACCCGGACGCTGCGGAAAGCCATACCGATGTTCGAAACCCCGGCCTTTGCCCAGGCGGCTGCAGGCGCCCCCGCCAGCGGCTCCGTCGGCCTGATCGCCTTTGTGCCCTATCTCGCGATTTTCGCGATCTTTTATTTCCTGATGATCCGCCCGCAGCAAAAACGCGCCAAGGTGCAGCGTGATCTGATCGGCGCCGCGACCAAGGGTGACACCGTCGTCACCGCCGGCGGCGTCGTCGGCAAGATCGTCCGCGTCATGGATGCCGAAGGCGAAGTCGAGATCGAGATCGCGCCCAACGTCAAGGTGCGGGTCGTCAAGGCCATGCTCGCCGATGTCCGCAATCCCAAGCTGCCTGCCGCTGCAAACGACGTGAAGGGCTGATCTTGCTCGACTTTCCGCCCTGGAAGATCTGGACGATCATCGGCACCATCGTGCTCGGTTTCCTGTTCGCCGCGCCGAATTTCGTTTCCGAACGCCAGGCCGCCGCAATCCCGTCGTTCCTGCCGCAAAAGCAGTTGAGCCTCGGGCTCGACCTGCGCGGCGGCTCGCACCTGATGCTGGAGGCGGACACCAACGATGTCCGCAGGGCCAAGCTCGAAAGCCTCGAGGACACCGTCCGCAGCGAATTGCGCCAGGTCGCCGGCGGCGCCGTCGCCTTTACCGACATGTCGACCGCCGGCGGCCGGCTGAGCCTCGTCATCACCGATCCGAGCCGGCTCGATGCCGCCGTCGAGGCGCTGCGCAAGGTGACGCGGCCCCTGTCCGGCCTGTCGGGTGGCCGTGATGTCGACGTCAATGTCGTCGACGGCAACAAGATCGTCCTCAACGAAACCGATGCCGGGGTCGCCCAGTCGATCGACAATGCCATGGCGCAGGCCGTCGAGGTCATCCGCAAGCGCATCGACGAGCTCGGCACCCGCGAGCCGACCATCGTGCGCCAGGGCGCCAACCGCATCGTCGTCCAGGTCCCCGGCCTGCAGGACCCGTCGGCATTGAAGGCGCTGCTCGGCAAGACCGCCAAGCTCGAATTCAAGATGGTCGACGTGACCGCCGATCCGACCGAAGCCGCCCAGGGCCGCGCCCCTCCCGGCAGCCAGATCCTGCAGCGCGTCGAAGGCGGCATCTCGGTCGTCAAGCGCCGCGCCATCATCACCGGCGACCAGCTCGTCGACAGCCAGATCACCAGCGACCAGAACGGTGCCCCGGCGGTCAGCTTCCGCTTCGATTCGACCGGTGGCCGCCGCTTTGCCCAGGCGACGCAGGAAAATGTCGGCAAGCCCTTTGCCATCATCCTCGACAACAAGGTGATCTCGGACCCGCGCATCAACGAACCGATCCTCGGCGGTTCGGGCATCATCTCGGGCAGCTACACGACGGCGACGGCCAATGAACTCGCCATCCTGCTGCGCTCGGGCAAGCTGCCGGTCGAACTGAAGGTCGTCGAGGAACGCACCGTCGGTCCCGACCTCGGCGCCGATTCGATCCGCGCCGGCACGATTGCCGCCATCGTCGCCGTGATCGCCGTGTCGGTCCTGATGATCGCCACCTATGGGCGCTTCGGCGTCTATTCGGTCATCGCGCTGGTCATCAACGTCACCCTCATCCTCGGCGTCATGTCGGTCGGCGGCTTCACGCTGACGTTGCCGGGCATCGCCGGGCTGGTGCTGACCATCGGTGCCGCCGTCGACGCCAACGTGCTGATCAACGAACGCATCCGCGAGGAACAGCGCAAGGGCAGGGGCGTCATCCCCAGCGTCGAAGTCGGCTTCCGCGACGCGACGCGGACGATCTGGGACGCCAACAGCCTCAACATCATCGTCGCCGTCATCATGTTCGCCTTCGGCTCGGGCCCGGTGAAGGGCTTTGCCGTCGTGCTGTCGATCGGCATCGCGACATCGGTGTTCACCGCGGTCACCGTCGTCCGCCTGATGGTGTCGCGCTGGCTGGCCAAGGGCCGACCCGCGGCATTGAGCATCTAGGACCAACTGAAATGCCGCTGAAACTTGTACCCGACAACACCAACATCGGCTTTGTCCGCGTCCGCTACATCGCGTTCGCGCTGACGTTGCTGCTGACGCTGGGCTCGCTGGCGCTGCTCGCCACCAAGGGGCTGAACCTCGGCGTCGACTTCAAGGGCGGGCTGACCATGGAGGTCGAGTTCGCCGCGCCGCCGCCGCTCGACACGCTGCGCGGCAAGGTCGATGCGCTCGGCGTCGGCACCTCGGCGCTGCAGGAATTCGGCAACCCAAAGAACATCCTGATCCGGCTGCCCTTGCCCGAAGGCGACCAGTCGGCGGTGCAGAAGGTCGTCGCCAGGGTGCAGGCCGGGCTCAAGGCCGATTATGGCGACGTCAAGTTCCGGCGCGTGGAATCGGTGTCGGGCAAGGTTTCGGGCGAGCTCATCACCAGCGGCACGCTCGCCGTGCTGGCGTCGATGGCGGCGGTGGCGCTGTTCACCTGGTTCCGCTTCGAATGGTTCTTCGGCGTGTCGACGGTGGTGGCGCTGGTCCATGACGTCATCGTCACGCTCGGCTTCTTTGCACTTACCCAGCTCGAGTTCGACCTGAACGTCGTCGCCGCGGTACTGACGATCATCGGCTATTCGCTCAACGACAAGGTCGTCATCGACGATCGCATCCGCGAGAACCTGCGAAAATACCGCACCATGGACATCGGCCCGATCATCGACCTGTCGGTCAACGAGACCCTGCCGCGCACTGTGATGACGTCGGTGACGCTGCTCGCGGCGCTGGCCTCGATGCTGCTGCTCGGCCCCGACATCATCTTCGGCTTCACCGCGGCGATGATGCTCGGCATCGTCATCGGCACCTATTCGTCGGTGTTCGTGTCGTCGTCGCTGCTGATCTCGCTGGGCGTCAAGAGCCGCGCGGCACCCGTAGTCGAAAGCCGGGCCGAGCGCGTCACGAGGCGCTAGCCCCACGGGCGGATACCGCCGAACAACGGTACCGCCGGCTATGGCTGGCCCACGACAATGATGCTGTTGGCGCCGCCGCTGGTCCTGTATCACAGGCGGTCGTCGAAGCAGGGGTCGGGGCCATGAATTCCAGACGGGCGCTTTTCGGGATGGCATCCGCCTTGGCGGTCGTCATGGCGTCTCCGGCGCTGGCGCAGCCCGCCGCCGACGTGCTGATCCGGGGCGGCACGATCTATGACGGCTCGGCGAACATGACACCCTATGTCGGTGATGTGGCGATCAGCGGCGACCGGATAACCTATGTCGGACCCGGCGGGAGCGTCACCGCCAGGCGCATCATCGAAGCGGCGGGCAAGATCGTCGCGCCGGGCTTCATCGATCCGCACACTCACGCCCAGCATTTCCTCGATTCCGCCGATCCGAAACTGCGCCAGACTCCGGCGTGGCTGGCGCAGGGCGCCACGACGGTGTTCATCGGCCTCGATGGCCGCGGTGATCCCAATGTCGCGGCGACCTTCGACAAGCTTCGGCAGCAGCGGGTGGGGGTGAACGTCGCCGCCTATGTCGGTTTCGGTACGATCCGCGAGAGCGTGATCGGCGCGGTTGCGCGGGCGCCCACGGCAGCGGAACTGGAACGGGAAAAGGCGCTGGTCGTGCAGGGCATGTGCGAAGGCGCGCTCGGCCTGTCGTCGGGGCTGTTCTATGTGCCGCAAAGCTATTCGAAAACCGACGAGGTGATCGCGCTTGCCCGGGAGGCGGGGAAGCTCGGCGGCATCTATGACACCCATACGCGCGATTATTCCGACTTTACCGTCGGCGCGATCAAGTCCTTCCAGGAAGCGCTCACGATCGGCAAGGAAGCCGGCATTCCGGTCAACCTGACCCATATCAAGATCATCGGCCCCAAGGTCTGGGGCAAGTCGGTCGAGGTGATCAAGATGGTCGAAGCTGCGCAGGCGGCCGGGCAGAAGGTCACCGCCAGCCAATACCCCTACACCGGCAACGGGACCAGCATCACGGCGATGTTCGTGTCGAACTGGGCGATGGACGGCGGGCGCGAGGCGCTGCTGAAGCGGCTCGACAACCCAGAGACCTTTGCCCGGATCAAGGCCGAGATGGCGCAGAATATCGAACGCACCGGCGGTCCGAGCAAATTCCTGTTTCGCGGGCGTGGCGCGCCGCATTCGGGCAAGTTCCTCGATGTCGTAGCCAAGGAATGGGGCGTCACACCCGTCGAAGCGTCGCTGCGGATCCTGAAATCGGGTGGCAACCAGTCGATGATCGGCTTCGTCATGGGCGAGGCCGACATCGCCAACTACATGAAGCAGCCCTGGACCCTGACCGATTCCGACGGGGGGGACGGCCACCCGCGCGAATATGGCACGTTCCCGATGAAGTACCGCAAGTACGTCGTCGAGGAGAAGGTGATCACCTTGCCCTTCTTCATCCGCAATTCGACGGGCGCGACCGCCGACGCCTTCGGGATCGTGGAACGCGGCTATCTGAAGCCGGGCTATTTCGCCGATGTCGTGGTTTTCGACCCCGCCACCTTCCAGCCAAGGAACGATTTCAACAACTATGACGTGCTGGCTGAAGGCGTCACCGATCTGTTCGTCAACGGGACCGCTGCAATCGACGCGGGCAAGATGACGGTGGCGCTGTCGGGCGTGCCCTTGCCGCACGTGCCGCCGGCGGGGCGTTGCCCGACCGGCTGATCGACGGGCGCTACGGCCCCCAGACCGGCACCAGTTCACGGCGGCGAACCCAGCCGGCGCGGCCGTCGGCGAGCGTGAGGTGCGACCAGCCGAGAAAGCCTGCGTCGCGATGGCCGACCGTCCCCGGGGCCAGAACAAGGATCGCGTCGGGTTCGGGCGTTTCAACAGGCAGCGGTCGCAGCGCGACCTGCCGCCAGGTGATCGCGGCATCGGGCGCCGCTGAAGCGCCATAGCAGGCGACGCCTGCCCAGCCGATGCCGCCGCCGATCGTGCCGATGCCGGCCGCGGCGACGCCGAACAGCATTGCGGCGCGGGGTACATGGCCGAAGCCGACCAACAGCAGGGTGCCATAACCGCCGACGACAAGCAGCGCGCCGGCCAGGGCGACCCATTGCCAGCCGAGCGGCGGCAACAGCCCGGTCAACTGCCCGCGGCGATCGTTCGGCACCGGAAGGCCGCCCGCAGCACGGCCCGCCACCCCGGCCTCGCGCGCGGCCAGCGTCCAGAGCGCCGTCGTTTCGGCCGATCGTGGCGCCTGCACCCAGGCGATGCCGGCATGCGCCGCCGCCATCGGCCAGTTGCTGGCCTCGGCGGCGGCGCGGCCCCGGTTGTACTGGCCGACCCAGTCGAGCGCTGCAGCCGTGCTGCGGCGCGATTGGTCGGCAGCGCCGAGCGGCGCGGGCAGGCTCGCCAGCACCACAAGCAGCACGGCGGCCATGGGACAGAGATTTGCAGGCGCAAGGATCCGTCGCACCGCAAAGCGCGGTGGCCCACCACGTTCGGCGAGCGCGGCCCCGGCGCGTGTCGGCCAATCGGCGGGCAACGGCATGTCGACGCCATACAGATGCCGGTCCGCTTCGTCCCACAGCTGCGCCCAATCGGCCTCGCGGACGATGCCGGGGGTCGGGGCGGCATGACCGACATTCAGCCGGATGCCGGCATCGCGTTGCCAGTCGCGCACCAGCTTGCGGCGCAGCGGTTCATTCGGCCCGCTCGCCAGGATCGAGAGCGTACGGCGCAGCCGGGCATCGGCGCGGCGTGCTGCTCGATCGGGATCGGTCACCACGGCGCAATGGGTGGCAAGTCCGAGCCACAGCAGCGCCAGCGTGACGCCGGGCAACAGCAGCATGGTGGACCAGACCCGGCGCGGCAGCGGCGCCCGGGCGTGGCCGACGCCCGTCAGTGCCGGCGGCAGGCGCGCGTCGGGCGGCGCCGTTTCCGGCTCGGGTGTGTAGGCGGGCTGGCGGCTGCTTGCGGCCCCCGGCTTGATGACCAGCGCCACCGCGGGGGCGGCGATCGTCCGGTAACGGCCCGCCTGGGGATCGAAGATGGTCATCTCGACAGGCCCCAGGGTGAAGCTGCCGGCCGTGCGCGGCACGATGGTGATGCTTTCGGCGACCGAGCGTTCGAACAGGCTGCTGGTGGCGCCCGACTGTCGGGGCTTGCCGACGACATCGAAGGCGCGCGGCAACGGGCGCGACGGGACGCCGCCGAACCCCGGCCAGTTGCCGGTGCCCGACAGGGTGACCGTCCAGACCATGGGCTTGCCGACCTCGGGTGATGACTTGTCGAACGTCGAGGCCAGCACGAATGCGCCGACCGCGCCGGAGAATGTCGGCGGCGCCGGCGGCAGCGGCCGAATTTTCGGCGTGGCACGGGCGCTTCTGGCCAGCACCGGGCCTATTGTGGCGATGGTGACGCCGCTGGTTTCATAGGCGCCGGTGACGATCTGCAGTTGCTGGGTGGCGGGCTGGAGGGTGATCGACCCCGGCGCGAGGCTGACGGCGCGCGTCGTGAAGCCGAGGTCGGCGACCGTGCGGCCGGCGAGCGGCCGCGGCTGGCCGAGCGGCGCGCGGGTCCAGCCTTCGATGACCAGCGGATCGGGTGTCCAGCCAAGGTCGCCTTCGAGATAGCGGAACAGATCCCAATCGACCTCCCAGACCAGGCCGAGGGTGAAGACTTCGCCGGCCCAGGGCGGACGATCGGGCAGCACGAAGCGGCCCGAGACAACGCCCGGGGGCGGCGGCGGCACGATTGGCGCCGGATCGGCTGCCGCCGTTGCCGCCGTTGCCGCCGTTGCCGCCGACGCGGCCAATGCGATCAGGCTGGCAAGGAGCCGCCTCACCACGTCTGGCCGCCCTGGCGCGGCGGTGCCGGGTCCTGGCGCTGCAGGAGCCGGAACAGCGTGCCCGGCTGATCGGCGGCGCGCAGCCTTTCCAGGATGAAGGCGGGTTTGACGAGCGAGGGGACGCGCCATTCGGCATTGTCTGTCGCGGTGCGCTGGGTGCCCCCGACGCGGCGTGTGTCCGGGGGCGCGCCATTGGGGTCATGGCCGGCCTCGTCCGCATCGGGCGCTTCCCCGGGCGCGCCCTCGCCATCGGGCGCGCCATCGCCTTCCTCGGGATCATCGGCGGTACGCGGCGGCCGCAGCAGGCGTTGCAACCGGGCGCGCAGCGGCGCCCATTCGCGGCGATCGGGGGCGCGCGCCGCGCCGGCTTCGACGGCGACAAGCCCGTCCTGCAGGACGCCGATCTGGAGAGGATGGGTATGCTGGCGGTGCGCCTCGCCATAGCGCGCGGTGGCTTCGGCAAGGGCCAGGTAATCGGCGGCGCCAGGCTGCGGCCTTGCGACCAGCGTGCCGACGACCTGCTTGACGTCGCGCAGCGGATCGGGTTCGGCGGGCAGGGCAGGTCGCCTGACCGCCGCGCCAGCCGTGCCGAGCAGCGCCAGGACCGCCGGCAGCAGCAGGATTGCTGGCTGCACGGCGCGGCGGCGTAGGGGCCGGCGCGGCAGGGCGGGCCATTCGACCAGCGCGCTCCACAGGAGGAACAGCAGCGCCGGCACCAGCACCCAGGCGAAGCGATCGACCTTGGCGCGCCCCTGGCCGGCGGCCGTCGGGCCGGTCGCCTGCCGGCCGAGCGCATCGATGCGAGCCGGCAGGTCGCGAGCGTCGCCGGCATCGAGATAGGTGCCGCCGGTTGCCGCCGCGAGCGCGCGCAAGGTGGCGGTGTCGAGGCGCGAACGCACTTCGGTGCCGCCGGCGTCGACAAGATTGCGGTCGCCGGCGATGGGAACGGGCGCCCCGGCGGGGGTGCCGAAACCGACGGCGACGACGCGTATCCGGCGCGCGGTCAGTCGCGGCAGGAGCTGACGCCACGGCGTCGGGTCGGCCTCCCCGTCCGATAGCAGCACGAGGGTGCGCGGCGCAGGACTGGCGCCGAAGCTGTCGAGCGCGACGGTCAACATTGCTGCCAGGTTGCTCCCCGGCACGATCATCTGCTCGGGATGCACCGCAGGCAGGAACGTGTCGAGCAACGTCCGGTCGGGGCTTGGCGCGGCGAGCAGAAAGGCGCGGCCGGCAAAGCCGATCAGGCCGATGTCGGCCGTCGGCGCGCGGGCGACGAGGTCCGCGGCGATGGCCTGTGCCCGGGCGATCCGCGTCGGGACGGCGTCCGCCGCCGTCATGCTTTTCGACAGATCGAGCGCAATCACGATCTGCTGGCGGACCTGGCTGTCGTCGGGCCTGGTGCCCCATTGCGGGCGACCGATGGCGAGGGCGAGCAGCAGCAGCCCGATGCCGAAGCGCCACGGCGACCGCGGCAGCGCCCTGCCGACGCCGACCCGGCTACCGGCGACAACGGCGTGCAGCACCGCGGGCGGCGGGTCGGCATCGCGGGCGGGGCGCCGGATGCGCCAGTGCAGCAGCAACCCCAGCGTCGCCGCCAGCGCGGCAAGCAGCAGCCCGGGTGACGCGAAGCTCATGCTGCCGGCCGGCGCGGCGAGGGCGTGCCGCGCCGCAACCCTTGCGCCGCCAGCAACAACAGGACCAGCGCCGGCACGGCTGCCCAGGCGAAAAATTCGCTGACGCGCACGCTGCGCCGGATCTGGAACTGCGCCTTGCGCGCGGCGTCGATCGCGGCAAAGGCGGCCCGCAGTGCCTCGGTATCGCCCGCCATGAAAAAGCGCCCGCCGGTCTGTGCCGCGATCGTCTCGAGGGCGTCGATATCGAGCGTCGAGGGTTGCAGGCTGGTGCCGACGCGCCGGCCACGGGCGTCGAACACCGGAAACGGCACCATGCCGTTGCGCCCGGTGCCGATGGTATAGATCGGGATCTTGCGATACCGTGCCAGGGCCGTCGCTTCGGCCGGGGTGAGTTCGCCGCTGTTGTTGCTGCCGTCGGTCAGCAGCACGATGAAGGCGCCGACGCTGTCGGGCGCGCTGCCCGGCGCGGTTCCGGGCGGCGGGCCGGTGCGTGCCGCCGCGATGTCGAGCAGCGCAATGCCGACCCCGTCGCCGATCGCCGTGCCATCGTCGATCAGCCCGGTCTGCAGCGCCGCGACCTGGCGCGCCAGCCAGCCATGGTCGGTGGTCAGCGGCGCGAGGGTCAATGCCTGCCGGGCAAAGACGGCGATGCCGATGCGATCGCCGGGACGGTTCCTGACGAACTGCTGGATGATCGGGCGGATGGTCTCCAGCCGGTTGATCGGGCCCTTTGCACCCTTGTAATCCTCCGACAGCATCGAGGTCGACAGATCGACGACAAGCATCAGGTCATAACCCTGCTGCACGACACGCTGGTCGTCGGAGACTTGCTGGGGCCGTGCCAATGCAATGACGATGAGAACGCAGGCGGCGTAAAGCGCCGCTATCCACGGCGGCCGTGCCGGCCCGGGAGCGCTCGCCCAGGCCGCCGCATGAGGCACGATGCGAACGGCGCTGCGGCCGCGATAATGCCGCCAGAGCATGACGGCCGGCACGACCAGCAACGCAAGCAGGGCGAGCGGCTGGTCGAAGCGCAGGCCGGTCATCACGACCGGGCCGCCGTGCCGCGCCTTTCCCGTGCGCGCAGGAAACCGGCCAGCGCGGCAAGCGCGTCCTCGGACGGACCGATCACCAGCCGGTCGGCAGGGTTCGACCACCACGCCCGCCAGCGTGCCTCGCGCGCCGCGCGCCACACCGCATGATTGGCGCGGGTTGCGGCGTTGTCCTCGAGCTCGACGACGCAGCCTGCGACGGGATCATAGACGGCCAGTGGCCCGGTGCCGGGGCCGTCGCGATCCCAGGCATCGTCGGCGCGGATGCCGATGACGCGGTGGCGCCGCTGCCAGCCGCCCCATTCCGCCGGCGGCGGCGCATCGGGCACATCGCCGAGATGGATCACCAGCGCCCCGCGCGGGATCCGTTCCCGGACGATCGGCGAAATCGGCACGGCGGCAGCGAGCGGGTCCGGCGGCGTCGCCGCGAACAGCGCGTTGATGACGGTGAGAATGCGCGCCCGCTCGCGGGTCGGCGGGAAAATCTGCGATCCCGTTGCCGACTGGCGGATGACCATGACCCGTTCACGGTTCGCAGCGCTGAACAGCATGACCAGCGCCGCCGCTTCGAGCAGCACGTCGCGCCTGGTCACGTCGCCCGATCCGAACTGCAAGGCCGAGGAATCGGCGAAAACGATGACGATGTTGATCTCGCGATCTTCGACAAAGACCTTTCGGTACACGTCGCCGAGCCGGGCCGTGACGTTCCAGTCGATCTCGCGGATGTCGTCGCCGAATTCGAAGCGGACGACCTGGTCGAATTCGATGCCGCGCCCCCGGAAGATCGAGCGATGATCGCCGGCCAGGCTCGTGTCCACCCGGCGCCCGCGCAGTCGCCATTCGAGCCGTCGCAGCGTTGCCCGCGCCCGCTCATCGATGACAGGCGGCCGGCTCGCCATGGTGTTCAGCCGGGAATGGCGACGGTGGCGATGCAGTCGGCGATGATGGCGTCGGCGGTCAGCCCTGCCGCCTCGGCCTCGTAACTGAGCCCGATGCGGTGGCGCAGGATGTCGGGCGCCACCTCCTGCAGCAGCGCCGGGGTGACGTGATCGGCACCGCGCAGCAGGCCGAGGCCGCGGCTGGCCTGGTAGAGCGCCAGCGACGCCCGCGGCGAGGCACCGAACAGCAACGGCCGCACGCCATCGACGGCGATCGTCGCCCGGCGCCGGGTTTCGCGGACGAGGGCGAGAATATAGGCTTCAAGCTCGGCGGCGATGTGGACATCATCGACCAGCGCGCGCAGCGACAGCAGTTCGGCCCCGCTGGTGACACCTAGGATTTCCGGGCTGTGGACCGCCGATCCCCAGCGATGCAGCATCTCGAGCTCGTCGGCATGGTCGGGATAATCGAGCAGCAGCTTGAACAGGAAACGGTCGGTCTGGGCCTCGGGGAGGGGATAGGTGCCCTCCTGTTCGACCGGATTTTGGGTCGCCATGACGAGAAACGGCACTGGCAGCGCGTGGGTCACGCCGCCGACCGTCACCTGGCGTTCCTGCATCGCTTCGAGAAGCGCACTTTGCACCTTGGCCGGCGCGCGGTTGACCTCGTCGGCGAGCACCAGATTGGCGAAGATCGGGCCGTGGTGTGGCGCGAAACTGCCCGTCGCCGGCGAATAGATCATCGTGCCGACGACATCGCTCGGCAACAGGTCGGGGGTGAACTGGATGCGCTCGAAATCGAGCCCCATGGCGCGCGCGAGCGACTTGACCAACAGCGTCTTGGCCAGGCCCGGCATGCCTTCCAGCAGGACATGGCCGCCGACCAGCATCGCGACCAGCAACCGCTCGACGATGGCCCGGTTGCCGAGCACCGCCTTGCCGATCTCACCCGAAACCCGGGCAGCCCATTCGGTGGCACGGGTTTCGGGCACCGTCATCGCTCGCGCAGGATGATGCGGCCGGCACGCCCGGGCACGATCCGGCCGTCCGCGACCGCCGCCTTGCCGTTGACGAAGACATCGTCGATGCCCTTCGCATAGCTGTGCGGCCGCGTGTAAGTCGCGGTGTCGGTCACCGTTGCCGGATCGAAGACGATGACGTCGGCAAAGGCGCCGGGCCTGAGAACGCCGCGATCGGGGATGGCGAACACCTGCGCCGGCAATCCGGACGAGCTGTGGACCGCCTGTTCGAGCGTGACGACGCTCTTGTCGAGGCTGTAGCGCCGCAGCTTGCGCGGGAAGGCGCCATAGGCGCGGGGGTGTTCATTGCCGGCGCCAAAGGGAACCAGGCCGCCATCGGTCGAGGTCATCGTCCAGGGCTGCTGCATCAGCGCTTCGAGGTCCTTCTCGCTCATGTTGAACGAGTTGATCCCGGCGCCACCCTTCTCCATCATCTCGATCGCCACATCGAGCGGGTCCATCAGCCGCGCCTTGGCAATCTCGTCGAGCCGCTTGCCCTCCAGCGACGGATCGGGCTTGTAGGTGCGGATCATGATCGCATTGGCGCCGGCGCGGCGCTCGAGGTTGGCAACCATTTCCTTGCGGATCCGGGCGCGCTGCTCGGGGTTTCGCAGCCGTTTGGCAAGCGCCGCGGCGCCGCCTTCCTGGGCCCAGCCGGGCACCAGCGCAGGCTGCAACCCCGATCCCGATGCCGCATAGGGATATTGATCGGCCCAGATCGACAGGCCCTCGGCCCGCGCACTGTTGATCAGCGCGATGGCCTCGGCCGATTTCCCCCACACGGACGGCCCCAGCATCTTCATATGGGTGACGACGCCGGTCAGCTTTGCCGCGCGCGAGATCGCGATCAGCTCCTTGATCGCCCCGATGACCCCCAGGTCATAGCTCGATTCGTCGCGGATATGGCTGGTATGAAAGCCATGGGGATAGCGCGCGACGACCTTGGCCAGCCCGATCATCTCGGCCGTGTCGGAATATTTGCCGGGCACATAGAAGGGCCCGCTCGACATGCCACAGACGCCGCTGTCCATCGCCTGCTTGACGAGCACTTCCATGCGCGCCTGTTCGCTGGCGGTCGGCTTGCGATTGGCGAGGCCCAGCACCGCCCGACGGACGCCGTTGTGGCCGATCATCGGCAGGACATTGACGCCGGGCCCCAGGCTCCGGATGCGGGCGATCTGCGGGGCAAGATCGCCGTCGCCGCCACCGTCGGGGTTGATCATCACCGTCGTGATGCCCTGCGACAGGATCGGCCTGGCATCGGCAAGCGCCGCCGTCTCAATGCCCGGGGCGGCGTGCGAATGCGGATCGATGAAGCCCGGGGCAACGATCCGCCCGGTTGCATCGACCTGGCGGTTTGCCGTTGCCCCAGCCGGAATGGCGCCGACGACGGCGATCCTGTCGCCCTTGATCGCCACGTCGGCGCTGCGGCGCGGACTGCCGGTGCCGTCGATCAGCGTGCCGTTGCGGATGATGACATCATAGTCCGGCGCCGGCTGGGCAGGGCCCGGCGCGGCGAACAGCAACGCCGTCACGGTCAAGGCAGCGAACAGCTGCGGCCTCGCGGGCATCGTCATTGGCGCCCTCCCGTCCCCATCAGCCGCGCCGGCGCCCAAGTCAGGCCCTCACTCCACGCCGGCGCCTGCCGTCGCCGGACTTGTCGCGACCTGCGGCGGGCCGAGCAGCTTGTCGATGTCCGCGGTCACGTCGTCGATCTGCTTGCGCAATTCGGTGAAGCGGTCGGCGGCGTCGCGGCCGATCTTCTGGTCGGCGCCCGCCGTCTGGTTGTACAAATAGCTGACATGGGTTTGCAGCCCCGGTGCGCTGTAGCGGATCGGCGGGGTGATCAGCCGCGCCGCAAGCGGTTCAAGCGCCTTGGCTTTTGCCGGATCGGGCGTCGCCTTGAGGGCTGCCTGCGCCTGCCGGACCCGCGCCACCGCACCGTTGGTGTCGTGGACGAGCTTCAGGACGCGCCGGTTGTGGTCGAACTGCGCGGCCAGATCGGCCTGGGTGACGCCGCTGGCCAGGACGCGCGGGTCCGCGACGACCTGCAACGGCTGGCGGTCGGTGACATTTCCCGATGTCATGACGACCGTATAGGCGCCGGGAAGCGCGACGGGCCCGACCGGGGCTCGCCCCGAAGCCGGCGCAGCGCCGGCCACTTCGCCCGAATAGCGCAGGTCCCAGATGAAACGGTGCATGCCGGGCGTCGCGTCGAGCCGGGTGGGATAGGTCGGGCGATAGCGGCCGCTCTCGTCGTCGGTGCTGCCCCGGCCACCCGATCCGGCTGGGCCGGCGCTCGAAAAACTGCGCACGACAGTGCCGGCGGCATCGAGGATCGTCAGCGTGACCGGCGAGCCCTGTGCCGCAGAGGCCACGAAATAATCGATCTGGGCGCCCGGCAGCTGGAACTCCGGCCCTTCGCCGGGGTCGCCGCCCTTGTCACCCGAAGCATTGACGCGCACCGCCGGTGCCGGCGTGTACAGACGGCTCGCGGTCGGCATGGCGGGCTTTGCCGGCAACTGTCGCAGCACCCCGAGATTGTCGACGACGTAAAAGCCGCGCCCCTGGGTGGACAGCACCATGTCGCCATGGGCAAGGCGCAGATCGGTGACCGGCACCGCGGGCAGGTCTAGCTGGAAGCTCTGCCAGTTGGCGCCGCGATCAAAGGAGATGTGCATGCCGAATTCGGTGCCGGCGTAAAGCAGCCCCGGGCGCTCGGGATCCTCGCGGATGACGCGCGTCGGCTCGTCGGCAGCGATGCCGTTGCGGCCGTTGGTCAGCTTGGTCCATGATCTGCCGTAGTCGTCGGTGCGATAGAGATAGGGCGAAAAGTCACCGAGCAGGTAGCGGTAGATGGCGACATAGGCGGTGCCCGCATCGCGCACGCCGGGGTCGATGTTCTGCACGCGGCCGCCGGGGGGCAGACCCTTGGGGGTCACGTTCTTCCAGCTCTTGCCGGCGTCTTCGGTCACATGGACTAGGCCGTCGTTCGATCCCGTCCAGATGACGCCCGGTTTCACCTTGCTTTCGCGGATGGCATAGACCGTCGAATAGACTTCCTCGCCGGTGGCATCGCGGGTGATCGGGTCCCCCGAAGCCAGTCGCCCCTCGGGCGGATTGAGCGTGAGATCGGGGCTGATGACATCCCAGGAGACGCCGCCGTCCTTCGACCGGTGCACAAACTGCGAGCCGTAATAGATGGTGTTGGGCTCGACCGGCGAGATCTCCAGTGGTGCGACCCGCTGAAAGCGGTAGCGCAGGTCCTTGGGATCGCTGCCATAAAGCGACTCGCTGCCGACCCAATATTGTTGTTCGTTGCCGTTGGTGCGCAGATCGACGCGGCTGAACTGGCCCTTGCAGCCGCCCCAGACGACCAGCGGATCATCGAGCTTGGGGATGATCGGCCCGGTTTCGCAACCCGGCCCGATGCGATAGCCCTGCTGGTCGCCGAGCGGCTGCGACGGCACGATGACGGTCGTGTTGTCCTGTTGCGCGCCGTACAGGCGATAGGGATATTGGTCGTCGGTCGTGACCTGGTAGAGCTCGGACGTCGGCTGGTTGGACTGGACGGTCCACGTCTTGCCGCCATCGAGCGAGACATTGGCGCCGCCGTCATTGGCCTGGACGATCGCCTTCGAGTTGCGGGGGTTGATCCACACATCGTGGTTGTCGCCGTGCGGGGTGGCCTCGGTCTTGAAGCTCTTGCCGCCGTCGATCGACTTGAACCAGCCTTCGTTGCCGACGAAGACCAGATCGGCGTTGTTCGGATCGACGCCCAGGGTCGTGTAATAGAAGGGGCGGGTGATCAGCCGGTTCTCGGCATTGACGTTGGTCCAGTTGGCGCCGCCATCCTCCGACCGGTAGAGGCCATGGCCGGGCTTGGCCTCGATCAACGCATAGAGCCGGTCGGGGGCGGCTGCGCTCACGCCGACGTTGGCGCGGCCGAACAGGCCGGTCGGCAGGCCGCCACCCAGCTTTGTCCAGGTGTCGCCACCATCGATGGACTTGTAGAGGCCGCCATCCATGCTGCCCGAGGTGATCGTCCACGGCCGGCGCTGGCCGTGCCACATGGCGGCGTAGAGCACCTTGGCATTGCCGGGCTGGAACTCGAGATCGGCGGCGCCGAGCGAATCGTTGATATACAGGATTTTCTGCCAGGTCTTGCCGCCGTCGCGCGTGCGATAGACGCCGCGATCGGCCGAATTCTTGAACGGGTTGCCCGACGCGGCGACAAAGACCTCGTCGGGATTGGCCGGGTTGATGCGGATCGTGGCAATCTGCCCGACATCGCGCAGCCCGGTGAATTGCCACGTCTTGGCGCCGTCGACCGATTTGTAGATGCCGCGGCCGATCGAGACGTTGCTGCGGATCTTCGACGATCCGGTGCCGGCATAGAGAATGTCGGGGTTGGTGTCGGCGACCGCGACAGCGCCCATCGAGCCGACCGAAATCTGGCCGTCGGTGGTGTTCGACCAGCTATGGCCGGCGTCGGTTGTCTTCCACACGCCGCCACCGACGGTGCCCATGTAATAAGTGTCGGACTGCGACGGCACGCCGGTCACGGTGGTGACCCGGCCGCCGCGCCAGGGGCCGACGTTGCGATAGTGCAGCCCCGACCATTGCGACGGATCCTGCGACTGGGCGTGCAACCCCTGGCCGGTGGTTGCCAGCAAGGCCGCGACAAGGGACCGGGCGAACGCAACGTTCATGATAAACCCCCGAAAACGCGGCTGCAGGACAAAGCGCGCTGCACGCCGGAGCGATCGACATGAAAGACGACGCCCACGGCGATGACAAGTCCTTCATCGAGCGGCGGCCGCCAAATTTCGTTTTGTCTTCCATAGACGAAGGGGCAGTTGCTCAGCCGGCAGGGGGCGTCCAAGGTGCCCCGGCATTGCAACGCCACGATGGAACATTGGCCATGAAATTTCGCCTTTGGGCCATGGCGACCGCGGCGAGCATCGTCGTTGCGCCTCTGACGGCCGCCGTTGTCGAGGAGGATGCCGAAATCATCGTGACCGCGGCCGAGATGGACGACCGCATCATGCCGCCGCGCCTGACCGCCGACGCGGCGTTTCTCATCGAGCGGCAACCGCGCAACGTCGGCGAGATGCTGCGCTTCCTGCCCGGCATTTCGGCCAAGACCAACTCGCGCGGCGAGACCATCGCGCGGGTTCGCGGCGCCGAGGAGCGGCAGACGCAGGTGTTCCTCGATGGCGCGCCGCTCGCCGTGCCCTGGGACGGTCGCATCGATATCGGCGTCCTGCCGGCAGGGCTGGTGCGATCGGTCGAAGTCGCAAAGGGGGCCGTGCCGATCGAATATGGCACCAATGCCGTTGCCGGGGCGATCGACCTGCGCACCACGGGGGATGACGCACAGGCTGCGGGGGGCATGGTGCAGGCCGGATCGGGCGGTTTCGGCACCGCTTCGGTGTTTGCCGGCGGCGATGCGGGACGCTTTCATGTGCAAGCCGCGGTCGCCGGCGTGACGCGCGATGCCGAGCCGGTGGCGCGGCTCGGCGCACTGCCGTTCAGCCAGGCGACCACCGGCGGGCGGACGAACACCGATCTTGATTCGCTGAGCCTGTTCGGCGCCATCGGTTACACCGGAGCGCGCGTCGCGGCGCGCGCCAGCCTGTTGCAGGTGACCACGCGCCGCGGCATCGCGCCCGAATCCGATCGTGACCCGGCGGTGGCGGCGCCCCGCTATTGGCGATACCCCGACATCGACCTGACCCAGCTGACCGTCAACGCCCGTGCCGAGCTTGGCGCCGCGACGACACTGCGCGCCGTGGGCTGGCGGCAGTGGTTCGGCCAGTCGATCGATTCCTATGGCGATGCTGGCTATACGCTGCGGCAGGCGCGGCAGGATGACGACGACGATACGCTCGGTGCCCGGCTGACGCTGGCGACGGCCGCCGCGCCCTTCACCATGCGATTGACCGGCAGCGCCCAGACCTCGCGGCATGCCCAGGTCGAAACCGATCTGCGGGTCGGCACCGCCGGGCCGCGGCGGGTCTATCGGCAAAATCTGTTTACCCTCGGTGCCGAACTCGATGCGCCGGTCGGCCCGGCACGGGCAACCATCGGTGTCGCCTATGACCGTGCGACGACCCCCTTGACCGGCGACAAGCCCGCCCAGGGCGCCATCGATGCGATGGCCTTTTCGGTTGCGGTGGCAGGCGAGGTTGCCGACGCGACGACCTTGACCGTTTCGGGCGGGCGCCGGACCCGGTTTCCCTCGGCGCGCGAGCTTTTCGGCGAAGCGCTCGGGCGGTTCCTGATCAACCCCGAACTGCGGCCGGAAACGGCATGGATGGCCGATGCCGCACTGGTGTGGCGGGGGGACGCCGCCAATTTTACCCTCAATCCCTTCTACCAGCGGGGTGAGGACACCATCGCGCAACGGGTCGTGCGGGTCGATAACGTGGCTTTGCGGCAGCGCTACAACCAGTCGGGAACGCGGGTTTTCGGCATCGATGCCATGGCCGATTTCACGCTGGCGCCCGGGCTCGACGTCGAATTGTTCGGCACGGCGCTCAGCGCGCGTGCCGATCCCGGCGACGCGGCCTTCCGCACCCTGTTGCAGCGCCCATCCTACGAGGTCGGGGGGGCGCTGCGCTACCGGCCGGTCGAGGCGCTGCTGCTGCGCGCGGAGTATCGCCGCGTCGGTCCGGCGACCGATCTGGATGCGTCAGGCAATCGCGTCGCGCTGGCCGCTGGCGACGAGGTCAATCTGCGTGGCCAGTGGCGGATCGCCGACGTCGGTGCCCGCGCCGTTTCGATCACGGTCGCGGTCGACAATGTCGGCAATGACATCATCACGCCGCAGGCCGGGCTGCCGATGGCCGGCCGCGCCGTGCGCATGGGACTGCGCGTCGACTGAGTGGCGGGTGATTGCATTCCCGTCATGCTCCAGCGTCAGTATCTCGTTTATTTCCAATGGTTTGAAGGGAATAGTCAAGCCATAGCCCGCAGTTATGGCAAGGCAAAGTTATAGGTGCGGTTGAACCAAACCGTCATGTTGACCGGCAAGTCGCGACTGATAAGCTGAGGGTCAAGTTGGGGCAGGAACGTGCGGCTTGAAAAGCGGCGATGCGACTGTCGGGCATTCGCTGACAGGGCCAGAAGGCCCGAAGCGAAAGGGTTCAGGTTGCGCCGCCGAAAAGGGGGTCTAGATGCGCGTTTTGGTGTGTTCGAATGTTTTGGGTCGCAAGGCGATGGTCGCCGCGTTCCTGCTGTCGGGAGCGAGTGCCGCCTACGCACAGACGCCCGCCGCGCCGGCGCCGGCTGAGCCGTCCGTCGCGGTCGCCGAAGCCGCTACCGATGAAATCACCGTCACCGGCTCGCGCATCACGCGCAGCGGCTTCGATCAGCCGACGCCCGTCACCGTCATCGGCACCGCCGACATCCAGGCCGCGGCGCCGGCCAACATCGCCGATTTCGTCAACCAGATCCCCTCGGTCGCCGGCAGCGTGACGCCCGCCAACAGCCAGCGCAACCTCAGCGCCGGTACCGTCGGCGTCAACACCATCAACCTGCGCAACCTCGGTTCCAACCGCACCCTGGTGCTGCTCGATGGCAAGCGCTCGGTCGGATCGACCGCGACCGGCACCGTCGATGTCAACACCATCCCGCAAGGCCTGGTGAAAAGCGTCGAAGTCGTTACCGGCGGCGCCTCGTCGGTCTATGGCTCGGACGCCGTCGCGGGTGTTGTCAATTTCATCCTCGACCGCACCTTCACGGGCCTCAAGGGCGAGCTCAGCTATGGCGAGACGACTTACGGGGACGACAACAGCCACCGCATCTCGCTCACCGGCGGTTTCGACTTTGCCGATGGCCGCGGCCATATCCTGATCAACGGTGACTATCTCCGCCGTGACGGCGTGTTCGGCGCACCGCGGCCCTGGGCCGAGCGGGGCATGCACCTCATCCAGAACCCCGGCTATACGCCGACGAACGGCGCGCCGGAGCTCATCGCCAGCGAGCGGTCGGGCCTCAACACCACGACGGGTGGCGGCATCATCACCTCCGGTGTCGCGCGCGGAACCTTTTTCGGGCCGGGCGGCAGCATCAACCAGTATAATTATGGCGAAAATCGTCTCAACAACAGTCCCTGGACGGTTGGCGGCTCCTTCCGCGAGAGCCTTCAATATTTTGGCACCTCGATCCAGCCGGCCGAAGCGATGGAGGGCCTTTTCGGCCGCGCCAGCTTCAAGCTGTTCGACAATTTCGAAGTCTTTGCCGAGGGCACCTACAACCGCAGCAAATCGACCAACGAAGGCGGCTATGGCACCGACAAGGCCAATGTCACCATCCGGTCGGACAATGCCTTCCTTCCTGCCGCCGTGCGCGCGCAACTGCAGGCGGCGGGCCAGACAAGCTTCCTGCTGGGCACCTGGAACGCCGACCTGCCGACGCGCACGAGCAGGAATGTTCGTGAAGTGCAGCGTTATCTGGTCGGCTTCCAGGGCGACTTCAAAGTCATCGGGCTCGATTTCAACTGGGATGGCTATTACCAGAAGGGCAAGACGGTCAGCGACGAGAATGTCGAGGCCACCAACCGGACCCAGATGGGTTTCGCCCAGGATGCGGTGCTGGACAGTTCCGGCCGGATCGTCTGCCGCGTCACCCGCGACGGCAGCACCAATCCGCTCGCTGCCGGCTGCGTCCCGTTCAACCGCATGGGTATCGGCGTCAACTCGCCCGAGGCGGTCGACTATGTGACAGGCATTCCGAGCCGCCAGCAGATATTCAAGCAGGATGTCGCAGCGCTCAATTTCAATACCAAGATTCCGAACAGCTTCGTCGAGGACATCGGCCTCGCCTTCGGCATCGAGCACCGCAAGGAGCAGATTTCGGGTACCGTCGCGCCGGGATCGGAAAGCGGCTGGATCGCCGGCAACTATCTCGCCACCAACGGATCCTACACCGTCACCGAAGGCTATGTCGAAACGCTGGTGCCATTGCCGGCGGGGTTCGAGGTGAACGGTGCCGCCCGCCTGACGAGTTACAGCGAGTCGGGAACGGTGGTGACATGGAAGGCCGGGCTGAGCTGGCAGCCGATCGACGATATCCGCGTCCGCGTCACGCGCTCGCGCGATATTCGCGCGCCCAATCTGTCGGAACTGTTCCAGGCCGGATCGCGCAACACCAATTCGGTATCGGACCCGTGGCTGAATCGAGCGGCCGTCCGCTATACCCAGACCATCACCGGCAATCTCGATCTCGATCCTGAAAAAGCCGACACCTGGGGTCTCGGCGTCGTTTTCCGGCCCTCGTTCGCGCCCGGCTTCGGCTTCTCGGTCGATTATTACGACATCAAGATCAATGGCGCGATCGGCACGCTGGGGCCGCAGGCGGTCGTGGACCGCTGCTTCGACGGCAATCTCGAGCTTTGCCAGCGGCTGCAGGCGGTCGTCGGCGGGACGCCCATTGCATTCGGTGCGCCGGGCTTTTCGCTCGCCGGCGGTGCTCCCGGTGTCCAGGAGTATCTGATCGCCAACAGCCCGTTCAATTTCCTGCAGAACCGCTCGCGCGGGCTCGATTTCGAAGCCAGCTACAGCTTCGATCTCGCCGATGTCTTCGGCAATGCCCCCGGCGCCGTCAGCATCCGCGGGCTCGCCACGCGGTTCCTCGAAGCGTCGGAATCGAACGGCATCGATCCGGCAACGGACACGTCGGGCGAGAACGCCTTCGGCGGCCCGCCGAAATGGACCTTCCGGGCCACGCTGGCCTACAGCGTCGATGATTTCGCGTTCCAGCTCGTCGGCCGCGGCCTCAGTTCCGGTGTCTACAACAATCAGTTCGTCGAATGCGCGAGCAGCTGCCCGGCAACCAATGCGATCAACCGCACCATCGCGAACAACCGGATTGCCGGCGCCTTCTACCTCGATACCTATTTCGCCTACACGCTGCCCATCGAACGCGTGAAACCGCAGCTGTTCCTGCGCGTCAACAACCTGCTCAACACCGATCCGGTGCTGATCGGCAAGGGACCTTCGGACAATTCGAACGTCGATGTCGGGATCAACCAGACGCTGTACGACTTCCTCGGCCGCACCTTCCGCGTGGGCCTGCGCTTCAACTTCGGCGGCTGAACACGACCACGGCAGCAAGACAGGGGGCGTCCATGATCCGATTTCAGCCAGCGGCCAAGGCATCGAAACGGGGCATCGGGACGCGCCACTTCCTTGCTGCCCTTGGTATCGCTCTCGCGGCCGCAGGGGCAGCATCGGCCCAGTCGGCCGATCCGCTGCCGGTCAGGCCGGTGCCGAGTTCGCCGATCGCTGACGGGTTCACGCTCGCGGCGGTCGGCGATCTCATTTACCTGCGGCCGATGCTGGCGACCATCGAGAAGCGCTCGCCGGCCATGCTGAAGATCCTGCGCGATGCCGATGTCACCTTCGGCAATTTCGAAACGACGGCGCTCGATCTGGCCAGCTTCAAGGGTTCGCCGCAGGCCGAGTCCGGCGGGACCTGGATGCTCGCCGACCCCCGCGTCGTGCCCGATATCGCCAGGATGGGCTTCGACATCGTCAGCCATGCCAACAACCACGCGACCGACTGGGGCGTCGAGGGCATGGCCGAGACGCTTGTGCTCCTCGACAAATCGGCGATCGTCTATGCCGGCACCGGCCGCAACCTGACCGCGGCCCGGGCGCCGCGCTATTTCGATGCGCCCGCCGGCCGCGTTGCGCTGGTTGCGGCGACGTCGAGCTTCACGCCGATGTCGCGCGCCTCCGATCCGCTCGGTGAAGTGCCGGGTCGGCCGGGCGCCAATACGCTGCGTACCGAGCGCGTCGGGCAGGTTTCGACCGCCGATCTTGCCACGCTGGCACGGCTTGCCGGCACCCGCGACGGGGCGCCGGTGCGTTTCAACGGCATGCGCTACGAGGCTGTAGCGAACGCCGCGACACCGATGGCCACGGCCTATATCACCAACGTGCGCGACGAGAAGGCCAACCTCACCGCGGTCCGCCAGGCGCATCAGAACGGTAATTTCGTCGCCTTCTCGCTCCACAACCACGAGCCTGGCAATGGCAGCCAGGTGCCGGCACCCTTCGCTGTCGATTTCGCCCGCAAGGTCATCGACGCCGGCGGCGATGCCTTCATCGGCCATGGCCCGCACCAGCTGCGCGGCATCGAGATCTACAAGGGCAGGCCGATTTTCTATTCGCTCGGCAATTTTGCCATGATGAACAACTCGCTCGATGCCATCCCGGCGGACTTCTACGAACAATATGACGCCGACCCGGCCACGATCACCGCGCCGGAGCTTCTCCAGTCGCGCGGCGAGCGCTCGTTCGGTGATCCCAATCTTTATGAATCGGTGATCGCCGTCAGCCGTTACGTCGGTGGCAAGGTCGTCGAAATCCGGCTCTACCCGATCGATCTCGGGGTGTCGGCGCAAGGCGCTGCCAAGGGCGTGCCGGGGCTTGCCGATGCCACCGTCGGCCGGAGAATTCTCGAACGCATGCAGCGGCTTTCGGAACCGCTCGGCACGACCGTCGCGATCGAAAACGGTGTCGGCGTCATCCGGGTCTCGGCAAGATAGGGCGCTGCGTGGCGGCGCTGTCACAAAGGATGAATGACATGAGACTGGCCCGATCCATCGCGGCGCTGCTGCTGGCGGCAACCGCGCTTCCCGCAGCGGCGCAGGACGTCGCTCCGGCGCAGGTTGCGGCGATGAAGAAGCTCATGGCGAGCAAGAGCTTTGCCACGGCGCGCGCCTCGCTCGATGGCGATTACGACCGGATCATAAAGGATGTCATCACGCTGACCGAAATCGCCGCGCCGCCATTCAAGGAGGAGACCCGCGCGCGTGCCTATCTCGAAATGTTGCGCGCCGAAGGGCTGGCGGACGTGGAGATCGACGCCGAAGGCAATGCCATGGGCCTGTGCAAGGGGACCGGCGGCGGGCCGCTGCTCGTCATCGCCGCCCACCTCGACACGGTGTTCCCGGCCGGGACCGATGTGAAGGTGCGCCGCGAGGGCAACAAGCTGCTGGCGCCGGGGGTCGGCGACGACACCTGCAGCCTGCCGGTCCTGCTCGCCTTCATCCGCGCCATGAAGGCTGCCGACATCAGCACGAAAAGCGACATCCTGTTCGTCGGCAACGTCGGCGAGGAAGGGCCGGGCGATCTGCGCGGCGTCCGCTACCTGCTCACCAAGGGCAAGTACAAGGACGTCGACAAGCAGTTCATTTCCTTCGAGCCGGGCCGTGCCCGCGTGACCAACGCCGGCGTCGGATCGAAACGCTACAAGGTCATCTTCAGGGGGCCGGGCGGACATAGTCTGGGGGCTTTCGGGCTGGTCAGCCCGGCCTATGCAATGGCAGCGGCGATGGTCGAGTTCGGCAAGATGCCGGTGCCGACCGAGCCGCGGACCGTGTACAATGTCGGCATTGTGGAAGGCGGCACTTCGGTCAATTCGATCCCCTTCGAGATGGCGATGACCGTCGACATGCGTTCCGAAAGCGCGACCGCGCTGCAGGCCGAAAAGGATTATCTGTTCGCGCTGGTGCCCAAGGCCGTGACCGCGGAAAACGCCACCCGGTCGACCGTTAAAGGCGCCATCACCGCCGAGATCAAGGCAATCGGCGACCGCCCCGTCGGCGCCACGCCGATGAAGTCGAACATCGTCCAGACTGCCGGCGCCGCGATGGCCGCCGCTGGCGTCACGCCGCGCTTCGGCGCCAGCTCGACCGATTCCAACCTGCCGATGAGCATCGGGATACCCGCCGTGACGCTGGGATCGGGCTTTGAAACCGAGCGCAGCCACTCGCTCGACGAGGCGCTGATCCTCGATCGCCCCGAGACGGTCAAGCACATGGCGATCGGGCTGGCGACGGTGCTCTCGCTCGCCGGCGCGTCCGTGAAGTAGGACCATCCGATGCGTTGCCATCATCGTTCGTTTGTCGCCGCGCTGTTGCTGGGGTCTGCACCGCTGACGGCGGCGCCGCCCACGCCGGCAGCGGTCGCGACGATCAAGCGGATCGAAGCCAGCCCGGGCTTTGCCAGGGCGATGACGGCGATCGAGTCCGGTCACGACAAATGGGTCGGCGACATCATCACCCTGACCGAAATTCCGGCGCCGCCGTTCAAGGAAGCCGCTCGCGCCAAGGCCTATCGCGACATGTTCGCCGCCCGGGGTCTGGAGGACGTCGAGATCGATGCCGAGGGCAATGTCCTCGGGCTTCGAAGGGGCGGCGGCGACGGCCTCATCATCGTGTCGGCGCACATCGACACGGTTTTCCCCGAGGGCACGCCCGTCAAGGTCCGCCGCGATGGCGACAAGCTTCATGCCCCGGGTGTCGGTGACGACAGTACCGGGCTTGCGACCCAACTGGCCTTTATCGACGCGATGAACGCCGGCGGCATTCGCACCCGGGCCGACATCCTGTTCGTCGGGACCGTCGGCGAGGAAGGCCGCGGCGACCTGCGCGGGGTCCGTCACCTGTTCACCAAAAGCAAGTACCAGGGCCGGGCCAAGGCGTTCTTCTCCATCGACGGCGGCGGCATGAACAGCCTGACGACCGGCGGCGCCGGATCGAAACGGTATCGGGTCGTGTTCAAGGGGCCGGGCGGCCACAGCTATGGCGCCTTCGGGCTCGTCAACCCGATGACAGCGATGTCGCAAGCCGTCGTCGATTTCTACAAGATCGAGGTGCCCGCCGATCCCAGGACGACCTATAGCGCCAGCGTTGTCGGCGGCGGCACTTCGGTCAACGCCATCCCGCGCGAAGTCTGGATGGAGTTCGACATGCGATCGGCAAGCGCTGCCGAACTGGCAAAGGTCGAGACGCGGTTTCTGGCCATCCTGCAGTCGGCCGCCGAAGCCGAGAACAGCGCCCGTTCAACCCGCGAGGGGCGGATCACGGTCGAGCCCAAGCTGGTCGGCGACCGGCCCGCCGGCCAGACACCGCTGACTGCCGACATCGTGCAATTCTCCACGGCGGCGCACGCTGCCGAAGGCATCGAG
Organism: Alphaproteobacteria bacterium; assembly: GCA_003241875.1. Classification (GTDB taxonomy): domain Bacteria; phylum Pseudomonadota; class Alphaproteobacteria; order Sphingomonadales; family Sphingomonadaceae; genus Sandarakinorhabdus. The sequence continues at coordinate 26,712 of QBLU01000029.1, forward strand.
GTCAGATACAGTTCGGGATCGACCGATTCCAACATCCCGATCAGTCTGGGCGTCCCCGCGATCACGATCTCGCGGGTCGCCACCAGCGGTCGCAACCATTCGCCGGACGAATGGATCGGCATCGAAAAGGCCAACAACGTCAAGGTCAAGCGGATCGGGCTGGCGACGATCCTGGCGTCTGCCGGAATGGAGTGAGGCGGCCGGCGGCCCGGGGCATCATCGCCCGGCCGCCGGTCTCGCTCAGTCGCGTCCGCTCGCCGCGCCGGCCTGGCTCGGGCCATAATAGAGCCCGTTGAGCAGGAACCTGAAGGTCCCATAGGCCTGGCCGCGCTGGGTGACTTCGGGGGCCAGGACAAAGACCTTGCCCTTGCCGACATCGGCATCGATGACGCCGCTGGTGTCGTTCAGTGCCTTTTGCCCCCAGGCCCAGCCCGATTTCAACGGATCTTCGCTGGCGAACCAGGACACCCGCTTCACATTCGCAGCGCCCGCGGTGATCATGTACGTCGGATTGTTGTTGTAGAAGACCATCGCGGTCTCCGGCATGCCATAGGCGAGCGGGTTGCTGGGATCGACCTTGGCTTCGAGCACCGATCCCGGGACATAGTATTTGGTGCTCGGCAGCATCGTGCGCTTGCCGCTGGCATCGACGGCTGACAGCGCGTTGACGATCGGCACGCCGAGGTCGGCCGCCATTGCGGAGGCATTGCCGACGGTGATCACCGTGCCGCCGGCGCGCGCGAACGTGGCAAGCTGGGGCAGGGTCTTTTCCGGCGTGATGTTGCCCAGCGCCATGTGCCATTGCGCCGGAATATCCTCGGGCTTCGGCTGGCTGCGCACGCGGCCTTCGCGGCCCATCAGGTCGCCCTGGAACACCAGCACATCGTATTTGCGATTGAGGCCGCCCTTGTCGAGTTCCTGCGGATAGACCTTGGTGTAGGGGAACTCATATTGTTCGAAGATCCAGCGGGTATGGCCTGATGCCATCGATCCGCCATAGATATCGACGAGGCCGATGCGCGGCTGCTTGACCGAAATCGTGCTGCCATCGGGCTTGGCGGCGACGGCATAGACATCGAGACCGAGCGAGCGGGTGGCTTCGTCGAGGATCGGCCTGGCCTTGGCGCTGGCCGGAATCCACAGCGCGCCCGGCGCCATTGCGGCTCCGGCGACAGTCGTCGCTTCCTTGATCCAGTACATCGGCACGCCGGCCTTGAGCAGCCGGTTGGTCAGCGTGAAGCTGTTGTTGGACGCGTGGCTGACGACATGGCCGGCACTGCCCGAGCCCAGCATCTTGCCCGCCGGCGGTGTTTCGATCAGGTCGGGAACGAGCGGGAAGTGCGGCGGTGCGCCGTCGAGCATGCGATCGACGCCGACGTTCATCTGGTAGGCGAGTGTATAGCCGGTGACGTCATAGGGACGCACAGGGGGCCCGCCGGGATAGGCGAAATCCTGCGGGTGGTCCTGGGGTTCGAACATGTCGAGGACGTGCGGGCGGAAGGCCTGGTCGGTGCGGACGACATACGACCCGGCGGGATAGGTCTTGCCGCCGAAGCTGAACTCGGAATCGGCTTTTTCGACCTCGATACCCGTCTTGATCAGCGCGTTGAGGAACTTGATCGTCGTCGGCATGTCGCGCTGCCCGGTCGCCGACATGATATAGGCACGCGGCGCGCGCATTGCCGGATCCTGCAACACCGACTTGTACAGCGACGACGGGATGATGGCGCGGGTGTCGTAACCGACCAGCCCGTCGAGCGGGCTGCCGCTTGCCGGCTTGGCCATCTTGGCGGCTTCGGCCTTGGCGGCGTCGATGCGCTTGGGCGTGACCACCCAGCTGTCCTCGCTGCCCTTCCGGATCTGGTTCCGGCCCATGATGTAACGGTTGTAGAGAACCGTCTCGCGATAGCGCGACGCATAGTCGAGCACGGCGCGATCCATCTCCTTGATGTAATCGAGCGACTGCTGGAAATGCCACTTCTGCGGCGCGATCGTCATCACCTGGTCCTGGCGATTGAGCTGGTTGGCCGGCACGAACGGAATTTCCATCGGCGTCGGGCTGCCTATGATCTCGGTCAGGATGCCGATCTGGTTATGAAAATAGCCGATCGTGCGAATGCCGCCGTTGAACCAGGTCGAATAGGGCGCGCCCGAACGCGAAATCGATCCGCCCTTGCCCTGTGCCACCAGCCGCGCATGCATGGCCGTGCCGACGGCATCGGTCTGGTTGATGACCAGCGGCTCGTTGTTGTAGTTATAGGGATCGCGGAATGGCGGAATGAAGACGACGGTCCCGACCGGGCCGGTCTGGTGTTCATTGTACAGGATCTGCGGGAACCAGTCGCGGTACGCCGCCTTGTTCATGTTGGTGGTTTCGGGCTGGTTCGAAATGAAGCTGTCGCGGTTGTTATCATGACCGATGTACTTCTGGTACAACAGCGGGATCGAATTGGTATCGCGCTTGGTCTTGTCGGTCGGGCGCATGTACCAGTCGGCCACGAGCTCCAGTCCATCCGGGTTGGCAAAGACAAACAGCATGATGTCGTCGTTGAGCAACCGCAGCGTCTCGGGATCGTTCTGCGTCAGCATTTCATGGATGATCTGGATGTGCGTCTGGACGTTGGTCACTTCGGTCGCGTGCAGACCGGCGTCGATCCAGACGACCGCCTTGCCTTCGGCGGCGAGCGCCTTTGCCGATTCATCGGTCAGGCCCTTGGCGAGCGCGAGCTTCTTGGCGATGTCGCGATACTTCTCCAGGTTGCGGATGTTATCGGGCGACGAGATGACCGCCATATATTGCTCGCGCCCCTCGGCGGACTTGCCGATGCTGACGAGCTTCATGCGGTCGCTTTCGACGGCGACGGCCTTCAACCATTTTTCAAGCTGGGTGTTGTTGGCGAGGAAATAGTCGGTCCCCGGGGCAACCTGCATGACAGTGACGGGTGCGGTGATCCGCGCCGCCGTCGCAGGCGCCAGCTGCGCCAGGGCCGGCGCCATCGCCACGCTGGAGGCGACGGCCAGCATCGTCGTGGTGAGCAGAATAGCGCGCATGTGACTCTCCCTTTGGCGCTCGGCGCCCATCGAACACGGCAATGTTGCGCCAGCCCTGGCGCGTGTCGATAGCCTGGCCGGCCGGGAGCGATTGCCTGTGTCGCGCTGCCGCCGCTCCCGCTGCGAGGATAGCCTGGAGCGACGGTAAAGCGAGTTGGCATCGGAATGCCTGTCCCACCAAGCGTGATGTGCGCCATAGCCGCGGGCTATGGCGCCGATCCCGGCTCAGGCCGCCTGCGCCGTCGCCCCCAGGATGCCCTGGTTGGCGTAGAGGACCGGCGAACCGCCGGTATGGAGAAACAGCACCTGTTCATCGCGTGAAATTTCGCCCGATCGGACGAGGGCGATCAGGCCGGCGGCCGCCTTGCCCGTGTAGACCGGATCGAGCAACACGCCCTCGGTGGCGGCGAACAGCCGGACCGCGGCGATCATCTCGGGCGTCGGCAAGGAGTAGCCGGGGCCGACCCATTCGTCGCGACAGACGATCGCGTCGCGCGGCACGGGCGCCGAGGCGCCGGCAAACGCCGCGACTTCGACGGCGAGCTTGTGGACATTGGCCTCCTGCTCGGCGCGGGGCCGGCGGACGTTTATGCCCGTGACCGGGATGCCGGCGCTGTTGCCGACCAGACCGGCGACCAGGCCGGCGTGGGTACCGGCGCTGCCGCTGGCGACCACGATGCGATCGATCCGGAGCGATTGTTCAAAGGCTTGCTGCAGGATTTCCTCGGCGCAGGCGACATAGCCGAGCGACCCGAGCGGGTTCGATCCACCCCCGGGAATGATATAGCCGCGGCGGCCCTGGGCGGCGAGCGCCGCCTGCATGGCCGCCATTGCCCCGGCCAGATCGGCACCGAGATCGACGACCTCGATCTTTTCGACGCCGAGCAGGTCGAACAGGAAGTTATTGCCCGACGCGTCGGCGTGATAGCTGCCCGGAACCCGCTGTTCGAGCACGAGCTGGCATTTCAGGCCTTCGCGCACCGCTGCGGCGGCGGTCAGCCGGCAATGGTTCGATTGCACGGCGCCGACCGTGATCAGCGTGTCGGCCCCCTGCGCCAGTGCATCGGCGACAAGGAATTCGAGCTTGCGGGTCTTGTTGCCACCGCCCGCCAGCCCGAGCAGATCGTCGCGCTTGATCAGCAACCGGGCGCCGCCAAGTTCCCTTGCAAGGTGCGGCATCGCCTCGATCGCGGTGGGATGCGGGGTGTAACGCCGACGTTCAAATCGCGCGAGGTTCATGCGTTCGCTCCATGGCGTCAGATCGGGCGCTTCCCGCACAGGCGCGACACGATCCGGCTGGAACGGGCCGGTCCTGCACCCTCGTTGCCGACGGTGTGCCGCGAATCGGCAGCCGGGCTGCCAGTCCCGGATTCGGCGTGCCATCGATGCCCAAGGGCAGCACGCAGTCCCCCAAACTGCCAGACTGGCGCCTTTCTGGTAGATCGGGCGCTGCGCAGCAAGTGAGCGCCTATTCAGACTGTGCCGGTGGCCATAGCCTGGGGCTAGGTCACGACCTGAACCTCCGCGACGCTTTCGGGCTCGATCGGCGGCGTGGCGATCGACTCGCGCATCACCAGCCGCTGCAGATCGAGGAAGCTCCGCGCCAGCCGCGACAGCGGTTGTTCGATGAGGTGGAGTGCCTTCAGCTCGAAGGTCACCTCGGGCGCGAGCAGGCGGAACTCGAGCTCGCTGTCGACAAAGCCGCGCGCGGTGAATTCGTCGACCAGCGCGATGCCGGCGCCGTGTCGCGCCATGCCGGCGGCGATGTACACCGAGTGGACGACGATCGCCGGCTGCACGGCTTCAGGCCCCGTTTCGGTGCTGACGAGGTCGGCGATGGCGACCCCCGGGGCCAGCCCGATGACATCCTGGCGCTGCAGATCGCGCAGGCTGATCGTGGTGCCCGGCACCGGCAAAAGGCCGCGTTTGAAAAGCGCCCCGACATGGCCCAACCCCAAGGGAACGCTGGCGAATTCAGGATCCGGAAGGAGGTGGTGGCCGATGACGAAATCGCATTCGCGCGACACCAGTGCGTCGCGAAAACGGTCATGGTGAATAGCGCTGACGTCGAAGGCGATCCCCGGCAACCGACGGCGGAAGCGCGCCACGACTTCGGGCGTGATCGACAGCGCCAGCGAAGGCAGCACGCCCATCCGGATCTTGCCGGCCAGCGAGGAGCGCAGGTTGCGCGCTGTCCGCTGGAAGGTGTCGATGCGGGCGTGGAGATCGTCGACTTCGCGGAACAGCACATGCGATTCCTGGGTCGCCATCAGGCGCCCCTTGACCAGCTTGAACAGCGGGAAGCCCAGCCGCGATTCCGCGTGGCGGATGACCTTGCTCACCGATGGTTGCGAGACATTGAGAAGGCGTGAGGCGCCGCTGATCGACCCGACCGAATAAACGGCGTGAAACACCTCGATCTGCCGGAGATTCAATTGCTCCTCCTTTCCGCGTTGCGAATGTGCTGCCCAACCCGGTCCTGACCGATTGATACACGGAGGTTATCAGTTAAGCACGAAATGCCAACGCCCCTGTCATTGCGCTGCAACAAAACATCGACGTGCGGCGTTTTCACCACACCTGGCGCGGCCGGGCCGAGCGCCCACGCCGCGGCGGCCGCCGCCGGAAATTCGCATTGCAGGACATTGGAAACTGTGGCGCTCTGCACGGGCTCGGCGGCAGCGCCGTAACGAATCACCGTCATCGGAACCGAAAATGCGCCTTGCGATGAAACCGCCAAAGCGATCGCGCCCGGCCCGCCTTGCAGCTTCGGCTTCGGCTTCGGCTTCGGCTTCTGCTTCGGCCTCGGCGTTCGCGGGCGGCCGCGTGGCGCTGTGCGGATCCTTCATGATGCTGGCGGTCGCGCTCGCCGGCTGCGGTGCCGATGGCGCCAGGGGCGCGGCCAAGGCCGGCGGCAAGCAGCCGCCGCTGGTCGCGGTGGTGACACCCCGGCCGCACCGTTTCATCAGTCGCATCGAAGCGGTGGGAACGGCGCGCGCCAACGAACAGGTGACATTGTCGTCGGCGGTCACCGAGCGCATCGACCGGCTGTCGTTCCGCGATGGCGGCTTTGTCCAGAAGGGCCAGATCATCGCCATGCTGGCGCAGGGCGAGGAACAGGCCGCGCTCGCCGGTGCGCGGGCCGAGGCGAAGCAGGCGCAGCACCAGCTCGAGCGTGTCCAGGCGCTCGGCGCCCGCGGCTTTGCCACTGGCGCGCTCGTCGAATTGCAGGAGGCGACCGCGCGCCGGGCGCAGGCACAGGCGGCGAGCGCCGAAGCCCAGATCGCCGATCGTGTCATTCGCGCGCCCTTCGCCGGCTTTGCGTCGCTGCGCACGATTTCGGAAGGCGCCATCGTCAACAGCGGCGCGCCGATCGCCACGATCAGCGACCTGTCGCGGATCAAGCTCGATTTCACGGTTCCCGAAACGGCGTTGCGCAGCTTGCGGCGCGGCCAGCCGATCATCGCCACCGCGGCGGCCTGGCCCGACCAGCCGGTGCGCGGCACGATCGAAACGATCGATCCGGTGATCGACCCGGCCACCCGCGCGGTCACGGTGCGCGCCGTCCTCGCCAACCCCGACACGCGGCTGAAACCCGGCATGCTGTTGACCATCGCCATCGAGGCGGAAGCGCGCGAGGGCTGGGCGGTGCCCGAAATGGCGATCACCGGCGACGGCGCCGACCGCTTTGTCCATGTCGTCGATGCGGCCGGCAAGGCCCGCCGCAAGCGTGTGGTGGTGGGGGTGCGCGATGCCGGGCTGATCGAGGTCACCGGCCTCCCAGCCGATGCGCGCGTCATCACCGAAGGCGTCGTCAAGGTCAGCGACGGCAGCCGTGTCCGCATCCGTGGCGGCGAACCGAAGGTCGTGGCCGCGCCATGATGCTTTCCGATGTCTCGGTGAAGCGGCCGGTGCTGGCTGCCGTCGGGGCGATCCTCATCACGTTGCTCGGCGCCGTCGGCTATCTCAACCTGTCGGTGCGCGAATATCCCGAGACCGACCCGCCGGTGGTTTCCGTCAGCACGATCTACACCGGCGCTGCCGCGTCGGTCGTCGAAAGCCGTGTCACCCAGCCGCTCGAGGAACGCCTTGCCGGGATCGAGGGGATCGAGACGATCTCGTCGCGCTCGTCCGATGGTCGTTCCGACATCAGCATCGAATTCAAGCCGTCGAGCAATGTCGACAATGCCGCCAATGACGTCCGCGACCGCGTCGCCGGCGCGCAGCGCGACCTTCCCGATGAAGTCCTCGCGCCCGAGGTCCGCAAGGTCGATGCCGATGCCCAGCCGATCATCTATGTCGTCATCCGGGCGCCGGCCTGGGAAAAGACGCGGCTGTCCGACTGGGTCGAACGCTTCATGGTCGACCGCTTTTCGACGCTCCCCGGCGTTGCACTCGTCCAGTTCAGCGGCCAGGCGCGCCCCTCCATGCGGGTCTGGCTGGATATCGACAGGCTCGCCGCATTTCGCCTGACGCCGAATGACGTCGAAGCGGCGCTGCGCCGGCAGAATGTCGAACTGCCCGCCGGCCGCATCGAATCGACCCAGCAGAACGTGTCGTTGCGCGTCACCCGCGGGTTCCAGACGCCGGCGGACTTTCGCAGCCTCGTCATCGGTCGCGGCGTCGATGGCTATCTCGTCCGGCTCGGCGATGTCGCCCGCGTCGAACAGGGTGCCGAGAACCCCTATACGTCGTTCCGCTTCAAGGGCGAGACGGCGCTCGGGCTGGGCATGGTCCGCCAGTCGGGCGCCAACACGCTCGAGGTCGCGCGCGCGGTCAAGGCGCTCGTCGCCGAGCTCGAACCGGGGCTGCCGGATGGCGTATCGATTGCCCTTGGCTCCGATAACTCGCTGTATATCGAACGCGCCATCGACGAAGTCTGGAAGACGCTCGCCGAAGCCACCCTGCTTGTGGTGCTCGTCATCTTCATCTTCGTCGGCAGCTGGCGCGCCACGCTGATTCCGGCGATCACCGTCCCGATCTGCCTGCTCGGCACGTTCGCGGTGCTGTGGCTGTTCGGTTATTCGATCAACCTGCTCACCTTGCTGGCGCTCGTCCTGGCGATCGGGCTGGTCGTCGATGACGCGATCGTCGTCCTGGAGAACGTCCACCACCGCATCGAACAGGGTGATACGCCGCTCGTCGCCGCCTATCGCGGCACCCGCCAGGTCGGTTTTGCGGTCATCTCGACAACATTGGTCGTCTGCGCCGTCTTTGTCCCGCTGATGTTCATCGCCGGACAGACCGGGCTGCTGTTTCGCGAACTGGCGGTCGCCATGATCGCCGCGATCGCGCTGTCGGGCGTGCTGGCGCTCACGCTCGTGCCGATGCTGTGTTCGAAGCTGCTGCGCCGCGGCGAGGGCGGTCGCATGGCGCAGCTTGTCGATCGCAATTTCCAATGGCTCGAAGGGCGCTACAAGCAGGGTCTGCAGGCCACGCTCGCGCGTCCGCTGGCGCCGCTGCTGTTCGTCGCCGCCTTCCTCGGCCTTGCCGGCTGGCTCTTCACCACGCTCAATCTCGAACTGATCCCGGCCGAGGACACCAGTGTTCTCGAAGTCCGCCTCAACGCCCCCGAGGGCACCAGCTTTGCCCAGCTCGATCGCTATACGAGCGAGGTCGAAACGCTGCTGCTGCCGATGACCGCGGGCCAGGCGCCGGTGCGCGGCTTCAACGCGCGGTTGCCGGCGTCCTTTGGCGCCTCGGAGGATTTCAACGCCGGCGGGATGACCGTCTATCTGCGGCCCTGGGAGGAACGTACCCAGCAATCGGCCGAGGTGGCACGCGCAATCACCGCCCGGCTGCAGGACGTCGCCGGGGTTCGGGGCAACGCCACCGTCCGTTCGTCGCTCGGCCGCGGCCGTGGCCAACCGGTGAATTTCGTCATCGCCGGCGCCAGCTATGAACAACTCGCCCGTGCGCGCGACCGGCTGCTCGCCGCCGCCGAAGCCAATCCCGGGCTGGTCAACATCGACGCCGACTATGTCGAATCGAAACCGCAGATGCTCATCGATGTCGACAGTGGCCGCGCCGGCGATCTCGGCGTGTCGGTCGACGATGTCAGCCAGGCGCTGCAGACGCTGATGGGCTCGCGCCGGGTGTCGACCTATGTGGAGAATGGCGAGGAATATCGCGTCATCGTCCAGGCCGATGCCGCCGAGCGCGATACCGAAGGCCGGCTCGATGCGGTCTATGTGCGTTCGCGATCAGGGGCGCTGGTGCCGCTCGGCAATGTCGTCCACACCCGCGACAGCGCGTCGGCGCGCGAGCTCGGCCGCTTCAACAAGATGCGCGCCATCACCCTGCAGGGCGGGCTGGCGCCGGGCTATCCGCTGGGCACGGCTCTGGCGTTCCTGGAGGCGGAGGCCGCCAAATCGCCCGAAGTGCTGGCCATCGGCTATCGCGGCGAAAGCCAGTCATTGAAGCAGACCGACAGCGCGATCTGGGTGGTCTTCGGCGTCACCATCCTCGTCATCTACCTGCTGCTCGCCGCGCAGTTCGAAAGCTTTGTCCATCCGGCGATCATCATCACCACGGTGCCGCTGGCGGTCGGCGGCGGGATCATCGGGCTGGCGGCGGCAGGCCTGACGCTCAACCTCTACAGCCAGATCGGCATCGTCATGCTCGTCGGCCTCGCCGCCAAGAACGGCATCCTGATCGTCGAGTTCGCCAACCAGCTTCGCGACGCGGGGCGCGCCTTCGACGAGGCGGTTGTCGAGGCGGCGGCACGGCGGCTGCGCCCCATCCTGATGACGTCGATCGCGACCGTCCTCGGTGCCGTGCCGCTGGCGGTGAGCAGCGGCGCCGGCGCCGGCGCGCGTTCGGCAATCGGTGTCGTCCTGGTCGCCGGCGTCTCGATCGCGACGCTCATCACGCTGTTTCTCATCCCGCTGCTCTATTCGCGGCTGGCGCGGCGCACCGGTTCGCCGCTGGCTGTCTCGCGGCGCCTCGACACCGAATTGGGCCCGGTGCCCGTGCCGGAAGCCGCCTAGGCGATGGGCCGCGTCGCGCCGACCCCCGCATCAAAGCGCGATCATCTCGATTTCGATCAGCACGCCGAAATGCAGCTCGGGAACGGGCACGATCGAACGCGCCGGCCGGTGATCGCCGAAGGCCCGCGCAAAGGCCGCATTGGCTTCCCCCCAATTGCCGACCCCGGCGATGTAGAGCGTCGCCTTGGCAACCTGCGCCGGCGTCTTGCCTCCGGCACGAACCACCGCGAGCGCATTGGCAAGGGCAAGCTCGGCCTGTTCGGCAAAGGGCGCCGTGCTGTGAACGGTTCCGTCGGGCGCGATCGGCAACTGCCCGGAAACGAACAGCCAGTCCCCGGCGAGCATCCCCTGGGCATAATGGCCGCCGGGGCGCGGCGCCTGATCGGTGACGATCGCCTGGTGGGGTATTGTCATCGCTGCTGCTCCCATGGGCGGCGGCGCGCCGCCCCGTGCGGCGAGGATAGAATGAAACGCCCGGCCGCGATAACCCTGCGCTTGCGGCGCGCCAATCCAGTGGTGAGGTGACTCTTGGACGTGGCAGACATTGCGGCGCTCCACGCCGAAATCCTTCAGGCGGCGGCGCGCATCAAGGGCGTCGCCGTCCGCACCCCGCTGCTCGCTTCCGCCGCGCTCGATGCGCGCGTCGGGGCCCGGGTGTTCATCAAGGCCGAAAACCTGCAGCACGCCGGCTCGTTCAAGTTCCGCGGCGCCTATAACCGGCTGTCGCAGCTCGTGGGTGCGGAACGCCGCTCGGGCGTCGTCGCCTGGTCGTCGGGTAACCACGCGCAGGGGGTGGCGCTCGCGGCCCGACTGCTCGGCATGCCCGCGGTGATCGTGATGCCGGCCGACGCGCCGGCGGTGAAGATCGCCAGTACCCGCGCGCTCGGCGCCGATATCCGGTTTTATGATCGCTATACCGAAAGCCGCGAGGCGATCGGTGACCGTCTGGCCGCCGATCGCGGCGCAACCCTGGTCCCGTCCTTCGACGACCCGCACATCATCGCCGGCCAGGGAAGCTGCGGACTGGAGATCGCCGAACAGGCCCGCGCACGAGGCGTGGCGCTCGACGCGCTGCTCGTCTGCTGCGGTGGTGGCGGGCTCGTCGCCGGCATCTCGGCGGCGCTTCATGTCGAGAGCCCGGCGACGCGTGTCTACAGTGTCGAGCCGGCGGATTTCGACGACCTTGCGCGGTCGCTCGTCTCGGGCCGGCGCGAGACCAACCGGGCCGACGCGCGCTCGATCTGTGACGCGCTGCTGGCGCCGCAACCCGGCGAAATGACCTTTGCCGTCAACCGCCAGACCCTCGCCGGCGGGCTTTCGGTGACCGACGACGAGGTCAGGGCGGCGATGCGCTTTGCCTTTGCCGAATTGAAGCTCGTCGTCGAACCGGGGGGCGCGGTGGCCCTGGCGGCGCTGCTCGCCGGCAGGATCGATGTCGCCGGCACGACGGTGGGTATCGTCATCAGCGGCGGCAACGTCGATCCCGGCCTGTTCGCCGCGATCATCGAGGGCGCCTGAAACAGCGGGAAGGGGACAAGCGATGCGTACCGACACAGCGGCCGATCACTGGCATTTTCAGCCCTTGTTCGCTGTGCTGGCGCTCGCCCTTGCCGGCCTGTTCGCCGATCGCGTCCTCGCCGCCCCCAGCCTCGAAAGCGCCTATTCGATGCTCGAATGGCGCGACGTCGGCCCGAACCGCGGTGGCCGATCGATCGCGGCGGCCGGCCATGCCGACCGGCCGTTCGAATATTATTTCGGCGCCGTGGGCGGCGGCCTGTGGAAGACCGAGGATGGCGGCACGCGCTGGCGCCCGGTCACCGATGGCAAGATCGGCAGCGCCTCGGTCGGCGCCGTGGCGGTTGCGCCGAGCAACCCCGATATCGTCTATCTCGGCATGGGCGAGGGCCAGTTGCGATCGAACGTCATGCAGGGTGACGGCATCTATCGCTCGGTCGATGCCGGCAAGAGCTGGACCCACCTCGGGCTGGCAGCGACGCGGACGATCACCGCGCTGCGGGTGCACCCGAAGAACCCCGACATCATCTATGCCGCCGCGCTCGGCGATCCCTTTGCCGACAACGTCGATCGCGGCGTCTTCCGCTCGCGCGATGGCGGCAAGACCTGGATGAAGGTGCTTTACCGATCGGCCAAGGCGGGTGCGATCGATCTGGTGATGGATCCGAACGATCCGGACACGCTGTATGCGACGCTCTGGCAGGTCTATCGCAAGCCGTGGAAGCTGTGGAGCGGCGGGCCGGGTTCGGGGCTGTTCAAATCGACCGACGGTGGCGACAGCTGGACCGAGATCACCCGCAATCCGGGGCTTCCCGCCGGCGTCCTCGGCAAGATGACGATCACCGTCGCGCCCGCCGATTCAAGGCGCCTTTATGCCAACATCGAGGCGGCCGATGGCGGGCTGTATCGCTCCGACGACGCCGGGCAAAGCTGGACCCATATCAACGGCGATCGCAAGCTCTGGCAAAGATCGTTCTACTTCATGCGTCTGCGTCCCGATCCGGCAAACCGTGACACGCTTTACGTGTTGAGCTTCAAGCTCGAGAAATCCACCGATGGCGGCAAGACCTTTGCCGAGGTTCGCACCCGCCACGCCGATGTCCATGATCTCTGGATCGATCCGGCCAACCCCGGGCGCATGATCGTCGCCGACGATGGCGGCGGCAGCGTCTCGGTCAATGGCGGCACGAGCTGGACCGAGCAGGACTTTCCGACCGCGCAGATCTACCGCCTCGCGACGACGCGCGGCTTCCCCTATAAATTGTGCGGTGCGCAGCAGGACAATTCCACCGTCTGCGTGCCTAGCCGTTCAGAGGCTCGCGGTGGCCAGCCGCATGTCGACAGCTTCGCCGATTTCGAAGTCATCGCCGGTAGCGAAAGCGGCTATGTCGCCCCGCATCCGGCCGACGAGAATATTTTGTTCGTCGGCGAAACCAACGGCCTCGTCCGCGTCGACACCGCGCGCGGCGTGGAGCGCGATGTCCAGCCCTATCCCTATGCCGTGATGGGCCAGCCGGCCAGCACGATGAAGGAGCGCTGGAACTGGACCTACCCGATCATGTTCTCGGAGATTGCGCCGCACCCGCTTTTCATCGGGTCGCAGCATCTGTGGCGCAGCACCGACCAGGGCCTGAACTGGGCGAAGATCAGCCCCGACCTGACTCGCGCCGATCCTGCAACCCTTGGTGAAACCGGCGGGCCGATCCGCCCCGACCAGGACGGCCCCGAAGTCTATGCCACGATCTTCACCATCGCGCCGTCGCCGCGCGATCCAGGGCTGATCTGGACCGGCTCCGATGACGGTCTCGTCCACATCACCCGCGACGCCGGCAAATCATGGCAGGCGGTAACCCCCAGGGGCTTGCCGCAACCGGCCCGTATCAGCTTCATCCACGCCTCCGATCATGATGCGGGGACGGCCTATCTTGCCGCCAAGCGCCACGAGCTCGGCGACCGCCGGCCCTGGTTGTTCCGCACCACCGACCATGGCGCGTCGTGGACACGGATCGATACCGGTCTGCCCGCCGAAGCCTTCACCCATGCCATCGTGGAGGACAAGCACCACAAGGGGCTGTTGTTCGCCGGCACCGAACATGGCGTGGCGGTGTCGTTCGACAATGGCGGGTCGTGGCATTCGCTGTCGCTCAACCTTCCCGACACCCATGTGTCGGGCCTGAAGGTCGTCGGCAACGAGCTCGCCATTTCCACCCACGGCCGGTCCTTCCATGTGCTCGAAGGGCTGGAAACGCTGCGGCACCTGGCGGCCGAGGGGCCCCCCGCCGCGGCAACGCTGTTCACCCCGGCGCAGGCCGTGCTGGGGGCGATCCCGGCGCGGCTCGATTTCTATCTCGACCGGCCTGCCGATGCCGCACGGATGACGGTGACCGATGAAAGCGGCACGATCGTGCGCCGGCTGGCACTGCCGCCGCGCCTCGAAACCGGTGCGCACAGCGTCCAGTGGAACCTGCGCCACGACGGCGCGACGGTTTTCCCGAACATGATTCTCGAGGCGCCGAACCCCGCTACCGGCCCGACGGTGCTGCCCGGCACCTACAAAGTGGCGATCGATCTCGGCGACCGGCAATTGACGCGCAGCCTGGTCGTCGCCGCCGATCCACGGCACGGCACGGCCGACATGGGCGCCCTCGCGGCGCAGCACGATCTCGCGCTCGCGCTGCGCGACGCGATTTCCGCAGCGAACCAGGCGGTGATCGACATCCGCGCGCTGCGCGAAACGCTGGAGAGCCGGCAGCTCGACGGCGCGCTGGCGCGCAGTCGGGCGCAGATCGTCGAGGCAATCGGCGCGGTCGAAGCGACGCTTTACCAGGTTCGCAACCAGAGCCCCAAGGACAAGATCGCCTATCCGATCCAGCTCAACGACCGGCTGGCGCATCTGATGGCGTTGGTGGGCACCAACGGCGGCGCGCCGACCGCCGGGCAACGCCAGGTCTATGCCGATCTGCGCGTCGAACTCGACGCGGCGCTCGGGCGCTACAAGGCGGTGTTGTCGGACGACCTGCCAAGGTTCAATCGCGCGCTGGCCGCCGCCGGCGTCGCGCCTGTCGATGCGAGGCGGTGACGCCAGGGAGGTGTCGGTCCCGGCGTGTCAGCCGATAGTACCGATGCCGGTGCACGTCAGCCCAAAGGCCGCCAAGCCGCTTTCCAGATCGGTGCTGAACGCCGGCTGGTCGAGGATCCAGTCGGCGGTGGCCTCGACATGCTCGTCCGCGGCTTCAAGGGCGTCGTCCCATTCCGAAGCGTCGAAGGCATCGCCGCCGATCAGCGCCAGCGCGATGACCTCGGCCTGCTCGTCATCGGCGAGATCGTCGATGATGGCGCGCAACTCCTCTTCGGCAGGGTGGGGGTCGCCATCTTCGTCGAGCCCGTCTTCCAGCGCATCGATCCCGCCATCATCGACCGCGTTGGAGGCGTCGTCCGGATCGCTTTCGGGCACCAGCGCTTCATATTCGCGGGCACGCAACATGATGCGGCAAACGGTTTCGAGCGGGACGTTCAGCTCCATGGCGGGCGCTTTCGTTGCGGAGGGGGTACGCGCCCTCAACCCGCGTCGGACAAGGTTGTTCCCGCCGAATTCGATGACAATCCCGCGTCTTAGATGCCCGGCGCGTAACCGGGGCAGATTCCTGTGAGGGGCTCTTCCCAGATTGGTCTGGGTGTGGTTCAGACTGCCGGTGACTTCTTCTGGCTCAGACCGGGTTAATGCCCTGCCGCTGGCGGATTTGCGGCGTTTGGTTTCGGCGCTGGTCGCACAGGTGGCGACGCTTCAGGGATCCGTCGACAGGCTGACCATCGCGAATGCCGCGCTGCAGGCCGAAAACATCGCGCTGAAGGACGAGATCGCGCGGCTGAAGGGACTGCCGCCGCGGCCCAAGTTCAAGGTGAAGCCCTCTGGGATGGAGCAGGCGACATCGAAGTCGCCAGGCAAGAAGGGCCACCGGCGCGGCCGGGGCTCCTTGCGTGACAGATTGTCGGTGACTTCGGAAGTGAAGCTTAAGGTGGCAGTGCCGCCGGGATCACGCTTCCGGGGCTACGAAGACGTGCTGGTCCAGGATCTGCAGATCGGCGTGGCGGTGACGCGCTATCGCCGCGAGCGCTGGGAGACAGCGACAGGAGAACGGATCGTGGCCTCCCTGCCGCCGGGTATCCTGGGCGGCTTTGGTCCCGAGCTGCGCCGCTTCATCGCTGCTGGTCACTTTCAGGGTCAGGTCACCAGCGAGCGGCTGACGGCGCTGTTGAACGGCATGGGACTGCAGATCTCCAAGCGCCAGGTTGTGCGGCTGCTGAGCAAGGGGCTGGAGGCTTTGGCAGCCGAGGACCAGTCAGTCTTTCGCACCGGGCTCGAGACGGCACGCTGGATCAGCGTCGACGACACGTCGGCGCGGCACGCCGGCAAGGATGGCTTTGTCACCCAGCTCGGCGACAGGCGCTTCACCATATTCCGCACCGCGATGTCGAAGTCGCGCCGCGCCTTCCTGTCGCTGCTGCAGGCCGGGCGCACGGATTATGTCGTCAACGACGCCGCCCTCGCCAAAATGCGCACGATGAACATGGCGGCAGCGCAGGTCGCCGCGCTGGCGAACCACGCCGAGACCCGCTTTGGCGACGAGGCCGCCTGGCGGGCGCATTTGCACAGGCTCGGCTTCGACACGCTCAAGGTCACGCCCGATCCGATCAAGGTTGCCACCGAAGCCGCACTATGGGGCGCGATATGCCAACAGGACCTGTTGCGTGACACCGTGATCGTATCCGATGGTGCGGGCCAGTTCCGGGTCGGCGACCACGCCTTGTGCTGGGTGCATGCCGAACGCCTCGTCCACAAGCTGCAGCCGCTGTGCGCCGCGCATCGCCGCGCCGTCGACCTCAAGCGCAGCCTCATCTGGTGGTTCTATGCCGACCTGAAGGCCTATCAGCGCGACCCCGATCCAAGGCGGGCCCGGAGCCTGCGGGTGCGCTTTGACCGGATCTTCACCAAACAAACCGGCTACGTCATGCTCGACCGCCAACTGGCCCGCCTCCACCGGCTCAAGCCCGACCTGCTGCGCGTTCTCGACCGGCCCGAGATCCCGCTGCACACCAACGGTTCTGAAAACGACATCCGCACCGTCGTCACCAAGCGCAAAATCTCCGGTGGCACCGTCAGCGAGGCGGGCAAAGGCGCCCGCGACACCATGCTCGGCCTGCTCAAGACCTGCAGCAAACTCGGCGTCTCCTACTACCAGTTTCTAGGCGATCGCTTCGCTGTCCCAGGCGCCGACTTCGTCCCGCCGCTGCCCGAACTCGTCAGGCTCACAAAAGCCTGATCGCACCGGAATCTGCCCCGGTTACCCCGGCGCCGCGCAGGCGCCATAGTTTACGCACCACTGGCTGGCCGCGCCGAGGGCGAGCGCCGCCATCAGCCAGAACAGCCGGCCGCGCCGGGTGAGTTCGATGTTGCCGGGGGTCATGTCCATCCTCATTCCGCTGCCATTGCCGCTGCCGGCGTGCCGACCAGCCGCGCCTTGGCCGCCATGTATTCACGGCGCAACCGGGCGACGAGTTCGCCGGCGGGCAGCACGTCCTTGACCGCGCCGATGCCCTGGCCGCAACCCCAGATGTCTTTCCAGGCCTTGGCATCGGTGTTGCCACCGCTGCCGAAGTTCATCGCGCTCGGGTCCGACACGGCGAGATTATCGGGATCGAGGCCGGCGTTTACAATGGAGGGGCGCAGGTAGTTGCCGTGCACGCCGGTAAACAGGTTGGAATAGACGATGTCGGACGAGGCGCTGCCGACGATCATCTCCTTGTAGCCGTCGACGGCGCGCGCTTCGGTGGTGGCGATGAAGGCCGAGCCGATATAGCCGAAATCGGCGCCCATCGCCTCGGCGGCGAGGACCGCTTCACCCGTCGCGATGCTGCCCGACAGCGCCAGCGGGCCGTCGAACCATTCGCGGATCTCGCGAACCAGCGCGAACGGCGAGGTGGTGCCGGCATGGCCACCGGCGCCGGCAGCGACCGCGATCAGGCCATCGGCGCCCTTTTCCACGGCCTTGTGCGCGAACTTGTTGTTGATGATGTCGTGCATGACGACGCCGCCATAGCTGTGGATCGCGGCGTTGACGTCCTCGCGGGCGCCCAGCGACGTGATGATCATCGGCACCTTGTACTTCACGCACAGGTCGAGGTCGGCCATCAGCCGGTCGTTCGACTTGTGGACGATCAGGTTGACGGCATAGGGCGCGTCACTGGGGCCAAGCTCGGTATTCAGCCGCTGCAGCCATTCCTCGAACTGGGGCAGGGGGCGGGCATTGAGGCTGGGGAAGCTGCCGATGATGCCGGCCCGGCATTGCGCCATGACCAGCTCGGGGCCGGAAATGATGAACAGCGGCGACCCGATGACCGGGATCGACAGGCGGTTCTGGAACTGGGCGGGGATGGACATCGGCGGCGTGCTCCGTTGCGGTTGACGCGGACGTTAGCCTTCGTCGTCGTAAATCGCCACTATCGGGTTTGAGGTGCTGCTCACCGCCGCACGGAACATGCCGAGCGTGTTCAGCGACCAGCCGAAGCTGCCGTCGGCGCCGACGAAGATCACCCCGCCATCGCCATCCACGGCCTTCAGCTCGTGCTGCACGACGATGTCCGCGGCATCCTGCGGGCGTTCGCCGAGCATGCGGATGCGGGCGCCGATCTCGTGTGCGGCGGCGAGGCGGATGAAATCCTCGCCGGATCCGGTGGCCGAGATCGCGACCGCCCGGTCATCGGCCCAGGTGCCGGCGCCGATCAGCGGCGAATCGCCGATGCGGCCCCAGCGCTTGCCGGTCAGCCCGCCGGTGGAGGTCGCCGCCGCCAGGTGCCCGGCGGCATCGCGTGCCACCGCACCGACGGTGCCGTATTTCAGCGACTTGTCGAACACCGATTCGCCCGCCGCTGCCGCAGCCTTCATTGCCTCCAGCGCCTGCCAGCGCTCGTCGACGCGGAACCAGCCGGGATCGATCTGCTCGACACCGTGTTCGACGGCGAAGCGGTCGGCGCCTTCGCGGGCCAGCAGCACATGCGGGCTGTGTGCCATGACTGCGCGCGCCAGGCTGACCGGGTTTTTTGTCCGCGTCACGCCGGCGACGGCACCCGCGGCCCGGGTCGCGCCGTCCATGATCGCCGCATCGAGCTCGTTGTGTCCCTCGGCGGTAAAGACTGCTCCGCGCCCGGCGTTGAAGCGCGGGTCGTCTTCCAGCGCGCGAACCGCCGCCTCGACGGCATCGACGGCGCTGCCGCCGGCCTCCAGCACAGCGCGGCCCGCCGTCAGCGCTGCCGCCAGCCCGGCACGATAGCCGGCGTCGTGCTCGGCATCGATGCCGGCGCGGGTCATGCGCCCGCAGCCGCCATGGATGACGAGGGCCCAGCCGGGCGTGGGTTGGTTGGTCATCGCCGCCTCTCGCCAGCCGGGCACCTGCGGGGCGCACGGGCTGGACTGGCGCGCGATCGCCCCTGGTAGCAGCGGGCAGATTTGAACTGCCGACCTCCGGGTTATGAATCCGGCGCTCTCACCAACTGAGCTACGCTGCCATGGGGTGCGGTGAGGCGCCCCTATAGTCGGGCGCGCGCCGGGGGGTCAACTAGAACGCGTAGACGAGGGTGAAACGGCTGGTCGTGTCGGTGTTGTCGCGGCCGAACGGCGGGTTCGATTCGCTGTTGAACTGGAACGAGGCGCGGGCCGACAGGTCGCCGCCGAGCTTGGCGGTCAGCGCGGTGATCGACTGGAAGCTGGTGTTGAAACTGTCGTAGAACACCGTCGCATTCTCGGTGAATTCGGTGGTCGGGCTGATCACCCAGCGCAGATTGCCGGCACCGCGCACGGCAAAGGCGTTGCTGGTGACGCCGTCGGTAAAGCGCGTCTGCCGCAGCGCCGGGCCGGCCTCGACGGCGAGCTTGAAGCTGTCGCTGTTGATGATCCGATAGCCGATGCCCAGCGATTCGGCGAAGCGCCGGTTGAAGCCCGAAAACACGTCGCGTTCATAGGCCAGCGTCAGCAGCGCATAAAGGTTGGGGCTGATGTTGTAGTTGCCCTCGTACCCGGCGAAAAAGCGTTCGCGCGTGGTGATGCCGTCCTGCCGCTGGTAGTCGACAAAGCCGCGCAGGCCGTGCTTCCACTTCAGGGTTTCCTTGGTCAGCGTCACGCCGACGGCGACGCCCCGGGTGCTGGTGTTGCCGCTGGTCAGAAAGGCGCCGGCTTCGCCCGATCCGCTCCAGCCGTCCATGAAGCCCTGGCTGGCTAGCTTTTCGGTGCGGGCGTCGGCCTGCGCCTTGTCCAGTGCCGCCACCCGCGCATCGATTTCGGCGGCCGACGCCGGGTTGGTCTTCTTTGCGATGTCGGCGATGGTCTTCAACTGGGCAGCGTCGCCGGCGGCCGCGTCGATCATGGCCGCAACGGCATCGGGGATCGGCGCGGCGCTGGCGGCCCCTGCCAGGGTGACGGACAGCAGGGCAATGGCGGTCTTCATGGTCGTGACGTCCTCGCGATGTCGTTCCGGTCATGATACGAGAAAAGTCGTTACGCGATTGCGGCAAACTGGACAATTGCCCGCCGCGGCCCTGTCATTTTGCGCCGGCCTGGGGCAGAAGGCGGCGCCATGAGCCGTGCCGATATCCAGCCGATTCCCCTCCAGCTCGTCGACAGCGACCTGGACGCCGCCGCGGCGGCGTTCGGCGATGCCTTTGCCCGCACCGGTTTTGCCGTCGTGTCGGACCATGGCATCCCGCAGCCGCTGATCGATCGCGCGCTGGCCGCCACCCGCGCGTTCTTCGCGCTGCCCGAGGCGGTGAAGGCCGCCTATGTCGTCCCCGGCGGCGGCGGCCAGCGCGGGCTGACGCCGTTCGGGGTCGAAGCCGCCAAGGGTGCCGAGACTTCGGACCTCAAGGAATTCTGGCACGTCGGGCGCACGCTGCCGCCGGGGCATCGCTTTGCCGCCATCATGCCGGACAATCTGTGGCCGGCGGAGGTCGCGGAATTCGAACCCGCCGTGCAGGCGCTGTACGACGCGCTCGACGGCGCCGGCCGGCGCATGCTGCGCGCCATTGCCGTTCACCTGGGCCTGGCGCCCGATTTCTTCGACGATCCGGTGGCCGACGGCAATTCCATCCTGCGCCTGCTGCATTATCCGCCCGTGCAGGCGGCGCGGGCCGGGGCGATCCGCGCGGGAGCGCACGAGGACATCAACGTCATCACCCTGCTGCTGGGTGCGGAGGAGGCCGGGTTGCAACTGCTGACCCGCGACGGCGAATGGCACGATATCGCCGCGCCCGCGGGCAGCCTCGTCTGCAACATCGGCGACATGCTGCAGCGGCTGACCGGCGGCCGGCTGCCGTCGACCACTCACCGCGTCGTCAATCCGTCGCCCGAACGCGCGGCCTTCCCGCGCTATTCGACGCCGTTCTTCCTGCATTTCCGGCCCGATTACCGCATCGAGACGATGCCGGGCGGCAACCGCGACTGGCCGGCGATCACCGCCGACGAATTCCTGCGCGAACGGCTGCGCGAGATCAAACTGCTGTAACAATCGCGGCCGACAGGGTCGTGGCAATCAATTACCGGAGACCGACGATGCGCACCCTGCTGACGGCCCTGATGCTCGGTGTCGCCGCACCCGTGCTGGCGGCGCCGGTGCTCGATACGCCGGTCAAGGACGTCTATTGGGCCGACGGCCGGGCCCAGGTCGCGGCGCGGCTGAAGGCGGTCAACCGGCCGAAGCGGGCAAGGAACGTCATCCTGATGATCGGCGACGGCATGGGCATCGCCACCATCACCGCGGCGCGCATCTATGACGGGCAGAACCCCGGGCCCGGCCAGCCCCGGCGCAGCGGCGAGGAGAACAGCCTGGCGTTTGAGGCGCTGCCGCATGTCGCGCTGGTCAAGACCTACAACACCAACGCCCAGGTCGGAGACAGCGCCGGCACCGCCAGCGCGATGAACACCGGCATCAAGACCGATATCGGCGTCATCAACTTCGGTCCCGACCAGGATGCAGCGGCCTGCGCGACACCTGCCGCGCTGCCGCGCAGCTTTGCCGAAATCGCCAAGGCGCAGGGCATGGCGGTCGGCGTGGTGACGACGACCCGGGTCACCCATGCCACGCCGGCCGCGGTGTTCGGCCATGTTCCCAATCGCAACTGGGAAGGTGCCGACCGCGCCTATCCGGCCGCCGATCGCGCAGCGGGCTGTGCCGACCTTGCCACCCAGCTCGTCGACTTCAAGCCCGGCGGCGGCCTCGACCTGGTGCTCGGCGGCGGCCGCGCCCGCTTCCTGCCGACAGCCGCCAAGGGGATGCGCGACGATGGCGTCGACCTGGTCGCCAGATGGCAGCAGCGCCACCCCGATGGCCGCTATGTCGCCGACGCGGCGGCGTTCCGCGCCCTCGATCCCAAGGCGGCGGGCCCGGTGCTCGGCCTGCTCGCCAACGACCATCTCAGTTACGAGGCCGATCGCGATCCGGCGCAGGAGCCCGGCCTCGTCGACCTCGCCAAATTCGCCGTGGCCCGGATGCAGGCGGCGACCCGCGGCAAGCCCGGCTATTACCTGATGATCGAGGGCGGGCGCATCGACCATGCCCATCACGCCACCAATCCCTATCGGGCGCTGACCGACGCGCAGCAGTTCTCGCGGGCCGTCGCTGCCGTGCTCGCGTCCGTCGATCTCGACGACACGCTGGTGCTGGTCACCGCCGATCACAGCCATGTCATGACGATGGCCGGCTATCCGGCGCGCGGCAACGACATCCTTGGCTATCTGAAGAACGTCAAGGGCGGCGAATCCGAAGGGCCGGCCGGGCCGGAGGGTGCCGCGCTCGACGACGAGAAGCGGCCGATGACGACGCTCAGCTATGCCAACGGCCCGCGCGCTGCGCCCACCCTGTCGCACATGCTGGCGCCGACCGAAAAGAACTATTTGGCCAGCAAGCTGCACGGCACCGGCGGCGAAACCCATGGCGGCGAGGATGTCGCCCTGTTCGCCGACGGCCCCGCCTCCAACCTCGTCGGCGGCGTCATCGAGCAGAACGTCATCTTCCACATCATGGCGGAGGCACTGGGCTGGCGCTAGCAGCGAGTGCCTTCGACGGGATTCGCTCAGGCTGAGCTTGCCCCAGTCCCTGCATGCACCGCCCTGCGAGCCGGCTTCGACAAGCTCAGCCTGAGCGGGCATCGTGGTTCAACCAGGCTGAAAGCGATCCGGAATCGATCGCGATGGGGCGTTGCCGATTGCCTGGACTGCAATCGACCTGGACCTGCTTTCAGTTCAGCTCAACCACAAAGCCCGCTCAGGCTGAGCTTGTCGAAGCCGTGTCGCGGGGCGCCTGAGCTTGTCGAAGCCGTGTCGCAGGGCGCTTGAGCGGATCAATTCGAATGTAACCAACCATCGCTCGCGATCAGGCGCTCGACAGCGCGACCGCGGCGATCACGCCGGAGACAACGCCGACCAGCAGGCCGGCAATCCAGAAGATCCGGCCGGGTCCGGCCGTCGGGGGCATATTGTCTGCAGCCATCTGCGATCCACCCTCTGGCCGGTCTCGGTGCCGGTCCTTCGCCGATGGCCAAGCAAATATCGTGCCACATTCGCAACGACCGCGAAGCGCCTGTATTCGCGGCAGCCGGCGCCGGCGGTCGTCAGCCCGGTGTAAAGCCTGCCGACATTTCGGGATAATGCGCCGCCCGAAACGTCAGCCCGTCGGGCGGCGCGTTCAGCCCCAGCGCGGTGCGGTCGCGGGCCGCCAGCGCCGCCGCCAGGTCGTCGGCCGACCAGCGACCCTGGCCGACAAGCTTGAGGCAGCCCGTCATCGATCGCACCTGGTGGTGGAGGAACGATCGCGCCGCCGTCTCGATGATGACGTTTTCCCCCTCGCGCCGCACGCTGATCCGGTCGAGCGACTTGACCGGCGATCGCGAC
Organism: Alphaproteobacteria bacterium; assembly: GCA_003241875.1. Taxonomy (GTDB): domain Bacteria; phylum Pseudomonadota; class Alphaproteobacteria; order Sphingomonadales; family Sphingomonadaceae; genus Sandarakinorhabdus. The sequence continues at coordinate 50,202 of QBLU01000029.1, forward strand.
TGGCAATGCGCAGAGCGGAAGGTGGTGAAATCATGCTGGCCGACGAGCTGCTGGGCCGCGGCGTGCATGGCATCGGCATCGAGCGGCGCCGGCACCCGCCACGCCAGCCCCGCCTGCCAGGTCAGCGAGGCGCGGCGATTGACGATGACATAGCGGTACGATCGCCCGATGCAGTCGAAGCGGGCGTGAAACCCCGGCGCCACGACACAATCGAGGATGGCGACGGGCAACGGCCGCAGCGCCGCGTTGATCGCTTCCTTCAGCCGGAATGGCGTCATCGGTCGCTCGAGATCGAAATGCGCCACCATCGCATCGGCATGGACGCCGGCATCGGTGCGGCCGGCGCCGTGGACCGCCAGCGTCTCCCCGGTCAGCCGGTGGATCGCCGCCTCGATGGCGCCCTGCACGCTGGCGCCGATGGTCTGGCGCTGCCAGCCGACAAAGGGCCGGCCATCATATTCGATGCTGACGCGAAAGCGCGTCGTCATGCAGCGCCCGTGCCGTCGACGATGGTGCCGTCGGCGATGGCCCAGCCGTTCAGCGCGTCGCGGACCGGCATGGCGGGCTTGCCGGCGCGCTGGATGATGGTCGGCTGCAGGATGCCGTCGCCGGTACCGATGGCGAGCCCGGCGGCGTCGCGGCGGATGACGCCGGCGGGGAGCGCCCCGGCCGGCGTACAAGGCAGGGCGGTCGCGGCAAGGATCTTCACGCGCTCGCCGGCCAGCTCGACGAACGCCCCGGGGGCCGGGTTGTAGGCGCGGACGGCACGCTCCAGCGCCACCGCGCCGAGCTGGAAATCAAGCCGCGCCTCGGCCTTGCTGATCTTGGCGGCGTGGGTGGCCTCGGCGTCCGGCTGCGGCGTCCCCGCCAGTGCTCTGGCCAGCGCAGTGACCAGCATCTCGGCCCCCATGCGGGCGAGTTCGCCGGTCAGATCGCCGGCGGTCTTGCCGGCGATCGGCGTCGCGGCCTTCAGGATCATCGGGCCGGTGTCGAGCCCGGCCTCCATGCGCATGATGGTGACGCCGGTCTGGGCATCGCCGGCGAGGATGGCGCGCTGGATCGGCGCCGCCCCGCGCCAGCGCGGCAGCAGCGACGCGTGGATATTGATGCAGCCGAGCGCCGGCGCGTCGAGCACCGCCTGGGGCAGGATCAGGCCATAGGCGGCAACGACGGCGATGTCGGCGCCCAGCAGGGCCAGTTCGGTCTGCGCATCGGGATCGCGCAGCGTGCGCGGGGTGCGGACCGCTATGCTTAGCGCCTCGGCGGCAAGATGCACCGCCGATTTCTGCAGCGCCTTGCCGCGGTTGGCCGGCTGCGGCGCGCGGGTATAGGCCGCGACGACATTGTGGCCGGCAGCCACGAGAGCCTGCAACGCCGGCACCGCGAACGGCGGCGTGCCCATGAAGATGATCCGCATGGGCGCTGGCTAATGCGAAACGCGTCGGGTGGAAAGCGGAATGCACGGTCATCCCGGGCTTGACCCGGGACCCAGCTGTCTTCCTTTGCCAGCCAAGAAAACTGGGTCCCGGGTCAAGCCCGGGACGACCGTGCGGCTCAACCGGCGCTGGCGACCACGCTGACGGCGCGGCGGTTCTGGGCCCACGAGCTCTCGTCGCTGCCCTCGACCGACGGGCGTTCCTTGCCATAGCTGATCGTCGTCATGCGATTGGTATCGACACCCTGCGCGGCAAGGAAGTTCTTGGCGGCGGTGGCGCGGCGGTCGCCGAGCGCGAGGTTGTATTCGCGGGTGCCGCGCTCATCGGCATGGCCTTCGACGGTGATGCGGATCTGCGGATAGCGCGCCAGCCATTCGGCCTGCTTCCCGAGGATGGTGCGTGCCTCCTCGTCGAATTCATAGCTGTCATACTGGAACAGCACATGGTCCGATCCGGACTGGGCGGCGAAATCGGCGGCCGAGCCCGGGACGTTGGCGTTGCCGACATTCGACGGCGGCGGCACGTTGTTGTTGCCGGCGTTGGGATCGATGCCAGGCTGCACCGGGGTCGTCGCGCTCGGCGGCGGCGGCGGCAGGTCCTTCTTCTTGGTGGCGCAGGCCGAAACGCCCAGCGCCAGCGCGGCAATCAGGGGCAGGGTGAGCGAACGATTGGCCATCGGTATCTTCCTTCTCGAAACACGGCCCCCACCGAGGCCTTTCTAGCTGCAATACTGGTTAAGGCAACACCACCGCTTCGGTTCCGTTACGGCGACGAATATCCCGAATTCAGGGCAATAGAGGCCGTTCAGGGCAACAGCGGAGACCACGCGGGGTCGGAGCCGTCGAGCGGCGTCGGCACCTTGCGCTCGTTCTGCCCCGACAGGTCGACCGACCACAGGTCGACCGGCCCGCCGCGTGCCGACCGGAAGAACAGGATGACCCGGCCGTTGGGCGACCATGTCGGGCCCTCGTCCTGATAGGCGTTGGTGAGCAGCCGCTCGCCCGAGCCGTCGGGCTTCATGACGCCGACCGAAAAGCGGCCGCCGCCCATGCGGGTAAAGGCGATCAGGTCGCCGCGCGGGCTCCACACCGGCGTCGCGGCGCGGCCGTCGCCGAAACTGATGCGCTGCTGGCCCGAGCCATCGGCATTCATCACGTAAAGCTGCTGGCTGCCGCCGCGATCGCTTTCGAAGACGATGCGGCTGCCGTCGGGCGAATAGCTCGGCGCCGTGTCGATGCCGGCCTGGCTGGTCAGCCGGGTCAGCCGCCGGCTGCCGATATCGAGCCGGAAGATGTCGGTATTGCCGCCGGTCGACATCGAGAAGATCAGGTTCGACCCGTCGGGCGAAAACCGCGGCGCAAAGCTCATGTTGGGAAAATCGCCGATCGCCTGCTGGCGGCCCGACCCGAGCGTATACAGCCAGACCCGCGGGCGGTTGCCCTCGAACGACATATAGGTGATCGTCTGCTGGTTCGGCGCAAAGCGCGGCGTCAGCACCAGGTTCTGGCCCGACGTCAGGAACCGGTGCCCGGCGCCATCCTGGTCCATCACCGCCAGCCGCTTGATGCGCTTGGTCTTGCGGCCGGTTTCCGAGACATAGACGATGCGGCTGTCGAAATAGCCGGTTTCGCCGGTCAGCCGCGAATATACGAGATCGGCGCATTTGTGCGCGGCGCGGCGCCAGCCGGCGGCGGTGGTGACGAAACCGTTGCGCGCCAGCTCTTCGGCCGAAAACACGTCATAGGCATAGCAGCCGACGGTGATGCCGCCATCCGGGTTGGCAGTGACGGTGCCGGTGACCAGCGCCTGCGCCGCCACGGTCCGCCAGCTGGCGAACTGCGGGCGCAGCACGTCGGCCGGGGTGACGCTGGTCGTGAACGCCGCCGGATCGACCGGCCGGAACAGCCCGGAGGATTTCAGGTCGTTGGAAATCACCTGCGCCACCTGCGCGCCGAGCGCCGCGGTGCTGCCCGCCTCGGTATTCGCCGCCGCCGGCGTGGCAAAGGCCGGCACCGCAATCGGCAGCGGCTGGGCAATGCCGGAATTGATATCGACCCGGATCGGGGCAGCGAAAGCCGGGGCAGCGAGGGCGAGGGCGGCGAGAAACAGGATACGCATGGGAAGGTCCTTAGCAGCGGTTTGCAGCCCGGGGGAAGTCCTCCCCCTCAGGGGGGAGTCATCACGTCATGCTCTCCGGGTCGAAGTTGATCTCCACCGATTTCCACAAATCATACTGGTTCGCCGGCAGCTTCAGCGGCGAGCAGCGCAGCACCGCGCGTCGCGCCGTTTCGGCAAAGGCGCGCGAGTAATCGGCGTTGCCCGCCGTCACCCCGGTCTGCCCGGCGACGGTCGGATTGCCCAGCACCCGGCCATCGCGGCCATAGTCGGCGCGGATCACCACGGTCATGCGCTTCACGTCGCTGCCACCGATCGGCGGGTTCCAGCAGGGCGCCACCTGGGCGCGGATCGCCTGCGCCAGCGTCGCTGCGGCACGCGGGTCGATGCGCGCCTGCTTCGGCGCCGGATTGCCCAGCGTCTTGGCCAGTTCCGACACATCGAGCGGGCGCGTCTTCGCCTTGGGCAGCGCCTTGTCGATCAGGCTGTCGAGCGTCGACACGTCGAGCGGCTTGGGCTCGGGCCTGGGCTTTTCGGCGGCCTTCTTCGGCGGCTCCGGCCTGGGCTCCGGCTTCGGTTCCGGCGGGGGCGCCGCGTCGGTCGGCGGCGTCGGGGGCGGCCCGGGCGGGGCGGGGT
>QBLU01000029.1:54398-64690 GCA_003241875.1 Alphaproteobacteria bacterium
GGGCTCCACCGCCGGTGCCGGCGCGGCGGTTTCCTGCGGCGCCGCCTTCATCGACGGCTTGGGCGCCTCGGTCACCCTCGGCGCGTCGGCGATGTCGACGAAATCGATGGGGATCATCTCCTCGGCCGGTGCCAGCGGCGTCTGGCTCCATTGCCAGCCGAGGCTGAGCGCCGCGAACAGCAGCAGATGGGCAGCGCCGGCACCGAGCAGCGACTTCTGCTCCGATGTCACTTGCGCGCCTTCTCCGGGCGGCTGTCACCGACGAGAGCGACCTTCCTGAACCCCGCCGACGACACCTCGCCGACCAGTTCCATCACCCGGCCGTAATCGAGCCCGCGATCAGCCCGCACATAGACACGGGCATCGTCCTGCCGCGCCTCGCGCAGCGCCGCCAGCTTGGCGGGCAGGGTCTCGCCGGGCACCTTCATCTGGTCGATGAACACCTGTCCCGATGAATCAATGCTGACCTGGATGGGCTTTTCATCGTTCTTCAGCGCCCGGGCCTTGCTGTCGGGCAGGTCGATCGGCACGCCCGTTACGAGCAGCGGCGCCGTCACCATGAAGATGATCAGCAGCACCAGCATGACGTCGACCATCGGCGTGACGTTGATCTCCGCCATCGGCTGGCGCCGGCCGCGGCGCTGGGGGGAACCCATGGCCATCAGGTGTCACCCAGTGTTTTGTCACGCCGGCGCAGGCCGGTGCCCATGGCCCACTGGCCCTCGGCACGGGCGGAATCGCGCGGCGAAACTTGTGGTTCATGGGCACCGGCCTGCGCCGGTGTGACAGGTAGCGAAACCATCACTTCGCCTCCATCCCGTCGAGCTGCCGCGACAACAGCCCCTGGAACTCCTCCGAAAACGCCCCCAGGCGCGCCTCCAGCCGGCCGACATTGTGCAGCAGCCGGTTGTACCCGATCACCGCCGGGATGGCCGCAAACAGCCCGATGGCGGTCGCGAACAAGGCCTCGGCGATGCCCGGCGCCACCACCGCCAGCGTCGTGTTCTGCGCCGCTGCGATGGAGGTGAAGCTGCGCATGATGCCCCACACCGTGCCGAACAGGCCGACGAACGGCGCCACCGAACCGATGGTCGCAAGCACGTTGAGCCGGTCGCCGAGCTCGTCGATCTCGCGGGCGATGCTGACCTGGGTGATCGACGCCAGCCGCGCCCGCACGCCTTCGCGATCGACGCGGCCGCGCGCCAGGCTCCGCCGCCATTCGTTCATGCCGGCGACGAACAGCTTGGCCGACGGATGCTGGGCCTTGGCGGCGGGATCGTAGAGCGCATCGAGGTTCTCGGCCTTCCAGAACCATTCCTCGAACTGCTTGGCCTGCAGGTTGATCGCCTTCAGCCGGCGCGAGCGTTCGAAGATGATCGCCCACGACCAGATGCTGGCCGCGAGCAGCCCGAACATGACCAGCTTGACGACAATGTCGGCTTCCAGAAACAGCGCCCAGGGACTGAGGTCCGCGGCAGCCTTGGCAATAGGGTCCATTAGTCTAAGCGGCCTGTTGCATGAGGAGGGTAAAGCGTTCGTGCCACGCCTTCGACTGGCGCCGCGGGCGGCCCGCCATGTCGAGGAACGCGGCGGTAACGGCGGCGGAACACAGCAGTTCATCGCCGCGCATGACATCATGGACGAGGCAGGTGGCGGCGGCGCGCACCTGCGTCACCCGGCTGACGACGACCAGCCGGTCATCGAGCCGCGCCGGCCGCGCCCAGGTGATGTTCATCTGGTGGACGGCGTAATAGCCGGTCTGCTCGGCCATCATCTCGGTATGAACGACCCCGGCGAGGCGCAGCATCTCGGTGCGCGCGCGCTCCATGTAGCGCAGGTAATTGGCATGATAGACGATCCCCGTCAGGTCGGTGTCCTCGAAATAGACGCGGATCGGCAGGTAATGCCGGCCTTGCTCGATGCGGCCTTCGGTGGGGAGATCGGGGGTCACGGCATCGTCTTAACCAGCACCGCGAGGGCAGGGAAGGGCGTACGGCGGCTTTTGCGCCCGAATGCAGACGGCGAGAGCCGAAGACGGCGGCTTGCCTGCGATCGGCCGATCGGTTAAATACTGAACCATATGGTTCACTATGCCGACACCCGCCTCGATCTGTCGTTCGCAGCGCTTGCCGACACGACGCGGCGCGGCGTGCTCGAGCGGCTGGGACGCGCGGATGCGTCGATCACCGATCTTGCCGAAAGCTTCGGGATGACCCTGACCGGCATGAAGAAGCACGTCGGGGTGCTGGAAAAGGCCGGCCTGGTGGCGACGCGGAAAACCGGCCGGGTGCGGACCTGCAGCCTCGGCCCCGATGGCATGGCAGCGGAGGCGGCCTGGATCGACAGCCGCCGCCGGCTCTGGGCGGCACGCTTCGACGGGCTGGACACGATCGTCGCGGATTTGAAGCGCAGGGAGGCCCATGATGACCAGCAGTGAAAAGATGACCAATGTGGAGCGCAGGTCGGACCGCGAAATGGTCGTGACGCGAAGCGTCGACGCACCGGCGCGGCTGGTCTATGCGGCCTGGAGCCAGGCCGACCTGTTCCGGCAATGGTGGGTGCCGCGGTCGCTGGGCATGACGCTGCTGTCGTGCACGATGGATGTCCGCACCGGCGGCGGCTATCGCCTCGAATTCGCTGTCGAGGGCGCCGAGCCGATGGCGTTTTTCGGCACCTATACCGACGTGATCCCGGGCGAACGCATCGTCTGGACCAACGAGGAAGGGCCGGACGGCGCGGTGACGACGGTGACCTTCACGGAAAACCACGGCAGGACGCTGCTCACCTACAGCGAGCTTTACCCGAGCAAGGCGGCATTCGACGCGGCGCACAGCGCAATGGCCGACGGCATGCGCGAACAGTTCGCGCAGCTCGACGAACTGCTTGCCGGGGATGGGGTGTCCTGACGCCCGGCGTCGGCTGCTCGGCGACGGGCTCGCCGCGCAGTCTGGATCGGCACCTGTGATCGATGCATGGAGGTTGATCCGCTCAGGCTGAGCGGGCTTTGTGGTTCAGCTGAGCTGATCGAACAGAACGAAACCCGCCCGTGCCTGACCACGGGGATTCAGGACAAAACAAACCGCGGCCTTGCCGGAATGCATGCGCCGAGATCACGGGCGCGACCCCAATCGGGGTCCGGGCCTCAGGCCCGGCCGCCGGAGGCTTCTTTCGTCGGCCCCCAAACGCAAATCGGCCCGGCTTGCGCCGGGCCGATGCGTTCGTTCCGATCAGCCGAAGCTCAGGCTTCGGTCTTCTCCGGGCGGGGCAGGCGCTTTTCGACGATGCGGGCCGACTTGCCCGAGCGGCCGCGCAGGTAATAGAGCTTGGCGCGGCGGACGACACCGCGGCGGACAACTTCGATCGCCTCGATGGACGGCGAGTACAGCGGGAAGACGCGCTCGACGCCTTCGCCAAAGCTGATCTTGCGGACGGTGAACGACGACCCCATGCCGCAATTGCTGCGGGCGATGCAGACGCCTTCGTAATTCTGGACGCGGGTGCGCTCGCCTTCGACGACCTTCACGCCGACGCGCAGCGTGTCGCCGGCGCGGAACTGCGGGATGGCACGGACGGCAACGGCCTTGGCAATGTTTTCGGCTTCGATCTGCTGGATGAGATTCATCTCATTCCTCCTTCTTCTGTCGTCGCGCGCCAGAGGGCGGTGGGCCCGCAGCGTCGGAATGACGCTGCCAAAGGTCCGGCCGCCGTAGCCGTGTGTCCTGTTCGGACCGCTCCGATCGCCAGGCGGCGATCTTTGCGTGATCCCCCGATCGCAACACTTCGGGGATCGCCAGTCCCTCCCATACGGGAGGCCTGGTATAGTGCGGATGTTCGAGAAGCCCCGTTTCGAAGCTTTCGTCCACCCCGCTCAAGGCCGCGCCCATTACACCGGGCAGCAGCCGGACGCAAGCATCGAGCAGCACCGTCGCCGCGACCTCGCCGCCCGACAGGATGTAATCGCCGATACAGAGCTGTTCGATGGCGCGCGCCTCGAACAGGCGCTCGTCGAAACCCTCGAAGCGGCCGCAGAGCAGCGTGACGCCGCGACCGGCGGCGAGGGCGCGGACGCGGGCCTGGGTGAGGGGCACGCCACGCGGGGTAAGGGCGACGACCGGCGTGCCGTTTGCCACTCCGTCCACCGCCGCCGCGACGACGTCGGCACGCAGCACCATGCCCGGGCCGCCACCCGCCGGCGTGTCGTCGACGCTGCGGTGCTTGTCGGTCGCCCAGTCGCGGATGTTGCGCGCCGACAGCGACCAGAGGCCGTCGGCCAGCGCCCGGCCGGCGAGGCTGTGGCCGAGGGTGCCGGGGAACATCTCGGGATAGAGGGTGAGGACGGTGGCGGCCCAGGTCATGCTGCCGTCCAGTCCTCGACCTGCAGGCCCGGCACGTCGGAAAAGTCGCGCGGGTTGGCCGTCACCAGCGTCACGCCCAGCGCCAGGGAATGCGCCGCAATCAGCCGGTCGAACTTTGCGCGCTTGAACGGGAGCGTGCCGTAAGCCCGCGCCGCGGCGTCATCGAACGGCAGCGCCGGGGCGATGCGCAGCAGGTTGCCGAGCATTGGCAGGGCGCTGCGGTCGAAGCGTTCGATGCCGATCATCAATTCCGCCAGCACGATCGCGCTGATCGCGAGCTCGCCTTGCGAACACGCCGTCACCCGCGCCTGCAGCGGCAGCGAGGCGGCGCCGAACAGATACAGGCAGATGTTCGTGTCGAGGAGATAACGCGGTTCAGTCACGCTTTAGCAGCTTGCCGCCCCAGTCCAGTTCGCGTTCTTCGAACACGCGGTCTTCCGGCGACAGCGGCTTGATGCCGGGAATGCTTCCCCAAACACCCGTCAGGTCGATCTTCTTCGGCGTTTCCGGCACGGCTTCCACGATCCAGCGTCCCTGTTCCTCGCGCACCTCGACGGTCATGCCCGGTTCCACGGCAAAGCTCGCCGGGAAGCGCACGGCATTGGAATTGCCCGACTTGAAGACCTTGGTTCGCGCCATCGCCGATGTATACACGCCCCGTATATACTAGACAAGCCACTCCGGGTCGACCACCACCACGTCGCCCACTGTCGGCACGGCGGGGGCGCGGAACGGTACCATCACCGTCTTGCCGTCGGGATAGCTGATTTCGAGGATGTCGCCGGCGTTGAAATTCTCGATCGCGGTCACCGTGCCGATGGCGTCGCCACTTGTGGTGACGACCGAAAGACCGATGATATCCGCATGATAATATTCGCCCTCCGCCAGCGGCGGCAGGGTTTCGCGCGGCACCGACAGCAACGTCCCGCGCAGGTTTTCGGCCTGGGTGCGGTCGCCGATCTCGGCAAAGCGGGCGACCGCGCCGATCTTGTCCGGGCGGATCGACTTCAGCGTCAGGGTCCGCCCGCCGGCGCTGAACACCTTGTGGACGGTCAGGCTCTCCAGCCCTTGCGCGAACAGTTTCAGCCGCACTTCGCCGGTAATGCCATGGGCACCGGCAACCGCCGCGAGCGTCACATCAGCCATCGCGCTTCACCTCCACCAGACGTGGCCACCACAGGTACAGTGCGGCGGCGAACATCGGCACCAGCGCCCAGGCGTCGGCATCGAGCGTGCCCGCCAGCCGCCGCGCCGACACGGCATAGACAATGCCCATCATGATCGCGACCGCGACCGCCTGGCGCGTACGGGCCCACAACAGCCCCGGCACCGCGGCCAGGCACACCAGCGCCGCCGCCAGCGCGCGATCGACGCCGATCACCGCCGGGTCGTCGGGCATGGCCAGCGGGCTGGCCTGCAGATGGGCAACGGCGGTCCACGCCATCGCCGCCGCAAGCACGGCGGCGACGGCAGGGACCGGCCGGCGGCTCAGGCCTTGGGCTCTTCGTCGGCGACGGCTTCAACGCCGGCGTCTTCGGCCACAGGCTCTTCGACAGCATCCGGCGCTGCATCGGCCGGGGCTTCCTCGGCAACCTCTTCCACAACCGGCGCAGCAGCGGCTTCCTCAGCGGCAGCAGCAGCAGCAGCGGCCTCGGCGGCTTCCTTGGCTTCGACTTCGGCCTTGGCGGCGGCGGCGACGGCCGCTTCTTCCTTGTCGATGGCGATCTGGGCGCGTTCCTTGGCCTTTTCGCCCGGCTCACCCTTCTTCAGGTTGGTCTTGGCGGCGCGGGTGCGCACCCCGGCGGCATCGAGGAAGCGGGCAACGCGATCCGAAGGCTGGGCGCCGACGCTCAGCCAATGGCTGGCGCGATCGGTGTCGAGCTTGATGCGCTCGGCCGAATCCTTGGGCAGCAGCGGGTTGTACGTGCCGATCTTCTCGATGAACTTGCCGTCGCGGGCGTTGCGCGAATCCGTGACGACGATGCGATAATAGGGGCGCTTCTTCATGCCACCACGGGCGAGGCGAATTGCGAGTGCCATCTGTCAGTCTTCCTTCGTGTTATCAGTTTAGCGTTTGGTGAATTTGTCGAAACCGGGGGGCATGCCGCCGCCGCCCAGAAGCCCGCCAAGGCCTCCCAGACCGCCGCCGCCGGCACCGCCCATCTTGGCCATCATCGCGGCCATGCCCTTCATGCCGCCCATCTTCCTCAGCTTCTTCATGGCCGTGGCCATGTCCATCTGCATCTTGATGACCTTGTTGACGTCCTGCACCGTGGTGCCCGACCCCTTGGCGATGCGGATCTTGCGCTTGGCGGTGAGGATCTCGGGCCTGGCGCGCTCCTTGGGCGTCATCGCACAGATGACAGCCTCCATCCGCCCCAGCACCTTGTCGTCGACCTTGCCGTCGGCCATCGCCTTTTTCGCGGCGCCCATGCCCGGCAGCATGCCCGCCAGTGCGCCCAGGCCGCCCATGTTCTGCATCTGGCGCAGCTGGCTGCGCAAATCCTCCATGTCGAACTGGCCCTTGGCCAGCTTGGCCGCCAGCTTCTCGGCCTCGGCTTCCTCGAAATTCGCCGCCGCGCGCTCCACCAGGCCGACGATGTCGCCCATGCCCAGGATGCGGCCGGCGACGCGCTGCGGATCGAACGCCTCCAGCGCGTCGAGCTTTTCACCGGTGCCGGCGAACTTGATCGGGCGTTCGGTGATGGCGCGCATCGACAGCGCCGCACCGCCGCGGGCATCGCCGTCCATGCGGGTCAGGATGACCCCGGTCAGCGCGACCTCGGCCTTGAACGCCGTCGCCACGTTCACCGCGTCCTGGCCGGTCAGCGCATCGACGACGAGCAGGATCTCGTCGGGCTTCGTCGCCCCGGCGATCGCCGCCATCTCCGCCATCAACGCGGTATCGACGTTCAATCGCCCGGCGGTGTCGAGCAGCACGACATCGAAACCCTGGAGCCGCGCCGTCTGCCGCGCCCGCTCCGCAATCGCCACCGGCTGCTGGCCCGCCACGATCGGCAGCGTCGCCACGCCGGTCTGCTCGCCGAGCACGCGCAGCTGTTCCTGGGCCGCCGGGCGCGCGACGTCGAGCGACGCCATCATCACCTTCTTGCCGTTCTTCTCGGTCAGGTATTTGGCCAGCTTGCCAGTCGTCGTCGTCTTGCCCGAACCCTGCAGGCCGACCATCATGATGACGGCCGGCGGGGTGACGTCGATCTTCAGCCCGAACTCATCGGCACCGCCACCGTCAATGCCGCCGCCGAGCAGCTCCACCAGCGCATCGTTGACGATCTTGACGACCTGCTGGCCGGGGGTAACGGAGCGGATGACCTCCGCCCCGATGGCGCGCTCGGTCGCCTGGTCGATGAAGGTCTTGACGACCGACAGCGCGACATCGGCCTCCAGCAGGGCAATCCGCACCTCCCGCATCGCCGCCCGCACGTCGAGCTCCGTCAGCGCACCGCGCCCACGGAGTTTTTCGAAAACGCTGCCAAGGCGATCGGAAAGGCTGTCGAACAAAGGGCGCTACACTCGAATGAAGGGAACGACCCTTCCAAACGAAATTACGCCGGCGGGCGAAACCTCGCCGGCCAGCGTGCATCCATGGACGCGTCGCCCCCGTTTGGGGATTGGTGGGGTGAGTAGGGGCTTGGACAGATTTGGTCAAGTCACCTATGCTGCGGCTAACGTCCCCGCGTTCGCTCGAGTGATCCTCCACGCACGGAAAGGTCCAAAACGCCTAAGTCTGTAAAGACACGCGGGTCTGAGTAAATACCTGCCATATATGTCGAAATGAACCGCTGAGTTCCAGCAACAGGTCGCTCCTTATCGACCGGCTTTATAAGCGACGACGCCAGCAAAGTATTGCCGATTGTGGCGACAACATATCTTCGATCTCCCAGCTGATCGCCAAGCAAGTAGTATTCGTTCTCAGACAAAAGCTCGCTGCGGCAAACCGATGAAAGGCCGTCAATCAACGTAATAAATTCTTCATACGAGGGTGTCCTATAACCACTCTTTAGAACCTTACCAGTCTGAACGTCAGCTATAGTTACTCTATAACCAACGCCGTCCTCGCTCGCACTACCGATTTTCCAAGTCAAGTCGTTTTCATTGTCATATACATAGGAATAATAACCCTCATCACGAACAGTGATGGATTGAGCGCGCCATCGTGCATTTATAAGCCGCTTGCGCCCCGATTTTGAACGCCGATTCGCCGCCCGAGCCATAATGTCGACCGTAACAACTGAAGGCTCTGCCGGGGGCTCCGATAGCGGCACGAGCCGCGTCTTTCTCAGATCGGAGTTAAGAACCTTCATGGCGTTGTCAGACCTGACAATGTCGACATTGCTATGGCCGACACTGACAAAAATCTCACGCATCAAATCTGTCCATGGCAGACTAAGGCAACTTGCATCGTCATGGAGCGCGGCGTCTACGAAAAAGAACTCAAGTATAGAACGATGCGCAAACTTGAAATTTCCCGCCCCATCACGATTGAGCAACGACCTATTTTCCAGATGCCCCCAATCATCTGCAACCTCTGAGATAGATTCCGCTATCCCACGGAGGCGAGCTGGTGAAATCCTGTCTCCCTGGCCTTCAATCTGTTGAGTATATATAGCTACCGCGGTTTGACGTGATACAGACATAAGCTTATCCGAATCTATCCAATCTCGCTCGCGCTCACACCACTTCTGTACCATATAGCTGTAGAGCTCATAGAGCTCACGAACTGCCACTTTATCCCTAACTAAGTCCGGTAATAGCTCCAGTAGCATAGGGCGAAGGGCAAGCTCCGGAATGGATGACACCAGCTCGCGTGCTTTTCGACGTTGTGCAATCCCGCTAAAAGAGAAAAGTGGAAACTGGATTCGAAGGTAAGTCTCAATCTGTGCTTTACTGAACGGCAGCAAAAAAAGATGGTTTAGGTTGTAAGTCTTCCGATCGCCGCCTTTTCTTGGCGTTATTACGGTTACTCCGGTGTCGGTCGGAATAGAAGCGGTATCTCTAAAAAACTGAGATCTGCAGGTGATTATAACCGTCTGAAAGTCGCTCGTCACTTTTAGTATTTCGCGAATGCGCGCGTCGCTGTCGCGGATTGCCTTGGCATCTTCGTCAAGTGCGTCTAATATGATAGTTGTATCACGCTTGTTAGCAATCGAGCTAACCCGTAATATTACGTCGTCGCGTGCCAAACTGACTAAAGCCACGAACTTGCCGGCCGCATGTGCCTTTAGAAAGTGACTATAGTAATTGAGGCAGAACGAGGTCTTGCCCATGCCAGAATCGGCAAGAACCAACAGGTACTTTCGTTCGGCCCCCATCATTACAATGCGATCAACCACGGCAAACACCGACTCACGCACATCGGAAACAAAACGCAAATCTGATTCGCTTGCTGGGTTCATCGAGGAACAATCTGGAACGACGTACTCAGATAGGGAATCTTTGAGCTCCGCTTCGGTGAAAGGGCCGGCGAAAACTGAGTCATCGACCTTGGACTGAAGCTCCTTGGCCTTCTTTGTAGATTTGTATTCGGCGACCCAAGCCGTAATCTTAAATATGGTGAAAACCAGAGCTGCTATTGCAGTTAGTATTTGGATAGAAAATCTGAGTATCTCGCCAGCTGCCATCAATTCCCCCACGAGCTCCGCTGTTAATCACTCTAAGCGTAAGCAAGGAAGGTGCAACCGCGGTTTGTGCTGCTCTGCGGAGGAGCCAGCGCCGACCTAAGCGGTCAAATGATCAGTTTCCAAGGAAGAAGTGTGCGCAGATTTGCATGGGATGCGAGTTAGCAGGATGCACTAGTTAGGCCTTATACCTAGTCCCTTGGTTTCTGACTCAGCGCGGGGATTTCCAAACCGGCCATGATCTGATTCAACATCGCAGGTCTGTGGGAGGCGTGCGATGGCGTCGGCGGTTGAGCTGCGG
>QBLU01000002.1 GCA_003241875.1 Alphaproteobacteria bacterium
GGGGGGGCCGGCGGCGGGCGGGCCGGCAAGCGGCAAGTCACCGGCCAGGCCGCGCCGGGCCGCAGCATTGCCGGGGTCGACGGCCAGCACGCGTCGAAAAGCCTGCGCTGCGAGGTCCTGTCGTCCCTTGCCTTGCCAATAGGCCGCCTGGTTCATCAGCGTATCGACGCCGGGCACCTCGGCGGCAGCACTCGCCGCCATTGCCGTTACGGCCAGCCCGAACCAGAATTTCCGCATCATTTGCCCCCCGGCGCAAGCCGCTTGCGCGCCTGGCGGCGAAGCAGGCTGAAGATGGGGAAGGAGAGCAGCACAGCGAGCAGCAAGCCGCTGATACCCATCAGGAGCGGACGCTGGCTTGCCCAATAGGCAACCTTGAGCCAGGGTGGCAGCGAGCCGACCCAATAGCCGTCGCCGACGGCATAGCTCGCCATGCCATCGCCCATGACCACCGACAGGTCCCCCTGGACCTGGGCGTTGACGGCAACGTCCGCGAAACTCGCAACCATCGCTGGCAGCGCTTCGGGGGAGCTGGCCAGGACCGCCACGACTGTGCGGCCGCTGCTGAACGGCGATTCAAAGCTGGTGACGCCGGTAAAGGCGGCGGCGCCGTAAAGGAACTCGTTGACGGTCGACGCCGGGCTCCGGTCGTAAGGCGATATCGCGTCGAAACCGCGCGTCACCAACGAGCGTTCGCGGACCTGAAAGCGCGATCCGTTGTAGTAGACGGGTGCGCGGGCAAACAGCGCCTCGGATCGAGTCATGTTGACCGTTCCGATGGCCAGAATGTCCTTGCCCGTGAGCTGCTCGCCTTCGATCTGGCGTGTCACCGTGAGCGCGCTCGCCGGCACGCCGGTGGAGTCGCCAAAGCGCCCCATGATGCCGAGAAAGGTCTCGACGATGTCGGGGCTGGCATCGCGTTGCATGACCACCGTCGTTCGGGCGAGATCCGGAAAGATGGTGAACGGGTAACCGGCGCCCACAAAAGTCGCGAGGTCGGGCATGTGCGCGGCATGGTATGTATCGGTCAGATCGATGGTGCTGTCGGGTAGAATGCTCGAGCGCACGTTCTGCGGCAAAACACTATAGCAGCGCTTCTGGTTGGCCAGCACCAGGTGAAAGTCGAACGTCAACTCGTTCTGACCGAACAGGACATATTTGGGCAGCACCAAGGTCGCTGTCGATGACGGCGTCTTTGTTTCCGTTTGACCCGTCCAGCGATGCCACCAGGGCACGCCCGAGAAACCGAGGGTGCTCAGATACTGGCCGTTCATGGAAACATCGAGACGCGATGTCCGTGCGTCGAGCCATGGCGCGCCGGGATAGCGATACCGCACTTCGACCTTGCCGCCTTGGCGTGGCCAAAAGAACAGGTCGGGTGCGGCCCGGAAGGCTGTGGTCAACGGTCCCGGCGGCAAGCCGCGACCCTGCAGCGTCAGAGGATCGACCAGTTCCCCAAGCTTGACCGGGCGGTCGATGCGGAGCCAGCGCCGGGCGCCATAGGCACCATAGGTCGGAATGGTGGCGTCGGCGGTCGACACTTTACGACCGGCAAACAGGCCGCGTCCGTTGGCCATTGCCGCGGCCGCCAGCTTCAGTTGACGGTCGTCGCGCCCCATGACGACGAGCAGTTGGCCGGCAGGGTCGACCGGATTGACGATGACCTCGACCGCGGGCCCGGCCACGTCCACCGCCACCCCGGCCACCGGTCGCGCGGCCGTGACAAAGACCACCGCATTGCCCTTGGGCAATTGGTTGAAACCGGCAGGGAAGCTGAACTTGCGATAGCTCGCCTGACCACCCAACCACGACGCCACGCTTGCCGCCGCTTCGAGCTCGCCGTTGCTCGGTGAAGCCGCAAAAACGAAGGGCAGGCGAAGCGGACCCGGCGCATTGCGGTCGAAAAACGGCGCCGGGAGCGCCGCCAGATCCGGTTTCAGCGCAAGCGGCTGGACGGTGAGATCGAGGAACGACCGGCTGTTGCTGATATTGGCCCACAGGGCCGAGTTCGCACTATCCTCGCAGTCGCGCGTGTAATGCCCGATAAAGCGAATATTCAGCTGGTTGTCACCGACCAGGAACAACGCCGGGTTGACCGGGATCTTCAGCACCTGGCCGGCGGCACGATCGGCGCGCAGCGGGAGGATCTGCACAACCTCGCCATTCAGGATGACAACGATCTGGCTGAGGTCGGCGAGCAAGGCAGGAGAATGTGCGAACGTCAGCGTGAGGGTGGCGGCGGTGACGACGACGTCTCGTCGCATGCCGAACGGAATACCGATCTCGCCATTGGTGCCGGCGAGCCTGATCGGACTCTTGATCTGCAGGTCCTTCAGCGACAGGCGCAGGCTCTGGGCCGGCAATGCGCCGGGACCGCTGCTTGCGGCCGTTTTGGTGACGACAGCCGCTGACGGCGCGGCGTGCACCTGGTCGGCGCCGGCACAGGTCACCGCTGTCAACGCGGTGAAGGCGGCTGCCTTCGCAAGCTGCTTGCGCCCGCCGGGCATCAAGGCTTTCCGGCCGCGCAACAACCCTCCAAAAACTGCACGGATCGTCGGCAGATCGACGGCGGCAATGTCGCGCAACGATTGCAAGCCGGAGACCGTGGCATGGCCATGCGACGGCTGCCAGGCATCGGCACGCCCCATTACCGCACGGACGAGCTGACGCACCTGGTGGACTTCCAGCGGCAGGAACGTGACCCGCCCGAGGAGTCCGTCGACCCTGAGCATCGCTGCCGGCAATGTAAGCGTTTCGTCGCCCATGCGCATCGACACATGAGTTATCCCCTGCTCATGGGAAGTGGTGCCGGGTGGCAACGACAGCGAGACGCCGCCCATGGATATATCGATGCTTTTCCCGTCGACGACATAGCCATCGGTAAAGTGGACCGTCACCGGCATCTCGATGTCGATGCGAATGTCGGTGCGGACCTGCCGACGCTCGCGCGCGACTGCGATTGCCGCCAGCAGGATCATCATGCTGAAGCCCGCCCAAAGCGTATTGAGCAGCAGCGTATCGTAATGGGCGTCGAGATTGCCCGGCAGGACGGTCTTGGCAACGGCTCCGATGATGCCCGCCGCCAGCAGCCCCAAGGTTATCAGGTGCGGCTTGACTGTTCGGAAATCGAAATAGTTCCGGTCGAGCAGGCTGCCCTTGTCGGTAACGTTGAACTTCCCCTTGTGGGGGCTGAACAGGGTAAAAAGCGTCGGCTTGACGAGGTGAAAGGCGAGCAGCGTCTCGTAAATCTCGCCCCAGAACGGTCGGCGGTCGCCGCCTTGCAGGCGTGTGCTCGCCGCCATCGAGACGAACAAATGCGGCAGTGCATACGCAAAGATCAGTGCGGCCGAAGCGTGGATGATGTTCTGGCCTGCAATCAGATAGGCCAGCGGTGACGTGATGAACACGATCCGAGGCAGCGGAAACTGAAAATGCAGCATCGCATTGAGGTAACAAAGGCGTTGTTGCAGCGTGAGACCCTTGCCGAGCATCGGATTGTCGATGCGAAAGATCTGGGTCATGCCCCGCGCCCAGCGGATGCGTTGGCCGATATGCAGGATCAACCGCTCGGTCGCGAGGCCCGCAGAAAGCCGCACATTGATATAGGCGGTATTCCACCCCCTGCGCTGCAGCTTGAGCGCCGTATGCGCGTCCTCGGTAACCGTCTCGCCGGCAAATCCGCCGGTGTCGAGCAGGGCCGTTCGCCGTATGATCGCGCAGCTGCCGCAGAAGAAAGCGGCGTTCCAGAGATCGTTGCCGGCTTGCACGGCATTGTAGAACAGCTCGCCTTCGCCAGGCATGTCGCTCACCCGGCTGAGATTGCGTTGCACCGGATCCGCCGAGTAAAAATGGTGGGGCGTCTGCAGCAGCGCAAGCTTTGCATCTTTCTGGAACCAGCCGACGGTCAGCTGCAGAAAGGGACGGGTCGGCACATGGTCGCAGTCGAAGATGGCGATCAGTTCGCCATCGGTCTTTTTGACCGCGGCGTTCAGATTGCCGGCTTTGGCATGCAGATTGTCGGCGCGGGTCAGGTAGCCGCAGCCGGCCGAGCGGGCAAAGGCGCGAAACTCGGACCGTCGACCATCGTCCAGAATGAAGACGCGATAGCGATCCTTGGGGTAGTCCATGTCCTGTGCCGCAAACACGGTCGTCTGGACGATGCTGAGGCTCTCGTTATACGTTGGAATAAAGACATCGACCAATGGCCAGGTGTGCGTTTCGCCCACAAGTTCGACGACCGGCCGGTGGAGAGGCCAGCCGGTCTGGACAACGCCAAGAACCAGGATCACCCAGGCATAGACTTCGGCAAGATACAGCCCGCCGCCGAGCACGAATTCGAACAGGGACTCAAACTCGAGGGTCTGGGTGGTACGCCAAACCATGTACCGCGTCGAAATGATGACCGAGAGCACGGCGATCGCCAATGTCGCGCGGCGGCCATCGAAACGTCCGATCACGATCGCGCCGACGATGGTCGCGCCGGCAAAAAGCCACTGCTCCCGGAGCTCGAGCGGGACAGCGACAACCATGAGCAGACAGGGGATCGTCACGGCGGCGAGGAGAGCACCACCGAGACGTGTCCGCACGCTGGGGCGACCGGCGATGTCGGTATCAGGGTTCATCGGGCAAGGACGGTTGCGGTGGCGTCGACCGGTGTCAGACCGCAGCGAAGCAGGATCGCCGATGTCAGGACGGCGATATCGGTTCGGATAACGCTGGCTGGGGCAAACCGGCTCACCTGTTGCAGCATCGCCAGGGATTCATTGACGGCTTCATCGCGGCGAACCGTGCCGATGAAGTTGCTCCCGAACAGCTCGGCCAGGAAGCTGGTGATGTTCCGTGAAAGCCTGAGACGGTCATCAGCCTGGTTGAGCACGAACACCGTGTTGGCCAGATCGACCGTCGCCGTGCCGGGTTCGACTTGCGACAGGATCGCAAGCGATGCGGCCGAAGGCGCGAGCACACAGATATGCAGTGCTGCAAACGCCATCAGACGCGCCTTCAGATCATGGTCCCCAGCCGCGACGTCGATGATGGTCACCCGATCAGCCGGAAATAACGCGCCGACGGACTGAGGGTCGTCCGAGGCTGAAATCTTGCGCAAGGCGTCGCCATTGCTCAACGCGACGCCAAAGACGACGAGCGTCGCCGGTGCCATTTGCCCCCCGGTCGCAGCTGGCAGCGCCCTGTGCAGCCCGAAATGCAGCCTCAGCGAGTCCTGACCGGTGCAATCGATGGCCGCGACGTCACGACCTTGTTCGGCGAGGGCGATGGCCACCTGCGCCGCGATAAAGGTTGATCCGACCCCTCCTTTTGGAGAATGCACCAGGACCAGTGTCACTCCACGCCCCGCGACAGTCTTCCCAGGATCGCCCGAACACTGTTGCCGCGGTCGCTTGACTGCTGCTCGGGCCGTTCGGACGCCTTCTCGGCGCTGCCATAACTGTGAAACAGGCCGCCCGACGTCACCACGGACAGCGAGGCCGGCCGGCGTTCGGGCAGAACCGGGGCGTGGCTGCCGGTGCGTGCTTGCCCGGCCATGTACTGATCCGACACAGGTTCGGCGCCATGCGGGGAGACGTGCTGGCTGCCGACGATACGGACGTCGTTCAACGTGACCTCGAATATTGGCCAGAGCTCCGTGTCCGAAAGAGTGTCGGCGAACTCTTCGTAGACAAACGTCTTGATTTTGAGGCGATCGAACAACGTTCGAGTATCGACGCGCATAGCATACCAATCACGATTGGTTCAAAACAGATACGCGCCACTACGGAGTCTTAGAATATCTAAAACTTGGTTCAATACAGTAATTACCGCAGAATCTGAGTCCCCGTGCGCCCCGTATCTGCATCGATAAGCTGCTTTGATTTATATAGTATAAAGGACGTCCGATATTTTAGACTATTTGTCTTCAGCATTCCGAAGGGCAATGGTCATGAAACGGCCTTGCAGCGGACCAGACGTGATTGCAGGCCTGGCGCGGATCAGCGGCAAGGCCATTGGATGAATGGCGGTGATATCTGCTAGGCTGGGATGTAACCTTCTTCATCGGCTGAAAGTGGGGGCATGAGCGAAGAACAGGCAAAGCCCCGAAAGTTCACACTGACGCGGGAAGCGCGCGTTTCCTGGTTCGACCTGCGGCAGCTATGGGCGACCGCGCTGAAGACCGTATCGGCAACGGTCGTCGGATCGATGAGCGGACGCCGCGAGATCATGGCCGCGCTGGAAGGACATGTCGGTCGTCCTTACCCGCTCCACGAGACCGATGATCTTTGGCTGGATTATGTGTCGGATTGTGGCGATGGTTGGAACGCAAGCTATTCAGTAGCCTGGCTGCTCGGTCGCGACGCCCTGATCATCAAGACCGTTGCCGCCGACGGCAGCGGCCGGGCAACCGAACAGCCGATCCCGCCCACCTGCACCGCCGAGCTTTCCCTGCAGCCCGAGGCCGATGAGCTGCTTTTGCAACACGGAAATCCGCTCATCCTCGGCGGCGACCAGGTTTACCCGACGGCTTCGATCGAGACATATCAGAACCGCTTCGTCGACCCGCTGGCCTGTGCGCGCAATTGGCAGGATGGCGGCGGCCGCCGTGTCTTCGCTATTCCCGGCAATCACGACTGGTACGACGGGCTCACCACCTTCATCCGACTGTTTTGCCAAGGCTGCGAAGGTCGTCGCTGGTTCGGCGCCTGGCAGACCCGGCAGCGGCGCAGTTATTTCGCACTTCGCTTGCCGCATCGCTGGTGGTTGTGGGGTGTCGACATGGCGCTCGAGGACGACCTCGACACGCCGCAACTCGAGTATTTTCGTGAGCAGGCGCGGGGTCTCGGCGCCGGCGACCAGGTGGTCCTGGTGACACCGACCCCGGCCTGGCTCAGGGATTGCGCGCGCCCAGACGGTGCCGAGGCGGCCGACGCCGTATCTTCGACAAAGCTCGACATGATGATCGAACTGATCACCCGTTCGGGCGCTGCCCTGCCGCTCGTGCTGACGGGTGACGATCACTATTACGCCCATCATGCCGGCAGCACGCCCGATGGCGAGCAGCGTCACCTCGTGGTCTGCGGTGGCGGCGGTGCCTTCGGTCTTGGCACCGCCGAGGTGCCGGAATCGCTCGTTTTCCGGGGCGTCACGATGCGCGAAACCGCGGTCTTCCCGTCGCGAGCGGAATCGAACCGGTTACGCTGGGGGGTCCTCAAATTCCCGTTCATCAACATCGCCTTTTCCGTGGCGCTGGCGGCCGTTCAGCTGGTGCTGTTCTGGCTGTTCGACGCCGACGCGCGTCAGGCAAGCACAGCCGGTTGGCTGGCGATCGCGGGCGACAGCGGCAGCTTGGGCGGCTTTCTCGGCTATGCCGGCAAGTCGCTGTTTTACAGGCCGAGCACCGTCATCTGGGCAGGCCTGATCCTGCTCTGCTTCGCCGCTTTCGCCAAGACGGGCGCAAAGCCGGATCGATCGGGAAGGCTTGCTGCCATGGTCGGCGCTGTCCATGGCCTGCTCCAGATTGCCACCGTGCTGTCGCTGACCTGGCTGGTCGCAACGGCGTTCGATTCGGTGATCCCGTCCTGGACGATCCTGGCAAACTGGGGTGCGATCGCCCTGATCGCCCCCGCGAGCGGCCTTGCCTGCGGCTTGCTTTTCGGCGTGTATCTGGCTGTCTCGCATCGCCTGTTCGGCATGCACGGCCAGGAAGTGTTCAGCGCCCAGGGACTGGAGGACCACAAGGCATTCCTCCGCATGCACGTCGATGCGTCGGGGTTGACCGTCTACCCGATCGGGCTGCGCCACGTGGCGCGGGATTGGCAGGCGGCCCCGGGCGTGACGCTGCGCCAACTCGGCAAGTCGATTTTGCGCACGCGTGAGGCCATCGAAACGCCTGCCGGTTGCGAGCGCATCATCGACCCGGCCAAGCCGCTCGCGATTGAACTCATCGAGGCGCCCTTCAAGCTGTCGCCGGCGCGAAAGCCGAAGGCGAGGTCCGGACCTGCCGATGATTGCCGGGAGTCCTGACATCGCCGTGCCCCCACTGCCACGTACCGCCCCTATCGATAGATCGTCGAAAGCAGGATATGATATGTGCTAAATGCTGCGCTGCTGCAGCGATTGACCCCCCCGCATTCGCTGCACATGTTGGACCCGGTCGCGTTTGCCCCCCGCATGGTGGCCGGGTCCAACCTCGTCCCTCGCCGGCACTGCTTCCATGCAGGCCATTCCAGTCTTGCAGCAGGTCTACCAGCGCGACGGCCTCGCCCTCGTCGTTTGCGAGCAGGTCAATCTGCGGCGATTGCGCGCCGGATGCGCTCCGCGCTCAGCGGCATGGATCGCAGGCGCTGCCCGATCGCGCGGGTGACGGCATTCGCGAACGCCGCGGCGGCAGGCCCTTGGGATGCTTCGCCGGCCCCGAGAAACGGCAGGCTGGGGCGATCGATGACGTGCACCGCCATGCGATACGGCACCGCGTCGAAGCGTATCATCGGATAGCTGCTCCAGTCGAAAGCCGTGCGC
Source organism: Alphaproteobacteria bacterium (assembly GCA_003241875.1). Taxonomy (GTDB): domain Bacteria; phylum Pseudomonadota; class Alphaproteobacteria; order Sphingomonadales; family Sphingomonadaceae; genus Sandarakinorhabdus. The sequence goes on from QBLU01000002.1 coordinate 8,506, forward strand.
CGCGCGGCGTCGAAGCGGACCTCCTCGTGCGCCGTCCAGCTGAGTGACTGCACGATGCCACCCTCGATCTGGTTTCGCAGTCCATTTGGGCTGACCGTCTCCCCGGCATCAACCGCTGCCTCGGCGCGCAGCACGGTGGTGGCACCGGTTTCAGGCTCGATGCGCAGGTCGATCGCCACCGCACAATAGGCGCCGCTGTTCTTGTAGCGTGCAAAGCCAAGGCCCTGGCCGCGCCAACGCTCGGATGGTTGGCGGGCCCAGCCGAAGCGATCGGCAAGCGTGCGGATCACCGCGATCGCGCGCGGGTCGGACAGGTGGCGGAGCCGGAACGCCACCGGGTCGCTGCCCGCCGCTGCCGCCAGTTCATCGATCATGCTTTCGATCGCGAAGACGTTCATATGCGCACCGAGGCCGCGCAGGGCCGACACGCGCACCGGCATCTGCGGCACGAACAGGCTCGTGATCGTCACGCGCGGCAGCGTGTAGAGCGGGATGGCGTTGCGATCGCCGCCGCCATTGGGCTGAGGGATTGCGCGGGGCGGTGATGGCGCAAAGCCCCGACCGACTTCCAGCCCGGCGAGCAGGTCGCCGGCCCGGGACGGGCGCGTGCTATGGGTGTTGCTCCAAACCGCATGCGTCCATTCAGCGATTTGTCCGTCGGCATCGAGACCCGCCGACAGTTCGGCCACCATCGCGGGCCCAAGCGGTTCCCAGCCATGTTCCTGCTCGCGCGTCCACATCAGCTTCACCGCCCGGCCGGGCACCGCGCGCGCGGCCAGGGCAGCGTCGGCCGCCACGTCGTCGGCGCCGTTGTGGCCGTAGCAGCCGGCCCCCTCGCGGTGGATGCAGCGAACCCGCTCGAGCGGCAGGTCGAGCAGCTCGGCAAGTGCCGCGCGCAACGGATAGACGCCTTGGCTGTGTGTCCAGACGGTCATCATCCCATCCTGCCACAGCGCAACCGCACAAGATGGCCCGATCGCGCCGTGCATCAGATAGGGACGGTCATAGCGTGCCGTGATGTGCCGCACGGCAACGGGCGCGGCGGCATTGCGCTCCAGGATGACATCGGGCTCCGCCGGCAGCGCGCGAATGGCATCGCGCAGGTCGCCGCCGGGCAAGGGGGCGCCGCTGCGCTTCCACGGCATGCGCCCGACTGTCAGCATGGCCTGTACCAGCGGCCACTCCCGCGGGCCGAGCATCGCGGCAAAATCGCCCGTGCGCACCAGGCGTTCGACGCCCGGCAGCCGGGCGATGGCATCGAAGTCGGGCGCCGTCAGCAGCGTCCCGTCGGCAGGCCCCCGGATGACGCGCGCATGCAGCATCCCCGGCATCGTCATGTCGTGGGCGTACGCCGCTGCGCCGGTCAGCTTGGGCGGAATATCCCGGCGCGGCCGGTCGCGGCCGATATGGTGGCGTACGCCGATGCGTTTGCGCACCACTTGCGGCCGCGCCTCGACATGCAGCGACAGCGACGCTGCCAGCTCGCCATAGGTCGCTCGCCGGCCATCGGACGCCAGCACGACGCCGTTGGCGGTCGAAAGCGTTTCGACCGCGACACCGAAGCGCCACGCCGCCCGTTCGGCGAGCAGATAGCGGACATTGGCCGCGGCATGGGCGATCGCGGTGCCACTGTTCTGAAGGGACTGGCTGCCCGAGGTAATCCCCTCGTTCGGCGTTCGCCCGGTATCGGCGGTGACCAGCGACACGCACTCGAGCGACAAATCGAGCTCGTCGGCGGCGATCTGCAACAACGCGGTGCCGATGCCCTGTCCCAGCTCGGCCTTGCCGGTAAATACGGTGGCGGCGCCATCGGGGGCGATACGGATCCAGGCATCGAGATGCGGGAACTCGGCCAGGCTGCCGGGCAGGCCGGGCGCGACTTCGGGCGGCGCGCCGGCCCCTTCGCCGCCGCCGGTGGTGCCGCCTTCCTGGCCGACGCTGCTGCCGGCCAGCGCGAAAAGCACCACCAGGCCGCCGCCCCGCAGCAGGTCACGCCGCGCAATGCCGCTCATGACGCCGGCTCGGTCGGGTCGACGATGCCGCCGCCCATCGCCATGGCGGCGCGCCGGACCGCCCGCAGGATCCGCATGTGGGTGCCGCATCGGCACAGCGATGGCCGCATGGCGCTGCGCATCGAGGCTTCGGTCGGGCGGCTGTCGGCGCGCAACAAGGCTTCGGCGCGCGCGATCATGCCCGGGATGCAATAGCCGCATTGGGCAGCCTGCTCGTCAATGAACGCCTGTTGCACCACGCCCGGTGCCGCAGCGGTGCCCAGCCCTTCGACGGTGGTGACGGCGCGGCCGGCGAGCGCAGCCAGTGGGGTGATGCACGACTGCACCGCCTTGCCATCGACCAGCACCGTGCACGACCCGCACTGCCCGAGGCCACAGCCGAACTTGGCGGCATGCAGCCCCAGTTCGTTGCGCAGGATATAGAGCAGCGGCTCGGCCGGGTCGCCGTCGAGCCGGTGGCGCGTGCCGTTGATCGTCAGCTCGATCATTTGCTGCTCCCGTCACGCGCGTCGGCGACGGCCTGTTCGATGTCGCCCCAGTCCGGCCCCGACCCCCAGCGCGCCCGCATATAGGCGGTAATCGCGGCGATCTGGGCGTCGGTCAGCGTATCGGCATAGCCCGGCATATAGGGCCCATTGGGTTCGACCGGCGGTTCCAGCCCCTGCAGGATGATCTGCACGGTATCGCGAGGATTGTCCTCGTGCAGCGGGCTGCCGAGCCGCAGATCGGGCCGCCCGGCCGCCATCATCGCCGCGCCGGGCTCGTGGCAGGCGGCACAGGCGCCGCGAAACAGCGCCGCCCCGGCCGGGTGGCGGCGGGCCGCCAAAGCCGCACGGTCGGGCAGCGCCGGCTCGGCGCGCGCGGCGGGCGCATCGCGCATCGTCCAGGCGTAGTAGGCGGCGAGTGCCCGCACATCACCCCCGGGCGTACGCGCCAGATTATGCGTCACCGGCCCCATCGGCCCGGCGGCGGCGGCATGGGCGGTGCTGAGCCCGGTGCGGAAATAGGCGTACAGGCGCTGGGTCGTCCAGGCGCGCACCGCCGGTGACGTGGCGTCGAGCGGCGGCGCATACCAGCCATCGGACCAGCCGCCGGCATAGGCGCGGTCGCGCAGTTCCTGCTGCAGGATGCCGCGTGGGGAATGGCAGCTGCCGCAATGCGCCAGCCCCTCGCCCAGATAGCGACCACGCTCCCACAGCTTGCCGAGCTGCGGTTGCGGCGCTTGTGGCGCGCGGCGTGGCAGCGCCAACAGCTTCCACCCCGCCAGCACCGGGCGCCAGCCGAGCGGCGGGACCAGCGTATTGGCCGGCGGCTCGGCGCGTACCGCGTCGCGCGTCATCAGGAAGGCGTAAAGCGCACGCAGGTCGGCCTCGCCGGTATGCCGCAGCCGATCATAGGGAAAGGCCGGATACAGGTGCGATCCGTCGCGCCCGACGCCTTCGCGCATCGATCGCGCAAAGGCCTCGTACGACCAGGTGCCGATGCCGGTTTCGGGATCGGGGGTGATATTGCTGCCATGGATGGTCCCGAACGGCGTCCTGATCGGCGTGCCACCGGCGTACACCCGACCGCCCGAGACGGTGTGGCAGCTGGCGCAATTGCCGATCCGCGCCAGTGCCGCGCCGCTCGCGACCTGGCGACGGTCGAAACGCGCCGGGTCGGGACGTTCGATGGCGGCAATGGCGGGCTCGCGTGCCCAGACGGTGAAGACGAGCAGCGCCGCCGCGACCGCCAGCGCCATCAGGCCGAGAATGCGGCGCCAACGCCGGCTGGAAGACGGCTTAGCGACCATCGCGGAGCAATCGGGCGCTCGTCTCCGCCACCGCGCTTGCGAGCGCCGAACGGTCGATCCGCGTCAGCTGGCCATCGCGCTTCAGGATGGTGCCATCGACCATCACCAGCGCGATATCCGACGGCCGGACCGATCGCAGGATTGTCGTCGCCGGATCGGCACGCGGCTGCAGCGACAAGGCATCGCGGCGGATGACGATCAGGTCGGCGCGCTTGCCAGGTGCCAGCGTCCCGGTGCTGCCGCCCAGCCCGAGCGACGTCGCCCCTTCGCGGGTGCCGATCGCCAGCGCATCGAGCGGCGGCATCGCCATCTCGTCGCCCGCTTGTGCATTGGCGAGCCCCTGGATCATCCGCAGTTCGCGCAAGAGGTCGGCCGGGCCGACCAGCGCCGGCGTATCGACCGAAGCGCCGATGGCGACGCCGGCCTGCCGCAGCGCCGATACGGGCGGCACGCCGAAGCCTGCCGCGAATTCGGACGAGGGTGCGAGCGAGACGCTGGCGCCGCTGCGGGCGACCGCTTCGATCTCGTCGGCTTCGGCGTTGACTGCATGGACCAGCTGCACGTCCCGGTCGAGCAGACGCCGTTCGGCCAGCTGCCGGATATGCCCGCGGTTGGCGGCACTGTTGTTGGCGTGGACGCTGACCGGCAGCCCCCGGTCACGGGCGAGGGCCAGGTCGGCGCGCCAGACGGCCTCGGGCACCGCGGACGGACGGCCATCGACGGTTGCCAGCACGCCGCGCCAGCCAAGCCCGAGCGTCAGCCGCCCGTCGGCGGACCATTCGTCCCACCCGTCGTGGAGCCGGGTGAAGTCGGCTGCATCCAGCGGCCGGTCGAATGGCGTCTCGCGGGTCGCGCCATAGGAAAAGCGCGCGCGCAGGCCGCTGTCCTGCAAGCCCGCCAGCGCCGCGCGGGCATGCGCCGGGCTGCGGATGTTGTGGCACCAGTCGTGCACCGTCGTGATGCCGTGATCGATGGCGTCGGCGGCGGCCAGCCTGGCCGCGAGCCGCATTTCCGCCGGACCGAAACGCTGCCCAAGCAGACCGGTCATCGCGAAGTAACCGCTGGCATCGCTGCTGTTGTCGGCAAGATTGCGCAGCAACGTCGTCCAGACATGCCAATGGGTATCAACCAGCCCCGGCATCACGATCGCCCCGGGCGCATCGATACGGATTGCTGCCGGTGCCGCGATCGCCTTGCCGATTGCCACGATTTTATGGTCGCGCACATGCACATCATGATCGATCAGCGCGGTCGTGCCGGGCATCATGGTAAGCACCGTCGCACCGCGAATGAGGTACTCTGCGGGGCGCGATCGCGCGGCAACAGGGCGCGCCGGCACCGCAGCCGACGCCGCCATCGCCACCAGCAACGCGCGTCGAGAAGGCTGAAACATGTGTGGCAGGCGAGAATACTCGTCGGCTTGAGGCGAACCCGCGGTGTTCGGGTCGTGAGTGCCAACGTGAGAGAGCGCCAAGGCGTTCCGGAAAATGAGACCAGCGGGTGGTGCTGAAGGGTCGCGCCGGGAGCGTGGTGGAAACGCGCTATCTGCTGTACACGACCGAGAAGCCATGAGTCATGGCGGATCCCGGTGCGTCCACCACCCCCTGCCCTGCTTGCTAGCGGCGGACGATCTCGTTGTGGGCCGCACCCGCCGGCATCATCGGGAAGCAGTTTTCGTCCTGCACGACCCGGCAATCGACGAGCACCGGGCCGGGCGTTTCGAGCATTTCGCGGATGCCGGCATCGAGTCCCGCCGGCGTGTCGATGCGTAGGCCGGTCCAGCCATAGGCGCGGGCGAGTTGCACGAAATCGGGCAGCGCCTCGGCATAGCTTTGTGAATGGCGACCGCCGTGATGACGGTCCTGCCACTGCCGGACCATGCCCATCCGCTCGTTGTTGACGATGAACAGCTTGACCGGCAGTCGGTACTGGGTGGCGGTGGCGAGTTCCTGGATGTTCATCTGGATCGACGCCTCGCCGGCGATGTCGATGACCAGCGCGTCGGGGTGGGCAATCTGGGCGCCGATGGCAGCGGGGAGGCCATAGCCCATGGTGCCGAGCCCGCCGGACGTCAGCCAGCGGCCCGGGGCATCGAAGCCGCAATACTGGGCCGCCCACATCTGGTGCTGGCCGACCTCGGTCGCGATGATCGGATCATGGGGGCGGGCGAGCGCAAAGAGCCGGCTGATGGCGTGCTGCGGGACGATGGCGTCGGCGCGCTGGGGGTACGCCAGGCAGTTTTCCGAGCGCCAGTGCGCGATCTGGCGCCACCAGTCGCCGAGCGCAGGAGCTGGCTGGCCGGCGAGCGCATCGCACAGCGCCTCCAGGGCTGCGGTACAATCGCCGGCGATGGCGACCTCGACGGGGATGATCTTGCCGATCTGGCTGGGATCGATGTCGATGTGGATGATGCGCGCGCCGGGCGCAAAGCCGTCGACACGCCCGGTGACGCGATCGTCGAAGCGGGCGCCGACGCACAGCATGACGTCGCAGCCGTGCATGGCGAGATTGGCCTCCAGCGTGCCGTGCATGCCGGGCATGCCAAGCCATTGCGGGTCACTGGCGGGAAAGGCGCCGAGGCCGAGCAGCGTCGAGGTGACGGGCGCGCCGGTGAGCCGTGCCAGCCGCCGCAGCGCCAGGCTGGCGGCGGGGCCCGAGTTGATCACGCCGCCGCCGGAGTAAAGGATCGGCCGCTTGGCATTCATGAGCAGCCGGGCCGCGGCGGCGATGGCCGGCGGATCGACGTGCGGGCGTGGCGGCAGGGTGAAGCGGGGTAGCGACGCCTCGAAACAGGCTGCATCGCCGGACGCCGACTGGATATCCTTAGGCAGGTCGAGCAGCACCGGGCCGGGGCGGCCCTGGGTGGCCATGGCGATCGCGCGGCGCAGCAGGGGCCCGAGCGCGCCGGGGCTGTCGACGCCGACATTATACTTGGTGGCGGCGCGCGACATCGACAGGATGTTGGCTTCCTGGAAGGCATCGGTGCCCTGCAGGGGCCGCGCAACCTGGCCGGCGATGCACAGCACCGGGATCGAATCGGCGAGCGCATCGGCGAGGCCGGTCAGGCAGTTGGTGACGCCGGGACCCGAAGTGGCGAACACCACGCCGAGCCGCCCGGAGGCGCGGGCATAGCCCTCCGCCGCGTGCACCGCCGCCTGTTCGTGGCGGACGAGGACGTGGCGAATGCGGTCCTGCCGGTGGAGAGCATCATAGAGCGGCAGGACGGCACCGCCGGGATAGCCAAAGACGGTATCGACGCCGGCGTCGGCGAGGATCGCCAGCAGATGGTCCGCGCCCGACAGTTCGGGCATCGGCGCCAAGGCGCTTGCGGGCATCGGCGCCAGGGCGCTTGCGGGCGCCGTCACGGCCGCGGCGCCATGCTGACGGCGCGCATCCCGGGCAGCTGGCGCAGGCGGGCCAGCAGGTTGGCCGAGAGGTCGGCATCGGCGCCGAAGTCGAGCGCGAAGCGGATGCCGTGCGCCTGCCAGTCGATCGTCAGCCGCTCGGGCAGGCGGCGCTGCACGGTCAGCAGGTCGAGCAGCCGGGCGGCGACGCCGGCGTCGAGATCGCTTTCGAGATGCAGCATGGTGGCGGGGGCGGTGATGGTCATGGCGGACTCCGTATCCGCGCGGTTCTACGGCGTCAGGCGCGCGGAAACTCACCTATCTTTGCAGCTTGTAGTGGCAATGGCGGCGAGATTGCCTCATTCTCCGCCGTTATGAGCAACAAATTACCTGCCGTTAAACTCGACCGCCATGAACGGCGCATCCTCGAGCTGCTGCAGGCCGACGCCAGCCTGTCGAATGCCGAGCTCGCCGAGCAGGTCGGCCTGTCGCCGACGCCGTGCTGGCGCCGTGTGCAACGGCTGCGTGAGCTCGGCGTCATCCGGCAGCAGGTCGTGCTGCTCGACCGGCGGATGATCGGGCTCAATGCGCAGGTCTTTGCGCAGGTGAAGCTCAACGCCCATGGCCGCCAGCATCTCGACGAGTTCAGCGCGGCGATCCGCGACTTTCCGGAGGTGCTGGAAGCCTATGTAATGATGGGGTCGGTCGATTTCCTGCTGCGGATCGTGGCGGCCGACATCGAGGCCTATGAGCGCTTCTTTTTCGACCGGTTGAGTCGGGTGCCCGGCATTCAGGAAATCAATTCGACGGTGGCCCTGTCGGAGATCAAGGCGACGACGGCGCTACCACTGGTTTAAGGTCTGGGAGCGGGCCGGTGCCGACTAACCCGACAAAGTGTCAGGCGTGCAGGCTCATCAGCGAATCAATCAGACCTTCGTCGGCACTGGAGCAGACGCCGAGCACCAGCGCCTCGTTGAAGCCGTCGGCGACGACATAGGCGTGGCCCATCGAAGAATCGAGGTAGATGCCCTCGCCGGCGTCGAGGGCGACGGGATCGTAGAATTCTGAATGGACCTCGATCTTGCCCTCGATGACATAGATGAATTCCTCGCCCTGGTGGCGGACGAGGTCACCGAACTCGCTGGCGCTCTTGGCGCGGATGCGGGTGATGATCGGGATCATCCGCTTGTGGCGCAGGTCGGTGCAAAGATAGCTGTAGTCATAGTTGGGCGTGACGACACGGACCGCCCGGTCCATCGTGCCTATGCTGCGGCGGCCGGTGACCTGCGGCGTGCTCTCCTCGCCGCCCTCGGCGAACAGTTCCGACATGCGGATGTCGAGGCGCCGGCTGAGCTGCTGCAGCTTGTCATAGGTCAGCGTCAGCCGGTCATGCTCGACCTTCGACAGCGTCGAGACCGGGATGCCCGACTTGCCGCTCATTTCCTTCAACGTCCAGCCATTGCGGGCGCGGATTCCGCGCAGCAGCGCGCCCAGCGTCGGTGGTGTCGAGTGCTCGGGCATCAAGGCTCCCATAAGACGATTGACAATTCTCTGATCAGGATCACTATGTCCGGAATAAGCTAACACCGCTGGGCATATACCTAGGCGGTTGAGCGACGTGCTGCAAGTTTGCAACGCGGATCGATCAGGGAGACTGGGATGCGTGTGTTCGGAAAGCTGATGCTGTTGCTGGCGACGCTGGCAGCGACGCCGTCGGCGGCGCAGGGCCCCGCGCCCCAGCCGGCGGCCGCGGCGGCAACGGGCCCCGTGGCCGCAGCACCAGGCGTCCCGACGCTGCCGGCGCGGTTGACCGCAGCCGATGCCGAGGCCTTCCTCGACGGCTATATGCCCTATGCGCTGGCGCGTGGTCACATCCCCGGCGCCGTTGTCGTCGTCGTCACCCGCAACGGCCCGCTGCTCGAAAAGGGCTATGGCTTTGCCGACCTGAAGACGCGCAAGCCGGTGCTGCCCGACGCGACGCTGTTCCGCCCCGGCTCGGTGTCGAAGCTGGTGACCTGGACAGCGGTCATGCAGCAGGTCGAGGCGGGCAAGCTCGATCTCGACAAGGACGTCAACGGCTATATCGATTTCAAGATTCCGCCATTCGACGGCAAGCCGATCACGCTGCGCAACATCATGACCCACAGCGCCGGTTTCGAGGAATCGATCCGCTACCTGATCACCAGCGATCCCAAGGCGGTGATGCCGCTGCAGCGGCTGGTCAAGGTCGCCCTGCCGCAGCGGGTGTTCGCGCCCGGCACGACGCCGGCCTATTCCAACTATGCGACCGCGCTCGCCGGCTACATCGTCGAGCGGGCCAGCGGCCTGTCGTTCGACGATTATGTCGAGCAGCGGATCTTCACGCCGCTCGGCATGGCGCGGTCAAGCTTTCGCCAGCCGCTGCCGGCCAGCCTGCAGCCGCTGATGGCGAGCGGCTATCCTTCGGCGACCGAGGACGCCAAGCCGTTCGAGATGGTGCTGCCGGCCCCGGCCGGATCGCTGTCGTCGACAGGCAGCGACATGGGCAAGTTCATGATTGCCCATCTCAACCAGGGCGGCGCGGTGCTGAAGCCGGAAACCGCCCGGCTGATGCATGATTCCCATGTGCCGGGCATCGGTCCGCTCAACACCATGGCGCTCGGCTTTTACGAACAATGGGTCAACGGCCGCCGCGCCATCGCCCATGGCGGCGATACGACGCTGTTCCACAGCGACCTCTGGCTGTTCCCCAGTGACGGCGTCGGGCTCTATATCTCGATGAACAGCGGCGGCAAGGAAGGCGCCTCGGGTGCCGTGCGCGCCGCCCTGTTTCATGCCTTTGCCGATCGCTACCTGCCCGGCCCCGAGCCGACCGGCAAGGTCGACGAGGCGACGGCGCGCCAGCACGCGGCGCTGCTTGCCGGCCATTACATCAGTAGCCGCGGCGCCTTCACCAACTTCATGAGCCTGCTCGGGTTGCTGGGCCAGGCCCAGATCGTCGTCGGCCCCGATGGCAAGCTGCAGTTCCCCTCGCTCGCCGGGCTCAGCGCCGGGCCGCTCGACTGGGTCGAGGTCGAACCTTTCGTCTGGCGCGATACGGCGACCGGCGAACGGCTGGCGGCGGAAATCAAGGATGGCCGCGTCGTGCGCGTCAGCACCGACACGATCTCGCCGTTCACCGTCTATCTGCCGGCACCCGCCGGCGAAAACACCGCCTGGCTGCTGCCGGCGCTGGGTGCCGCGCTGCTGCTCGTTCTCATCGCGGTCGTGGCATGGCCGGTGCGGGCGCTGGTGCGGCGCCACTTCAAGGCGCCGTTCGTGCTGACCGGGCGGGCCCTGCTGGCGTGGCGGCTCAGCCGGCTGTTTGCGGTGCTGGTCATCGTCGCCGTTGCCGGCTGGGTGTTGCTGGTGGCGATGTTCTCCAAGGATATCGGCAACCTCGGCGGTCCGCTCGACTGGTTGATCGTGCCGTTGCGGGTGCTGACCCCGGTCGCCGCATTCGGCCTGCTGGTGACCGCCGGCTGGCACCTGCTGCTGAGCCTGCGGGGTGGTCGGTCCTGGACGATGCGGATCGGCGCGCTGCTGCTGGTGCTCGCCGCGCTGGTGTTGTGCTGGGTCACCTTCCGCTTCAACCTCTACGGCTTCGGCATGGTGTATTGATGAAGCTCACGCTCAAGGTCGAAACCTTCGCCTACCTGCAGCCATTTCGCATCTCGGGGCACGTCTTCAACGAGACGGCGGTCCTGGTCGCGGAGCTCGATGACGGACAGCATGTCGGGTGCGGCGAGGGCGCCGGGGTCTATTATCTCGGCGACGACATCGCGCACATGCTTGCCGAAGCCGAGCGCGTGCGTGCCGCCATCGAGGCCGGCGCGGACCGCACGGCGCTGCAGCACTTGTTGCCGGCCGGCGGCGCCCGCAACGCGATCGACTGCGCGTTCTGGGAACTGGAGGCCCGGCAGCGCCAGGTTCCGGTGTGGCAACTGGCGGGCGTGCAGGCGCCGCGGGCCTTGAAGTCAACGCTGACACTGGGAGCCGACGCGCCGGAGGTGATGGCGGCCGCCGCCTTGAAGCTCGATCCGGCAGCGCCGGTCAAGGTCAAGCTGACCGGCGAGATCGCCATGGATACCGCCCGGATGAACGCCATCCGCGCCGCCCGACCGGACGCGTGGATCGGTGTCGATGCCAACCAGGGCTATGATCGGGCGGGACTGGCGACGCTGCTGGAGATGCTGCTGGCCAACGGCGTCGCGTTGCTGGAACAGCCGCTCGCACGCGGGCGCGAGGCCGATCTGGACGGCCTGGCACGCCCCCTGCCCTTTGCCGCCGACGAAACCGCTGTGACGCTTGCCGATACCGACGCGCTGGTCGGGCGGTTCGACGTGGTCAACATCAAGCTCGACAAATGCGGCGGCCTGACGGAAGGGCTGGCAATCGCCCGCCGCGCCCGCGAACTCGGCCTCGACGTGATGGTCGGCAACATGATGGGCAGCAGCCTGTCGATGGCGCCGTCGTTCGTCCTCGGGCAGCTTTGTGACGTGGTCGATCTCGATGGGCCGACCTTCCTGGCCCGCGACCGGGTGCCGGGCGTGCGCTATCGGAACGGCTGTATCGAGTGTGGCCCCGAAATCTGGGGCTGATACAATCCTATTTGGGTTGACTTTTCTCTGTACAGGACAATAGTTGGTCAGCCAGCTCAATGGCAAAGATGCAGGGCCTGACGGCTGCACCGGGGAGACGACTGCATGAATGCCCCTTCTGGCCGCCTGGTCAATACGCTGGCGCTGCCACAACCCTATCTGCTGTTTCTCGGCGACACGATCGAACAGAGCTATGCCAAGACGGCGCTGGGCCTGGTTGATTGGGCGCCCGAGCGCTGCGTCGCCGAATATGGCGTTGAAGGCTGCACGGTCACGACCGGCCTTCCGTTCATGACGCCGGCCGAGGCCCATGCCGCCGGCGCTCGCGCGCTGGTCATCGGCGTCGCCAACACCGGCGGCGTCATCGCCGAAAACTGGGTGTCGGCACTGGTGGAGGCGCTCGAAGCCGGGCTCGACATCGTCAGCGGCATGCACGCGCGGCTCGGCTCGGTGGCGCCGCTTGCGGAAGCGGCGGCACGCAACGACCGGCGGCTGATCGACATCCGCACGCCGCCTGCCGACATCCCCGTCGGCACCGGCCGCAAGCGCAGCGGCAACCGGCTGCTGACCGTCGGCACCGATTGCGCGCTCGGCAAGAAATACACCGCGCTGGCGCTGCAGCGTGCCTTTGCCGGGCGTGGCATCGCGGCGGATTTTCGCGCCTCGGGCCAGACCGGCATCATGATCGCCGGCGGCGGCATTCCGATGGACGCGGTCGTATCGGATTTCGAGGCCGGCGCCGCAGAACTGCTCAGCCCCGACGCCGCGCCCGATCACTGGGACGTCATCGAGGGCCAGGGCTCGCTGTTCAACCCGGCCTATGCCGCGGTGTCGCTGGGGCTGCTCCACGGCAGCCAGCCCGACGTGTTCGTCGTCTGCCACGATCCGACCCGCATGGTGATCCTGGGCCTCGAGGATTTCGAATTGCCGACGGTCGACGAGGTCATCGACATGACGATCCGGCTTGGCCGGCGCACCAATCCGGCGATCCGCTGCGGTGGCATCAGCCTCAACACCTCGGGCCTCGATGCCGACGTGGCCGAGACGCTGATGGCGGCGGAACGCAAGCGACTGGCGCTGCCGGTTGCCGATCCGATCCGCGGTGGCCCGGCCTTCGAAGCGCTGGTCGACGCCTGCCTCGCATGACAATCGCACAGCCAGGTGGCAGCTGGTTCCAGCGCTTCCTGCTGCCCGGCTTTGCGATGAAGGGGGTGATCATCGGCGGTGGCTATGCCACCGGCCGCGAACTCGCCGAATATTTCCTGCCCGCCGGCCCCTGGGGCGGCCTCGCCGGCATGGTTCTGGCCATGCTCATCTGGAGTCTCGTCGCCGCGGTCACCTTCGCGCTGGCGCACCGGTTCGGCAGCCATGACTATCGCAGTTTCTTCCAGCGCCTGCTCGGGCCGGGCTGGATCGTCTTCGAAATCGCCTTCCTGATCTTTGCCGTGCTGGTGATCGCCGTTTTCGGTGCGGCGGCGGGCGCCATCGGCACGGCGACATTTGGCTGGCCGGAATTCGCCGGGTCGGCGGTGCTGGCACTGGCCATATTGTTCACGACAGCGCTGGGGCCGACCGCGGTCGAGCAATTGTTCAAATATGCCTCGATCCTGATCTATGTCGTCTATGCGCTGTTCCTGGCGATCGCCCTGGCGCGCTTTGGCGGCCTGATCGGCACCAATTTCGCCCAGTCGCCGCCGCCCGGCCCGGGCTGGGTCGCCGGCGGCATCACCTATGCCGCCTACAACATCGTCGGCGCCGTCATCATCCTGCCGGTGCTGCGCCACCAGCGCAGCACACGCGATGCGGCGATCGCCGGCATCATCGCCGGGCCATTGGCGATGCTGCCCGCCATCCTGTTCCTTGTCGCCATGATCGGCTTTTATCCCGCCGTCGCCGACGCGACGCTGCCGTCGGACTTCCTGCTGCGCCAGATGGCGGTGCCGGGCTTTGCGCTGCTGTTCCAGCTGATGATCTTCGTCGCGCTGCTCGAAAGCGGGGTCGGCGCCGTCCATGCCATCAACGAGCGCATCGCTGCGGCCATGACGGCGCGCGGCAAGGCCGCCCCCGGCGTCACGGCGCGGACGCTGACCGGCGCCGTCATCCTGGCGGCCTGCATGGTCGTCGCGGTCCGCATCGGACTGATCACGCTGATCGCCAGCGGCTACCGCTTCCTCGCAGTGCTGTTCCTCGTCGTCTACATCGCGCCGCTCCTGACGATCGGCGTCTATCGGCTGTTCCGCCCGCATCCTGCCCCGGAGATTTCGTCATGACGCCCGTCCGCACGCTTGCCCTGCTGCTGATGCTGGCGGCGCCATTGCCCGCAACGGCAGCGCCGCCCAAGGATTTGGGCGTCATGGTCGAAACGCTGCGCAAGTCGGTCGGCGCGACCGGCGTGTCTATCGCAGTCGTGGAGGGGGGCAAGACCACCGTCGCGCGCGGCTGGGGCGTGCGCAAGCTCGGCGACCCGACCCCCGTCGATGCCGCGACGATCTTCCAGACCGGATCGACCGGCAAGGCGATGACCGCGGCGGCGCTGGCGGTGCTCGTCGATGACGGCAAGATCGGCTGGGACGACCCGGTCATCAAGCACATGCCCTGGTTCCGCATGTACGATCCCTGGGTAACGCGCGAGATGACGGTGCGCGACCTGCTCGTCCATCGCAGCGGACTCGGGCTGGGCCAGGGTGACCTGATGTTCGTGCCGCGTACCAACATGACGCGCAAGCAGACGGTCGAGCGCGTGGCGTTCCTCAAGCCCAAGACGAGTTTCCGGTCGTCCTATGCCTATGACAATGTGCTCTATTCGGTCGCCGGACAGCTGATCGAGGAGGTCTCGGGCAAGCGCTGGGAAGACTTCATCCGCGAACGCGTGCTGCGACCAGGCGGCATGGTCGACGCCACCAGCGACAGTGAGGAACGGTTTGCCCACGCCAATCGCTCCTTCCCGCACGCACGGCTATCGGGCGTTCTGCGCGGTCTGGGGCCGCAGCAGCTGCTCGATGAACGCGACGAGCTCGGCCGCACCGCCGCGCCGGCGGGTGGCTTGGCCCTTAGTGCCAACGACATGGCGGCCTGGCTGCGCATCCAGCTGGCACAGGGCGCTCTGCCCGATGGCAAGCGGCTGTTCAGCGTGGCGCAGGCCCGCGAGATGTGGAAGCCGGTGACACCGATGCCGACGCCTAGCCTGCCCGACAGCCTGAAGCTGGCGCAGCCGACTTACCAGAGCTATGCGCTCGGCTGGCAGGTGCAGGACTATCGCGGCCACCGCATGATCTCCCATGGCGGCGGCGTGTTCGGATCGATCACCCGTGTCGTCATCCTGCCCGACCAGAATGTCGGCTTTGCCATCATGCTGAACTCCGAGGACAGCGGCATGCTGCTCGGCCTGACCTATGCGCTAGTCGACCATTATCTCGGGCTGCCGGACAATGGCTGGATCGCCAAGTGGGAGAGCTGGTACCAGGCGCGGCTGGCGGGCGGTACGGAGGCGCTGGCGGCCACGCGGGCCAAGGCGGTCAAGGTCGGTCCATCGCTCGACCTGGCGCGCTATGCCGGCCGCTATCGCGACGCCTGGTATGGCGATGTCGTCGTGGCGCCGACCGCCGACGGGCTGAGCATCGACATCACCTCGACGCCGCGGATGACGGCACGGCTGCGCCACTGGCAGTATGACAGCTTCATCGCCGATTTCGACGACAAGGCCATCGAGAAGCCTTATGTCACCTTTGCGCTCGACAGCGACGGCAAGGTGACGGGCATCACCATGAAACCGGTGAACCCCATCTCAGACTTCAGCTGGGACTACCAGGATCTCGACCTCAAGCCCGTGGCGGCGGGCAAGTGAGGCGCTGGTCATTGCTCCGAAATGCAGCGCTGCTGGGGGCGGCACTGATTGCCGTGGGCACGCAGGCGAAGACACCGGCGGCGGACCTGCACAGCCGCCTGCTGACGCTCGATACCCATCTCGACACCGCCCTGCAGTTCGCTCGCGCCGGCTGGAACTTCGGCGATGTCCACCCGCGCGACAGTGATTTCTCGCAGCTCGACATCCCGCGGATGCAGGCGGGCGCCCTCGATGGCGGCTTTTTCGCCATCTACACCGACCAGGGGCCGCTGACGCCGCAGGGCTATGCCGCGGCACTGGCCATTGCGCGGACCCGGTCGGACCTGATCGACCGCACC
Source organism: Alphaproteobacteria bacterium (assembly GCA_003241875.1). GTDB lineage: Bacteria > Pseudomonadota > Alphaproteobacteria > Sphingomonadales > Sphingomonadaceae > Sandarakinorhabdus. The sequence continues at coordinate 24,455 of QBLU01000002.1, forward strand.
ATCGCCGCCCATGCCGATGCCATCGCCCCGGCGCTGACCGCGGCCGATGCCCACCGGCTGAACGCGCGCGGCAAGCTGATCGCCTTCAAATCGATCGAGAACAGCTATCCGCTCGGCGAGGACCTGACGCTGCTGGCCGAGTTCAAGACGCGGGGTGTCCGCCTCGCCAGCCCGGTGCATGGCAAGAACAACCAGTTCGCCGATTCCGCCACCGATGCCCCGCGCTGGGGTGGGCTCAGCCCGCTCGGTCGGCAATGGGTGGCGGAGATGAACCGGCTCGGCCTGGTGATCGACGCCAGCCATGCTTCCGACGCGAGCTTCGACCAGATGCTGGCGCTGTCGAAGACGCCGATCATCCTGTCGCATTCGAGCCTGCGGTCGGCCAACGACCATCCGCGCAATCTCGACGAGGGCCGCCTGCGGCAGCTGGCTGCCAGGGGCGGCGCCATGTGCGTGTCGACGATCTTTCTCGGCGACATGAAGATGTCGCCGGCGCGCGCCGCGATCTTTGCCAAGTACGAGGATGGCAGCAAGCTCGATGCCGCCGCCCAGCGCGAGCTTGGCCGCCAATGGCGGGCGCTCGATGCCACCGAACCGATGTGGGACGTCGGCTTCGACAAATATGCAGCGATGGTGCTGCGCGCCATCGAAGTCGCCGGCGTCAACCATATCTGCTTCGGCGCCGATTGGGACGGCGGCGGCGGCCTGCCGGGTTTCGACGACATCACCGCCCAGGTGCGGCTGACGGCGCGGCTGCAGGATGCGGGTTACAGCGACGCCGACATCGGCAAGATGTGGAGCGGCAATGTGCTGCGCATTCTTGACGCCCAGAAACGCTGAACGCCGCAACTGCCGGTTGGCAGCGCGGCGTCCATTGCCGATACGAAGGGCGGCCCGCGTGGCCGCCCTTTTTGCTTAGAAGCGGAAACCCACCGTGCCGCCGATGGTGCGCGGGCGGATGGTCGAGGCGGTGAGCAGCGGGATGCCGGCACCGCCGATGGCGGCCGGGACGGCGAAGGGATAGTCACCGGCAGCCACGACCCCATAGGCATCGGTGACGTTGCGGGCATAAACGGCGAGCGAAACCTTGCCGATATTCACCCCGGCGCGCAGATCGACGACCGAATAGCTGTCGATGTTGATGCGCCGGTTGAAGGCAGCCGTGTAGGCCGCATTGAACCCGGCGGTCTGGTCACCCATCATCCGGATATTGGCACCGACATAGGCAACCGCATCGTTGCCGATCGACCATTCATAGTCGCCGCTGATGTTGGCCGACCATTTCGGCGTGTAGGGCAGCTGGTCGCCGGCGATGCCGCCGGTCAGGTTGAACCCGCCACCCGAAACGGTGTCGTCGAGCAGCTTGGCGTCGGTATAGGCGCCGTTGACCACAAACGAGAGGCCGCGGAACGGCCGCAGCGTCGCCGTCGCTTCGACACCACTGGTGCGCGCCCGCTTGCCGTTGCCGTTGACGCCGACCGGACCGACGGGGGTCTGGACTGTCGTCAGGATCAGGATGTCGCTCCAGTCGATGTGATAGACCGAGGCATCGACCGAGAAGGTACCGTCGGCGGTTTCGGCACGAATACCCGCCTCATAGCTGATCAGCGTGTCGGCGTTGAACGCGGTCGGGAAATTGGTCGGGGCACCCAATGGCACGAAGTTCGGCCCGCCGGGGCGGAAGCCCTTGGCGACACGGGCATAAACAGAGGCATGTTCGCTGATTTCGAAGCGCGGCGCGATCGACCAGGTGAAGACCCCCTGCGAGGAGTCACCCAGCTGCGGATTGCCGTTGCCGAGCTGGACGATGGCCTGGACCGAATCCTGGTTATTATGGCTATAGCGGCCGCCGGCGGTGATTTCGAACCGGTCGCCAAGATGAAGCGTCGCGCTGCCAAAGCCGGCGATTTCTTCGTAATTCGCGTCGATGGTCGCGACGACGAATTCGTTGAAGGTAAAGGGCCCGAAGCTGCCGGCCCGCGGGATCAGCGCGCCACTGGCGAAGTTGAACGGCAGGAAGCGCTGGAACAGCCCGGTCTTTTCACGGGTGTAATAGGCGCCGATCAGCCATTCGAAGGTTTCGCTGTCGGGCGAGGCGAGCCGCACTTCCTGGGTGAATTTCTCGACCGCGACGTCGCTTTGGAAGGCGAGGCCGACGGTATTGGTGGCGCCGGGGCCATAAACCGCCTGCGCCGTGCCGCGCGCGCCCGTGGTGCTGAAGTCGTTCAGCTGCACCTGGTCCTGCGTCGCATAGCTGGTGACCGAGGTCAGGTTGGCGAAATCGAGGTCCCAATCGATCGTGCCGCTGTAAAGGCGATAGTCGATATTGTTGGTTTCGGGATAGCGCTGATAGCGCTGGCGCTGGCCGCCGGTCGACCCGCCGGTAATCGGGTTCACCGGGCGGAGGGTCAGCGGATCGACGGTGAAGCTCGACGGCGAATCGACCTCGATGTTCTGCAGCAGCGCCGACAAGCGGATCGACAGCCGGTCGCTTGCCTTCAGCAGCAGCGAGGCGCGGCCGCCATAGCTGGCATTGTCATCGACGCCTTCGCCGGCAAGGCCGACCGCATCGACGACGCCCCGGTTCTTGCGGTAAAAGCCACTGGCACGGAACGCCAGCATATCCCCCAGCGGTATATTGACCATCGCATTGGCTAGATAGCCGATGCCCGCGCCCCTGGTGTCCTCGATCCCGGCCTGGCCGCGGGCCTCGAACCCGCCGAAGTCAGGCAAGGCGGTCACATATTTGAGCACGCCGCCAAGCGCGTTGGAGCCATAAAGCGTACCCTGCGGCCCGCGCAGCACCTCGATCCGCGCGATGTCGAACGTGTCGAAATCGCCGGCCAGCACGCCGCCGTTTGCCAGGCTGCCGCTTGAACCGAACGGGATATCATCGACATAGACCGCAACCGTCGACCCGACCGAGCCGGTATTGACGCCGCGCAGGATCAGCCGAGATTCACCAGGGTTGGTCTGGGTGACGGTAAAGCCCGGGACCAGCGCTGCGAAATCGAGAAAGCTCGTCGCCCGTTGGCGCTCCAGCGCCTCGCCGCCGACGACCGAGATCGACTGCGGCACCTCGGCGAGGGTCTGGGTGCGGCGCTGCGCAGTGACGACGATCTCGTTGGCCGAGGTCTGCGCACTGGAGTCCTGGTCCTCGGCGAACGCCGGAGTAGCCACGAAGGTGAGCGACGCCATGGCAATGGTGCTCAGCAGCTGCGATTTGGTCAAGTTTAGGCTCCCCGTCCGTGATCCCCGTGATGACAATCATGCAAACACGTCTGAAATGAGAAATCAATCCCAATCAGGACATAGACAAGCCGATCCCGTATCACCTTGCCCGAATTGGAACGGGTCGTGCTTTTGAGGACACGCGGCCGGGCGCCGCTTCAGGCGCCGTCCAGGCCATCGAGAAAGGCCGCGACGTTGTCCCCGAGGGCATCCACGGCATAGCCGCCTTCCATGATCACCAGCACCGGCAGGCCGAGGACGGCGATGGTGGCGCCGAGTTGCGTGTAGTCAGCCTGCCGCAGCTTGAAGTGCGAGATCGGGTCGCCCTCGAAGGTGTCGGCGCCAAACGACACGACGAGCAAGCGCGCGCCCCAGCCGGCGATGGCAGCGAGGCCGGTATCGAGCGCCGCGGCGAACCCGGCCAGGCCACTGCCGCGCGGCAGTGGCAGGTTGAGCGTGGTGCCGGTGCCGGCGTCCTCCCCGGTTTCATCGGCATGGCCCCAGTAAAAAGGGTAGTCGCTGCGCGGGTCGGCATGGATCGAACAGAAGAACACGTCCGGGTCGCGGTAGAAGATGTCCTGGGTGCCGTTGCCGTGATGATAGTCGATGTCGAGGACGGCGACAGGGCCGAGGCCGCGGCGCTGCGCCTCGCGTGCCGCAATGGCGGCGTTGTTGAGGTAGCAATAGCCGCCCATGTAATCGGCGCCGGCGTGGTGTCCTGGCGGACGGCAAAGCGCGAAGGCACGGGTGTCGCCGCTCGTCACCATCCAGTCGAGCGCCGCCAGCGCGCATTGCGCCGACCAATAGGCGCCATCCCAGGTGCCCGCCGCCACCGGCGTGCCGGCATCATAGCTATAGGCCCCCAGCGCAGCATCGATGCGATCGAGCGCCAACGGGCGCCGGCGGACGATCGGGAAGGCATAGCCGATGGCGTCGCCGCTGCGGCCCGCCGCCAGCCAAGCGTCATGCGCGCCCGCTAGGAAATCGAGATAGCCTTGGCTGTGGACCGCCAGCAGCGGCGCCATGCCGAAGTCCCGCGGCGGCTCCAGATCCGGCGCCGCACGCTGGATCGCCAGCGCCCGGTCCGGGGATTCGGCGTAGGCGACCCAGTCGCCATTGTGCAGTTCGCGCGCCGGGGCATGGCCCAGTTGCCGTGGGTCGAAAAAGCCCTTCACATCATCTCCTGCCGAGGTCAGCGCTGCTCGACATAGACATATTGGTGCTGCTGGCCATCGCTGATCGTCAATGTCCGGGCGCCATTCGCGGTGCCGACCTGTGCGTCGACACCGATCCCACCCGGGCCGACCGAGACGATGGACGTGCTGCCATCGGCATTGGTGCGGGTCGCAACGGGGCCTTCGACAAAGCCGGCCTTGATCCATTTGGCGCCGCCGCGATCGCTGATGGTGATCGAGCCGACTTGCGGATCGCGGTAGCGGCCGGCAAGGCCGGCGAGCACCGCGGGGTCGCCGGGATAGGTGACGCGATCGCGGCGCGCCTTGGCCTGCGCCTTGATACGGGCCGCGGCGGCGGCGACGTCGGCGGCGGCCTCGGGCTGGCCGTCGTACATCACCTCGAGCAGGCGCCGCAGGAATGGGGCGAGCATCGCGGCGCCGGGGTCGGCATTGGTCAGGATGACAGCGCCGACGCCGGTATCGGGCAGCGCATACCAGTTGCTGTGATAGCCGAGCAGCGTGCCGCCATGGGTGACGACGGGCACGCCCCAGGCGCTGCGTTCGAACAGGCCCATGCCGTACCAGCTGTCTTCCGACACCTGCACGCCGCGCTGGCGCCGTTCGAGGAGATTGGCCGCGCTGACGATGCGCTTGCCGTCGCGGTTGAGCCCCTTGGTCAGTTCGAGCTGGACATAGCGCGCCATGTCCGCCGTCGTCGAAAAAGCGCCGCCGGCGGGGCGATGCGGAGCGACGGTGTGGTTGAAGTCGTTGGTCATCCGCACCATCCCGCCATCGATATCGAGGCCGTGCGGCGGCGCCCAGTTGCCGGCCTCGCCCCGCGCGAAGTCGAAGCCGGTGTTGGTCATGCCGAGCGGCCCGAAGACCCGGTCCTGCATGGCCTTGTCGAAGGCGGCGCCCAGTTCCATGCCGGGATAGGCCAGCGAGCCACCGAGATAGCCGGCGGCCGAGGCCATCAGATTGTTGTACTGGAACAGCTCACCGAAAGCGCTGGTCGGCTGGGTCACGGCCAGCTGACGGAAGGTGTCGGATGCCGGTGCGCCGGGGTCGGCGAGGATGAAGGAATAATCCTTCCGCGGCAGCCCGGTGCAGGCGCACACGAGGTGGCGGACCTGGGTGGCGCGCGTGGTGGCGTCGCTGCCGAGCTTGAAGCCGGGATAGACATCGACGACCGGCTGGTCCCAGCGCAGCTTGCCTTCATCGGCGAGCACCGACAGCAGCAGCGTCGCCATGCCCTTGGTATTGGAAGCGATCATGAACTTGGTATCGGCATCGACGGGCTCGGGCGAGCCCAGCGCGCGAACGCCGACGCCGCCCTGCCAGACGACCTTGCCCTGGTCGATCAGCGCCAGGCCGACACCGGGGACGCCGAGCTGTTCGGCGCTTTGCGCCACGAAGTCGCGCAGCGCCTGGATGCGATCCGGCGTCAGGCGGTGTGCGGTGCGACCGGCGAAGCTTTCCTTGGCATAGCCGGCCGGATGAAGACCGCCCTGGACGACCGACAGGGCAGCCGACCGCTTGGCGGCGGTGCCGGCGGCCCCGTCCATGACCAGCACGGTCCAGGCCGTGCCCTTGCGCAGCGCCAGCGCCGAGCGGACGGCGCGCTCGCTCGGCGCAGTTTCATAGGCAAGGCTCACGCGCTCGTCCCAGCCTTCGCCGGGCGCGGCCGCGGTCACCAGCCGCGGCGCGGCAATTCCGGCGGGACGGACAACGCGCCAAGCCGCTTCGGCCGCGGCGCGGGCGTCGGCGGCGGCGCCGACCTCCACCACCGTCAGCTTCAGGTCGCCCTCGGGCGCGACAAAGGCCAGCGACGTGCCGGCGGCGACCGCGGACCAGTCCTTGGGTTGGACATATTGCACGCCGGCCGACGTGCGGCCCTGGGTGTCGGCGGTTACCGCGGTCTGGGCGGCGACCGGCAACGACAGGGTGAACAGCCCAAGCGCGAGCAGGAATTTCATCGCAGGCATCTCCGGAAGATCAGGGCGTGACAAGGTGGTAGGTGACGTGCGGCAGCGACGTGAACGACAGGCGTCGCTGCCCCTCATCGCCATAAAATCGCAGTCGTTCATACGGCCCGCCGGCACGCGCCCCGGTCGTTTTCTCGTACAGCATCGGCCCGATGCGTTCCCAGCGCGTCGTCTGGCCGTCGTTGACGATGGTCAGGGCATTGCTGCCATCGGCGGTGACCGCCAGGTCATAGGCGGGATTTGCGGGCCGGCTGTAGTCGCGGCGATTCATGCGATAGGCGCCGGCGGGGATGGCCTCGTCGGCAGCGACCCGTGGTGCCGGCGCCTGCGGGAACAACCGGCCGATCAGCGCCTCGGTCAGCTCGGTGCGGCCGCCATAGCTGCCCTGCCCGCCGGTTTCGGAGATGAAGAAGCCGATGCCGGCCTCGGGCACCAGGATCATGTTGGAATGGAAGTCGCCGGTGTTGCCGCCATGGCCGACGATGCGCGGACCGGCCTGCCGCAACACGAAGAAGCCGTGGGCCATGCCGGGAAGATCGGGTGCATTGGCGACCGAATCCGACACCAGCAGGCGGACGGATGCGGGCTTGAGGATAGCCCCGCCGCCGCCGAGCAGCGCCAGCATGAAGCGGGTCATGTCGGGGCCGCTGCTGGTCGCCGAGCCGGCCGGCATGATCGAGCTGAACAGTTCGAAGGGTTTCGCCGTCAGCCGGCCCTTGTCGTAGCGATAACCGCTCGCCATGCGTGGGGCCAACGCCGCCGGCAGCGGCTCGCGAAAGGTCGTCGAGGTCATGCCGAGCGGCGTGAAGATGTGGCGGTCGGCGTAATCGGCAAACGGCTCCCCGGACACCCGCTCGACGATATAGCCGGCAAGCGCGGCGCCATAGTTGGAATAGGACACCTCGGTGCCGGCCGGCCAGCGCCGCTCCGGCACATGCGTCTTGATCCAGTCGGCATAGGGCGTCAGCTTGTCGACCGTCGGGGCGGTGATGCCCGACACGTCGCTCATCCCGGGTGTGTGCGACAGCAGGTCCCGTACCCGGATCGGCTTGCCGTCATGGAGTGGAATCTTGAAATCGAGGTAGGTGTTGACGTCGGCATCGAGGCTGACGCGGCCAAGTTCGACCTGTTGCAGCAGCGCTGTCCAGGTGAACATCTTGGACACCGAGCCGGGCCGGAACAGCGTCGTCGCGCCATCGACCGCGAGGCCCTTGTCGACATCGGCGAAACCATAGCCGCGGGTGAACAGCACCCGGCCACCATGGACGACGGTCACGACGGCGCCCGCCACTTCGCGGGTGGCGATCTGCTGCGCCATGACGCCGTCGACGAAGTCGGCCAGGCCGGCGAGCCGCTGTTGCGGTGCCGCTACGGGAGCGGGACGCGCGGTTGCGGGTGGCACGGCCGTGGCCAGCAGCACCGCAAGACCGGCGCGGCGCAAGCTTTTGAACATCGACGCCATGCTCAGCCGCCCCAGGTTGCGGTCAGCAGTCGGCGGAAGTTGCCGCCGAGCACCGCCTCGATATGGGCATCGGTGTAGGAACGGCGGATCAGCTCCTCGGCCAGGTCGTACATTTTCAGCGGGTGGTCGAAGCCATCGACGTCGATCTTGTCGCGAAAGGCATAGCTGTCCTTGTAGGCGCCGCGGAGCATCTTGTTCATTTCCGGCGTGGTGTCGTCATAGCCGTTGAGGTCGCTGTCGGTGCCGATGCCGACATGGTCGATGCCGACAAGCTTCACGACATGGTCGATATGGTCGCCGATGTTGACGATTGTCGTCGGGTCGGTCTTGCTGACGAACATGCGGACGCCGGTGATGCCCATCACCCCGCCCTTGGCCGCCAGTGCCTTGATCGCCGCGTCGGTCTTCACGCGCGGGTGATCGACCAGCGCGCGGCAGTTGCTGTGGGTGATGGCGATCGGCTTCTTGGAGATCGCGATGGCGTCGAGCGTGGTGCGATCGCCGCTGTGCGAGACATCGACCAGCATGCCGACCTTGTTCATCGCCTCGATGATGCCGACGCCGAAATCGCTGACGCCGCCATCGACCCGGTCGGTGGAGCCCGATCCGATGCGGTTCTGGGAATTGTAGGTCAGTTGCGAGCAGCGCTGGCCCATGTCGTAGAAGAACTTCACATCGGCGGCATTGTTGAAATGCTCGCTGTTCTGCAGGCCCATGATGACGGCGCAGCGCTTGTCCTTTTTGGCGCGGTCGATATCGGCAAAGCTGCCGACCGCGGTCAGCACATGGCTGTTGCGGGCGACATAGTTGCCGTAGATGGCAAAGAAGGTCAGCGCCTGGTCGCGAGCCGTCGGGCCGCCGATGCCGATGGCATGATGGATGGCGTTGATGCCGCTGGCGCGAAAGTCGGCGGCGTCCTTGTCGGTCATCGGATTGGCGTAGAATTCGGGCGAGAACTCGATCTTGATCGGCGCCAGCATGTCGACCACCGTCGCGCGCTGCACCACCTCGATCGCCCGCTTCGAATAGGCGCGCTTGCTGTACGGGCTGGCGGGAAACGCGGCGCGGGCGAGATAGGGCGCGCCGACCAGGCTGGCGGTCGTGCATACGGCGGCGCGCAAAGCCCAACGGCGTGTAGCCAGCATGTCCTGATCTCCCGATATTTTTCTGATCGGGATGCTAATTGCCTAATCGGAGAACGTCAATCGGCTCAGCTAATGACTCAGCGACCGGTCTGTCCCCGGTGCATCAGCTTGGCGTCGGCGAGCACCAGCGCCACCATCGCCTCCATCACCGGCGCGGCGCGGATACCGACGCAGGGGTCGTGGCGGCCCTTGGTGACGATGTCGGTGGCCTCGCCATCGCGGGTGATCGTCTCGACCGGCGTCAGGATCGAAGAAGTGGGTTTGAGCGCCATGCGGACGACAATCGGCTGCCCGGTCGAGATGCCGCCGGCGGTGCCGCCGCTGTGGTTGGCGAGGAAGGTCGGCCCGTCGGCGCCTGGCCGCATGCGGTCGGCATTGTCCTCGCCGCGCAGCCGGGCGGCACCGAAGCCGTCGCCGATCTCGACACCCTTCACTGCGTTGATGCCCATGCACGCCGCCGCCAGCTGGCTGTCGAGCTTCATGTAGAGCGGCGAGCCCCAGCCGGCGGGCACGCCGCTGGCGGTGCATTCGACGATGGCGCCCAATGACGAGCCGGCCTTGCGCGCCGCGTCGAGCGCCGTTTCCCACTCGGCGGCCACAACGGCATCGGGGCAGAAGAACGGGTTGCGGTCGATCTCCGCATCGTCGAAGCGGTTGTAATCGATGGCGATACCGCCGAGTTCGACCAGATAGGCGCGCAGCCGGACCTCGGGGACGACCGCCCGCGCCACGGCGCCCGCCGCCACCCGGCTCGCGGTCTCTCGCGCCGACGACCGCCCGCCGCCGCGCGGGTCGCGATGGCCGTATTTGGCGTCATAGGCATAATCGGCATGGCCGGGGCGATAGGCCTTCGACACCTCCGAATAGTCCTTGGACCGCTGGTCGACATTCTCGATCATCAGGCTGATCGGGGTGCCGGTGGTCAGCCCTTCGTAGACGCCCGACAGGATGCGGACCTGGTCGGGCTCCTGCCGCTGCGTGGTGAAGCGCGAGGTACCGGGCCGTCGCTTGTCGAGCCAGGGCTGGATGTCGGTCTCGGACAGCGCCAATCCCGGCGGGCAGCCGTCGACGACCGCGCCGATGGCCGGCCCATGGGATTCGCCCCAGGTGGTGAAGCGGAACAGCTGGCCGAAGGAATTGCTCACGCCACCGCGATATCCGGCGCGTCCTCGGCCTTCATGCCGATGACGTTGTAGCCGGCGTCGACATGATGAATTTCCCCCGTCACGCCGCTGGCGAGGTCGCTGAGCAGATAGACGCCGGCGCCGCCGACATCCTCGATCGTCACGTTGCGGCGCAGCGGCGAGTTGTATTCGTTCCACTTCAGGATGTAGCGGAAATCGCCGATGCCGCTGGCCGCCAGCGTCTTGATCGGGCCGGCCGAAATGGCGTTGACGCGGACGTTCTGCGGCCCAAGATCCATCGCCAGATATTTGACGCTGGCTTCCAGCGCCGCCTTGGCGACGCCCATGACGTTGTAGTGGGGGATGACCTTTTCGGCGCCATAATAGCTGAGGGTCAGCAGCGAGCCGCCGTTGGGCATCAGGGGCAGCGCCCGCTGGCAGACGGCGGTGAAGCTGAACACGCTGATGTCCATCGTCTGGGTGAAATTCTCGCGGCTGGTATCGACGTAGCGGCCACGGAGTTCGTTCTTGTCCGAAAAGCCGATGGCGTGCACGATGAAGTCGATCGTCGGCCAGTCGGCGGCGAGCGCTGCGAAGCAGGCGTCCATTGCCGCGGCGCTCGACACATCGCATTCGTAAAGGCGCGCCACGCCCAGGCTCTCGGCGAGCGGGCGCACCCGCTTTTCGAGCGCTTCGCCCTGATAGGAAAAGGCAATCTCGCCGCCCTGCTCGGCAATCGCCTTGGCGATGCCCCAGGCGAGGCTGCGGTCATTGGCGACCCCCATGATCAGGCCGCGCTTGCCATGCATGATTCCGGCCATAGGTCTCCAACTCATTCCAGGCTTGTCGTGATCGTCTTTAGCCGCCTTTGCCGGGCCTTGGCGAGGGCAGCGTTCAGGTTGGCACCGGCGACCAGCCCCAATCCAATGATATAGAAGAAAAGCAGCGCGACGATGACACCGGCGAGCGAGCCGTAGGTCAGCGTATAGCCGCCGAAGAGCCCGAGCGCCCAGGGCATGCCCATCGTCGTGCCGACCCAGGTCGCGACGGTAACCAGCACGCCGGGCCAGATCGGCGCCCCCATCACGCGATAGCGTTTCGGCGTCAGCGTGTAGAAGACCGCGTACAGTGCGCCGAACAGCAGCGCCGCGGGCACCAGCCGACTGAGGCCCAGCGCCGTGAACAGGTCGTCGGCAAAGGGCATCAGCCGGGCGACAAAGGCCTCGGCGCCGGTCAGCAGCACCTGGCTGGCGAGGGCCAGCAACATGACGATAACGGCGACGAAGATGACTGCGACAGAGCCGAGCCGATAACGCCACAGCGGCAGGCTGGTCGGCGATTTATAGGCTTCCCGAATGATCGCCCGCACCGTCTCCATGAAGCCGCTGACCGTCCACAGCGTGACGACGATGCCGAAGGTGAGCAGGCCGCCCGAGGCGCGCACGCCGATGACATCGGCGATGGGCTTTGCCACTAGCTCCGCCACGTCGGGCGGCAAGGTGCCGAGGAAGGCATTGACCGCGCGCAGGCCATCGGCGGTCCGGCCAAAGGTGCCGGCAACTGTCGCCACGACGATGAAGAACGGAAACAGCGTCAGTAGCGACAGATAGGCCAGATTGCCGGCATGGGTGAAGCCATCGACCCAGACCCCCGTCAGCGTCTCGCGCAAGATCACCCAGACGCGGCGATTTCGCATCAGGAAGCGGCTGAAAAGGTTCATTCCCGGCAAACGTTCAGACGCCGAGATCGCGCCGGACCTCGCGAGAATCATGCCAGCCTGCGACAAAGGCTTCCAGTGCAGCGTCGCTGGCGGGCAGGTCGACGAGCAGCGTCACCAGCTGGTCACTGCGGCTGCCGTCGGTGCGGGAAAAGCCGCGGCCCTTGAGGCGAAACACCTTGCCCGAGCTGGTGCCCGGCGGAACCGTCAACGTCACCGGGCCCTCGACGGTCGGCATCCGGACCTTGGCGCCCTGTACCGCCTCTGTCAGGGTTACCGGCAGATCGAGGCGTATGTCGTCGCCGTCGCGCTCGAACAGCTTGTGGCGGCCGATCTCGATCGTCACCAGCGCATCGCCATTGCCGCCGGGACCGGCCTCGCCCTGCCCCGCCATGCGCATCTGCCGGCCGGATTCGACGCCGGGGGGCAGTTTCAGCTCGACGGTCTTGCCCGATCGCAATGTCACCCGCTGCGGGCGCAATGCCGCCGCGTCCTCGAACGGGACGGTCAGGCGGTAGGCGACATCGGCCCCCTTTTGTGGCGGGGCGCTGCGAAAGCCACCGCCGCGATCGCTTCCGAACGGGCTGCCGCGGCCGAACAGTTCGGAGAACAGATCCTCGGGGCCGCCGCCGCCGCCGCCGAATTCAAAGCCGCCAGGCGCGGCACCTGGGCGGGCCGCCCGCCCGAAGGGGTCGCCACCCCCCGGCCGCGCGCCGCCACCGGGGCGAAAGCCGCCGCCGAACGGCGATGTCGGGTTGCCGTCGGGGCCGATCTCGCCACGGTCGAATCGCGCCTTCTTGTCGGGGTCCGACAACAGCTCATAGGCCGAATTGGCCTCCTTGAAGACCTCCAGCTTCTTGGCATTGTCGGCGTTGCGGTCGGGGTGGTTTTCCTTCGCAAGCTTGCGATACGCCTTCTTGATGTCGGCGTCGCTCGCACCCTTTCCGACGCCCAGTACCTGGTAGGGATCGCGCATCGTTATCCTGTCATGTCACAGTCGAGTTGCAGATGTGCAACAGAGCCGCCCGGTTCAAGGGGGACCATAGCGCGTGTTTTCCCCCATCGCCACCATGGCGCGGCTCCGGCATAGGCAGCGCATGATCAAGCGCCTGATTCTTGCCCTCACCCTTGCCCTCGCGCCGGCGCCGGCCCTGGCCTGGGGAGACTATGCCCATCGCCTGATCGCCGACATCGCGCTCGCTGATTTGACCCCCAGGGCCCGCGTCGAGGTGCGCCGCATCCTGGCGCGCGGTGCGGCGGTCGATACCCCCGCCTGCCCGATCGGCACGCTCGCCGATGCCGCGGTCTGGCCCGATTGCGTGCGGTCGCTGCCCGATCGCTTCGCCTTCAGCTTTTCCTGGCACTATCAGAACATCGACATCTGTGCGCCGTTCGACGCCGATGCCAAATGCCCCGATGGCAACTGCGTCACGGCGCAGATCACCCGCCAGCTTGCCATTGCCGCCGACCGCCGGGCCAGCGCCGCCGATCGGGCGCAGGCGCTGGCCTTTGTCGCGCACTTCGTCGGCGACATGCACCAGCCGCTGCACATCGGCGACAAGCACGACAAGGGCGGCAACGACGTCCGCGCCGCCTATGGCGCCAAGGCCCCGGAGCGGATGAACCTGCACCGCATCTGGGATTCGGACCTGGCCGAACGCGCGCTGACCGAACCGCCGGCGATCGGCCCGCGCTCGCCGACCAGGGCCCAGCGCCGGGACTGGGCGGGCGGCCGGGTCGCCGACTGGGCGCAAGAAAGCTGGGAGCTGTCGCGGACCGTCGTCTACCCCGAGCTGAAGGGCTATCCCGACACCTGCCCGGCAAAATCCGATATCCGCGCGACCATCGATGAAGCCTATGTCGCCGCGGCCCGCGACGCGGTGCGGCTGCAGACCCAGCGTGCCGGCGTCCGGCTGGCGATGCTTCTCAATCGCGCCTTTGCGCGTTAAGCCCGTAACCAAGGGGAGACAGCGATGCGGCTCGACGACGAACGCGAAAGCAGCAACATCGAGGACCGGCGCGGCGAAGGCGGCGGCGGCTTCGGCTTTCCGGGCCTCGGCGGCGGCGGTGGCGGCTTCTCGCTCGGCGGCGGCCGCATGGGCTGCGGCAGCATCATCGTCATCGGCGTCCTGGCGCTCGTCTTCGGCATCAACCCGCTGACGCTGCTCGGCGGCGGCGGTGGCCAAGTCGCGCCGCCGGCCGAACAGATCGGCCAGCCGCAGATCGGGTCGCAGGCGGGCCGCGACAGCAGCGACATGGACCGCTTCGTTGCCAAGGTGCTGGCGACGACCGAGGACAGCTGGGCGGCTCAGTTCGAACGCGAGGTCGGCCAGCCCTACCAGCCGCCAAAGCTCGTGCTGTTCAGCGGCGGCGTTCGCTCCGGCTGCGGCGCCGCGGAATCGGCGATGGGGCCGTTCTACTGCCCCGCCGATCGCAAGGTCTATCTCGACCAGAGCTTCTTCGACGAGCTGTCGCGCCGCTTCGGCGCGCCGGGGGACTTCGCCGCGGCTTACGTGATCGCCCATGAGGTCGGGCATCACGTCCAGAATCTCCTCGGCATTTCGGAGCAGGCCCAGGCGGCGCAGAGCCGGTCGTCAAAGACCCGCGGCAACGCCATCTCGGTGCGGGTCGAACTCCAGGCCGATTGCCTCGCCGGTGTTTGGGCCAAGGCCAACAGCACGCTGCTCGAGCCCGGCGACGTCGAGGAGGCGATGCGCGCCGCCACCGCAATCGGCGACGATACGCTGCAAAAGGCGGCGCAGGGCATGGTCGTGCCCGAAAGCTTCACCCATGGTTCGGCGGCGCAGCGCACCCGCTGGTTCGAACGCGGCATGCGGGACGGCACCATCAAGGGTTGCGACACCTTTGCCGCGAGCGAGATCTAGCCCTTTTTCACGTCGCGGATGGTCAGCGTGCCGTCGCTGCCGCCGGCGCCGCGGCCGGCGACGACCAGGGTGAAGTCGTCGCCCTTCTCGGTCTTGCCGGTCAGCGTCTCGCCGCTGCGGCTGACGGCGATCTTCCTGGCCTCGAATTCCTTCTGGTACCAGTCCGCCACGGCCGCCGCATCGGCCGGCGCGCGGAAACCCATCTCCACCGTTGCATCGCGGTCGCCGTCGCGGGCCCGGGCATTGACCTTGACGCTGCGCACCTTGGCGCCGGGGTAAAGCCCGACGCCGTCGATATCGAACTTGGTCATGTCCGACATGCCGCCCGGCACCTTGATGTTGGCCTCGATCCCGCCCGGCAGCTTCAATTCCATGCGCCCGGTCTCGGCATCGCCGTCTTCATCCTGGTTGATGACGATGCTCGTCTCCTTGTCGGTCTTCTCGGCGCGGTCGCAAGCGGCGGTCGCCAGCAACGCAGCGCCGGCCAGCAGCATCGGGATCGTCTTCATCACGCGGCACTCCTTGGTGTGTTGCCGACATAATACGCTACTCGACCGCGCCGTCAATGTCCCCCCTTGCGTGGGATCAGGTGCATGACGGCGACGATGATGCCGCCCAGCACCAGCCCGACGATTCCCGAGCCGAGTGCCCCGACCAGCCAGGTCACCAGCGGTGCCAGCGGCCCCGTCATCGCGCCGGCGCCGGCCGCCAGCGCATGGATGCTGTGCCCCGGCTCGGCCACGCCATAGCCCTCCAGGCCGTGGACGAAGATGCCGCCGCCGACCCACAGCATCGCCGCCGTGCCGACACCGGCGAGCAGCTTCAGGAACGGCGGCATGCCGGTCACCAGCCCGCGGCCCAGCGCCGCGATGGCGCCCTGCCTCGATCGCGCCAGCACCAGGCCGGCGTCATCGGCCTTCACGATCAGCGCGACCGCGCCATAGACCAGCGCGGTGATGCCGATGCCGACGACGGCGAGCACCACGCCCCGCTCGACGATCGGCGCCTCGGCGACGCTGGCCAGGCTGATCGCCATGATCTCGCCCGACAGGATCAGGTCGGTGCGGATGGCGCTGCTGACCATCGCCTTTTCGATCGCCGCCGGGTCGTCGTCGATGGCGGCGTCGTCGGCCGCGGCGTGCGGCCGGAAGATCTCATAGACCTTCTCGGCGCCCTCGTAGCAAAGATAGGCACCACCCATCATCAGCAGCGGCGTGATCGCCCAGGGCGCCAGCCAGCTCAGCAGCAGCGCGCCGGGCAGCAGGAACACCAGCTTGTTCTTCAGCGATCCCAGCGCGATCTTGCCGACGATCGGCAGCTCCCGCGCCGCGGCAAAGCCGTGCAGATACCGCGGCGTCACCGCGGCATCGTCGATGACGACGCCCGCCGCCTTGGCGCTCGCCTTGCCGGCGGCGGCAACGGTATCGTCGAGCGACGACGCCGCCACCTTGGCAATCGCCGCGACATCGTCGAGCAATGCAATCAGACCTGTCGCCACGCGAACTCCGAATTCCTGGACCTTGTCCAACTGTTAGCGGCTAAGCCCGGTTGCGCAAAGCCGCTGCCGTGTCGCCCCACCGCCGCACTGCAATTGATGGTAAACCGCCGACCCGGCCGTTGACTCTCCTTAAGCAATCGTTAAAGCGGAAATGTGTTTTCGACACCGGCAGTGTCGATAGTCGAAGGAGCTTATCATGAAGATTTCGATGCTGGCTGCGGCAGCGGCCGTCCTGATCGCCGGTTCGGCGCAGGCCGCCACCAACCTTGTCGTCAATGGCAACTTCGACCAGCCGAGCACTGGCGGTTTTGGCGAATTCGTGTCGATCCCGGGCTGGACGAGCAACACCGGCGATACCATCGAGGTCGGCACCAACGGCACCTACGGCCTCGCCTGCTACAACGCTGCCTGCACCAATCTCGAACTCAATTCCAATTTCGCCGGCTCGGTTTCGCAGCTGGTGACCGGCCTGGTCGCCGGGCGGACCTATGCGCTCGACTGGGCCTATGGCACCCGCCCCGGCGGCGGCGCCCAGGCAATGACGACCTTCCTCGACGGCGTTGCAGTCGGCAGCAACAGCTACACCGGCAACGGCCCGGCAACCTGGCTGCTGACCAGCGTGCGCTTCGTCGCCACCGGCAACGCGGCGCTGCTGACCTTCACCGGCAGCAATGTCGGCGGCAACCCCAGCTATGGCAACGAGGTCACCGCCGTCTCGGTCGCCTCGGTTCCCGAACCCGCCGCCTGGGCCATGCTGCTGACCGGCTTCGGCCTGCTCGGCACCACCCTGCGCCGCCGCCGGAACCGCCCGGTCAGCGCATAAGCCGAGGCGGCCGGCCGCTGGAAGGATTTCGCGACGCGAAATCCGGAAGCGTCCGGACTCGCCACAGGCTCGGCCGGCGGGGCGGGCGGCGCTCCTGCCGCCCGACCCCGTCCGACGGCGTGGCTTTGCCACGACGCTGCCTCCCCTGTCCCGAAATCCATCAAAAGTCTCGAAAGTCACTCACTCGCCATGGGGCAGCCGCTCGCGCCCCTTGGGGGGAAATCCAACAGTATCTCCAACAATTTCAAAGAGCTGAATACCCGCAAGGCCTCGCACAAAAGCCGGGTGTAGGACAGCGGGAAATCATCGCCAGGCCGAGGTGCCGCCGGCGGCCGGGGCCTTGGCCCCGGACCCCATTTTAGGCGCGGGCACGTTCGCGTTGTTCCTGTCTACCTGTCATCCCGGCGAAGGCCGGGACCCATGGCCCACCGGCCCCCGCCACACGGGCACTCCATCACGGCAAGGCCTGTGGTTCATGGGCCCCGGCTTCGCCGGGGTGACAGTACTTATTTTGCCCCCTCTCCCGCCTGCGGGAGAGGCGGGAGGCGCCCCAGCGCCCCGGGTGAGGGTGTACCTGCGCGCCGACACGAGAGAACACCCTCACCCGGGCCGCGCTGCGCGCGTCTCTCGCCTCTCCCGCAAGCGGGAGAGGGGGGTTTATTCCGGCGGCAGGTGCGCGATGATTTCGCGCAGCACATTGTCCATGTCGGTCAGCACCCGCGCGTTCCAGAACCGGATCACCGTCCAGCTCTTCGCAACCATGAACGCCGTCCGCCGCGCATCAGCCTCCTCGGCGTCCGCATGTTGCGACCCATCCAGCTCGATCACCAGCCGCGCCGCGACGCAGGCAAAATCGGCGATGTATGGTCCGATACTGTGTTGGCGCCGGAACTTGTGACCCAGCAGCCGCCGGTCGCGCAGCTGCCGCCACAACCGCGCCTCCGCCTCGGGCATAGTTTGGCGCATCGGCGCCGCATGCGAACTGACAGTCCGGGTCACAAGCGACATCAGTTACCCCCTCCTCTCCCGCCTGCGGGAGAGGCGAGAGGCGCGCCAGCGCCCCGGGTGAGGGTGTACCCACGCATCGAAACAAGCAAAGCCGGCACCCCGGCCGGCGGCTAAGCCTCGGATTCCGTAAGTGAAGGTGTATCGAGAGGTTGCGGGCAAAGCCCGCGCGTCGGACGGGTTCATAGGGCATCGCCCGACGCCCCGCCGGCCGGGGCTGCGGCGAGTCTGTGACCTTCCCGAAATCGCAAGAGCAATTTAGGTCCAGGCCACAGCCGCCTGTGGCTTTACTCCGCCGCCACCCCCAGCAACCCACCCTGCCGATCGTCCACCTCGTTCGCAGCCCCGCCCTCGGCCGCCGCCTTGGCGCCCTTGCGGCTGTCGAACGCGTCCCACACCTCGTTCCAGTTGCCCTTCGTCGCCGCCTTGGAATATTCCGTCGCGCGTGCCTCGAAGAAGTTGGCGTGTTCGACGCCGTTGAGCAGAGGCGTCAGCCAGGGCAGCGGGTGTTCGTCGATCATGTAGATCGGCTTCATGCCGAGCTGCTTCATGCGCCAGTCGGCGGTGAAGCGGACGTATTTCTTGATGTCGGATGCGGTCATGCCGTTGACCGGGCCCATTTCAAAGGCGAGGTCGACGAAATTGTCCTCCAGCCGGACCGTGCGCTGGCAGATGTCGGCGATCTCGTCGCGCAGCTTGTGGGTCAGCACGCCGGTTTCGGCACAGAAGGCGTGAAACAGCTTGATGATGCCTTCGCAATGCAGGCTTTCGTCGCGCACCGACCAGGTGACGATCTGGCCCATGCCCTTCATCTTGTTGAAGCGCGGGAAGTTCATCAGCATGGCGAAGCTGGCGAACAGCTGCAGGCCTTCGGTGAAGCCGCCGAACATCGCTAGGGTGCGGGCGATATCGGTGTCGGTGTCGACGTTGAAATCGGCCAGATAGTCGTGCTTGTCGCGCATTTCCTTGTAGTTGAGGAAGGCGCTGTATTCGCTTTCGGGCATGCCGATGGTGTCGAGCAGATGGCTGTAGGCGGCGATGTGCACCGTTTCCATGTTGCTGAACGCCGCCAGCATCATCTTCACTTCGGTCGGTTTGAACACCCGGCCGTATTTTTCATGGTAGCAATCCTGCACCTCGACATCGGCCTGGGTGAAGAAGCGGAAGATCTGGGTGAGCAGGTTGCGCTCGTGATCGGTGAGTTTCTGCGCCCAGTCACGGCAATCCTCGCCGAGCGGCACCTCCTCCGGCATCCAGTGGATCTGCTGCTGGCGTTTCCAGAAATCATAGGCCCAGGGATATTCGAAGGGCTTGTACGACTTGGAGGCCTTGAGGAGCGACATGGGGTTGGTCCTTTGGGGTGTTCGTTGGGTAGTTTACTCTGGATCGTCACCCCCGCGCAGGCGGGGGTCCATCACCGGCACGTCGATCTATGTGATGACAGTCCGGCGATGGATCCCCGCCTGCGCGGGGATGACGGGAAACGCGTACATGACACCGGGTACAGGCCCGCCGGCAATTGGGAGGGGGCCGTGGCGCCGCGTCGTGGAATGCGACGCCGCGGCCCCCTCACCGTCCCGGCCGGCGGGTGCCGCCCGGGTGCCGGGGCTTGCGCCCCAGCCCTGCCAAGCTGTCAGGCTGGGCATCCCTGAAACTTTCCGCGCGTGACGTCGGACGGGCTCGCCGCCAAGCCTCTGGCCCGGCAAAGCCGTGCCGACGGCCTGGCAGCGCCCCGCCGTCCGAGCACTGCGCCGAGTCTGCGCGCTGCGCTTCGCGCTGCTTGCAGCCGGCTTGGCTACTGACACGCCAGGCATTCGTCATAATCCTTGCGCTCGAAGCTCAGCACCGGCGCTTCGGCGGTGTTGTCCGCCTCCACGCCGCCGGCGAAACCGGCGCGCTGGATGCTCATCGAGCGGAGATAGTAGAGCGATTTGATGCCGAGCTCCCAGGCGCGATAGTGGAGCATGAGCAGGTCCCATTTCTCGACGTCGGCGGGGATGAACAGGTTCAGTGACTGGGCCTGGTCGATGAACGGCGTGCGGTCGCCGGCGAGTTCGAGCAGCCAGCGCTGGTCGATCTCGAAGGCGGTGCGGAACACGGCCTTTTCCTCGGTGTTGAGGAAATCGAGGTGGTGGACCGAGCCGCCCTGTTCGAGGATCGAATTCCAGACGCTGTCGCTGTTCTTGGATTTCGCGATCAGCAGTTTCTCGAGATACGGATTGCGGATCGAGAAGCTGCCCGACAGCGTCTTGTGGGTGTAGATGTTGGCGGGGATCGGCTCCACGCAGGCGCTGGTGCCGCCGGCGATGATGCTGATGCTGGCGGTCGGCGCGATCGCCATCTTGCAGCTGAACCGCTCCATGACGCCCATGTCGGCGGCATCGGGGCACGGGCCACGCTCGGCGGCGAGGTTCATCGACGCCTGGTCGACCTGGGCGCGGATGTGCTTGAACATCTTCAGGTTCCACGACTTGGCCATGGCGCCTTCGAAGGCGATGCCGCGGGCCTGGTAGAAGCTGTGGAGGCCCATGACGCCGAGGCCGACCGAGCGTTCGCGTTCGGCGGCATAGCGGGCGCGCGCCATCTCGGGCTCGGCGCGGTCGATGTAGTCCTGGAGGACGTTGTCGAGGAAGCGCATGCAATCCTCGATGAAGCCGGCGTCGCCGTGCCACTGGTCCCAGGTTTCGAGGTTGAGCGACGACAGGCAGCAGACCGCGGTGCGATCGTTGCCGAGATGGTCCGGCCCGGTCGGCAGGGTGATTTCGGAGCAGAGGTTCGACGTTGTCACCTTCAACCCGAGGTCACGCTGATGCTTGGGCATCGTGCGGTTCACTTCGTCGACGAAGATGATGTAGGGCTCGCCGGTCGCGAGCCGCGTCTCGACCAGCTTGGTGAACAGGCCGCGAGCGTCGACATTGCCGCGCTTTTCACCGGTCTTGGGGCTGATCAGGTCGAAATCGGTGCCGTCGCGGACTGCCTGCATGAAGGCGTCCGTCACCAGCACGCCGTGGTGGAGGTTGAGCGCCTTGCGGTTGAAGTCGCCCGACGGTTTGCGGATTTCGAGGAATTCCTCGATCTCCGGGTGGTTGATGTCGAGATAGACCGCCGCCGAGCCGCGGCGCAGCGAACCCTGGCTGATGGCGAGGGTGAGGCTGTCCATGACGCGGACGAAGGGGATGATGCCGCTGGTCTTGCCGTTGAGGCCGACGGGTTCGCCGATGCCGCGGACATTGCCCCAATAGGTGCCGATGCCGCCGCCGCGCGAGGCAAGCCAGACATTCTCGTTCCAGGTGTTGACGATGGCTTCGAGGCTGTCGCCGACCGAGTTGAGGTAGCAGGAGATCGGCAGGCCGCGCCCGGTGCCGCCGTTGGAAAGCACCGGCGTGGAGGGCATGAACCAGAGCTGCGACATGTGATCGTAGAGCCGCTGGGCGTGGCCGGCGTCGTCGGCATAGGCGGCGGCGACGCGGGCGAACAGATCCTGGTAGGATTCGCCCGGCAGCAGGTAGCGATCATCGAGCGTCTGGCGGCCGAAATCGGTCAGCAGCGCGTCGCGCGAACGGTCGACCGTGACCGGGAATTTCCAGGCCATGACCTCGTTGGAGGCGCGCTTCGCTGCCTTGGCGGGCGCCGCGACCGTCGCCGGCTCGACGGGATCGAGCATCAGCATTTCGCCGCCTTCGCCGTTGCTGTTCCGAAATTCGCTCACCTGATCACTCCCGAAATTTCTCTGGCGATTCGCATCGCCTGCTCTTTCGCGACCCGCATCGCCCGCGCTTTCGCGCCTTGCCGGGGGCAGCATAGGAGGAGAACAAAAAGGGGTCACGCGCCGAATGGATTCAGCAGCAGTTATCCCCGATATCCACAGCCGGTTGATAACCGGCAGCTTGCCCTCCCTCGTCCGCAGCCACCACAGCTTGTGTGTGCAGCGTCGTCCCCGGGCTACAGATTGTGCCTAAGTTCCGGGCTTTGACAAGGGACATTTCATCCGGAACCGTCGTTTTCTCCTGGTTCAAACATCGTCAACAGCTTGCGCCCCCTGGTTGAAACGCCATTGAAACGCCATGTGGACCGATGGTCGCAGCGGCGCTACACGCCGGCCGCAATACCCCGCCAAAGGACTGCCATGACGGTGATCAAACAGGACGATGTGATCGAATCCATCGCCGATGCGCTGCAGTACATCAGCTATTTTCATCCCATGGATTATATAAGGGCGCTGGGGCGCGCTTACGAGGCCGAGGCTGGCCCGGCGGCCAAGGACGCCATCGCCCAGATCCTGACCAACAGCCGCATGTGCGCCGAGGGGCACCGGCCGATCTGCCAGGACACCGGCATCGTAGTCGCCTTCGTGAAAGTCGGTATGAACGTTCGCTGGCAAGCGACGCTGACTCTTGAAGAAATGGTTAACGAAGGTGTGCGCCGCGCCTATCTCAATCCCGAAAACCGGCTGCGCGCCTCGATCGTCGCCGACCCGGCATTCGGCCGCACCAACACCCGCGACAACACCCCGGCGATCACCCATGTCCAGCTGGTGCCGGGCGACACCGTCGAGATCACCGTCGCGGCCAAGGGCGGCGGCAGCGAGAACAAGTCGAAGTTCGCCATGCTCAACCCCAGCGACTCGATCCGCGACTGGGTGGTCAACACGGTGCCGCTGATGGGTGCCGGCTGGTGCCCGCCGGGAATGCTGGGCATCGGCATCGGCGGCACGGCCGAAAAGGCGATGCTGCTGGCCAAGGAATCGCTGATGCTGCCGATCGACATGGCGGAGCTGAAAGCGCGGGGTCCGGCCTCGAAAATTGAAGAGCTTAGGATCGAACTCTACGACGCCGTCAACGATCTGGGCATCGGCGCGCAGGGGCTGGGCGGGCTGTCGACGATCCTTGACGTGAAGATTCTCGACACGCCGACCCATGCCGCCTCGAAGCCGATCGCGATGATCCCGAACTGCGCCGCGACGCGGCACGCGCATTTCGTGCTCGACGGCAGCGGCCCGGCCTATCTGGAGGCGCCGAACCTCGCCGAATGGCCGCAGGTCGAATGGAAACCGTCGCGCGAGGCGATCCCGGTCGATCTCGACGCGCTGACGCCCGAGATCGTGGCGAGCTGGAAGCCCGGCGACCGGCTGCTGCTCAATGGCCGCATGCTCACCGGGCGGGATGCCGCCCACAAGCGGATGACCGACATGCTGGCCCGGGGCGAGACGCTGCCGGTCGATTTCACCAACCGCGTCATCTATTATGTCGGGCCGGTCGACCCGGTGCGCGACGAGGTCGTCGGCCCGGCCGGCCCCACCACCGCCACCCGCATGGACAAGTTCACCGAAGCCATGCTGGCGCAGACCGGCCTCATCGCCATGGTCGGCAAGGCCGAGCGCGGACCCGCCGGTATCGAGGCGATCCGCAAGCACAAGGCCGCCTATCTGATGGCGGTCGGCGGCGCCGCCTATCTGGTGTCGAAGGCGATCAAGGCATCGCGGGTGCTGGCCTTCGAAGACCTCGGCATGGAGGCGATCTATGAATTCACCGTCGAGAACATGCCGGTGACGGTGGCGGTCGATGCGATGGGGACCAGCGTCCATGCGACCGGCCCCATGGTGTGGCGGGAACGAATTGCCAAAGCCAAGGCTTTGGAGACGGTGTGAACCTCGCCCGCCCCGCTGCCGTCATCTTCGACATGGACGGCCTGCTGCTCGATACCGAGCGGATCAGCCGCACGTCGATGATCGAGGTCGTCACCGCCATGGGCTTTGCCATGACCGAGGCCGATTTCGCGCCGCTGGTCGGGCTGCCCAAGGACGCCAATCGCCATCAGCTCAACGACCGTTTCGGCCCGGATTTCGATTACGACCTGATGCGGGCGCGGCAGCTCGAACTCAACAACAGCCGTTATGGCCTGGCGCGGCCGCTGCGGCCCGGCGCGCGCGCCATCGTCGACACCGTGGTCGCGCTGGGGATCCCGCGTGCCATCGCGACCTCCACCGAGCGCGTCAAGGCGGTGTCGCACCTGACCCACAGCGGGCTGATCGACGCCTTTGACATCGTGGTCACCCGGGATGACGTCGCGCGGGGCAAGCCGTTTCCCGACCTGTACCTGGCTGCCACCGCGGCACTCGGCCTGCCGCCGGGCGACTGCCTGGCGCTCGAGGACAGCTATAACGGCGTGCGCGCCGCCCATGCCGCCGGCGTTCCGGTGATCATGGTGCCCGACCTGCTGCCGGCGACCGCCGAGATGCGGGCGCTGGCGTTGACGGTCGTGCCTGGTCTGCACGTCGTGAGCGGTTGGTTGCAGGCGTCGGGGTGATGTCGGCGGCCTGAACCAGGGTCAGTTGCAAGCTTATCCGCTCAGGCTGAGCCTGTCGAAGCCGCGGCGAGCACTGTCCTGCGGCACGGCTTCGACAGGCTCAGCCTGAGCGGGCTTTATGGTTCAGGTGAGCTGAAGACGAGTCCAGGGTTCGTTGCTTTCAAATTCGTTGGACAGGATTTATCCGCTCAGGCTGAGCTTGTCGAAGCCCCGGCAAGGACCACGCCGCGACACGGCTTCGACAAGCTCAGGCGCCCTGCGACACGGCTTCACAAGCTCAGGCGCCCTGCGACACGGCTTCACAAGCTCAGCCTGGGCGGGCCCTGCGGTGCAATCAAAGGAAAGCAGGTCTACCCCGCCAACTGCCAGATCGGCGTCTTGGCGAGGCGGCCCGGCACTTCGCGGACGAAGCGCGGCACCAGATAGCCGGGCAGCGTGTCGCGCAGCTGCTGTTCGAGGCCGAGGGCTTCGGTGAGGCCGACGTCGAAATGGCCGGCGCCGGCGACCGGATCGAGCAGGTGCATGTAATAGGGCAGCACACCGCTGGCGAACAGCCGCAGCGCATGGGCGCGGATCGCGGCAACGCTGTCGTTGACGCCGCGCAGCAGCACCGACTGGTTGAGCAGCGTCACCCCTGCCCCACGCAGCCGGGCCAGCGCCGCCGCCACGACGCCGTCGATCTCGTTGGCGTGGTTGGTGTGGGCGACGATGACCACCGGCTTGCCGAGGCCTGCCAGCAGCGCCACCAGCGCCGGCGTCACCCGCGCCGGCACCGCGGTCAGCGTACGGCTGTGGATGCGGATCATCGCCAGGTGCGGGATCGCGGCGAGCGCGCCGAGCAGCGCCGCCAGCCGGTCGTCGGCCAGCGTCAGCGGGTCGCCGCCGGACAATATGACCTCCTCCACCGCCGGATCGGCGGCGAGCAGCGCGACCGCGTCGGCATGGCCGCCCACCGGCAACACCATGGCGCCGTAGTCGGTGTGGCGGCGGAAGCAGTAGCGGCAATGGATCGCGCAGCTGCCGGCGGCGAGCAGCAGCGCCCGGCTGCCGTATTTGCGCAGGATGCCGCGCGCCGGGGTGAAGCTCGCCTCGTCGAGCGGATCGGTGAGCAGCGCCGGATCGTCGACCAGTTCGTCGGCGCGCGCCAGCACCTGCAGCAGCAGCGGATCATGGGGGTCGCCGCGCCGCACCAGCGACAGGAAATGCGGTGGCGCCTTCAACGCGAAATCCGGCGCCGGGGCGAGGCCATAGGGCAGGTCCGCTGCTGTCAGCCCGACCCGATCGAGCAGGTCGGCCGCGGTCAGCCGCGCAGCGCGATAATCCGCCTGCCAGTCGGGGGCGGCGGGCGGGGCGAGCGGGAGGACACGGGCGAGCATGACGGGCCTTGGCTGGGACGGCAGGCACGCGTTACCGATCGGCGGCGGCAATGCAAGGCGGCAATGCCGGCCGGCTATTTCCCCGCCAGCGCCGCCGCCATGGCATCATAGGCCGGCAGCGTCGTCGGGTTGATGACGCGGTTTGTCGCGACCGGGAAGGAGGCGAAGCGGGCGATGACCATTTCGGCCTTGGGATCGATGTAGATGCCCTGGCCATGGATGCCGACCGCCATCGTCTGGCCTGAAGCCCAATGCCACCAGAAGCTCGAATAGCTGCCGCCGTCGAGGCCGGGATAATTCGCCGCGGCAAAGGCGGCTGCGTCGCCGGGCGCCAGGATGGCGCGGACTGCGGCGGGCGGCACGATCTGCCGGCCCTGCCATTTGCCGCCGAGGCGGATCATCTCGCCAAAGCGTGCCATGTCGCGCATCGCCGCGGTCATGCCGCCGCCGGCAAAGCCGGTGCCGACGCGATCGACCTGGATGGCGGCGTCCTCCTCCATGCCGAGCGGCTGCCAGTAGCGCGCCGAGATCTGCGCGGCGATGCTCTGGCCGGTGATGCGTTCGAGCACCCAGGCGACGGCCTGGGTGTTGGGCGTCAGATAGGCGAAATCGCCGCCGTGACCGCCGCGCTTGCCGATGCCGGCGAGGAAGGCGGGGGTCGTCGTCGCGCCCTGGTAGCCCGGCGCCGCCGGCGCCGCGCCGCCGGCGATCGACATGCGGGTCGGATCGGTGAGTTCCGTGCCGCGGGCGACATAGTCTTCGACGAAGGCGATGCCGGTGCGCATGTCGAGCGCCTGGCGCACCGTCGCGTCGCCAAAGCCGCTGGTCGCCAGTTCGGGGACATAGCTGGCGATGGTGCGCGCCGGATCGAGGCGGCCCTCGGCGATCAGGGTTTCCGCCAGCGTGCCGACGAAGCTTTTGGTGACCGAAAAGGCGATGTGCTGGTTGGCCGGGCCACCGGCGCCGAAATAGCGTTCATGGACGATGCGGCCCCGGTGCAACACGACGATGCCATCGGTGTAGTTGGCGGCGAGCGATTGTTCCCAGGTCATCGGCGCGGTGGCGCCGAGCGGCGTGAAGCGGATGGCGTCGAGGTCGCGGCGCTCGGCGCGCGGCAGCGCCGAGGGCGGGCCGGCGCGCGGGATCGCGGCGGTGGGGACGAGTTCGCGCCAGTGGGAAAAGCTCCAGCGCGTCCGCGGGAAGAACCACATGCTGGCGTCGTCGAAGCGGACCTGCTTGTCGATGGCGGGCGGCGAGCCTTGCATCCAGCCGAGCTTTGCCGGCTCGCTGTCGGCGGCCGACAGCGGCGGCACCTGGGCGGCGGCGGCGCCGGATAGCAGCGCAAGCGGCAGGAATCGCCGTGCCAGTGTCGTCACCATCGCGTGTCTCCCCATGCTTGCAGGCACGGTAAGGTGTCGCAACCGCTTGCGGCAACCCCGGCGGCTTGCGATCAGCGGGAATGGATGCCGAACTCGCCGACGCTTTCGAAACCGCCTGGCGGCTGCTGGGGCGCGGCGCGGCCGACCGGCGCAGCCCGATGCATACCCCGGTGGTCGCCAGCGTCGATACACAGGGCCGCCCGCAGGCACGGGTGATGGTGCTGCGCGCCGCCGATCGGGCCGCGGCGCACCTGCGCTTCCACACCGACGCGCGGTCGCCAAAGTGTGCGGCGCTGGACGGTGCGGCGGTGGCGGTGACGCTGTATCATCCGGGCGAGGCAATCCAGCTGCGGCTGGCGGGCACGGCGCGGGTGGTGACGGAAGGGGCGGACATCGACCGGATCTGGACGACGGCAACGGAATTCGCGCGGCGCGCCTATATGGTCGAGGCGGCACCGGGGACGCCCCTGCCCGGCCCCGGATCGGGGCTGCCGGCGGGGATCGACGGCCGCAAGCCGGAGTTGGCGGAACTGGTGCCGGCGCGGGCGAACTTCGCGATTGTGCGGGTCGAGGTGACGGCCATCGATTGGCTGCATCTGGCCCAGGCCGGCCACAGGCGGGCGCTGTTCACGCACGTCGGTGGCGACTGGACGGGGGGTTGGCGGGTGCCGTGACGCCCGGACCCGGCGTGTTTCGATGGCCGGCGGCTGCAGGCGCGGCTTCGACAGGCTCAGCCTGAGCGGGGTATTGCGGCCAGATTCTCCTGGGCATTGCCGAACCCGCCCAAAAAAGCATCCGCTCAGGCTGAGCCTGTCGAAGCCGGCCGCCCGCGTACCGACGACTCCGACGCCCGCGCTCCTACCGCGTCAGCTTCTTGTACGTCAGCGCATGCGGCCGGTCGGCGGCATCGCCCAGGCGGCGGCGCTTGTCTTCCTCATAGGCTTCGAAATTGCCTTCGAACCATTCGACATGGCTGTTGCCTTCGAAGGCGAGGATGTGCGTCGCGAGGCGATCGAGGAAGAAGCGATCGTGGCTGATGACCACGGCGCAGCCGGCGAACGACTCAAGCGCTTCCTCGAGCGCGCGCAGCGTCTCGACGTCGAGGTCGTTGGTCGGCTCGTCGAGCAGCAGCACGTTGCCGCCCTTTACCAGCATCTTGGCCATGTGGACGCGGTTGCGTTCACCGCCCGACAGCTGGCCGACCTTTTTCTGCTGGTCGGCGCCCTTGAAGTTGAAGGCACCGACATAGGCGCGGGTCAGCACCTCGTTCTTGCCGAAGTAGAATTTGTCCTGGCCCTGGGAAATTTCCTCCCAGACATTCTTGGCCGAAGCGAGTGCATCGCGGCTCTGATCGACATAGGCGAGCTTGACCGTGTCGCCGATGCGGATGCTGCCGCTGTCGGGCACTTCCTGGCCGGTGATCATGCGGAACAGCGTCGTCTTGCCGGCGCCGTTGGGGCCGATGATGCCGACGATGCCGCCCGGCGGCAGGCTGAAGCTGAGGTTTTCGAACAATAGCTTGTCGCCATAGGATTTGGTGAGGTTGTTGGCCTCGATGACGGTGTTGCCGAGCCGCTCGGGAATCTGGATGAGGATCTGGGCCGATCCCAGCCGGCGGTTGGCCTGCTTCTCGACGAGTTCGTCAAACGCCTTGATGCGCGCCTTGGACTTGGTCTGCCGGGCTTTCGCGCTCGACCGGATCCACTGCAGCTCGTCCTTGATGGCCTTTTCGCGGCTTTCATCCTCGCGGTCTTCCTGCGCCATCCGCTTGGACTTCGCTTCCAGCCAGTCGGAATAATTGCCCTCGAACGGAATCGCGCGGCCGCGATCGAGTTCCAGCACCCACTTCACGACATTGTCGAGGAAGTAGCGGTCATGGGTGACGAGGATCGCCATCCCCTTGTATTCCTTGAGGTGATTTTCCAGCCACTGGACGCTTTCGGCGTCCAGATGGTTGGTCGGCTCATCGAGCAGCAGGATGTCGGGCTTTTCGAGCAGCAGCTTGCACAGCGCGACGCGGCGCTTTTCACCGCCCGAGAGGTTGTCGACCGTGGCGTCGGCCGGCGGGCAGCGCAGCGCGTCCATGGCGATTTCGAGCTGGTTGTCGAGCGTCCAGCCATCGACGGCGTCGATCTTTTCCTGCAGCTCGCCCATTTCCTCCATCAGTTTGTCGAAATCGGTGTCGTCCTTGGGATCGGCCATTTCGGCGGAGATGGCGTTGAAACGGTCCATCATCTCGGCGACCGGGCGCACGCCGTCCATGACATTGCCGCGCACGTCCTTCGTTGGGTCGAGCTGGGGTTCCTGTGGCAGGTAGCCGACGGTGATGCCCTCGGCGGCCCAGGCCTCGCCGACATATTCCTTGTCGATGCCGGCGATGACCTTCATCAGCGTCGACTTGCCGGCGCCATTGGGCCCGATGATGGCGATCTTGGCACCGGGCAGGAAGCTGAGCGTGACGTCCTTGAACGCCGGCTTGGGCGCACCGGGATAGGTCTTCGACAGACCCTTCATGACATAGGCGTATTGATAGGCCACGGGCGGGGGCTTTCAGGATCGGGAGGCAGGAATGCGCTGCCGTCTAGCGGAAGCGGGGCGCCAGTTCAAACACCGTGTCGTCGCTTGCCGACACCGCCGCGCCTGATAATCTGTCACCATGAGGAGGAGTGCCATGGCGACGTATACCTACATCCCATTTCCCGAAGCGATCATCAACGATACCGTGCTCTTGTCGACGTCATATCCCAATGTCATTTATTCGAACCTCGCGACCTGGGAAAGCGGCGCATGGAAGGGCAATGACCGCGGCCATTTCATCAAGAGGGGCGGGGTGTTCTCGCAAGCGCCGCGGCCGCTGGCGGTGGTCGGCCCCACGGACCGGCTGATAGTGTCTGCGCATGGCCTCGGCGGCAACGGGGAACCGGTCAACGCCTCGGCCATTAGCTGCTGGGCGAACATCACCGGCGTTGGCAGGACGCGCATCGGCATCCAGGTGACGGCGCTGGCAGCGCGGATGAAAAAGGACGGGCTCACCAAGTCCATTGCCGACGTTCGGCTGATGGTGTGCTTTTCGGGCATGGGCGACGGGGAGCAGTTCGAGCTCCAGGACCATGAGCTGGATGTCCGCGGGTCGCCGGCATCGGAAACATTGGCCGCCAATCTTGCCCGCGCGCTCGGCGCGCTCGGCTATTCCAGCGTGGTCGTCGCTGGCGCTGTCGGAACAGTCAGCGACGGCAGCGTCACCGTCGGCTACGATGAGAAGCTGCTGCCGCGGCAGCGTCGCTACTCGATGGCGGCGCGATCGTTCGATGCCCAGGGCCAGCGCGTCGCCTGAGGGCGATCAACGCGGGCAGCTTTCCACCAGCCGGACCGTCTGCCCGATCGGTTCGGGCCCCGGCAACGCTAGGCGCAGTTCGACCTGTGCCGCGGCGCGTGGCCCGATCTCCAGCTTCACCAGCCGGCAGGCGAAGGCGAAGCAGCCCTGCACGACGGGATTCTCGGTCTTGTCGACCTCTGCCCCGCTGGTGGTGAGCAGCGTGACGGTGACGCCGTCCGGCGGCACGACGCTGAAGACGGCATCGGCGATGCCGGCGTTGGGTGCATCGATGCGGATGATGGTCGTCAGCTTTTGCGTCGCGCAGCTGCGGGTCGGCCGGTGGCGCGGGGCGATGGCGGCGATCGGGCCGAAGGGCAGCGCGGCATAGCAGGCGTTGCGCGGATTGCCGTCGACGACCCTGATGCCGGGACGCAGGCACATCGGCATGCGGCCGGTGACATCGAGGCGGAAACCGTCGGGGCATGACAGCTTGCGGTCGGCGGTCGGCCTGGCGGGGACGATCTCGGGCGGGCCCGACCGGGCCACGGGGCCGGTTTCGGGCAGCGCGGCGCAGACGCTGGCGCCGGAACTGGCGCCGGGTGTCGCCGCGTCGGGCGCAGCGAGCAGCAGCGCAAGGATGATGGGGTGCATGAGCACGACTATACAGGCCGGGCCATGGTGGTGAAGCGGTCACTTGCGCGGGGCGGGCAACGCCTTATGCCGGGCCGGTACCGACCGGAGATCGATTCCATGCGCCACACCATCGCCGCCACTCTCGTACCCGCCCTGCTGCTCGCCGCCGCCCCGGTCCTGGCCGCGCCCGACCGCATCGCCGCGGCGGCCACGCTGCGCGACAAGGCGCTGGACACGGGCGCCTATGCGCTGCTCGAGGACCTGACCACCACCGTCGGCCAGCGCCTCGCCGCGACCCCGGCGGAGCAGCGCGGCCGCGACTGGGCGGTCAAGGCGATGAAGGCGGCGGGCCTCGTCAACATCAAGGTCGAACCGTTTCCGATGCCGGTGTGGGAACGCGGGATCGAGACTGCCGAAGTCGTCGGCGCCTTCCCGCAAAAGCTCACCATCGCGGCGCTCGGCTACAGCGGCGCGACGCCGGCGGCGGGCATCACCGCGCCGGTCGCCTATTTCGCCGATTATGCCGCGCTCGAGGCCGCGGCGCCGGGCAGCCTTGCCGGCAAGATCGCCTTCATCGACCACCGGATGATGCGGGCGCAGGACGGCAGCAGCTATGGCACCAACGGCGTCGTTCGCCGCGCCGGGCCGGCGCTGGCGGCGTCGAAGGGCGCCGTCGCGACGCTGATCCGCAGCATCGGAACCGACAATCATCGCAACCCGCACACCGGATCGACCGTCTGGCAGGACCGCAAGGCGCTGACCGCCGCGGCGGCGCTGTCGGTGCCCGATGCCGAACAGCTGGCGCGGCTGGTCGCGCGTGGCCCGGTGACGCTGAAACTGGTCATCACGCCGACCTTCAACCCCGATGGCCAGTCCGCCAACGTCAGCGGCGAGATCCCCGGCAGCGGCGCGCGCAGCGAAATCATTGTCATCGGCGGCCATCTCGACAGCTGGGACCTGGCGACCGGCACCATCGACGACGGCGCCGGCATGGCGATCACGCTCTCCGCCGCGCGGGCGATCAAGGATGCCGGGCTGAAGCCGCGCCGCACCATCCGCGTCGTGTTCTGGGGCGCCGAGGAGGCCGGCATCTGGGGCGGCCGCGCCTATGCCGAGGCGCACAAGGCGGAGAATATCGTGCTGGCGGCGGAAAGCGATTTCGGCGCCGACCGGGTGTGGCGGGTATCGTCGAAGGTCGCCGAGACAGGGCTGCCGCTGATTGCCGAGATCAACCGCACGCTGGCACCCCTGGGCGTGGCGCCGACGCGCGACAATGGCGCCGGCGGCGGCGCCGACGTGGCGCCACTGGGGGCGATGGGTGCCGGCATCCTGGAGCTGGAGCAGGACGGCACCCGCTATTTCGACCTGCACCACACCCCCGACGACACCTTCGACAAGGTCGACAAGGCCCAGCTCGACCAGAATGTCGCCGCCTGGGCGGCGGCGGTG
The DNA here is from genome assembly GCA_003241875.1 of Alphaproteobacteria bacterium. Lineage (GTDB taxonomy): Bacteria > Pseudomonadota > Alphaproteobacteria > Sphingomonadales > Sphingomonadaceae > Sandarakinorhabdus. The sequence goes on from QBLU01000002.1 coordinate 56,964, forward strand.
TGGTTGGCGGCAAGCGATGACCGGCCGCTGCGGACGAAGGCGAATTAGGCGTCAACATCGTCATCCCCGCGAAGGCGGGGATCCATCGCCCGCGTGTCATCACGGGTGGGGCGTGGACGGGCGATGGACCCCCGCCTTCGCGGGGGTGACGACTTCAATCTGACTGTCTAGCGGGCGGTGCGGCCGGCAGTCGCCGTGCCGACGGTGACGGGACCGGGGCCCGCCGCGGCGATCACCGGCGGCGGGACCGGCAGTGCCAGCCAGTCCGTCGCCGGCAGGCCGTAAAGCTGGTCGAAGAATTCGAGCTGCAGCGACGCGGCGCGGGAATGATTGCTGTTCCACAGCATGACGATGCCGCTGCGCAGCGCCGGGTCGAACAGGATCAGCGCGCCATAGCCGTCGACCGAGCCGCGATGCCCGACGAGCTGGTGGCCGGCATAATCATAGGTGCGCCAGCCAAGGCCATAGGAAGCGTGCTGCAGGGCCCGGTCCATCGCCCCGCGCCGGCCGTGCGGCGGCGTCGGCACGCGCGCCACGTGCATGATCGCGAGTTCGGTCGGCGATACCACGTCGGGCCTGTCGCCCATCTGGGCGTCCATCCAGCGCAGCAGGTCGCGGATCGAGCTGTTGACGCCGCCGGCGGCCGGCACGCGATAATAGGGTTCGCCGACAACCACCTCGCGGCGGCCGCCACGATGCGGGCGGGCCCAGCTCGGCGAGGCTTCGAGGCCGGTGCGGCCGATGGTGGCGCTGGTCATGCCCAGCGGCACGAACAGCCGGTCGCGGGCGACATTGGCATAGGCGGTGCCGCTGACGTGCTCGACGATCTCGCTGGCGGTATCATAGGCGATGTTCTGATAGGAATAGCAGGTCGCGGGCGGGCAGGAGAGCGGCACGCTGGCGAGCCCGGCGCGCAGCAGCTGCGGCGCCTCCCCGGCTTCGAGCCGATCGTCCCAGGCGTTACGCGGCAGGCCGAGCCGGTGGGACAGAAGATCGGCGACGGAAACCCGGGCGGTGGCGCCGCCGGGCAAGGTCAATGACGTGCCGAAGCGTGACAGCGGCGCGGCCAGCGACAGCTTGCCATCCTGCGCCAGCCCGACGACGACGGCCGAGGCCACGGATTTGGACAGCGATGCCCAGCGGAACACGGTATCGGGCGTCACGCGGTCGCCGGAATTGGCGCGGGTTTCGCCATAGCCCTTGGTGAAGCGGACCCGGCCGTTTTCGATGGTGCCGACCGCCAGGCCGACCATTTCGGGCTGCTGCATCAGCAGCGCGATGCGTGCCTCCAGCCGGGCATAGTCGACCGGCGCGCCGCTGTAGGCGGCGCCGGGCGGCGCCGCGGTGAGGGCGACGGTAACGCTCTCGCCTTGCACCGCCCAGGTTCGGGAGATGGCGAGCATGGCGAGGCTTGCCGCGGCAATCACCAGACCGAGGACCAAGGTTGCCACCAGCCAGGGGCGTCGTCGCGTCTTTCCCGGCCCGTTCATCTGTGCGGCAGCTCCCCGTTGTCCGGGCGTGCTTGAACACGGCCGGGCGCGCGCGGGCAAGCCGGCGTGCGACGATGCGAGCGGTTCAGGCCACCGGCGCCCGCCGCGCGCTGCGCAGCATCACCACCGCCGTGTACAGCACAACGCCGGCGACCAGCCAGCGGAGGATCTCCAGCGGCAGCGACTTGACGACATAGGCGGCGAGCAGCACCGCCGGGATGCCGCCGATGGCGAGCGACAGCACGAGCCTGAGATCGACACGGTCGGACCGGGCGAAGCGCAAGCCGCTGGCCGGCATCATCAGCGCGCCGGCGCCGGCCATGATCGGGAACACTGCCGCGGGATTGAGGCCGAGCAGGCTGAACATCGCCAGCATCGGGCCATAGAAGCCGATGCCCGCCGTCATCAACGCTCCGAGCACGAAGCAGCCGACCACCGCGATGCCGAACTTCGCCGCCGGCAGCCCCAGCGCGTCGCCGCCGGCGGGCAGCAGGTCGAGATTGGCGGCGGCGAACAGGCCGGCGGCGATCAGCAGCGCGATGCCGACGATCAGCTGGACCGTCCGGATCGGCAGTTTCAGCACCAGCGGCGCACCGGCCAGCGCGCCGGCGACGCTGGCGGCGATGCAGACGACCAGCAGCGTCGGATCGACGCTGACGAGGCTGATGAAGATCAGGCCCTGGGTGACCGTCGGCAGCGCCTGTCCGGCGATCAGCACCGCGGGGATATGGCTGTCGGGCACCAGCTTGCGCAGCTTGATCCAGGCGGTCGTCGGCGCGAACGAGCCGATGCCGAGGGCATCGAAGAAGTTGGTGACGGCACCGAGCACGACGCCCTCGCCGGTGACGCCGAGGGCGCCGCGCTGGCGCGCCGCCACGAACAGCAGGATGGCAAAGCCGATCCCGGTCACGGCGATGACCGCCAGCAATATCTGCACCATGCGATTATCCCCTTTTGTCAGCCAGCCTAGGGGGTTCGGGGGAGATTGGAAGGGCGGCTATGCTACCGCGCCGGATGCGGACAGCGCCGCGATGGCGCCCGCATCATAGCCCAGCCCGGCGAGCACCGCCGCCGTGTCGGCCCCCGCCGCCGGCAGCGCGCCGCCGCCGAGCCGGGCGCCGTCGAGCGCGATCGGCACCACCGGCAGCAGCGTCTGCGTGCCGTCATCGAGCGTGACGGGCGCCAGCCCCTGCCCCGCCAGCAGGTGCGGATCGGTGAACAGGTCCTCGGGCCGGCCGATCGGCGCGAACGGCAGCCCCGAGCCGTCGAGCCGGGCGAGCAGTTCCGCCCGGGTGAAGCGCGCCAGTTCGGCGCGTACCCGCGGCATCAGCGTGTCGCGCGCCTGGACCCGGGCGTTGTTGGTGCGCAGGGCCATGTCGGCCCACAGGTCGTCGAGGCCGAACAGCGCGCAGAATTTCTGCCACAGCGCATCGGTGACGACGCCGACGAACAGCTGTTCGCCATCGGCGGTGTCGAAGACGTCATAGATCGCCCAGGCCGACACCCGCGCCGGCATCGGCGCCGCGGCCTGGCCGGTGACCGCCATCTGCGCCATGTGCTGGCCGACGAGATAGGCGGTGGTCTCGAACAGCGCGCTCTGGATGTGCATGCCCTCGCCGGTGCGGTGCCGGGCCTCCAGCGCCGCCAGCACGCCAATGACGCCGAACATGCCGCCGGCGACATCGATCACCGACGCGCCGGCGCGCAGCGGCCGCCCCGGTGGCCCGGTCATATAGGCGAGGCCGCCCATCATCTGCGCCACCTCGTCGAGCGCGGTGCGGTCCTCATAGGGCCCCGCCAGAAAGCCCTTTTCGCTGCAATAGATCAGCCGCGGGATTTCGGCGCGCAATGCGGCGGGGCCGAGGCCGAGCCGGTCCATGGCGCCGGGGCGGAAGTTCTCGACGACGATATCGGCCGATGCAGCCAAGCGCCGCGCCACAGCGACCCCCTGGGGCGATTTCAGGTCGATGCAGATGCTCGCCTTGCCGCGGTTGTACATGGGGAAATAGCCGGCGCCCGAGCCGAGCAGCCGCCGTGTGGCGTCGCCACCGATCGCCTCGACCTTGATGACCTCGGCGCCCAGCTCGACCAGGATGGCGCCGACCGCCGGGCCCATGACCATATGGGTGAACTCGACGACCTTGATCCCGCTGAGTGGCAGCATCGCGCGCGCGTCCCTTGAAAGCCCTTGGAGAAGCGTTGCATATGTCCGGACAACTGGCGGAGCAAGCCGATGCCCGACATCCTCATCAGCGAAGTCGGCCCGCGTGACGGGCTGCAATCGATCGCGCCGATCCTGCCGACGACGGTCAAATGCGCCTGGATCGATGCCGAGGTCGCCGCCGGCGTGCGCGAGATCGAGGTCGGCAGCTTTGTCCCCGCCAGCTTGTTGCCGCAGCTCGCCGATACCGCAGCGGTCGTCGCCCATGCCCGCAGCCATCCGGGGCTGACCGTGGCGGTGCTGGTGCCCAATGCGCGCGGCGCCGCGGCCGCCATCGCCGCCGGCGCCCACAAGCTGACATTGCCGCTGTCGGCGAGCGAAACGCACAGCCTCAGGAACCTGCGCCGCAGCCATGCCCAGGTTCTCGATGAAGTCCGCGCCGTGGCGGCGCTGGTTGCGGCGCAGCCGGCGGCAACGCGGCCGCATTTCGAAGGCAGCGTGTCGACGGCGTTCGGCTGCACCATCGAGGGCGCGGTTGCCGAGGCCAAGGTGGTCGAACTGGCCGAGGCGCTGATGGTCGCCGGCGTCGACGAGGTCGGGCTGTCGGATACCTCGGGCTATGCCAATCCGGCGCAGGTGCGGTCGCTGGTGCGGGCGGTGCGCACGGCGATCGGTGACGACCGGCTGACGGGGCTGCACCTCCACAACACCCGTGGGCTGGGCCTCGCCAACGTCGTCGCCGGGCTGGAAGTCGGCATCACCACTTTCGACGCCTCGCTCGGCGGGCTGGGCGGTTGCCCGTTCGCGCCAGGCGCCAGCGGCAATATCGTGACCGAGGACCTGGTGTTCATGCTGGAGGCGATGGGCCTGTCGACCGGCATCGACCTCGATCGCCTGTTGCGGGTGCGCGACGTGCTGCGGGCGGCGTTGCCCGGCGAGCCGCTTTACGGCTTCGTGCCCGACGCCGGCTTGCCCCTGGGTTTCCGCGCCGCAGCCTGACGCGGCGGCGGCTCGGGCAGGCCGGCGGCGGCCGCAGCCGGCGAGATGATCGGCTGCATGCTGCCGACCGCGGTCAAGCGTGCGGCCAGCCGGCGAATCTGATCGCGCAGCATCTCGGGCGTGTCGTTGGACCGGATCTCGATATAGTCGATGTCGGCGCGGCGCAGCGCCTCGCGCCGGATCGCGGCGCGCAGCGTGCCCTCGTCACGGACCTGGCCGAGCGCCTGGTACTCGACCGCGGCCAGCGGCATCTGCGCCGAAGACACGATCAGCAGCGCGACACGCTGGTCACCGATCGCCAGCAGCGCGTCCGGGTCGCTCGAATCGACGATCTCGGCGAGGTTGACCTGCGCCATCACCCGCCAGTCGAGATCGAGATCATGGATAATGAGCTCGAGCGCCTGGAAAATCTGTTCCTCGTTGTTGCTGATCAGCCGCCGCGGCGCAAAGCGCGCATCGGTGACCTGCTGCAACTGCGCCGTCGGCGTCCGCGTCAGGGCCGGCAATTGTGCCTCGTTCCGGGGCCGAGTGAGCGCCAGTGCACCGCCGGTCGCGACGTGCTTCTGGTCTTCGACGGCCTCGAAATAGACGCGAAAGCGTTCGAGTCCGAGGCCGCCGATAACGCCGATGAGCACGGCCGCAAAGATCACGATCTCGATTGTCACGCCTGGCCCCCTAAACGCCCGGCCGACACTAACAGACCGTTACGGAGACGCAAAGAGGCAAGACATGGTTAACGAAATTATAAACGCTTGTTAACGATATAGTTGTTTGCTCTCGGAAAGTATTAACCAGCAAAGTTGCGGGCGGCAAAATCCCAGTTGAGATGCTTGTCGACGATCGCCTTCACATGGTCCGGCCGACGGTTCTGATAATCGAGATAATAGGCATGTTCCCAGACATCGACGGTAAGCAAGGGCGTCGCACCATCGGTGAACGGCACCTCGGCATCGTCGGTGCTGACCGTCTTCAGCGTGCCGTCGACCAGCACCAGCCAGCCCCAGCCGGTGCCGAACTGTTCGACGCTCGACTTGACCAGCGCTTCCTTCAGCGCGTCGAGGCTGCCGAAATCGCGGTCGATGGCCTCGGCGAGGGCACCCGACGGCGTCTGCGCCTCGGGGCTGAGGCTGTTCCAGTAAAAATTGTGGTTCCAGCACTGGGCCGCGTTGTTGAAGATCTTCTTGCGGTCGGCGTCGCCCGCCGTCGCCAGGATGACATCTTCCAGCGTGCCGCCGGCCAGCGGCGTGTCGGCGAGCAGCTTGTTGAGGGTATCGAAATAGCCCTTGTGGTGCTTATCATAGTGAAAGCCGATGGTTTCGGCCGAGATCGTCGGCGCCAGCGCATCGCGGTCGAAGGGCAGCGGCTGCTGCGTCAGCGGCGACGCCTGGCTGGTCGGCGGCAGGGCTTCGAGCGTATCGGTCGTCATGGGGAATCTCCTCGGGTGTCCGCTCAGCGGTTCCCGAGGTAAACCCATGGCCGCAACGAGCGGTTCCGGTCGTGCCAGGCGGCAATGGTCGCAGCCGACTGCAGGGTGAGGTCGATGGCATCGAGGCCGCCGACCAGCATGGCCTTGGCCTCGGCGTTGATTTCGAACGCGAAAGCCAGTGTGCCGGCGGTGACGCGCTGCGCCGGCAGGTCGATATGGACGGCAACATCGTGCGCCGCGAGAGCATCGACGGCGGCGCGCGGCAACGCCAGCGGCAGGACGCCGCCGCGGACGGCATTGCCGGCGAAGATCGGGCTGAAGCTCGGCGCGATCACCGCCCGGATGCCGTGTTCGGCAAGCGCCCAGACGGCGTGCTCGCGGCTCGAGCCGCAGCCGAAATTGGCGCCGGCGAGCAGGATGGCGGCGTCGCGGAAGCCCGGCCGGTTGAGGACGAATTCGGGGTTTTCGGTGCGGCCTTCGGTGTAACGGCGACCCGCGAACAGGCCGGCGGCGAGGCCGGTCTTGCCGGTGGTCTTCATCTCGCGCGACGGGATGATGATATCGGTGTCGATATTGTCCTCGAGCAGCGGCGCCGCGAGCGAGGTGAGCGTGGTGAAGGGCGTGCTCATGGTGCGCTGATTCGCCCGGCGATGGCGCTGGCGGCGACGACTTCGGGGCTGGCGATATGGGTGCGGGTGCCGGGGCCCTGGCGGCTTTCGAAGTTGCGGTTGGTGCTGGAGATGACACGCTGCCCGGCGCCGAAGCTTTCGCCGCCGGCGAAGAAGCACATCGAGCAGCCCGATTCGCGCCATTCGAAGCCGGCGGCGGTGAAGACGGCGTCGAGCCCTTCGGCTTCCGCGGCACGCTTCACCGCCGATGATCCGGGCACGACGATGGCGCGCACACCGTTGGCGACATGCCGGCCGGCGACGATGGCGGCGGCGCGCTGCAGGTCCGACAGGCGGCTGTTGGTGCAGCTGCCGATGAAGGCGCCGTCGATGGCGAGGCCGGCGAGCGGCTGGCCAGGATGGAGCCCCATATAGGCCAGCGAACCCGGCGCCGCGTCCGCAGGCACGACGCCATCGAGCGGCACCGATTGCGCCGGCGAGGTGCCCCAGCTCACCATCGGCGCGATGCCGGCGGCGTCGATGCTGATCTCGCGGTCGAATGCGGCGTCGGCGTCGCCGGGCAATTGCCGCCATTCGGCAAGGGCGCGGTCCCATAGCGCGCCGGCAGGCGCATAGCGGCGGCCCCTGAGCCAGGCGAAGGTCGTGTCGTCGGGCGCGATCACGGCGGAAAAGGCGGCGAATTCGGTGGCCATGTTGCACAGCGTCATGCGCGCCTCCATCGGCAGCGCGGTCACGGCGCTGCCGGCGAATTCGATGGCATGGCCCTGCCCGCCGGCGGCGCCGTGGCGGGCGATGAGCGCCAGCGCCATGTCCTTGGCGGTGACGCCGGGCCGAAGGGTGCCGTCGAACGTGACTCGCATGGTCGGCGGGCGGTCGATGCGCAGCGTGCCGGTAGCCAGCGCATGTTCGGCCTCGGTCGAGCCGATGCCCCAGGCCAGCGCGCCGACGGCGCCTTGCGTGCAGCTGTGGCTGTCGGGGGCGACCAGCGTCAGGCCGGGCAGCACGATGCCGAGTTCGGGCGAGACGACATGGACGATGCCCTGGTCCGGATCGCCGATGTCGAAGACGGTGAGCCCGGCGGCATGGGCGGCGGCGCGAGTTTCGGTGATGAAGGCGGTGCCGCCGGGCATCGTCGTCGCGTCGGTGCGGCCGGGGCGCGTGTCGACGATATGATCCATGGCGACAAAGGCCCGCGCCGGATCGGCGACGCCGCGCCCGGCGGCGGCCAGGCTGTTGAGCGCCGCGGCGCCGGTGCGTTCGTGGAGGAAGATGCGATCTATGGCGATGATGGTGGCGCCGCCGGGGGTTTCGGCGATGGCATGGGCGGCCCAGAGCTTGTCGAACAGGCTGGGCATCAGCGGGCGGTCGCCACGGCCAGCCGGGTGATCAGGAATTCGGCCGGGCGCAGCGGGGCGTGGCCGATCTCGACGATCAGCCGCCCGGCGGCGACATCGGCCGCGGTCGTCGTCGTTGCGTCACAGCGCACGAAAAACGCCTGTTCGGGCTTGCTGCCGGCCAGTCCGCCATCCCGCCACAAACGGTCGAGAAAGCCCTCCACCGTCGCGCGCACCCGGGCCCGGAGCGCCGGTTCATCGGCTTCGAACGCGACCCATCCGAGGCTGTGGGTGATCGACGCCGCGATCGTCGCGGCAAGGCGGCGGACCGGCACATATTTCCATTCGGGGTCGCTCGACAGGGTGCGGCTACCCCAGACCAGCAGGCCCTTGCCGGGAAAGGCGCGGATGACGTTGATGCCTTCGGGGTTGAGAAGCTCCTGCTCCGCGGTGGTGATGGCCTGCGTTGCGGCGACTCCGGCCAGCGGCAGGTTCGCGGGTGCTTTCCAGACGCCGCGGTCGCGGTCGTTGCGGGCGATGGCGCCGGCGACGATCGACGACGGGGCCAGCATGCTGCCGTCGCGCGTGCGCAGCCACGGCCAGTAGAGCGCCGCGGCCGGGGTGTCGAACGGCCGGCGCCAGTCGCGCAGCGCGGCGATCGACAGGCCGGCGGGCGCGTCGAGCAGCGCCAGGCGGTTGCTCAATGGCGCTGCCGCCAGCGCGACCAGCGCCTGCATCGTCGCATCGGCCGCCGCCGGGCGCAGCGCCTGGACATCGGGCGCGGCGACCAATGCCGCATCGGTATCGGCGAGCCGGGCGACCGCCGCCGCCGGGTCACCATCGGACGCGACGGAAACGATGTGCAGGCGACCGCCGCCATTGGCGAAGAAGCCCTGCACCGCCGGCCACAACACATTGGGCGTGCCGTCGGACAGCGGCGCCATCGACCAGTAGCGGCCGAATTCCGCCGCCGACGTCAGGACTTGCCCAGGCGGCGCGGCGCCGGGCACCGGCTCGGCAAGGCCGACAAAGCCGGCAACACCGGTATCGAGCGCGGCGATCGGCGGCGGCGGGCTGCCGGGTTCCGCGATGTACACGCCGGGGGTGGTGTATTCCGCCATCGCGCGACCTTAATCGCCTTGGCCGGGTCCCGCTAGAACCACAGGTCGCGGACGCAGCGACCGTCGGAGGGCAGATCCTCGAAGCTGTCGCGGCCGTCGAAATGGTCATGGCGAGGTCGGCGACCACCGCGGGCGGAGCCAGCCGGACGTTGACGGCGATGCGGCGCCGGCCATCGGGCTCCAGTCGCAGCCCGCGCCAGGCGGTGACGCCGGCGCAGACCGGGCAAAAGCGGATCTCAAGCGACGGCTCGCCCTTGCCCGGGCGGCGATAGGCGGCGGTCGCGCCGGTCAGTGCAATGCGCTCGCCTTCGAAATCATAGGCCCAGAGCGCACCATATCGGCGGCACAAGGTGCAGTTGCAGGCCGTGATCGAACCGGGGTCGCCGATGAGCGTCCAGCCGGCGCCACCGCAATGACAACTGCCGCCAAGCATCTCTGGACCCGCCTTTCCGTCACGTTGGACTACAAAGCCGCTCAGGCTGAGCTTGTCGAAGCCGTGTCGCAAAGCGCCTGAGCTGGTCGAAGCCGCGTGCAGGGCGGGCTCGCGGGGGCGACGACAAGCTCAGCGTGAGCGGGTCAATCGACTGATAACAACGCTAATGCAGTTTCAGTTTCGGGCGGACCACCTGGTTGACGTGGCCGACGAGGAGCAATGACAGCCCCTTGATCCAGCCGTGGATGGCGATCAGGTGCATGCGGTAGAGCGAGGTATAGACCAGCCGCGCCAGCCGGCCCTCGATCGCCATGCGGCCGCCGACAAGGTTCCCCATCAGGCTGCCGACCGTCGTGTAGCGCGCCAGGCTGACCAGCGAGCCCTTGTCTTGGTAGACGAAATGGCGGAGCGGCTTGCCGTCGATCAGCGCGCGGATGTTGTGATAGGCCGTCGTCGCCATCTGGTGCGCCGCCTGGGCACGCGGCGGAATCGGCTTGCCCTCCCCTTCCGGCACATACCAGGCGCAGTCGCCGATGGCGAAGATGCGGTCGTCGAGCGTCGTCTGCAGCGTGGCGCCGACGACGAGCTGGTTGTTGCGGGTGGTTTCGAGACCGCCGATGGCTTTCAGGAAATCGGCGCCCTTCACCCCCGCGGCCCAGACCTTCAGGTCGGCGGGGATGGTCTCGCCATCCTTGGTGATGATGGCGTCCGCCGTCGCCGATGTGACCTGGGTGGCGGTCAGCACGCGGACGCCAAGCGCTTGGAGTTCCTCGGTCGCGGCGCCGGCGAGCTTTTCCGGCAGCGCCGGCAGGATGCGCGGCCCGGCCTCGATCAGCGTCACCTGCAGGCGTTTTTCGTCGAACACCTCGAGGCCATAGAAGCCCAGCGCCGTCGCTGCCGAATACAGCTCCGCTGCCAGCTCAACGCCGGTGGCGCCGCCGCCGACGATGGCGACCCGGGCATAGGCATCGGCGCCGGGATCCTGGGTCATCGTCCGCGACACGCGCAGGCACTGGTTGAGCAGGCGGCGGCGGAAGCGATCGGCATCGGCGCGGGTATCGAGCGACAGGCAATGCTCGCGCACGCCCGGGGTGCCGAAATCGTTCGACACCGAGCCGACGGCCATCACGAGATAATCATAACGGATGCGGTGGCGGCCGATGACTTCGCTGCCGTCCTCGTCCTTGATCGGTGCGACGACGATCTGCTGGGCTTCGCGATCGATGGCTTCGAGCGCGCCGTCGAAATAGCGATAGCCCCAGCGATAGGCATGGCCGCGATAGCCGACCTCGTCGAGATTGGCATCGAGCGAACCGGCCGCGACCTCGTGCAGCAGCGGCTTCCAGATGTGCGTCGAGTTGCGATCGACGAGGATGATGTCGAAATCCTCGCGCGACAGATGGCCGCCGAGCTTTGCCACCAGCTCGAGCCCGCCGGCGCCGCCGCCGACGACGACAATCTGGGTTTTCTTGCCGTCTGGTCTGGTGCGCGGCATCGGGCCCCCTTGCTGGTTGCCCCTGAGTAGCGGGGTCGGCGGCTTTTCTCAAAGCAGAAATGCCGCGGTGCAGCGATGGATGACAGCGACGGGTCTGTCAGGCAGAACCGGGCCATGCGCCGCGCCCTGGCCATGTTCTCCCTCGCCCTGTCGCTGGCGCTGCCCGGATCGGCGCGGCCCGCCCGGCAACCGACCGCCGCCGAGCGTGCCGAAGCGGCGATGATCAAGCGTTTCGAGCCGCTGGCGATCGAGGATGCGCTGATCGACCAGCAGGCACGCATCACCGCCGCGGTCGCCGCGTTGCCGGCCCCTGGCAGCGTGCCGGAAATGCCGGTGCTGGCGATCGGCGGCGAGGGCTATCTCGCCTTGTTCGACCGCGAGGCCCGGCGGGCGGCAAAGGTGCTGGCGGCGCGCGGCGGCGGCCCGGCGCTGGTGCTGAGCAATACGCCGGAACAGGTCTTTTCGGGGCTGCTCGCCTCGCGGCGGACGATGGCGCTGGCGGTGGCGGCGCTGGGCCGGCGCGCGCGGCCGGGGGATACGCTGGTGGTTTACCTGACCTCGCACGGCGGCCCCGACGGCAGCATCGCGATGGATGCGCCCTATATCGATTTCGCGCCGATGACCGCGGTGGACCTTGCCAAGGCGATGGACGCCGCCGGGTTTCGCCGCCGGGTCGTGATCGTGTCGGCCTGCTATGGCGCCAGCTGGATACCGGCGCTGGCCAGCCCGACGACGATCGTCGTCGCGGCAGCGGCGGCCGACCGCACGTCGTTCGGCTGCGATGACAGCCGCGACCTGACGTTGTTCGGCGAGGCGCTGATCGGCGCGCTGGGCACGCCCGGCGTGTCGCTGGCGACGGCCTTTGCCGCGGCCAAGGCGCGGATCGCCGCGCAGGAACGCGCCATGAAGATCACGCCGTCGCTGCCGGAAGCCCGGGTGGGCGCCGGGATGCAGGCGGTCTGGACGGGGCCTGGCTGAGGCGCTGGTGCCAGGCTGTATTGACGAAGACCGGGTAAAGGCCGGCGCGGCGTGCTGGTCGGTGCCGGTGTCGCGTCGACGGCCTATCCGCTGAAACGCTGATCCCGGGCGCGGACCGCAAGCCTTTCTCGACTTGCACGCCCGGCTTCGCTATCGCCCGCGCATGACCGAGATCACACCGCAGATCGTTGCCGAGCACGGCTTTACCCCCGACGAGTACGACCGCGTCGTCGCGTCGATGGGGCGGGTGCCTAACATGCTCGAACTCGGCATCTTTTCGGTGATGTGGTCGGAACATTGTTCCTACAAGTCGTCACGCATCCACCTCGCCAAGCTGCCGACCAAGGGCCCTCACGTGATCTGCGGCCCCGGCGAGAATGCCGGCGTCATCGATATCGGCGATGGCGACGCCGCCATCTTCAAGATGGAAAGCCACAACCACCCGAGCTTCATCGAGCCCTACCAGGGCGCGGCGACGGGTGTCGGCGGCATCCTGCGCGACGTCTTCACCATGGGCGCGCGGCCGGTCGCCAACATGAACGCGCTGCGCTTTGGCGAGATCGACGCACCAAAGATGAAGCACCTCATCAAGGGCGTCGTCGCCGGCATCGGCGGCTATGGCAATTGCGTCGGCGTGCCGACCGTCGGCGGCGAGACCAACTTCCACAAGGCGTACAACGGCAACATCATCGTCAACGCGATGACGGTCGGGATCGCCAAACAGAACAAGATTTTCTATTCGGCGGCCGCCGGCATCGGCAATCCGGTCGTCTATGTCGGGTCGAAGACCGGGCGCGACGGCATCCATGGCGCGACCATGGCCAGCGCCGAATTCGACGACGAGAGCGAGGACAAGCGCCCGACCGTGCAGGTCGGCGACCCGTTCACCGAGAAATTGCTGATCGAGGCCTGCCTTGAGCTGATGGCATCGGACGCCATCGTCGCCATCCAGGACATGGGCGCCGCCGGCCTGACATCATCGAGCGTCGAGATGGCGTCGAAGGGTGGCGTCGGCCTGCGCCTCGACCTCGACAAGGTGCCGGTGCGCGAGGAGCGCATGACGCCCTACGAGATGATGCTGTCGGAGAGCCAGGAGCGCATGCTGATGGTGCTCAAGCCCGGCCGCGAAGCCTTTGCCGAAGCCATCTTCCGGAAATGGGAACTGGATTTCGCGGTGATCGGCGAGGTCGTCGAAGGCGGCAATCTGACCCTGATGTTCCATGGCGAAAAGGTCGGCGACATTCCGCTGGCGCCGCTCGCCGATGCCGCGCCGAAATATGATCGCCCCTGGGTCCCGACGCCGAAGCGCGCGCCGCTGACGGACGTGCCCGAGAGCGCCGACATCGCCGCCGATCTGCTGACGCTGATGGCCTGCCCCGACCTCGCGTCGAAGCGCTGGATCTGGGAACAGTACGACCACATGGTCGGCGCCGACACGGTGCAGCGGCCCGGCGGCGACGCCGCGGTGGTGCGCGTGCACGGCACGACAAAGGCGCTGGCGATCACGACCGATTGCACGCCGCGCTATTGCTTCGCCGACCCGGTCGAGGGCGGCCGGCAGGCGGTCGCGGAGGCGTGGCGCAACCTGATTTCCGTCGGCGCCCAGCCGCTGGCGATCACCGACTGCATGAATTTCGGCGCGCCGACCCGGCCCGAGATCATGGGCCAGTTCGTCGGCTGCATCGAGGGCATGGCCGAAGCCTGCACCGCGCTGGATTTCCCGGTCGTGTCGGGCAATGTGAGTTTGTACAATGAAACCAATGGCGTCGGGATCCTGCCGACGCCGGCAATCGGTGGCGTTGGCGTGATCGCCGATTACGACCGCCAGATGACATTGGGGTTCAAGCAGCCCGGCCAGGCGATCTATGTGCTCGGCGAGGCCGACGGCGATCACCTCGGCCAGTCGCTGTGGTTGCGCGAATGCCAGGGCCGCGAGGACGGTCCACCGCCGCCGGTCGACCTCGCTGCCGAGCGCCGCGCCGGTGATTTCATTGCGCGCATGATCGCCGATGGCGCGGTCACCGCGGTGCATGACGTCGCGGACGGCGGCGTGCTGGTCGCGGTCGCGGAGATGGCGCTGGCCAGCGGCATCGGCGCCAGCCTCGATCCGATGAGCACCGGCGCCGCGTTCGGCGAGGGCCAGGGCCGCTATGTGGTGACGGTACAGGCCGGGCTGACCTTTCTGGAGACACCGGTGCCGATGCGGCGGATCGGGCAGACCGACGGCGATGCGCTGGCCGTCGGCGACGCGGGGCTGTCGCTGGCGGCGTTGCGCGCGGCGCATGAGGGAGCGTTGCCGGCGCTGCTCAAGGGCGAGATCTAACCTGTCATCCCGGCGCAGGCCGGGATGACGCGTGCGGGGGGCAATCTTGAATTCGCGGCAACCCGGGCCACATCATCCCGGCGGCAGCTTGCCGCTGGAGTATGCTCTGCCCGATGGCCACCGCCTACGCCTTTGATCGCAACGCCGTCCGCCGCTTCGTCGGCACCGATGTCGCCGCAACGCGCATGCGAGTCGAGATGCTGGAACGCGTTCTCGAGCGTGCCTTCGTCATTCCCGGCATCAATCGCCCGGTCGGTCTCGACGCCGTGATGGGCGTGTTGCCGATCGCCGGCGATGCGCTCGCCGGTATCATGGGGCTCTATCTGGTCTGGGAGGCGCGCAATCTCGGCATGCCCAAGCTCACGCTGATGCGCATGCTCGCCAATGTCGGCTTCGACACCGCCGTCGGTGCGGTGCCGTTGGTCGGCGATGTCTTCGACTTCCTGTTCCGTTCGAATTCGAAGAACCTGCGGCTCATCAAGCGCCATCTCGACAAGCATCATCCGGGCACGTCGGTGATCGACGCCCGCTAACCCGATGCCGTGGTGGGTCGACCACGGCGCCAGCCCAGAGGCCGAACATGTTCTTCGTCGTCTTTGCCGCGATTGCCATGCTGACCTTCGCGATCGTGATGGCTGCGATGCTGCGCATGGTCGGCATTGCGGTGCTGGTGACGACGCTGGTCGTGCTGGCCAGCATGCTGTTCGGCGCCGGCACCGGCACGACACTGGCGTTCATTGCCGGCCTCGGGATGCTTGTCTGGATGATGACCCGGCGCCGGCAGCGGCCGCTGCCGCCCTGGCAGCGGCGGGCCGTGCCGGTGTCGGCACCCGCGCCGCGCCGGCAGGTTGCCGAAACGGCGCCAAGGACGACCGATCCGACGCTTGCCGACGCCTGGGATGCACTGGCCGGTCATGCCGACTGGGCGCGCAGCCGCGTGGCGGTGGCGCGGGTGAGCTGCGATCGCTTCCTGCAGCTTGCCGACCGGGCCCCGCTGGACGGCGATGCGACCGAACTGGCCATTCTCATCCGCAAGCGCATCCCGGAACACGTCGACGAGGCCCTGAGCAAGCTCGAGCTGGCGACATCGGCCGAGGCACGCGCGTTGCTCGACGATGCCGTGGCGACGGTCGAAAAGGTCGGCGCGCGGGCCGAACGCATGCGCGATGCGCTGATGACGGCGGAAACGGCGGCGCTGGGCGTGCAACGCACCCATCTGTCGCGGCGCATCGACAATGAGCCCTTCACGCTGAACTGACGCCGCTTGTGCCGGCTGCCCGCGTCAAATTGCCGTCATATTATAATTGCAAAGCTGTCATCGTTTCGTCATCGTCTGCGCCGGGGGACACCGCGTGAGTGGTCGAGGTGTTCGATGGCGTACAACAGGCTGGGCGCGCTTGGCGCGGAACTTCGGCAATATCCGGTACTGATCCGGAAGACGGTTCTAGACGATCCCGTCAGCCGACGCTTTGCGATCGCAGTATTTGCGGCGAATGCGCTGGCACTCGGCGGCTATTTTTTGGCCCGGCGGGCGGCGGGGCTGCAGATCATCGAATTTCCGCAATGGCTGTCGATCGAGCGTGACGGCGGCGCCCTGGAAATACTGAACTATGTCCAGACGGGCCTTGCCGCGGCCTTCCTGATTGCAACCAGCCTGGCGGCGCGCCGGCCGCTCTACCTGGCCTGGGGGCTGTTGTTCCTGTTCACCATGCTCGACGATTCACTCCAGTATCATGAATCCGTCGGGCGCATGCTCGTGGCCGGCTTCCACCTGCCGGCGGCGCCCGGCATGCGACCCCAGGATACCGGCGAACTGGTCGCCTGGGCAGCAGCGGCGGCCGTGCTGCTGCCGGCGGTCGCATTCTACCACTGGAAAAGCCCGCCTGACGTGCGGCGCCACAGCATTGTCCTGCTGTTCTGCTTCGCCGCGCTGGTGATGTGCGCCGTGGTGTTCGACATGATCCACATGATCCTGTCGAGGACGCCGCTCGCCGGCGCGATCGGCTTTCTGGAGGATGGCGGCGAGTTGATCGCAATGGCTTGCGCCTGTTCCTATGCCTTTGCGCTGATGCTGCTGCACCGGCGCCGGCGCGTTGCCATCAGGCAAAGTCCAGACCGATATCCGCAGCCGGCGCGCTTTGGGTGATCCTGCCGACGCTGATATAGGTGACGCCGGTTTCGGCGATGGCGCGAATGGTCGACAGGTTGACACCGCCCGATGCCTCGGTCGGCACCCGGCCGGCGACCAATGCGATGGCCTCGCGCAGCACCGCCGGCCCCATGTTGTCGAGCAGCAGCCGGTCGGCCCCGGCGGCGAGCGCCGGCGGGATCTGCTCGAGCGTGTCGACCTCCACCACCACATCGGTCAGCCCGGCGGCCTTGGCGGCGCGCACCGCCGGCTCGACACCGCCGGCGACCGCGATGTGGTTGTCCTTGATCATCACGCCATCGTCGAGGCGCATCCGGTGGTTGGTCGCCCCGCCCATGCGGGTGGCGTATTTTTCGAGGACGCGAAGCCCCGGCAGCGTCTTCCGCGTGTCGAGAAGAATGGCGCCGGTGCCGGCAATCGCATCGACATAGGCGCGCGTCATCGTGGCGATCCCGGTCAGGTGCTGGACGGTGTTGAGCGCCGACCGCTCCGCCGTCAGCAGCGCCCGCGCATTACCGCGAATGCGCATCAGGTCGGTGCCGGCGGGCACGGCCTGGCCCTCCGCGACCAGCGTCTCGATCGTGCAATCGGGGTCGAGCGCGCGGAAAAAGGCGGCGGCCAGCGGCAGGCCGGCGACGGTCACCGGGTCACGGCTGTCCATGACGGCGGTAAGTATCGCATCGGCGGGGATGACGGCGGCGGAGGTGCGATCGCCGCCCTGCCCCATGTCCTCGGCCAGCGTGGCGCGGACGAAAGCGGAAACATCGAAGCCTGGCAGGAGATCGGTCATTGCGACGGTTTAGCCGCTGGGGGCTGCCATTGTCGATCAAGCCATTCGACTGTCGCGGCCTGGGACATCGGCAGATAGGCGAGTTCATGGCCGACACCGGCGAACTCCCGGTACGCGATGCCCTGGCGTAACACAGCCAATGTCCGGCCGTGATCGACCGGAATGACGCGATCCGCATCGCCATGCAGGATCAGCACGGGAATAGGCGCTGCCTGGAGCTTTCGCCCGTTCTCGAATTTGTCGCGGACGAGAAAACCGATCGGTAGCCGGGTCTTTTCGGCAACGACGTCGGCAAGGCTGCGGTAGCCGGACACGAGGATCAGGCCGGCCAGCGGCTGCTCGGTAGCAAGCTGGGTCGCAGGGCCCGAGCCGAGCGAATTGCCCATCGCGTAGATGGCGGTGTCGGCAAGCCCCTGCCGGTGCAAAAAGGCCAGCGCCGCCCGCGCATCGGCGTACATCCCGGCTTCACTCGGGCTGCCGCTATTGCCGCCATAGCCGCGATATTCGACGAGCAGCAGGCCATAGCCGCGGGCCGCCAAACCGCGCGTAGCCTGCCCGGCGCCGAGCAGGCTGTCGCCGTTGCCATGAAAAAAGATGACCGTCGGGCGGTTCTGATCGGCCGGGCGATACAGGGCTGCCAGCAAAATCCCGTCCGATGTCGACAGTTCGACCTGCTGCATCGGGCCCGGCTGCATCACCGATGGTGGCGGGGCGGGATAGATGAAGCGCCGCTGGAACACCGTCAGCATCAACAAGGCAACAGCCGTGGCGGCGAGAACAACGGCCACGCGGCGGGCCAGCCAGATCAGGACAGTCGCTATTTCCGCACCGCAGAGGCGGCAAGGCAGGACGCCTTCTGAACCGTCATTTGCAGCGTTCGACCGCGGCCGAAAAAAGCGGTTTGCTGCGTTCGGCCGCTGCCACCACCTCCGAGATCTTCATGCCGTATTTGTTGGCGACTGCGAGGGCGGCAGCGCGCTGTTCGGCTGGCGGGCGCTTGACTGCGGCATAGGCATCGAGGGAGACTTGGCCGTCGCGGCTTTGCAGCAATTCGTTGGCCACGCAGCCACAGCTGGCGACCGGCATGGTGGCTTCGCAGAGTTTCAGAAACTCCGTCGGGTTCGCGGCCGCGGCTGGCGCTGCCGCCAGCGCCACGCCGATGGCGGTCATGAATTTCAGCATTTTACCCCCTTTAAGTCAGTCAGTCCCCCGTCACCCGCACCGGCGTCACCGACCCCGCCATCTGCAGCATGCGGTCGAGCGACACCTTGGCCTTGACCCGCACATCCTCGGGCACCTCGATCTGCGGTGCAAGGTCGCGCAGCGCCAGGTACAGCTTTTCCATCGTGTTCATCGCCATGAACGGGCACATGTTGCAGCCGCAATTGCCGTCGGCGCCGGGCGCACCGATAAAGGTCTTGTGCGGCGCCTTCAGCTGCATCTGGTGGATGATGTTGGGCTCGGTGGCAACGATCACCACCGGCTCGGGGCTGTTCAGCGCGTAATTCAGGATACCGCTGGTGGCGCCGACATAGTGCGCCAGGTCGAGGATCGCGGCCGGGCATTCGGGGTGGGCGAGCACCGGCGCGGCGGGGTGCAGCGCCTTCAGCTTCAGCAGCTCCGTCACCGAGAATTTTTCATGGACGATGCAGGTGCCGTCCCACAGCAGCATGTCGCGGCCGGTCTTGCGGTTGAGCCAGGCGCCGAGGTGCTTGTCGGGCGCGAACAGGATCTTCTGGTCGCGCGGCAGCTGGTTGATGATCTTTTCGGCCGAGGACGACGTCACGATGATGTCGCTCTCCGCCTTCACCGCCGCCGAGCAGTTGATGTAGGTGAGCGAGATGTGATCCGGATGGGCGCGGCGGAAACGCGCGAATTCCTCGGGCGGGCATGAATCCTCGAGGCTGCAGCCGGCTTTCAAATCGGGCAGCACCACGGTCTTTTGCGGGCTGAGGATCTTGGCCACTTCGGCCATGAACTTGACGCCACAAAAGGCAATGACATCGGCATCGGTGTCGGCGGCCTTGCGGCTGAGATCGAGGCTGTCGCCGACGAAATCGGCAATGTCCTGCAGCGCCGGGTCCTGGTAGTAATGCGCCAGGATGACGGCGTTTTTCTCGACGCGCAGCCGGTTGATCTCGGCCTTCAGATCGAGGCCGGCGAGCCCTCCGGCACCACCAAGCGGGTTCAAGCGTGCGTCCATGAAAGCTTCCTGCAACAGCGTCGGACCGTGGATATAGGGAGCCCAAGCCGGCGCGTCACCTGCCCGGTCAGCGGAAGGTCACCGTGACTTTAGCGGTGTCGAAGCCGGCGGCATTCAGCGGCAGCACGAAGGTGCGCTGCACCGCCTTGGTCGCGGCGTCGCGGGCGAGCTCGGTCAGTGCCGGCGCCCGCGCCTCTGCCAGCAGGGTGCCGGCGACGCGGGCGCGATTGGCGCTGTCGAGGCTGGTTTCGGCATTGGTCAGCGCGAACAGCACCGCGCCGTCCTTGTATTCGCGCATCGCGCCGAGATCGATTTCCGGCCCGGCGACGCGCGGCGACGGCACGGTGACCGCGAGGGTCTGGGTCGCCGCGTCCCAGCTGAGCTCGCCGGGGCCGACGCGGTTCCAGTCGATTTCATAGCGGACGTTGCCGGGCACGATCAGCGTCTTTTTCGCCGACAGCAGCCCACCGAGCCGCGACTGTTCCGACGTGATCACCGCCGAAAAGCGCGCTGTCAGCACCGTCAGCGTCGCCTGGCGCTTGACCGATTTCAGCGACGCCTCAGCAATGGTCTCGGGGTCGGGGCCGCGACCGAGCCAGCGGGCAAGGCCATTGCCGCCGAGCATGACCGCGCCGGCGCCGAGCAACAGCCCGGCGATGAGCGCGACAACAAGCCAGCCAAGACGCCTCATGTCAGTTCCCAGCGATCGGTGTTGGCGGCGACGACAGCGCGGTTGCGCAGGTCGATGAGGTGGGCGAGCACCGAGCGGCCGGCGGCGGGGTGCAGCCGCTTGTCGACCATGGCGTACATCACCGCGACCATGGCCGGGATGGTCTGCGGGCCATCGGCGAGCAGCTTCAATATCTGCGTCTCGCGCTGTTTGCGATGCGTGATCAGTCCGCGCACGAAGCGTTGCGGATCGGTGACCGGCTCGCCGTGCGTCGGGTGGTAGATGGCGTCGTCGCGGTTGATGAGCTTCCTGAGCGAGGCCATGTACGCCGCCATGTCGCCATCGGGCGGCGCAACGACGGTGGTGCTCCAGCCCATGACGTGGTCGCCGGTGAACAGCGCCTTTTCCTCGGCCAGCGCAAAGCACAGGTGATTGGAGGTGTGGCCCGGCGTGGCCAGCGCGGTCAGCGTCCAGCCGGGCCCCGAAATGTTGTCGCCATCGGCCATGATCGCATCGGGCGCATAGCTCGGGTCGAATCCGGCATCGGCGCGGGGGCCGTCGTCCGACAGCACCAGCGGCGCGCAGCCGACGATCCGGGCCCCTGTCGCGGCCTGCAGCGCCGGCGCCGCCGGGCTGTGGTCCATGTGCGTGTGGGTGATGACGATGTGGCTGACGGTCTCGCCGGCCAGACTGTCGATCAGCGCGCCGATATGGTCGGGGTCGGCGGGGCCCGGATCGATGACCGCCACGGTGCCGGTGCCGACGACAAAG
Source organism: Alphaproteobacteria bacterium (assembly GCA_003241875.1). Taxonomy (GTDB): domain Bacteria; phylum Pseudomonadota; class Alphaproteobacteria; order Sphingomonadales; family Sphingomonadaceae; genus Sandarakinorhabdus. The sequence continues at coordinate 77,936 of QBLU01000002.1, forward strand.
GTGCCGGTGCCGGTATAGGTGAAGGGTGACGGATTGTGCGCCAGCAGCCGGCGGACCAGCGGCGATCGCGGCACCAGCCGGCCCCAGGCGGCAGCGTCGGGGTGGGCTGACAGGTCCATGCCCGTCATGTGGCAGGCTGCGCGGGGATTTTAAAGCCCGTCCGCCCTCGCAAAAGCCCGCGGTTGCCGGGCCGGTGCATCTGGGTTAGCCCGGCCGCCACCATTCGGGGCGATCGCCATGCAGCATTTTGACGTCATCATCGTCGGCGCCGGCCATGGCGGCGCCCAGGCCGCGGTGCAGCTGCGACAGCTCGGCTTTGCCGGCAGCATGGCGATGATCGGCGAGGAGCCCGAGCTGCCCTATGAGCGCCCGCCGCTGTCGAAGGAATATCTGTCGGGCGACAAGGACTTCGAGCGGATGCTGATCCGCCCGGCAGCCTTTTGGGCCGAGCGCAATGTGACGATGCTGACCGGGCGCCGCGTGACGAGCATCGATCCCGACGCCCGGGTGGTGAACACCGACGACGCCGAGGCGCTGGGCTATGGCGATCTGATCTGGGCCACGGGCGGCGCGCCGCGGCGGCTGACCTGCGAAGGCCATGATTTGGCCGGCATCCACGCCATCCGCACCCGCGCCGATGTCGACCAGCTGAAGGCCGAACTGGCAACGACACGGCGGGTGGCGATCGTAGGCGGCGGCTATATCGGGCTGGAGGCGGCGGCGGTGCTGGCCAAGCTCGGCAAGCAGGTCGTGGTCCTCGAAGCGCTCGACCGCGTGCTGGCGCGGGTGGCGGGGCCGGCGCTGTCGGCCTTTTACGAGGCCGAGCACCGCGCGCATGGTGTCGACATCCGCACCGGCGTCATGGTGACCGGTATCATCGGCAAGGATGGCCGCGCCGCCGGCGTGCGGCTGGCCGATGGCGGCAGCATCGATGCCGACATGGTCATCGTCGGGATCGGCATCGTGCCGGCGGTGGCGCCGTTGCTCGAGGCCGGCGCGGCCGGAACCAACGGCGTCGATGTCGACGATCACTGTCGCACGTCGCTGCCGCATGTCTTTGCCATCGGCGATTGCGCCGCGCACGACAATGATTTTGCCGGCGGCGCGCATATCCGGCTCGAATCGGTGCAGAACGCCCATGACATGGCGGCCGTGGTCGCCAAGCTGCTGACCGGCGCGCCGAAGCCCTATCACGCCGTGCCGTGGTTCTGGTCGAACCAGTATGACCTGCGCCTGCAGACCATGGGGCTGTCGCTGGGCCATGATGCGACGGTGCTGCGCGGCGACCCGGCCGCGCGCAGCTTCAGCGTCATCTATCTGCGCGCCGGCAAGGTCATCGCGCTCGATTGCGTCAACGCGGTCAAGGATTACGTCCAGGGCAAGCTGCTGGTCGAAAAGGGCGTCGCCGTCGCTGCGTCGGCACTGGTCGACAGCGCCGTGCCGTTGAAGACCTGGCATCCCGCCTGACCATGCACGGGCTGTCGATCGACGTGGCGACAGCGGCGGAGCGCACCGTCGTCGAGAACCTCGTCCAGCTCTATATTCATGATTTTTCCGAACTTTACGCCGGAACGCCGCGCGGCGACCTCGGCCCCGACGGCCGCTATGTCATCGATATCCCGCTCGAACGCTGGTGGGGTGGCGCCGCCGACCATGTGCCGCTGCTGCTGCGTGTCGAGGGCCGGCTGGCGGGCTTTGCCTTGCTGAACGCCAGCGCCCACGGCCGGGCGGCGGTCGATTACAACATCGCCGAATATTTCGTCGTGCGGAAATACCGCCGCACCGGCGTCGGCACGGCTGCGGCGCATGCCATCTTCAGCCACCGGCCCGGGCGGTGGGAAGCGGCGGTCATGCGCCCCAACCTTTCGGCGCGCGTATTCTGGGAACGCTGCATCCGGTCACATCCGAAAGCGACCGGAATCGAGATCGCCGACCGCAACAATTTCACCTGGAACGGCGCGATCTTTCGTTGGGTCATCGCGCCAGGCTGAAACCGTCCTGACACATTGCCCGGTTTGCGCCGCGGCCTCGCTCAGCTAGGCTGACGCAAACGTCAATTGGGGAGAGAGCCGGTGGCAAGGACTGGCGCGGAGCATTGGGACTTCATCATCGTCGGTGCCGGCTCGGCCGGCTGCGTGCTTGCCAACCGGCTGTCGGCCGACCCGGGGACGCGTGTGCTGCTGATCGAGGCCGGCGGCAAGGACAACAACATGATGATCCAGATGCCCGGCGGCATCGCCCAGATCATCCCGCCGGACAAGACCAGCCCGTTCGACTGGGGTTTCTGGACGGTGCCGCAGACCGAGATGAACAACCGCCCGCTGTATTGGCCTCGCGGCCGCGTGCTCGGCGGCTCGTCGTCGATCAACGGCATGGTCTACATCCGCGGCCATTCGAGCGATTACGATCGCTGGGCTCAATTGGGGCTGACCGGCTGGGGCTGGCAGGACGTGCTGCCCTATTTCCGCAAGGCCGAGGACAGCGAGCGCGGGTCGGACGATTTCCATGGCGTCGGCGGCCCGCTGCACACGTCGCGCAAGGGCGCCCTGCAAAATCCGCTCAACGCCGCCTTTCTGGAGGCCGCGAGCCAGGCCGGCTATCCACGCACCGATGACTTCAACGGGCCGCAGTTCGAAGGCGCCGGTTTCTACGATGCGACGATCAAGGACGGCAGCCGATTTTCCGCCGCCAAGGGCTATCTGACGGCGGCGGTGAAGGCGCGGCCGAACCTCGAAATCCGCACCGGCATCCAGGTCGACAAGGTCGATTTCGAAGGGCGCCGCGCCACCGGCATCAGCTATCGCCGTGGCGGCCGTGCCGAAACGGCGCGGGCCCGCGAAGTCATCGTGTGCGGCGGCGCCGTCAACTCGCCGCAGCTGCTGATGCTGTCGGGCATCGGCCCGGCTGCGCATCTGCAGGCCATGGGCGTCCCGGTCATCCACGACAGCCCCGATGTCGGCGGCAATCTGCAGGACCACCTCGACATGATCGTGCAATGGGATTGCACCCAGGCGGTGACGCTCAACGGCAATGCCAGCTTTGTCGCCAAGCTGAAGGCGCTGGGTGGCTGGGTGTTCGGCAAGACCGGCAATGGCGCGCATATGCCGACGCCGAGCGGCGCCTTCCTGTCGAGCCGCGAGGGCCTGGCGGCGCCGGACCTGCAGATCCATTTCATGCCGTATCGCGGCCAGCCGCACGGCCGCGGCAAGATGAGCCCCGACCATGGTTACCAGATGCACATCTGCCAGCTGCGGCCCGAAAGCCGCGGCACCGTGCGGTTGACGTCGCCCGATCCGCTGGCCTTTCCGGCGATCGACCCGCGCTATCTGTCGGCGCCGGAGGATGTCGACACGCTGTATCGCGGCGTCGAGATGGCGCGTCGGATCGGCGCCCAGCCGGCGTTCGATGCCTATCGCAAGGGCGAAGTCTGGCCCGGCCCGGGTGTCGCCGGCCGTGATGCCATCGTCGCCGCCATGCGCGAATGGGGCGAGACCATCTACCACCCGGTCGGCACCTGCCGGATGGGCGCCGATGAGGCCGCGGTCGTCGACGGCCGGCTGCGCGTCAATGGCGTCGAGGGGCTGCGCGTCGTCGACGCCTCGGTCATGCCCTATCTGGTGTCGGGCAACACCAACGCCCCGACGATCATGATCGCCGAAAAAGCCGCCGACCTGATCGCCGAGCGCCGCACGTTGGAGCGCAAGCTGGGGCTGGCAGCGTGACCGCCACGCCGTTCGAGATCCCGGTCAATGCCGACGAAGTCGCGTGGATTCGCGAACGGGTCGAGGCCTTTCGGTTTTTCGAGGAGCCCGAGGACGCCGGTTGGGCGGATGGCGCCAATCGCGCCTATATGGAAACGCTGCGCCGCTATTGGCTCGACACGTTCGACTGGCCGGCCGCGGTCGCCCGGCTCAATCGTCACCCGCAGGTGCGCGTCGATGTCGGCGATGGGTTCCGGCTTCACGCGGTGCACCGGCGCTCGCCGCGGCCCGATGCACGGCCGCTGCTGATCGCCCATGGCTGGCCGGGGTCGATCCTCGAGTTCGATGCCATCATCGATCGCCTGGCCGAGCCCGAGGATCCGTCGCAGCCCGCGTTCCATGTCGTGGCGCCGTCGCTGCCGGGCTATGCCTGGTCGGACCGGCCGAAGAACCCGATGGGGCCGCGCGCCGTCGCCGGGCTTTACGACGCGCTGATGGCACAGCTCGGCTATGCCGATTACGTCTATCAGGGCGGCGACTGGGGCTGTGTCATCGGCGGCTGGATAGGCCTCGACAGCACCACGGTGTCGGCGATCCACGTCAGCGGCTTCGGCCTGCGCCCCGCCGACATGAGCCCGAAGACGCCGGCGGAGGGCGCCTGGCTGCAAAAGGCACTGGTCACCCGCGACACCGAGACCGCCTATCTCCAGCTGCAGGGCACCAAGCCGCAGAGCCTGGGCTTTGCGATGATGGATTCGCCGATGGGCGTGGCGGCCTGGTTCGCCGAGAAATTCGTCGGCTGGTCGGATGTGCCGGGCCAGTCCGACGATCCGCCGTTCAGCCATGACCAGATGCTGACCAACATCATGATCTATCTGACGACGCGCAGCTTCCTGACCGCGACCTGGATCTATCGCGGCATGTTCCTGGAAGGCGGCTTTGCCATTCCGAAGGGCCGGCGCATCGAGAAACCGACCGGCGTTGCTGCCTTTCCGCGCGACCTGCTGGCGTTCCCGCCGCGGGCGATGGTCGAGCGCGGCTATGATGTCGTCCACTGGACCGACATGCCGCGCGGTGGCCATTTTGCCAGTCTGGAGGAACCCGAGCTGTTCCTGGCCGATCTCAGGGCGTTTGTCGCCGGCCTGTGACCGGCGCGATGCCAGAGTGGCGGATCGAGCCCGGATTGCTCGATTATCCGCAAGCGGTCGCCGCGATGGAGGCCCGCGTTGCCGCCATCCATGCCGGCACCGCACGGGAACTGATATGGTTGGTCGAGCACCCACCGCTCTATACCGCCGGCACCAGCGCCGAGGCCGCCGACCTGCTGGCGCCCGATCGCTTTCCGGTCTTCGCAACGGGCCGCGGCGGGCGCTACACCTATCATGGGCCCGGCCAGCGGGTGGTCTATGTCATGCTCGATCTCGACCGCCGCGGGCGTGACATCCGGCGTTTCATCGCGGCGCTGGAAGGCTGGATCATCGCGGCGCTCGACGACCAGCGGATCGCCGGCAGGATCATCGACGGCAAGGTCGGCGTCTGGGTCGACACCGCCGCCGGCGCCGCCAAGATCGCCGCCATCGGGGTCAGGGTCCGCCGCTGGGTCAGCTTTCATGGCCTCGCCATCAACGTTGCACCCGAGCTGGCGGACTTCGACGGCATCGTCCCGTGCGGGCTGTCCGAGCCGGTGACGAGCATCGCCGTCCTTGGTGGCAGCGCCGAATTGGCCGTCATCGACGGGTCCCTGGCGGCGCATCTTCCCACCATGCTGGCCGCGCTTGAACCGCAAACCCACCCAATTTCACATCTGTGACAGCAAAGTCATCAAGGCGCTTGAGGGGAGCGGATTTTCTGCTAATGTCTACCTCGGTTGGGGGATAAGGGCTGAACCGACCCAACTCGTCCTGGGTCCCGGGATTCACCAAAAGGAGTTTACAATGGCTGATATCGTTTCGAAGCTGAAGACCGCCGCCCTCGTTGCCGGCGTTGCCATGTTCGTCGCTGCTTGCGGCGAAAAGGCTGCTGAAACCAGCACCACGACGGAAACCTCGACGACCACCGAGACGACGGCTCCTGCCGACGCCATGGCGCCTGCTGCTGAAGCCGATGTCACGACCTCGGACGCCATGGCGACCGCTCCGGCCGCTGGCGCTGCTGATGCCGCCGCTCCCGTCGACACCATGTCGACGTCGACGACGACGGAAACCACGACGACCGAGCAGAAGTAAGCTCGACATCGTCGCTGTGTAAGTTAGGAAAGGGCCGCCGCGAGGCGGCCCTTTTTTTGTGAAGTTGGGGAAGGAACGACAATGAGCCTGGAAGCGATCACCGAGCAGATGAAGAGCCGCATCGGTGCCGGCGGAAATTTCAAGAAATCGGTGAAGTTCGATTTCGGCGACGACGGTCTGGTCCGTATCGACGACAAGGTATCGCCGGCAATCGTCGACAATGACGACGCGCCCGTCGATTGCACCGTCAAGGTGTCGATGGCCGATTTCATGGACATCGCCAACGGCAAGCAGAACGCGCAGATGGCCTTCATGATGGGCAAGCTGAAGATCGACGGTGACATGTCGGTCGCGCTGCAACTCGGCAGCATCCTGGGCTGAACAATTCGCGGGACGGATGTAACCTGATTGTTCGCGCCGGGCATGGCGATGCCGTGCCCGGCGCGCCTGTCGCCACGTCCCTGAGGAACGTATGATGCGTCGCTTACCGCTTACGATCGCCCTGGTGGCGCTGGCCGGCGGCCAGCCGATCCTCGCCGCCCCCAAAAAGCCGCCGGCAAAGGCGGCGAGCCGCCCCGCCGCGAAACCGGCTGCCAAGCCGCCGGTGCCGGCGCCGGTGCCGGTACCCGTCGTGCCGCCGACGCCGATGGGATTCATGGTGCCAAGGGCCGTCGTGCTCCGGACGCCGACCCCCCCGGAAACCGAAGCCAATGCCGTGTGGAACGTGCGCGCCGCCCTGAATGTCGCCGCGCTGCAGTGCCAGTTTTCGCCGTTTCTGGCGACCGTCAAGAACTACAACGACCTGCTGCGCCACCATGGCGAGGAGCTGACCCGGGCGCAGGCTACGATGGTGGCGCATTTCCGTCGCTATGACGGCGCCCGTGCCGCCAACAGCTTCGATCAATACACGACGCGAACCTACAACAGCTATTCGACGCTCGATGCGCAGTACAAGTTCTGCGAAGCCGCCGGCCGGGTGGGGCGCGAGGCCCTGGCTATTCCCCGGGGCAAGCTTGGCGTCGCGGCGCTGCGACTCAGCACCGAAACCCGCGGCGCGCTCAACGAGCAGCCGCTGTCGCCCGCGCTGGCCGTGGTACCCATGGATCTTCTCGCCATGGACGAGATCGCCGCCACCGAACCTTGATGGTTCACCGGCGCCGATAGTCCGCTTCACCGATCGCCCTGACCGACCCGCCTGTCATAGCAGGCGGGTTTGTCGTGTCGCGCGTTGCGGCGTGTATTCCGGCCTCATCCTGACACAGAAAAAGGGCCGCTCCCGAAGGAACGGCCCCAATTCTTGGCTGTTGCCAGTCTTACTGCGGTGTGCAGGGACCGGTCGTCTGCGCCGGAGCACCGCTGAAGGTGATTTCCACGCGGCGGTTCTGCGGTTCACGCACACCGTCGGCGGTATCGACCAGCGGACGGCTTTCGCCGAATGCTTCGGTAACGATCGACGTATCAGGCACACCCTTGGTGGCCAGATAGGCCTTCACGGCGTCGGCACGACGCTGCGAGAGCTTCACGTTATAATCGTCCTTGCCCGACTTGTCGGCGTGACCGGCAAGCGCAACGCTGGTCTGGCCAGTCGCGGCATACTGCTCGGCAGCACGGTCGAGGATCTGGGCGGCTTCGGCGGTGATCAGCGAACGATCCCAATCGAAGAAGACCAGGAACGGACCCGGGGTCACGGCAGCAGGCGGGCACGGCGGCAGCGGCGCAGGCGTCGGAGCCGGAGTGGGGGCCGGCGGCGGCGGCGGCGGGGCTTCAGGCTCGAAGAAGTTGTACGCCAGCGTCAGCATCAGGCTATGGCTGCGATAGCGCGTTTCGGTCTCCAGGCCATTGGTCGTGAACGTGTTCACGTTGGGGACGTTGAAGAAACGATACTTCAGGCCGATGTCGACATGGTCGGTGATCGGCTTGTAGACGCCGGCCAGGACCTGCCAGGCAAAGCCCGTGTCGCTGTCGTCGATGAACGTGTTGCCGAACTTGGCAAGCTGGTACTGCGAATGCTGGACACGTGCGATACCGGCACCACCGCCGATGAAGCCGCCGACATCGCTGCCCTGGCCGCCGAAGTCGAACAAGCCGTTCGCCATGAACGAAAGCACGCGAGCGTTGCCGTCGGCAGCGTCGGTATTCACGCCAAGCGCCGGAACGGCGACGTTGCCCTGCGACAGGCGGATGGCCGGAATGGCCTGCTCGATCGTCACGACGTCGAGGTTGTTGTCCTTATAGGCAACTTCGAATTCGGCGCGGAAGAAGCCGAAGTCATAACCAATGGTGCCACCAACGTCATAGCCAATCTCGTGGCGGACGCGGATACCATCGTCGACCACGGTTCCGGCGGTACCCGGGCGGGTAATGTCGAAAAGCTCGTTCTGGACCAGATTGGCACCAGCCTGAGCACCAACGTACCAAGACTTATCTCGGGCCAAGGCCGGCCCAGCAAGCGCTGTAGTGGCAAGCGCCACTGCGACAGCAATCTTACGCATTGTCATCCCCTTTCAACTCCGTGTTTCTCTCGAACTGCCTGAACGCTCTACCCCAGCCAATCGGACAGGTGCAAGAGGCGATTGCGACAAGGTGTGACCCCTGAGCAACAGTCGGATGGGGAAAAGTCGCGCTCCCCTAGGTTTCAGAGGATGATAGCCTGATCCTGCAAGGCTGCAACCAGTGCCGCGATCGCGGCGCGTGCCTCCACATCGACGACGCCGCCGCCGCTGGGCAGCGGCACGACGACGGCCGGCGCCGCGAGCACCTGGCGTTCACCGATGGCAAGCCCCGATACCGGCCAGCCCCCGGTCGACCAGCCGCCGTTGAACACCGTGAACACGGCTTCATCGGCAATCCAGGCGAGGCAACCGCGAACCGGATTCGTGAAGACCCAGCCGAATCCGTCATGGCTGGCGAGCTTGCCTGCCTGCCCGGCCCAGGCCCCGGTCGGCACGTTGCCGACGATGTACGACAGGCCCAGCTCTGGACTGACCGGCGGGGCGTCGAGGCTGCGGGTCGCGACGCCGAGCTGCAGCAGCCGGTCGATCGCCGTCAGTGCTTCATTATGGGTGATTTCCTTCTGGGCCTGGCCGGCGCTGAGCAGCGGCAGGCGATGACGGGCAGTCTCGTCCATGATCATGGTCTCCGATATCAAGGGATGGTGGCGGTGGCCGCGAGCCCGGGCCCGACGCTGCTGCTCAACTGCCGAACGGCGATGGTGACGACGGCCCCGCCGCCGTCCGCCGCACGATCGGCAGCGCCATAAGTGTAGCTCGACACGCTGGTGACGACGTCACGGACCGCGCGGCCGTCGAGCGTGACCGCGACCCGGTAAGCCTCGACCGCCTCGCCAAGCGGGGCATCGACAAAGTCCGACCAACCGAAGCCGAGGCGACTGCGACGGATCCAGTCGGCGCGTACCGTGCCGTCCTGCGCGACCAGTCGCAGATGCACCGGCGCCAGCGGTTGCAAGGCTCGCCCGCCGACGGTGCCGCGCGTCGGCGGCGTCTCCACGTCGCCGACCCCGGCCGGCCGGAAGACATACTGCCGCCCGATCGCCTCAAGTGGTGGATCGAACGGCTGCAGCGCCGCGACGTCGAGAAGCACGAAGCGTTCGCCCGCAGCGTGCCCGGCGATCGCCACCTCGGTGCCGCGTCGGCCGCGCAGCAGCCCCGAGAGCCGAAACACCCGGTCCGGCAGCGGTTCCACGTCAAGATACTGGATGATCTCGTCGCCGAGCAGCGCCAGGTTGGCGCCCGCCAGGACGGATAGGCCGGACCGCGATTCGAGCCATTGGCGGTCGGACAGCAAACGTACGTCGACCGTGGCAAATCGATCCCAGCGCTGGGCCGGACCGGCCGCGAGCGCGCCCAGCGCCACGCCCATCGGCACGCCGCCCTCGACAAGGCCGATGCTGCCATAGCTGGCGCCGTCGTCGGCGCTCGCCTCGATGCCGGCACGCCGCCAGCCGGCCGCCGCACCGGCGGCGGCAATCCACAGCCGCGGCAGCGCCGGCACCTCGCCGGGCAGCCCGGGCAAATCGAGCACCTCGAGCTGGGTCGGGCCGCTGACGCCATCGTCGAACACCAGTGCCCGGCCGCCGTCCACGGCCCGCGCCGGCTGTGCCAGCGCCTCGACGCGCTCGAGATCGAGCGTCAGCACGAACTGCTCGAACCGACGCTCGCGGATCCGCCACACGGTCGCGTCGTCGTCGATGCGGATCAGGTCGCCGGCACCAAGCCCCAGGTAGCGCCACGGCAGCCGCACCGTGGCGCGCACCCGCGCCGCCCGGTTGGCGGTCAGCAAGCGCGCGGCCAGCGCCTTGGCGTGCTGCGGGGTCATGGCGGCGGCAAACGACTGCTGCTCCAGCCGGCCTGCGACATCGCGGCGGCTGCGCTGCAGCCCGATCTGGTAATCACGACTGGTGTCGTAGAACGCCACTTCGACCGCACCGACCAGGCCCTCGCCGCCCAGCCGCCGACGCCGCTCGCGCGCCGCGCTCCCGGATGCCGCCGAACTGTCGCAATCCGCCGCCGGGATGACGGCGACGGCACCACCCGCGCCGCGAACCACCAGGACCTCGCTGCCAGCCAGCGTCGCCGAAGCCATCTCGATCAGCTGTGCCAGCGCCTCGGCGACGCTGCCGCTGCGGCCGACATGAAGCCCGGCGACATCGGGCATGTCGCCCGCCACGCCGACCAGCGCTTGCCCGTCTACGGTGCCGAGCGCCGCGATTGCCGTCGCTGCGACCGGCGCCCCCGCCGCATCGGCTACGACCTCGAAGGTCAGGTTCGGAATGCGGTTGCCATAGTCGCCGAGCGGCAGGTCCTCGAACACGGCATAGGCGAGGCCGCGATAGGCCGGGGTACCGCCGGCCGCTTCGGCAGCCGCGATGAGCGGATCGACGGCCTGGCCATCGGCGCCGCGGTGGAGTCGCATGGTGATCGGTGTGGTAAAGGCCCCGGTGGCATCGCGGATCAGCTTGCCATCGGCCCAGATGCGCTCGACGCCGACAATCTCGCGCCCGGCCAGCGCCACCGCGAACGACGCCGAGTAGCTGTAGTTGGTTGTCGATGGCCCGCGCTTGCCGCCGCCGCTGCGGCTTGGGGTTTCGATGATGCCGCTGGTCCAGATCAGATTGCCGGCGCTGCGCATGCGGCCGGCGATGAACGGGATCGGCTCACCATAGGCAGCGCTCTGGACGGCCAGGTTGCCGATGCGGCCGACCTCGCGCGCCTTGCCGCCGCCGCCGAGCACGGCGCGATCGAGGGCGCCGCCGACAAAGGTGCCGATGAGGCCGCCAAGCGGTCCGCCGAAGATGCGGCCGACCGTACCGAGAACGAGTGTCGCCATGATCAATGAACTCCAGGCAAGCGCCAGATGCCGAGCAGCGTCCAGTCCGGGTCGATCGGGCCCTCGACGACGCGGCCGAGGCCGGCATGGGCATGGACGACGCCGGCCGGCGTCACGATGGCAAGATGGCGCTGCCGCGCTGCAGGGGCGAGCGCCAGTATGTCGCCGGGTGCCGCGTCGGACACGGCCACGCAGCCGGCGTCGGCCAGCGCCGCGACCAGCATTGCGGCGGTTTCACCGGACAGCGCATAGGACGGCACGGCAGCGGGCACGATGCCGACGGCCCGCGCGGCCTGCAGCACCACCCCGACGCAATCGAGGCCCGACCCCGGCGTCCGCCCCTGGGGCCGAAACCGCGTGCCGACACAGGCGCGCGCCGCGGCCACCACCACCGCGGCGCGTTTGTGCGGGGTCGTCACAGGCCCGGGAACCGGGTCAACACGTCACCGCCGGGCACATGTGGCTCACCACGAAAATTGGCACCGTTGGCAAAGCGCTCGACGCAAGTGACAAAACGCTTGTCGCAGCCCTGCCGGAGCTCGACGGCAACACCCGGCGCCAGCATCAGCGTCTCGTCGAAGACCAGCCAGTCGCCCTCGGCCGCGATCACGCGGCGCTCGAGGCCGGCGCTCTCGCCCGACAGCACGCGGACCCGGCCCTCGATGAAGCCTGCGCTGCCAGCGGCATCGACCCCGTCGAAGCGCGCCCGGTCGCCATCGCCGCCAAGCACCGACCGCCGCTCGCGCCGGCCGCGCATGTCGACCCGGCAGCGACGGTCGCCGAGTTCGGCGCGGCATTCGGGTGAACAGCTTTCGATGCGCGTCACCGCCAGCGCCGCAGTCGGCCCGCGCAGTGTCGCCGCAAAGCCCTGGTCGGCCCCGGTACCGGTCTCGATCGTGCCCAACGTGCCACGCGCCAGCAGCTGTTGCCCGGCATCGGGCGCCTGCCAGTCGACGAGGAACAACATGACGGCAGCGCCATCGAAACGGCCGGCCGCCAGGTCCGCCGCCGTGATCGCATCCGCGGTCAGCGCCCCGGCCACGTCCATCGTATCGATGTCGAGCCCATCGCTGCTGGCCACCGCCGATGGCGCCATGCCCGGCGCACTGTCATGGACCAGCCCGCCGATGGCCAGCGGCCGGTCGTGGGTGGTGAAGCCGAGCGCCACGCCATCGGGCCGCACGATGCGCCAGCACAGGGCCAGTGCCGTCAGCTCGGCGCCCAGCCGCACGCCCAGGTCTGTCGGTTCCGGCATGGCTCAATCCTCCCGCACTTCGACGAGCGGCACCGACGGCAGCTCGCCGGCCCGCCAGCCGGCGATCGATACGTCGATGCGATCGGTGGCAAAGCGCACTGGCACATCAAAGCGAAACCCGGCGGTGATCACCGCGCCTGCCGCCGGTGCCGCCTCGAAATCGACATTGCCGCCCGCCGCCAGCGTCCAGCCGGTCAGCCGGGCAACACCATCGACGGCGACGCGCAGGCTTCCGGGCACAGGGCGGGTGATGCGACGGAATTGCAGCGCGTCGCTGTCGCCATAGGACTTCGACAGCGCAAAGCGGGTCGTCCCGCCGTCGCCGGTGCCGATGACCTGGTCCAGCGCCGACACCGGCGCGCCGGGTGCCGCCGTGCCATTGTCGAGCGGGTCGGTAAAGCGAAAGCCATGGGCCTGGCCGCGCCGCGCTCGGAAGAACGCGATCAGCGCGGCAAGGTCGGCCTCAGACCGGATGCCGAGGCCCGCGTCATAATATTGCCGGGCATTGCCCCACTGGCTGTTGCGCTGCTCATGGCCGGAGCCGGTGACGACGACCTGCGTCGAAAACTCCGGCCCGCCGGTGGCGCCATAGCCGAGGTTGAGCGGAAACAGCACGTCATGGAAGGCGATCATCGCGGAGTCTCCGTCGCTGTCGATGCGAAAGGGCGTGAAGCCGAAGCGGGCGACCTGCGGCCAGGCCCAGACAAAGGTGTCGACGACGCCGCGCGCCATCGCCGCCGCGGCGGCGTCGGCGATCGCCGGCCAGTCGCCGGCGCGCGTCGCAAAGCCGGCGAAATAATGTTGCTGCGCCACCGGATAGCCGAGCCGGTCCTCCACCACCGACCGGGCGCGCGCCTGACCGCCGAAGTCGCCCGAGGTCACGAAATCATAGTCCTCCAGCTGCAGCACATCGAAGGCCGGCGAGGCCCAGGCGAGCGGCAGATTGGCCCGGATCAACTCCGGCGCCGCCGCATTGAGCACCTGCGGCGCATAGAAGAGCAGCAGCGTCTCGGCAGCCGGCGCCGCCGAGGTCACGGCATCGCGCAGCGCCAGCGTCGCTTCGCCGAGCAGGGCGCCGCACCAGTCGAGCCAGGCGCGCTCGGCCGCTGTCGTTACCACCCGAATGTCGGTGATCGGCGGCGGCACCAGCCCGGTTTCGGCCAGATAGCGCGCCGTCGTCGCGGCATCGTGCAGGCACGGCACATGGTCCGGGCCGACCCACCACCACGGCTCCCCGATCTGGAAGCGCGGCGCCGCGCCGGCGGCGACCATGATGCCGACCAGCGCCACCGCCACCGATCGCAGCCAGGCCATCGCCGCCCCGTGCGCCGGTGACAGCAAGGTCGACGGCGGCGCATAACCGGTCAACGCCCGCGCGCCACCGGCGCTGCGCTGCGCCCAGGCCGCCGGGCAATGCTGGTCGAGCAATTCGAACGACAGCGACAGGATCGGCGCAAAGCCGAGCGCCACTGCGCGGGCGATGAAGTCGGCGTGCCACGCCGCCGCCGGCGCGCAGACCGGCAGCGCCGGATCGGCGAGATAGGCCGCCTCCCCCGCGTCCCAACGAAGCCCGGGAAAATGGCTCATCCCGACATAATGGACGAGCGACCCGCGGTACCCGAGCGCGAACATCGCCTCGACGAGCCGCTCGGGCGTCTGGTTGTAGCTGTCGTCATAGCCGCTGCAGATCCGCAACGCATGCGGCGGCACCAGCGCGTCGCCGGCGCGCCGCATCGATCCCGGCCCGTCGCAGCGGATGCCGCTGACCATCACCCGGCCCGACAGCGCCGCCACCAGCGGCAGGTCGCTGCCGTCACGCCCCGGCGGCACCAGCGAGATGAACATCCGGTCGATCGCCTGCGGCCACACCGGATCAGCCTCGGCCGGCAACAGGAAGCCGCCCGCCAGCGCGTCGAAATCCAGCCGCACCTCGGCATCGCTGCCGCTGCCGACGGCATAATTCCACAGCCGCACATACCAGCTGCGCGCCACGCCCGCAGCATCCTCGCCCTCGATGGTCAGCACCGGGCCGTTGATGGCGTCGAGCGGCTGCACCGCGCCTGTCGACTGCCAGCGAAACGCCAGCGTCGTGCCGCGATAATCCCGCGCCGTTGCATAGGCGAGCAGCGGATGGCTCCAGCGGTCCGCCGACTCCCAGATCAAGCCGGCGAGGTCGTTGCGGCGCAGGAAGGTGACATCGATCGCCAGCGCATCGGCGTCGACCGTCGTCACCGCCGCCATCATCGGCCGCGGGAAATCGACCGTCCAATAGCGCGGGTCGAAGCGCTTGATCCACTGCTGCCGCTGCTGGTCCTCGGCCGTTGCCAGCCAGTGCCGCATCATGCGTCGGCCCTCGCCAGCGCCTGGCGCACGGCGCGCGCGACCTGAGCGCCGGTCTGCCGCATCAGCGCCGGCGTGGCCTCGCGCGGCGCCGCGACGTTGACGGTCACGTTGACGGCGCCGCGCCCAGGCGCCCCGGTTTCGACCCGGCCGGCGCCGGCGGGCACGAACAGCTCGGGGCCCCGCTCGCCGACAAGATAGGGCCGGCCACCGCTGACCGGGCCCCCGATGGCGCGGCCCGGCGCGCCGAACAGGCTGCCGATGCCCGAGGTGATCGACCCGAGCAGGCCACCGCCGCCGCCGAACAGCGACCCGATATCGCTGCGCAACGCACTTGCGGCGATATCGGAGAGCGCACTCAATGCCACCCGGCGCAGATCCTCGAAGCCGAACTTGCCGGTGATCGCCGCCCGCGCCAGGGCCCGCTCGATGCTGCCGCCGGCGCGTTCGGCGCCTTGCGCCAGCGGCCCGTCGAGCTCGCGCCGCATCTCGGCAACGCCGGCGAGAAAGCCGCTGGTATCGGCACGCACGCCGATCACCAGCGTGTCGAGACTGGTTTCGTCACCGATCATCGGGGAAACTCTCCATCAATTGCGACAGCAGGCTGCCGTCCGCGGGCGCATCGACCTCGTCGAGCCCGAGCGCGTTGCGCAGGTCCTCCGGCGTCGCCGCCCAGAAATCATCGGGTCGCCAGCCGAGCAACGAAGCCGCAACCCGCGCCGCGCGCCGCGCCGCTGCCCCGAAGCTCACCGCCCCGCCAGCACCTGGCCGAGCAGCACCCGCAGCGCCGGCGTCGCCGTCGCCAGGCCTCCGGCGACCAGCGCTTCGCTGAACTCGGCACGGCTCAGCGCCGCCGGCACCGGATCGAGGCAGTGCCAGAACAGCCCGGCCAGCTCGGCGAGCGTCAGCCCGCCGGCAGCCGCCCGCTCGATCAGCGCGAACAACGGCCCCAGCTCGGCCTCGGCGGCGACCAGCGCGGCAAAGCTCGGCCGCAACCGCAGCGTCGCGCCGCCGATCATCAGCGCCGCCTCGCCGCGCTCGGCATTGGCCGCCGTCACGCCGTCACCACGGCGCCGGAGCTTTCCAGCGCCAGCGTGTAGGTGCGCTCGCCATTGAAATCGCCGGCATAATCGAGCCGGGTGATCAGGAAGCGCCCGGTCACCGTGTCGCCGCTTTCAAAGCTGATGCGATAATCGTCGACCTGGCCGGCCAGCGCATTGGCCTTGATCCGCGCCTCCGCCGCCGAGCCGGTGAACACCCCGGCCCCGCTCAACGACACCGACCGCACGCCGGCGCCCGACAACAGCTCGCGCCAGCCGCCGGATCCCTGGTTGGTGACGACCACCGTCTCCGCATTCACCGTCATCTGCGTCGTGCGCAGCCCGGCAACGGTGGTGAACACCGGCGGCGCCGCCCCGTCACCGATCTTCAACAGGAATGCACTGCCCTTTTCCATGGCCATGTCGAACCCTTTCGATTGGTTGTTGTCAGGCGGCGACCGTCCGCAGCCGGAATTCCACGATGCCCTGCGACCAGCCTTCCGGGTCGGTGAGCACCAGGCTGCGCAACAGGCGCACCGACACCAGCCGATGGCCGCCCTGCGTGCCCGCCATCGCCGCCAGCGCCGCCTCGACGCCGCCGATGATCGCTTTTGCCGGCGCAGCAGCCGGGCCTTCGACCCACGCCGTCACCCCGATGCGATGCTCATGCCCGGTCTCGGTCTTGGTGCTCCAGTCGGTGACCAGGTCGGGACCGATCACCAGATAGGGTGACACCGCATCGACCGGCGGGCCGTCATGAACGCCGGTGACACCCGGCACCGCCGCCAGCGCCGCCAGCACCAGGCGCTGGACTGCAATGCTCGCGCTCATCGCCGGCTCCCCTGTGTCAGCAAACTCACCAGGCGCAGGTCGGGCCCTCGCCGCCGCGTGCCGAACAGCCGCGCCCGCAGCCCCGGCGCGCGCAGCACGACCCGCTCCGCCTCGGCAACTGCCTCGATCGCCGGGAACGCCGCGCCGACGTCCGCCGCCATCGCCGCACCGCGCGCCTGCGCCAACCGCGCGCCGGCCGATGCCGCCGCTGCCGCCGCCGCCCGCCAGATGTGCGCGCTCATGCCTCCCGGCCTTCGCAGCGCAATTGCACCCGGTCGGGCCGGCGCGGATCGCTCTCGACCGCCAGCACGGCCAGATAGCGGCCATTCCAGATCAGCCGCGAGGTCAGCGACACCACCGTCGGCGCCCGCAGCGTCACCAGCCAGCGCCGGCGCGAGCGGCGCGCCTCGCCGGCGACACCACCGGCGCCATCGGGCACCACCGCCGCATAGGCCGGCCCTGCCGCCTGCCAATGGCCGGTATCGGCGCCGGCGGCGTCGCGGGCGGCAACCCATGTCTCGATCGCGACGCGCTGGTTGAGCGCGCCGGCCAGTTCGTCTGCCATGTCCAAAACCTCTAGTTGAGCCGCATCCGGCGCCACGGACGCCACATCGCCGTCACAGCCGCCGGCGGCGGGCCGGCATCGGCGGCGTCGCGATGGGTGAACAGGTGCACCACGAGCCGGATCAGGCCCTGGCGCAGAGGCTCGGGCACCGCATTCCAGTCGTCACCGAGACCCGCCCGGAACAACGCCAGCGGCGCCTCGACATCGGTCAGCAGGCGCACCCAGCCATTGCCGGCGGCATCGACATCAGTCTCATAGGCATCGCTCGTCAGCGCGACCCCGCCGCTTTCGATGCCGCTGATCGCCACCACCGGTTGCGCCGTGATGCGTTGCCAGCCGGCATTGTTGCCAAGCCGCTGCCGGCCGTCCCGCGTGATCAGCCATTGCCCGGTGAAGGCCTCGCACAGGGCCATCGCGGTGCGAATGAAGCCGGCAATCGTGCCGTCCTCGTCGTCACGCTCCAGCCGCAATTGTGCCTTGCACTCGGCCAGGCTCACCGCCAGCGGCCCCGGCGTGGTCGATTCGCCCGTCATCAGCGGTCCTCCACGCGGACGGCGAGCAGGCGTTCATCCTCGCTGCCGTCGGAAAATGTCACCTGGTTGGTGATCTGGTAAAGTCGTCCCGGAACGCCGGCGAGCAGCGTGACGATCGTCCGTCCTGCCTCGATCCGGGCTGTCGTTGCCACCACGCCCCCGGTTTCGACAGGGTCGACCGACCAACTCGACGTGGCGATGGTGACCGCCGGGTCGGACAGATAGCCGGCCGACCAGTCGACGGCATAGTCGAGCCCGGCGCCCGGATCCTTGAGGAAAATCGTCAAGCTGCCCTCCCTGCGATGGGGCCGGCTGCCGCTGTCGCCAGCGGCAGCCGGCGCTGCGTTCGGTTGGCGGCAATCAGGCCGGGGCGCCGATCTCGACGCTCCAGGCGGCGATGTTGACGGTGCCGCCGGGGGCCAGCGCCTGGGCCGGGCACGTCGTCACATACAGCAGCCGCGAGGTCGCCGCATCGAGCAGCGCGACATGGTCGGCGGTCCCCGCGGCGATCACCGCCAGCCCCGATTTCGGCGCGATGCCGACCTTGCGCCCCGAAATGTCGCCGGCCGCCAGCGTGAAGTCGCCGGTGGTCAGCGCCGCCTCGGCAAGCCGCCCGCTGTCGGCAGCGGCATAGCTCGCCGGCTGGCCGTTGACCGCCACCATGCGGGTCGCGGCCCGGACTATGTTGAGGCTGCCGTCGAGCACGTCATTGTTTGCAAATTTCGCCATGTTGGAACTCCCTTCAGTTGAACTTCACCAGGATCGTGCGTTGGTCGGCGCCGACCCGGAGCGTGCGGATCGCGCCGGGAATCCCAGACGGCACCAGCAGCACCGCCGGCAGGTCGCCGAATTCCAGCCAGCTCGCATCAGGCGACAGCAGCACAGCCCCGGCGCCGAGCGCCGGCCCCGTCCCGCCGAATGTCGATCGTGCGTCGGCGGCCTGGAGCGTCGCCGACCACAGCAGCCCGGGGCTGCCGGTCGCGATCGCATGCCGCCCCGGGACGGGGCCAAGCGCGCCGGTCCAGCCGACCAGCGACGCCGCCGCCCGTTGCCCGTGCAGGTTGGCCGCAGGGACGAGCGCGATCGCAACACCGCCGGCAGCTTCCAGCGCGCCGGAGGCGCCATCGGCGACCCGCGGCTGGTCGGCGAAATCGCGATCGCTGTTGGCGCGCACCACCCGGCCCAGAAGCGGGCTCGCTGCCGGCGGCTGGTAGTCGCCGCCGCCGCTGCCGCCGGTGTTGGCCGACCGGTCGAGCGTGAACCAAACGGCCGGGACGATCGCGTCCTTCAGGGCGCGCGGGCCATAGAATTCCAGGCCGAACGCCGATCCCGGCGCGCTGCCCTCGACCGTCGCCTCGTGGTTGACGGCATAGAGATAGGACCAGGCCTCGACCATCTGCGGACGATAGCCATTGGCATTGCCGCGCAGACCCGCCGTGGTGCCATCGTAGAAACTGTCGTGCTTCGACGGCTGCCAGTTGAGGTAATTGTTGGCGAAACGATTGACATAGGCCTGGTTGCGCTGGCTGTTCGTCTCGGCCACCGTCGCCGGCAGCGGATCGGAATAGAAACTGTTGCAGCGGTCGCCGACGAAGGTGTTTCCCTCGACGATGTTATAGCTCATCGTCAGGCTTTCATCCTCGCCAAGGGCGTAAAAGGGCGCATCGGCGGTCGGCCCGATCTTTTCGAAGACATTGTTCAGCCACAGCATCCGGCGCAGCGACGGGTTCGGCGTGCCGGCCGCTGCCGCGCTGGCGGTCGGATTGCCCTGCCGGCCGCGGCCACGCAGCGCGCGAAAATCGCTGAACGCCACGACCGTGTCTTCCGACAGCCCGGCCGGGCTCGTGCTGGTGGCGTGCGGCACCATCGCCGCCTCGGTCCGGGAGGTGCTGATATGGCCGTCTTCCTCGGCACTGATGTAGCGCTGGCGGATGATCGCCGGGCAGGCGATCTGGCTCGAAAAGGCGCAATTGCGCATCAGCATCGTGACAAAGGGGCGCCAGCTGTTCTGGCTGGATTTCACCCGCGTCATGGCGACATGGGTGACAGCCGTGGTCGGCGATGCGGTCGCCCCCTCATAGCCCGGCGCCGCCTTGAAGGTCACATTGTCGTACCAGAAACTGCTGGCGGTGCCGCCGCTGACCACGCCGAGGCTGGTGCCCTGGACGGTGAGATTGGCGAGGCGGACCTTCAGGTTGTTGCCGATCCGGCCACCGTTGGACGCGCCGGGACCACGCAGGATGCAATTGTCGCGCGGATTGGCATTGTCGGGGTCGCCGATGACGCGGATCGGCACATCGGCGGTGGTCACGCCCAGCACCGCATTCGATGTTGACGACACGTTGACCCCCGCGGCCAGCACGATGGTGATGCCATCCCCGGCGCGGGTCGACGCGGCCTGGCCATTGGCCGCCACCTGGCTGCGATTGAGGTTGTAGATGGCGTTGAACGCGGTCTGCAGGGTAGCCGGCTGGTTCGACAGCGGCTCCGCCTTTGCCGCCGCCAGCGACGACTTGATCATCGTCGCGTTGCTGGTCGTCTGCGTCGACGCCGGGTTCACATAGATGAAGCGGCCGCCATAGCGCGCGCCGGCCGGATCATAGCCGACGACAAAGGGGATCGCCGCCGCCGCCCCGATGCCCGCCGTGCCCAGCGCCGCCATTGACCGGGTGCCCGCCGGATCGGTCGAGCGCATCGCGCCGAGATGGGGATAGACCTCGGCATCGCAGCGCAGCAGCCCGGCGGTCAGCGCCGTCGCCGTCGCCGGGTCGATCATCACCGTATAGCAGCGCAAATTGTCGCCATGGTCGTTGTCGGTATCGAGCGCCGTCGTCCACACTGTCTTCGTCGTGGTCCCGTCGGTCGCGGTGAACTTCACCGCCGCCACCGGCGCGAAACCCACCGGATGATGGGAGGCGACCAGCAGCGACAGCCGGAAGCTGCCGGTGACGATGTCGTAGGCCGGGCGCACCCAGCGCATGATCGGCAGCGGCGCCGCGATGCTGCTGTTGTTGACGACCGCGATCCCGCTCGCCGCCGCCTCGCCGCTGCGCCACCCGGCAAGCACCGCCAGCGGGCCGAGCGTGTCGGTGGCATAGACATATTCCGACAGCGCGATCCGCACCGCGATGCTGCCGCCGCCCAGATCGACCTCGTCGATGACCGCGGGATCGAGCCCGGTGCCGTTGAAATTCGCCGGCTTGCGCAGCGGCTTGGTGCCGATCAGCGGGCGGTTGTGGACATTCGGGACGGCAGCGCCGCCAGAGGCCGTGAAGCCCGCATGGCTCGCCGACAGGCCGACCCGCGGCGCGCCGTCGGGGTCGAGCGCATAACCGGCAAAGCTGCCGAGGCCACCGGTCACGACCAGCCGCAGCACCCAGCCGTTGGTATCCACCGAAGCGGCAGTTATCGCCATGGGGTGACCTCATCGATATCGGGAAAAAAGCGGCGGCGCCGGGGGTGCCGGCGCCGCCGAGGTGCGTCACGCGGCGCGCATCAGACGCTGAACCTCATCAGCTTGATGGCGCGGCTGTCGATGACGGTGCCGCCGACCCGCTTCGTCGCATAGAATTGCACGAACGGCTTGTTGGTGAACGGATCGCGCAGCACCACCGTCTCGCGGCGCTGGACGACGAGGTAACCGGCCTCGAAGTTGCCGAATGCGATCGACAGGCTGTCGGCCGCCACATCTGGCATCGCATCGACCTCGACGACCGGATAGCCGAGCAGCGTCTGCGGCTGGTCGGCCGACAGCGCCGGCTGCCACAGGAAGGCACCCTGCCCGTCCTTCATCTTGCGGATGCGCGCCAGCGTCGCCGAGTTCATCACCCAGCTGGCGCCCTGGCGATACGGCGCCGCCAGCGCATGGACGAGATCGATCAACCGATCCTGCGGGTTGGACGCGGCAAAGGCGCCGGCCGCCCCCGAGGTGACGAACTGCAGCGTGCCGAACGGCCGGATCGTGTCGGCCAGCGCGCTGTTGGCAGCGGCGAGGAAGCCACGCGGCTTGTTGACGCCGTCGCCGGTGACGAACGCCACCCCCTCCGCCCGGGCGAATTCGCGGCCGACTTCTTCGCCCAGCCAGGTTTCGACGTTGAACATGGCGTCGTCGAGCATCTGCTGGCTCGCCGACGGATTGGCGTAAAGCTCGCCCATCGGCGGCACGATCTCGGCGAAATCAGGGGTTTCGGTATCCGGCCGGGCGGCCGTCTCGCTGACCCAGCCCGAAATGACGCCGCTCGTCGTGATCAGCTTGGAATAGACCGACGTGCCGACATCGACGACCCGCGCCAGGCTGCGGATCGGCGAGCCGGCGCGCAGCACCCGGTCGATAACCGCGTCGATCTGTTCCGGCACCGCGACACCGCCCTTGGGGCCGACACCGATCGTCGCCTGCTTCAGCTCATGACCCGACAGATCACCCTTGCGCAGATAGGCGGCGACGCTGCCCGTCTCGACGGCATCGCCGGCCTTGACCTCGCCCAACGCCGGCCGCGTCAGGCTGCGCGCCGTCACCAGATTGCCCAGCCGCGCCATTTCGGCCTTCAGCGCCGCGATCTCGATATTCTCGGCCGCGGTCTCGAACACCGCGTCGAGCGCATCGGCCTTCATTTCATAGCTCATTCAACGTCTCCTGCTGCAAAGTCGAAAGACCGAGCACCCGCGCCAGCGGCTGCATCGGAAAGGTCACCAGCGACACCTCGATCAGATCGAGGCTCGCCAGCTGCCGCACACCGCGCGCCCGGTCCGGACGCGCCGATTTCACGCGATAACCAAAGGACAGCCCGTCGATGGCGCCGGCACGCAGCAGCGCAACGGCCTGCGCACCGCGCCCGCTGCCGACGACCCGCGCGGTCACCCGCAAACCGTGGCGGTCCTCGGTCAGGCTCTCGATGAACCCGATGGGTTCCTTACTGTCATGCTGCCAAAGCAGCGGCACCCCGGCCCTGGCGCCGACAAAGGCACCGGGCAGCACGACGTCACCGCCGCTGTCGGGCACGCCAAAGACGCTGGCGTAACCAGCGAAACGCAGATCGGTCATGACTAAGGGCCCCTGTTACTGTCATCCCGGCGAAGGCCGGGACCCATGAACCACCGGCCGTGGACACACGGGTGCTGCCTGCGCCGACACTTGTTGTTCATGGGTCCCGGCCTTCACCGGGATGGCTGACACCGAGCGCGCGTTACCCCCGCACCCGCTCCACAATTCCCATCTTGAACGCCAGCCCGATCAGCAGCAGCGCCACCGCGGTCCGCACCAGCCAGGCCACCACCGCCGACAGCGCCGATCGCTTGGCATCGCGCCAGCCCTGGATCAGCTGGCGCAGCTCGACGATGTCCGGCCCGGCCTTGTCATCCATCAGCCCCAGCGTGCGCAGCGCCCGCGCCGCGCCGACCTCGCTCGCCTCCTCGACCAGCGCGCGCAGCGTCACCCGCGCCGCGCCCTGCGCCTCGGCCTGTGCCACCAGCCCTTCGAGCATCGCCGTCATCGCCCCGCCTCCAGCCCGAGAATGTTGCGCTTCTCCATATCGGTGAGGAACGTCGCGCCACTCACCTGCGTCCACAGCCGCTCGCGGTCCTCCGACAGCGCCGGCACCGCGTCGCGATCGACGCGCAGCTCCAGCCCCGGCCACCAGTTCTGCAGATGCGCCGACAGCGCCGCCAGGATGCGCCCCGTCAGCGGCAGCAGCGTCAGCCGCCACAGCGCCACATTGGCCTCCTTGTAATTGGCATAGGTCGCATCCCCCGGCAGGCCGAGCAGCAGCGGCGGCACCCCGAAGGCCAGCGCGATCTCCCGCGCCGCCGCATCCCGCGCCCGGGCAAAATCCATTTCGGCCGGCGTCAGGCTCATTGCCTGCCAGCTCAGCCCGCCTTCCAGCAGCAGCGGCCGCCCGGCATTGGCGGCACCGGCATAGCCAGCCTCCATCTCGGCCTTCAACCGCTCGAACTGGTCGGGCGTCAGGCTCGATCCGTCACCGGGCTGGTACACCAGCGCCCCCGACGGCCGTGCCGCATTGTCGAGCAAGGCGCGGTTCCACTTCGCCGCCGCGTTATGGACCTCGACCGCCCCCGCGGCAGCGCCCAGGCAACCGGCACCATAGTGATCGTCGAGCGGATGATAGCTGCGGATGTGCAGCAAGGCAGCCCGATCGCCGACCGTTTCGGCCGGATAGCGCGTCACCATGTCACCAGCGCGGTACAGATACCCCGTCGGCCAGCCGCGACTGTCGGATTCGACCGTCACCCGTTCCGGCCGCAGCGCGAACAGCGCCGCCGGCAGCCCATCTGGACCGCACGCCGCCTCGACATAGGCATTGCCGTGCAGCAGTAGCTGCGCCGCCAGCATCTCGATCAACCCCGGCCCCGATGCCCCGAACCCGGCACTCGCCAGCAGCGCCAGCGCCTGGTGGCCCGGCGGATTGGCCAGTACCGGCGCCCCGCCGGCGCCCTCGCTGATCAGGCGTATGGCGCGCGCCGCGACCGGATTGGCCAGGTACGACGCCTTCACCTGCGCCTCGTAACTCCGCGGTGCCTCGCCGCCGCTGTACGCCGTCGCCCAGCTCGGGATGCGCAGCGGCTGTGCAGCAGATTTGGTCCGCCAGAAGGGCAGTTTCATGTCGATCTCCTGATTTTGCGCCCGCACGCTTCGATCGTGATCCCCGCGCAGGCGAGGTGACGACCCGGGAAGAACTACAGCCCCCGCACCTTCGGCTTGCCGCGCTTCACCCCGAGCATCAGCGCCGTCAGCGCCCAGACCAGGGCATCCGCCCGGTCGGGCGACGCCCCAGGCCCCGCATAGATGCCGCTGCGCAACAGCCCGCAAAGCTGGTCCTCCAGCGCCGGAAACGCGCCGGCGTGCAGCACCCGCCGGTTACCATATAGGCTCGCAACAGGTTCAGCCCGGGCGACCTTGCCGCGCGATGCCCGCACCGTGTCGACCGCCAGGGCGGAATCCGCGGCGCGCAGCAGCGATGGCACCATGTCGCCGCCGTTGTTGATCTCGGCGATCACCTTGTCGGCCCTCCACTTGTCGACCGCGGCGACCACGGCGCGGGCCCAGCCCTCCGGCGGCCCGCCCTCGACGCTTTCGTCGCCGAGCACATAGCCGATGCCGTCGGTGCCCAGCCCGACCGCGACGATGCCGCAGACGCCCTGCGCCCCGCCGGCCGGCGGATCGACACCGATCACCACCCGCATCATCGCCGGCGTCTCGGTCGCCCGCTGCCGCTCGATCAGCGCGCGGGTCCACAATGCCCCCTCCAGGTCATCGACGATCTCGCCGTCGAGCTCCTGCCGGCCGATCGCCGAGCCGCCATAGCGCCGCTCCAGCCCGGCGATCAGCGATGCCGGCAGATTGGCACGATTGTCGTCCATCCGCCCGCGCGTCACCACCACGCCGGGTTCGGCAAGCATCGCCTTCAGCCAGGCATAGGGCAGCGGTGTCGTCGTCAGCAGCAGCTGGGGATGCAGCCCCAGCCGGGTCGCCAGCCGCAAATTGGTCAGCGTCGCCTCGGCCCGCGGCCAGTGCGCGAATTCATCGCCCCAGGCAAAATCGAACTGGCCGCCGCGCAGGGCATCGGGCTCGCCGCCCGAAAACAGCCGCGCCTGCGATCCATTCGGCCAGGTCAGTTGCCGCAGGCTGGGCACATAACTCACGTCGCCGCCGGGTGGCACCCGCGCCAGCAGGCCGGATTCACCCTCCACCATCACCGCCCGCGTAGTATCCAGCGTCGGGCCGACAAGGGCAAAACGCCGCCCCGGCGCCGCCGCCAGCGCATGGATCCATTCGGCGCCGGCCCGCGTCTTGCCGAAACCCCGGCCGGCGAGAATCGCCCAGATCGCCCAGTCCCCCGGCGGCGGCAACTGCGCCGGGCGCAGCGTACCCTGGCCGGCAAGCGCCCCCTGCACCGCGTCGTCGCCGTTGTCGGCAACCACCGCACGCTGCCGGGCGGGGCCAACATCGTCCCAGATTTCCGCGACCGATCGCGGATCGTCAGCCGCCGGGCGGTCTGCCATCGTGCCGCCTTTCGTTTTTGAATGGGCACTCCCCGCCCCACCCCGCTCAGGCTGAGCCTGTCGAAGCCGGCTTCCAGCAGCACCCGCCCGGGCTGAGCCTGTCGAAGCCGGGTTCCGACGGGCTTCGACAAGCTCAGCCTGAGCGGGTTGGAAGCTGGAACGAGCAAGCCGCCGAGAAGCCCGCCCGGCCAGCAGGAGGCTATTCCCCCGCCAGCGCCCGGATCTGCTCGCGCACCCGGGCGATCCTGGCCGCGTCGACCGTCACGATCGGCCGCGCCATCGCCATCGGCCGCCGCTTCAGCATCTCCAGCGCCACCTTGGGGTCGATGTCCTCGGCCTCGCCTTCGAGCAAGGTCGCCAGCAACCGCATCTCCACCTGTTCCCAGGCGACACCCAGCGCGCGCCGCCATTCGTCGGCCAACAGCGGCCAGCGCTCGCGCATGTCATAGGCCGCCGCCAGCGTCTGCCCGATCGCCCGCGCCGCCGTCGCCGGATTGCCGGTTTCAGCGAGGGTGGCGATGAAGCGCTTGCGATCCTTGACCAGCCAATGGCGAATGCTGTGTTCCATGCGCGGCGTCTCCCACAGGGCCGACGAAAAAGGCGCCCCGCGGTTGCGGAGCGCCTTTCTGTCGGCGGATTTCTGAAGCGTGCCGAATCTCTAACCAAAAGCGTCGCGCTTGTCAACAGAAAAGTGCCAGATGGGTTTTTGGTTCCCCTTCGCTGCAAGAGAGGGGGAGCAGGGCTACCGATACACTTCCTCATCCCACCACGGATAGAAATCCGGCATGTCGGTGCTGACCTTGTCGGGATAGACCGGCGGGCGCTTCTCCAAAAACGACACTACGCCCTCCCTGGCGTCACCCGCCCGACCGCGGGCATAAATCGCCCTGGAATCAAGGCGATGCGCGTCCCACGGGCTTTCTGCTCCGGCCATCCGCCACAGCATCTGCCGGGTCAGCGCGACGGACACCGGCGCCGTGTTCTCGGCGATTTCCAGCGCCAGCGCCCGCGCTGCCGGCAGCAGGTCATCGGCAGCATGGACCGACCGCACCAGCCCGCCCTTCAGCGCCTCGTCCGCCCCGAACACCCGCCCGGTCATGCACCATTCCAGCGCCTGGGGCAGGCCGACCAGCTTCGACAGGAACCAGCTCGATCCCGCCTCGGGAACGATGCCGCGCCGCGCGAAAACAAAGCCGAATCGCGCCGTCTCCGACGCCATGCGCACGTCCATCGCCAGCTGCATGGTCACGCCGATGCCCACCGCCGGGCCGTTGACGGCGGCTATCACCGGCTTCAACGACTTGAAAATGCGCAAGGTTACCCGGCCACCACCATCGCGCACGGCGTCATGGCTGTAATCGATGCTGCCATCCTCGCGCACCGGGCCACCGCGTTTGCCGCCCAATTTCTCATAATCGAACGTCGCCGCCCCGGCGCTCAGATCCGCCCCGGCGCAGAATGCCCGACCGCGCCCCGTCACGATGACGGCGCGCACCGAATCATCGGCGTCGGTCACGTCGAACGCCGCGATCAGCTCGTCCATCATCGTGCCGGTAAAGGCGTTGAGCTTCGCCTCGCGATCGAGGGTGATGGTGGCAACAGGCCCGTCGATATCGAGGGCAATCTGGGTAAAGGTCATCACAGCGCCTCGATGATCGTCACATTGGCAAGGCCGCCGCCCTCGCACATGGTCTGCAGCCCCCAGCGCTTGCCGCGCGCATGGAGCGCATGGACCAACGTCGTCATCAGCTTGGTTCCCGACGCCCCCAGCGGATGGCCGAGCGCGATCGCCCCGCCGTTGACGTTGAGCCGGGCCGGGTCCGCCCCCAGGACCTGCAGCCAGGCCGCCGGCACCGAGGCAAAGGCCTCGTTGACCTCGTACAGGTCGATGTCCTCCAGCTTCATCCCCGACCGCGCCAGCGCCCGCTGGGTCGCCCCGATCGGCGCCTCGAGCATGATCACCGGATCCTCGCCGACGACCGTCATGTGATGGATTCGCGCCATCGGCTTGACGCCCAGCGCCTTCAGCCCGCGTTCGTTGACGATCAGCATCCCCGACGCGCCATCGCAGATCTGCGACGACGTGGCAGCGGTCAGCCGGCCGCCCTCCATGATCAGCTTGACGCCGCGAATGGCCTCCAGGCTGGCATCGAAGCGAATGCCTTCGTCGACGGTGTGGGTGTGCGCGGCGCCCTCGTGCGTCGTCACCTCAATGGGCACGATTTCCTTGTCGAAGGCGCCACTGTTGGCCGCCGCCGCGCCACGCCGCTGGCTTTCATAGCCGAAGGCGTCGAGCTCATCCTTGGAAAGATTGTACTTCTTGGCGATCATCTCGGCGCCGGCGAACTGGCTGAACTGGATGCCCGGATAACGGTCCTTGATGCCGGCGCTGCCGAACGGCGAACCGAGGCCATTTTCGTGCGCCAGCTTGGCTGGCGTCGCCATCGGGATGCGGGTCATCGATTCGACCCCGGCGGCGATGACGATGTCCATCTGGCCGCTCATCACCGTCGCGGCGGCGAAATGCACCGCCTGCTGCGACGATCCGCACTGGCGATCGACGCTGGTGCCCGGCACCGATTCGGGCAGTTTCGACGACAGCACGGCATTGCGCGCGACATTTGCCGATTGCTGGGCGAATTGCCCGACACAGCCCATGATGACGTCCTCGACGAGCGCCGGGTCGGCGCCGGAGCGGTCGATCAGCGCATTCAGCACCTGGCCGGCGAGGTCGGCGGGGTGCCAGTCCCGCAACATGCCGCCGCGCCGGCCGCCGGCGGTCCGCGCCGCGGCAACGATATAGGCTTCGCTCATCGTCGATCTCCCGAAGGTTTCTATGCCGGCGGACTTTACGCCAAAGCCGCCGCCCGGCAATGAGAGCAAATTGAGAGGGGGCGCGTACCTCCGACCGGTTTCTTGGGGGTCCCACCATGCGGCACATCAACCTGATCATGGCGGCGCTGCTGCTGTCCACCAGCGTCACCGGCAGCGCCGCACCGGCCAAACCGGCGGCGAAGAAAGCCGCGTCGCGGCCCGTCGCCAAGCCCGTGGCAAGGCCCGCCACCGCGCCCGCCAGGATCGCACCGCTGCCCGACACCGAGGAGGTCGCCGCCCTGCGCCGCGCCTTCCATTTCGCCTTTCCCATCTACGAGATCATGCGCACCCGATCGGTGCAGCTCGCCCAAGCCAAGGCCGCCGGCCTGCCCGACGCCGTCAATTTCATCCTGCCGCGCCTGAAGCTCGCCGATGCAAGCAGCCGCGAGGTGACGACGCCCAACAACGACACGCTCTATGGCAGCCTGTGGCTCGATCTCGCCGCCGGACCGGTGGTGGTGACGATCCCGCCCGGCGCCGGCCGCTACCATTCGGCGGCACTGTATTCGCTGACCACCGATGTCACCGCGATTCTCGGCTCGCGGACCGGCGGCGACGGCGGCCGCTATGCCTTTGTCGGTCCCGGCTACAACGGCCCGGTGCCGGCCGGCACCCAGACCATTCGCAGCACGACCAACGACGCCTGGCTGCTGGTGCGCGTGCTGGTCAAGGGCCCCGACGACCTGAAGGCGGCGGCCGAACTGCTGCAAGGGTTCGACGTCGGCCTCGACAGCGGCCGCGCCACATCGGTGCCGACGATCGCCACCGTGCCCGTGGCGCCGGACGGCAAGACCTTTCTCGCCGTCGTCAACGAGGCGCTGGCCCGCTCGGCAGCGAACTCGGCCCTGGCGGTCAAGGCCAACGGCTTTGGCACGCTCGGCATCGGCACGGATTGGGACGCGCTGAGCCCCGAAACCCGGGCTTTGTGGACGCAGTCGCTGCCGGCGCTGCGAGCCGAATTGCGCAATGGCCTTGCCGAGGCCGGCGCCACCGTCGATGGCTGGTCCTACCCCGATTTCGCCATCGGCGAATATGGCGACAACGACCTGCTGCGCGCCCGGGTGGCGCTCGGCGGGCTCGGTGCCCTGCCGCGGGTCGAGGCGATGTATTTGACCGCCATCGCCGACAAGGATGGCGCCGCGCTCGAAGGCAGCAAGGCCTATACCGTCACCATCCCGCGCGACGTGCCGACCGGCGCCTTCTGGTCGGTGACCATGTACAACCAGGAACCCGATGGCCGGCTGTTCTTCGTGCCCAACGCCATCGACCGCTTTGCCGTCAGCGACCAGTCGCCCCAGCTGCGGTCCAACCGCGACGGCAGTTATGACATTTTCGTCCAGGCGTCGAAGCCGTCGGGGGAACGCGTCGTCAACTGGCTGCCGGCGCCCAAGGGCAAGTTCGTCCTCGTCTTCCGCGGATACCTGCCGCGCGCGCCGTTCCTCGACGGCAGCTTCCGCCTGCCGCCGGTGGCGGTGAGCGAAGTCATTCCCTGACCTAGCGCCGGCCGGCGGGGGCGGCTATCCCGGCGGCATGACTCGTCCCGGCAAGCACGTCCTCCTCGATCTCCTCGTCTCCGAAGGCGTCGAGTTCATCTTCGGCAATCCCGGCACCACCGAACTGCCGCTGATGGACGCGATGGTGGTGGAGGATAGGCTGCGCTACATCCTCGGCCTCAACGAGGTCGTGGTGATGGGCATGGCCGATGGCTATGCCCAGGCCACCGGCAAGCTGGCGGTCTGCAACCTCCACGCCGCCCCCGGCCTCGGCAACGCCATGGGCATGCTCTACAATGCCGCCAGGGCCGGCGCCCCGATCCTCGTCACCGCCGGCCAGCAGGACATGAGCATCCGGCTGACCGAGCCGTTGCTGTGGGATGACCTGGCGACGATGGCGCGGCCGCTGTGCAAATGGTCGTTCGAGGTGGCGTCGCTGGCCGAGCTGCCGCGCGCCATCCGCCGCGCTGCCAAGGTGGCGCTGACGGCGCCGACCGGCCCGGTGTTCCTGTCGATCCCCGGCGACGTGTTGACGTCCGAAGCGCCCGACGATCTCGACATGCTCAGCCCCACCCGCATCGGCGCCCGGATGCGCGGTGACGCCGATGCCATTGCCGCCGCCGCTGCGCTGATCCGCGCGGCGCAAAGCCCGGTGATCTTTGCCGGCGACCATGTCGCGCGGTCGGGCGCTCATGCCGAACTGGCGGCGCTGGCCGAAGCCATCGGCGCGCCGGTCTATCTGGAGGGCATGGCCAACACTGCCGCCTTTCCGTCGAACCATCGCCTGTACGCCGGCACGGTGGCGCGCATGACCCCGGCGCTGCGCGCGGTGATGGACAAGCACGACCTGCTGGTCTCGATCGGCGCCGACCTGCTGACGCAAAGCCAGGCGACCGGCGTCGAGGCGCTGGCCCCCGGCACACAGGTCGTCCATCTCGATGACGAGCCATGGCAGATCGGCAAGAACTTCGCTGCCGCCGCGGCGATCCAGGGTGACGCCCGGGCGACGCTGCCCGAACTGACGGCGCTGGTCGACAATTGCGGCGCGCACCGTAGCAACGCCATCGCGACCGTGCTTGCCGGCAGCCGCGCCGCGCTGCTGGCGCGCGCCGATGCGCAGGCCGGCGACATGCCGCTGCAGCCGATGCCGGTGCTGAAACTGATCGGCGAGCTGTTGCCCGACAACGCCATCGTCATCGAGGAGCTGCTGTCGAGCGGCATGAACACCGTCCGCCACCTGGTACCCGCGGTGGCGCCCGACAGCTGGTTCGGCATGCGCGGCGGCGGCATCGGCGTCGCCCTGCCTCAGGCCGTCGGCATCCAGCTCGCCAACCCCGACCGGCCGGTGGTGGTGCTCAGCGGCGACGGCAGCGCCCTGTATTCGGCGGCCGCGCTGTGGACACTGGCGCACTACAAGCTGCCGGTGATCGCGGTAATCTTCAACAACCGCGGCTATCGCATCCTCAAGCAGCGCACGCGGGCCATCGGCGACCACAGCGCCCGCACCGACAGCTTCGTCGCCATGGACATCGAGGCACCCGCCATCGATTTCATGGCGCTCGCCACGGCCCATGGTGTCGCCGGCGTCCGCGCCGAAACGCTCGACGACGTCCGCGCAGCGTTCGAAACGGCCCTCGCCAGCCGGTCACCGACACTGATCGAAATCGTGGTGGCGCGCGAACCCTGAGTTATCTGGCGCCAGCTCCCGCGCCATGCCCACCGAGATCGGAAGTCGCTGCGCTGCGCGACGGCCCCACTTTCGGCAGCGCGGCGGGCGAACGTCGGTTTCGTGCTGATTGACACGTCATGATGGCGCGCGCCGGCACGACCCGCAGGCTCGACGCAGACGCAACCGACCTCAGCGTTGCTTTTTGGTGATGGTCGCGGTGAAATCCGGATCCTTGTTTGCCACCCAATCGACGAACTTGCGCACACTGGGGTCCGCCAGCAGTGCCTCGACGTCCATGCCGTGGCGCTGCAGTTCGGAATTGGTGAAGTTGGCCATCAGCGTCTGCTGGCAAATGGGGTGCATGGCCACCGTGTCGCGCCCGCCCCGGCTTTTTGGCACCGGATGGTGTTGCACGACAGTCTTGCCGGTGGGCCGGCTACAAAGCCAGCAGACAACCACTGGCGCTGGCGCTTCCGCCGCATCAACTGTGTCGCCATAGGAATCGTGCCGTGAATGCCTGCGGGCCATGCGTCTGCCTGAATTGCCTGATGTTGTCTTGCCCCCCTGAAGGCGACGCGGTCAGCGGTACCACAGATCGACGGTTTGGCGCCACGACCGCCCTTGTCTGGCAATTCGCGCCCTGCCCGCAGCCGCCCTGGGCTCGGCAACGTCATATGCCAAGGCGACCAAAGCACCCGGAACACAAAAAATGGCCCGGCAGATTGCTCTGCCGGGCCAGTCGGTTTCCTTGGGGAGGAACCTGTCGAGATGCGGCCCTTGTGGGCGGGCCGGCATCAATAGTTGTAGGCGCGTTCGCCATGTTCGGTGATGTCGAGGCCTTCGCGCTCGGCTTCGACGCTCGGGCGCATCCCGATGGTCTTGTCGACGATGAAGAACAGGACGGCCGAGCCGATGCCGGACCAGGCGAGCGTGATCAGCACGGCCTTGGCCTGGATCAGCAGCTGGGTCGCAGCGCCGGGGTAGACGAAGCTGATCGTGCCCGGGTTGCTGATGTAATCGGCGATGCCCTGGCCGCCGAGCGCCGGGTCGACGAGGATGCCGGTCGCCAGCGCGCCGATTATGCCGCCGACGCAGTGGACACCGAAGACATCGAGCGCATCGTCATAGCCGAACTTGTTCTTGATGGTGGTGCAGAAGAAGAAGCACACCGGCGAGGCAACAAGGCCGAGCACGATGGAGCCCATCGGGCCGGCAAAGCCCGATGCCGGGGTGACGGCGACGAGGCCGGCGACGGCCCCGGTTACCGCACCGAGCAGCGACGGCTTGCCCTTGGCGATCTGCTCGACGATGACCCAGGACACGGCGGCCGCGGCGGTGGCGACGAAGGTGTTGATGAAGGCGACCGCGGTGACGCCGTTCGATTCGAGGTTGGAGCCGGCGTTGAAGCCGAACCAGCCCACCCACAGCAGGGCCGCGCCGATCATGGTCATGGTCAGCGAGTGCGGCGGCATCGATTCCTTGCCATAGCCGGTGCGCTTGCCGAGCATGATGCAGCCGACCAGGCCGGCAATGCCCGCATTGATGTGGACGACGGTGCCGCCGGCGAAATCGAGCGCCCCCAGGGCGAAGATATAGCCGGCGGCGCCATTGGCCGCGTCGAGGGCAGCCTGGCCCTTGAGACCGGCGGCGACAAAGGCATCGGGGCCATCCCAGAACCAGACCATATGGGCGATCGGGAAGTAGATTACCGTCAGCCAGAGGACGACGAACACCATCAGCCCGCTGAACTTGATGCGTTCGGCGAACGACCCGATGAACAGCGCCGGCGTGATGCAGGCAAAGGTCATCTGGAAGGCGATATAGACATATTCGGGAATGTAGACGCCGGTCGAGAAGGTGGCGGCGAGCGTGGTCGCATCGACACCCATCAGCAGCGCCTTGCCGAAGCCGCCGACGAACGGCGAGCCGCCTGTGAAGGCCATCGAATAGCCGTAGGTGACCCACAGCAGCGAGGCGACCGCGACGATCATGAAGACCTGTGTCAGCACGCTGAGCATGTTCTTGGTGCGCACCAGGCCGCCGTAGAACAGCGCCAGGCCGGGGACCGACATCATCAGCACCAGCGCCGTGGCGGTGAGCATCCAGGCGGTGTCACCCTTGTCCGGCACCGGCGCTGCAGGCGCGGCGGCGGCAACGGCGGGCGCGGCGTCGGCGACAGCGGTCGCGACAGCCGCGGCTTCCTGGGCAAAGGCCGGTGCCGCGGCGAACAGGGCGGCGAAGGCCACCCCCTTGCCGAGCGTCTTCAAGTCGAAGTTCATATATCCCCCTCCGGTCATCAGAGTGCGGTTTCGTTGGTTTCGCCGGTGCGGATGCGCACCGCCTGACCGATTTCGGCAACGAAGATCTTGCCGTCACCGATCGATCCGGTGTGCGCGGCCTGCTGGATGGTCTCGACCACCTTGGCGCATTCGGCATCGTCGACGACGACTTCGATCTTGATCTTGGGTACCATGTTCGTGGTGTATTCGGCACCGCGATAGATTTCGGTCTGGCCCTTCTGGCGCCCGAAACCCTTGACCTCGCTAACGGTCATCCCCTGCACGCCGGCGGCGGACAGCGCCTCGCGCACATCGTCGAGCTTGAACGGCTTGATGACTGCAATGACGAGTTTCATGGCCCCTCCCTGACGCGACCAGCCGCGTTCAGGTTTGTCCATGCATGGATCGTGCCAGTTCCTCACAACATCGTCACGAAGGGGTTACCGGCCGTTAACACCTCGGCCGTTGCCCGATTCGGCGGCAGGTCGGGCGCGGCGGCGCGTTTTTTGTGCAGGTGCGAAGGCGGCGGCGATCAGCCGAGCTGTTCGATACGGTGCCAATTGTCCCGGATCGCGGCAGCGCCCAGCGCGATCAGTTCGTCGGCCCGCGTGAAATTGCGCACGTCGATGTGGCCGATGGCCGGGGCGATCTCGATATCGGGCGGATCGAGTGCCAGGCTTTGGCGGGCGATATGCGCCATCAGCAGCGAGAGCCCGGCACGCCCGACGCGAAACGGCGTCATCAGCCGCTTGTCCAGCGGCAGGCCGATAGCGGCCCGGCGCAGATAATCGCCCTGCAGGTTGACTGCCAGCACCGGCGCCTTGGACAACGCCCGCACGGCGCGCACCGGCACCGGCGCCAGCACGCCGCCGTCGACGAGGATACGGCCATCCGATCGCACCGGCGGGAACACGCCGGGGATGGCGATGGAGGCGCGCACCGCCTCGACGATCGGCCCCCGGGTGATGGAGACTTCCTCGCCGGCGACCAGGTCGGCAGCGACGATCGCCACGGGCAGGAACAGATGCTCGAGCTGGCCATGCCCGAAATGCAGCCGCAGCTGCCTGTCGACGGCGCGGCCGCCGAGGATCGAGCCACGCCGCGGATCGATGTCGATGAAACCCATCATGCGGCGCGCGTTGACCGACCGGGCGATGATCTCCAGCACGTTGACGCGGTCGGCACCCAGGCACACCGCCGCCACCGCGCCGATCGACGTGCCGCTGACGGCGTCGATCCGGACGCCACGGGCCTTGAGTTCGTGGAGGATGCCGATATGGGCCCAGCCCAGCCCGGCGCCGCCGCCCAGCGCCAGTGCCAGCCTCATCGGGTCGCCTGGCGCTTCATGGCTCGTCCGTGGCCGCGAGCAGGCTGCGCGCCGCGGCCTCGTCTTCGTCGAGGACCATCAGCCGCACGCCCGACACGCCGGCACCGAACATCGATGCAACGCCGGCATCGAACAGCACCGCTTCGATGCCGGCGGTTTCCAGCCGCATCCGCATGATTTCGGCGACAACGGGGTCGAACAGGGTTTCGAGGGTCACGAGGCTCATGACGTTCCGATCCTGCGACGGCGCCAGACAAGGCCGTAGACGACGGCATTCAGCCCGAACAACAGGGCGGCGCCGGCAAGCTGGGTGCGATGGGTCAGCCCCGGCGGATAGATCAGCGGAACCAGGTAGTGATCTACGAAGCCACCGTCATAGGTCGGGCCTTGCGCCGCCTCGCGAAGGCGGTTTTCGATCGGGGTCAGCGGGCAGATGCCTCCGACGATCATGATCCCGCCGGCCCAGACCAACGCCGGCAGATGCAGCCAGGCGACACGCGGCCAGCGCAGCGCGGCCAGCGATCCGAATACGGCAAACAGGATGAACGCCAGATGCGCCACCACGACCAGGTCGGCTGCCAGTGCCGGCCCGGGCGCGCTCATGTGTAGGGCAGTCGCGTGGGTGAGCGCACCGGCAGGCCGTCGATACTGCGGTCGCGCACCGCGTATTTTGCCAGTCGCTCGGCGGGTTCTTCCTTGGCATGAAACTTGCGCAACGTCTGGCGCTCGGCCTTCAGCGTCAACTCGGGCACGCCCCAGCCGCACGACGACTGGGTGGATTCGACGCCGATGTCGAAGATCTGGCGAACGCCGCGCTCGATACTGAAATGCGCCGCCAATGCCGCCCAATCGACGTCTTGCGGCAGCACGGCGCGACCCCGGCCATAGATGCGGTAGATCAGCGCCGGCCGGTCGAAGGCGCAGAACATGATGGTGATCCGGCCATCGGCGGCCAGATGGGCGTTGGTCTCGTTGCCCGAGCCGCCATAGTCGAGATAGGCGACGCGGTCTGGCGCCAGCACGCGGAAACAATCCATGCCCTTGGGGCTGAGGTTGATCCGTGCCTCGGCGGCCGCGGTGGCGACGAAGAACACCGGCTGGCGCGCCACGAAATCGGCATGGGCATCGGTGATATGGTCGAAGAATTCCACAGTCGTCCCCCCGCGCTTCGTTACGCCGCGGTGCCGCCGACGGTGAGCCCTTCGATCAGCAACGTCGGCTGGCCGACACCGGCCGGCACGCTCTGGCCGCCCTTGCCGCAGACGCCGACGCCTTCATCGAGCGCAAAGTCGTTGCCGATGGCGCGCACCCGGGTCAGCACGTCGGGGCCGTTGCCGATCAGCGTCGCGCCCTTGATCGGCGCGCCGAGCTTGCCGTTCTCGATGCGATAGGCCTCGGTGCAGGAAAACACGAACTTGCCGCTGGTAATGTCGACCTGGCCGCCGCCGAAGCTCTTGGCATAGATGCCCGACTTGGCCGATCGCAGGATCTCGCCGGGGTCTTCGGTGCCGTTGGTCATGAAGGTGTTGGTCATCCGCGGCATCGGGGCATGGGCAAAACTCTCCCGACGCCCGTTGCCGGTCGGTGCGACACCCATCAGCCGGGCGTTGAGCCGGTCCTGCATATAGCCCTTGAGGATGCCGTCTTCGATCAGCACGGTGCGCTCGGTCGGCGTGCCTTCGTCATCGACGGTCAGGCTGCCGCGGCGGTTCTCGATGCTGCCGTCGTCGACGACGGTGACGCCCTTGGCGGCGACGCGCTCGCCGATGCGGCCGGAAAAGGCGCTGGTGCCCTTGCGGTTGAAATCGCCCTCAAGGCCGTGGCCGATGGCTTCGTGGAGCAGGATGCCCGGCCAGCCGGGGCCGAGCACGACGGTCATTTCCCCCGCCGGCGCCGCGACGGCGTCGAGATTGACCAGCGCATTGGCCAGCGCGATGTCGATGGCGCCGTTCCAGTTCTCGGCGGTGATGAGCTCGTCATAGAGGTAGCGGCCGCCAAGCCCGTGGAAGCCGGTTTCGCGGCGCCCGTCCTTTTCGGCGACAACCTGGACGTTGAGGCGCACCAGCGGCCGCACGTCGCGGACGCGGTGGCCATCGGCGCGGATGATCTCCACGACGCTCCAAGACCCGAGCAGGCTTGCCGACACCTGCACGACGCGGGGGTCGCGGGCGCGGGCGGCGGCGTCGATGGTCTGCATCAGCGCCACCTTGTCGGCAAAGCTGATGCCGTCGAGCGGGTTGGCATCGGTGTAGCGCCGGGCGTTGGTGCGCTGCGGCGCCAGTGCCATGGTGCCGCCATGGCCGTCGCGGACGACCCGGATAGTATCGGCGGCGCGGGTGATCGCTGCGTCGGACAGTTCGTTGGCATGGGCAAAGGCCGTCATCTCGCCGGCGACGCCACGCAGGCCAAAGCCCTTTTGCGTGTCGAAGGTCGCGGCCTTCAGCCGGCCATCATCGAACGAGAAGCTCTCGCTGACGGCATATTGCAGATAGAGCTCGCCATCGTCGCAGCCGTTGAGGGCGTCGGCGACAAGCCGTTCGGTGCGGCCCGGATCGAGCCCGGTGTCGGCGTAGAAGATGGTGGCGGGGTCGAGATTGCTCATGGACAGGATATAGGGCGGCAACAGCAGCAAAGGAACCGGTCATGGCGACACATTTCACGATGACGGCCATCGGCCATGTCGATGGTGGTCGCGGTCCGGCCGAAGACGACCGCTGGGGCGGCAGCCGCGCCGCCATCATCCTCGACGGCCTGCCCGACGCGGCGCTGCTCGGCCTCGACGGCTTTTCGCATTGCGAGGTGATCTTTGTCTTCGACCGCTTGCCCGAAGCCGAGATTACCATCGGCGCCCGCCGTCCACGCGGCAATCCGGACTGGCCGTTGGTCGGCATCCTCGCCCAGCGCGGCCGCAACCGGCCAAACCGCATCGGCGTATCGATCTGCCGTGTGATCGCGGTGGCCGGCAGCCGGCTGGAGGTCGAGGGCCTGGATGCCATCGACGGCACCCCGGTGCTCGACATCAAGCCGGTGCTGTCGGGGTTCCTGCCACGCAGCGTGGTGCGAGAGCCCGACTGGGCGCGGGCGATCATGGCCGATTACTGGTAGCGCGGCCCGCCGACCCGTCTCAGCCGCGGACGACGCAGCGAAAGCCGATATGGCAGGTGGCGGTATCGATGGACTCGGCGTGGCGCGCGGCGGGGCGGTAGCGCTTGCAATAGCTGGGGGCACACAGGAAACTGCCGCCCTTCAGCACCTTCTGCGGAATCGGCGCCGCCGGATCGAGCCGCCCGGCCGCCGGTCCGCGCGGGTTCCTGGGGATGCAGCAGGCCTTCGCCGGATCGACGAGGTGTTGCGGCGCGAACCAGTCCTGCGTCCATTCCCAGGTGTTGCCGATCATGTCGTGCAGGCCATAGCCATTGGCCGGATAGCTGCCGACCGGCGCCGTCGCCTCCCAGCCGTCTTCCCTTGAATTCTGGTGCGGGAACTTACCCTGCCAGGTGTTGGCCATGTGGCGGCCGCCCGGCCGGAACACGTCGCCCCAGGCATAGGCCTTGCCGTCCAGACCGCCCCGCGCGGCATACTCGAATTCGGCCTCGGTCGGCAGGTCCTTGCCGACCCAACGGGCATAGGCCAGCGCATCGGCATAGGCGACATGGACCACGGGATGATCATCGAGCCCCGCGATGGAGGTTTGCGGCCCATAGGGATGCCGCCACGAAGCGCCGGGTCGCAACTCCCACCATTGTGACCAGTCGCGGGTGTCGACGGCGCCGCGCGTCCTGCGGAACACCAGACTGCCGGCGAACAGCATCTCCGGCCGCGCGCCGGGGTAGTCGCTGGCGAGCGGCACGGTCTCCGATACAGTGACATGGCCGGTGGCGGCGACAAAGGCGGCGAACTGCGCATTGGTGACGGCGTGGACATCGATGCGAAAGGCATCGACATCGACCAGATGCGCCGGCGCTTCTTCCGGATAGGCGTCGTCGGCGCCCATGCGGAACCGCCCGGCGGGGATGTCCACCATCGGGGTCGCCGCAACCGCTGCCGTCATCGTTGCCATCCTGCAACTTTGCGCCATCCCTGGCGCCGAGGGCAAGCCGCATACCCTCGCATATTGCCAG
Source organism: Alphaproteobacteria bacterium (assembly GCA_003241875.1). Lineage (GTDB taxonomy): Bacteria > Pseudomonadota > Alphaproteobacteria > Sphingomonadales > Sphingomonadaceae > Sandarakinorhabdus. The sequence continues at coordinate 117,551 of QBLU01000002.1, forward strand.
CTTGGCAAGGCCGGCGCCGTGGCGCAATCGGACAGGGCATTCCACCCGTTCCAACCAAGGACCCTGCCATGCCCGAAGCCTATATCATCGACGCCGTCCGCACCCCGCGCGGCATCGGCAAGCCCGGCAAGGGCGCGCTGTCGCACCTCCACCCGCAGCATCTCGCCGCGACCGTGCTGAAGGCGCTGAAGGACCGCAACAACCTCGACACCGCCACTGTCGACGACATCATCTGGAGCACCAGCACGCAAAAGGGCAAGCAGGGCGGCGACCTCGGCCGCATGTCGGCGCTGGCGGCAGGCTATGACATCAAGGCCAGCGGCATGACGCTCGACCGGTTCTGCGGTGGCGGCATCACCAGCGTCAACCTGGCGGCCGCCCAGGTCATGTCGGGGATGGAGGATTGCGTCATCGCCGGCGGCACCGAGATGATGAGCTACACGACGACCATGGGCGCCGAGGAATATGCCGCCGGCATCAAGCCGATGGGCATGGGATCGGGCAATCAGGCGCTGCAGAAGATCCACCCGCAGTCGCACCAGGGCGTCTGCGGCGACGCCATTGCCGCGATGGAGGGCATCAGCCGCGAGGCCGTCGATGCCCTCGGCCTCGAAAGCCAGCGCCGCGCCGACGTCGCCATCAAGGAAGGCCGCTTCGCCAAGAGCCTCGTCACCGTCTACAACGAGGACGGCAGCGTCGCGCTCGACCATGAGGAGTTCCCGCGGCCACAGACCACCGCCGAGGGCCTCGCCGGCCTGAAAGCCTCGTTCGATGCCGTCGCCGATGCCTCGATCCAGCCCGATGGCCAGACCTTCCGCCAGTCGATCACCGCCAAATACCCCGATCTCGAATTTTCGGGCGTCCATCACGCCGGCAATTCGTCGGGCGTCGTCGATGGCGCCGCTGCCATCCTGATCACGTCCAAGGAATATGCCGACGCCCATGGCCTGAAGCCGCGGGCCCGCATCGTCGCCACCGCCAACATCGGCGATTGCCCGACGCTGATGCTCAACGCACCCGTCCCGGCCGCCCGCAAGGTGCTCGCCAAGGCCGGGCTGACCGTCGACGACATCGACCTGTGGGAAATCAACGAGGCGTTCGCCGTGGTCGCCGAAAAGTTCATCCGCGACTTGAAGCTCGATCGCGACAAGGTCAACGTCAACGGCGGCGCCTGCGCCCTTGGTCACCCGATCGGCGCCACCGGATCGATCCTGATCGGCACCGTGCTCGACGAGCTCGAACGCCGGGGCCTGAAGCGTGGCCTGGTGACGATGTGCGCCGCCGGCGGCATGGCCCCGGCGATCATCATCGAACGCGTCTGAACCTTTTCAGCAGGCAATAAAAAAGCCCCGGCGAACGACAAGTTCGCCGGGGCTTTTGAATGAAATGGTGGGCACGACAAGGATTGAACTTGTGACCCCTGCGATGTCAACACAGTGCTCTACCACTGAGCTACGCGCCCACGCCGGGAGGCTGTTAGTCGGACCCGGGCGCCGATGCAACCCCGATGCGACGTATTTGCGACAACGACGGGCTGGCGAGCCGCTGCCGGCTCTTCTAACGTCCCTCGCGTGCACGATTCGCTTGTTCCCGGATTCAGCGTCAGCGGCGACAGCGATGGTCGCTGGCCGCTGGTCATGGCCTCGCCGCACAGCGGTCGCGACTATCCCGCGGCCTTCCTCGCCGCCTCGCGGCTGACGCTGGCGCAGTTGCGCCGCGCCGAAGATGCCCATGTCGACAGCCTGCTCGACGGCGTCCAGGGCGTGCCCGTCCTCCGTGCTCGCCACGGCCGCGCCTTTCTCGATCTCAATCGCGCCGAGAACGAGATCGACCCCGTGATGATCGACGGGCCGATGGCGATGGCGCCGCAGCTGACCGATCGCGTCGCCGCCGGCCTCGGCGTATTGCCGCGGGTTGCCGCCCAGGGCCTCGACATCTACCGCCGCCGCGTGACCGCGGTCGATGCGGAGGCGCGGCTGGCGGCGCTGCACCGCCCCTGGCACAAGCGCATAGCCGAGCTGCTTGACCGCGCCCGCGCCCGCCACGGCTATGCCATACTGATCGATTGTCATTCCATGCCCAAGCCTGCCGGCGTGCTGCCGCCGCAGGTGGTGATCGGCGATCGCTTCGGCGGCAGCGCAGCGCCGGCGCTGGTGGCGCTGATCGAGCAGCATTTTCGCCAGACCGGCTGGCGCGTGGCCCGCAACGCCCCCTATGCCGGCGGCTATACCACCGAATTTCACGGCTTGCCCGCCGCCGGCATCCACGCCGTACAGGTCGAGATCGATCGCAATCTCTACATGGATGCCAACCGCCTGGTGCGCCACGACGGCTTTGACGGCGTGGCGGCGCAGATGGCCGGGCTGGCACGGCTGTTGCTGGCGACAGCCCCGCTGCTCGGCCTGGGGCCGGACCTGCGTGAAGCCGCCGAATGAAAAAGGCCGCCTCGCAGGGGGGATGCGAGACGGCCGATCTTCACGGAGGAAGCCGGGCAGGGCCCGGTAGGTGTGCGTCGGAAAAGGGGGGCAAACCCGACGCACGGCACCGAGATAGGCAGGCGTTCCCGGCCTTCAAGAATGCCGCTGCGCCACGGGCCAGGATGACGCAGGCGGGCCAGCGGGGGCTCAGATCGTGAAGCGGACCGAGAGCCGGAAATCACGCCCGAGCAACGGCGCCGTGTCTTTCAGGAAGCTGGCGTGACGGCGACCCTCGACGTCGAAGATGTTGTTGGCCGAGACCACGACTGTCGTCGGGTTGTCGGTGCCGAACGGCCGAAATGACAGGCTGGCATTGACCATGGTGAACGCCGGTGTTTCCGTCTCGAAGGCCGCGACCCGTGATTGCCGGGTGACGTGTTCGGCCTCCAGACGGCCGCCGAAGCGGTCGCCATTGGCCTCGATGCCACCGATGAAGCGCAGCGGCGGAATGCGCGGCAGGCGACCGCCACCGCCGAGCAGGTCGGCGCGGACGAAATCGGCGAGCCCGGTCAACTGCACGTCGGTGCTGCCGAACTGCGCGACGGTAACGGCGCCCTCGGCCTCGACGCCCCAGAAGCGGGCGCGGTCCTGCAGATACTGGAGCACCGGCAGCCCGTCCGCCTCGGTGCCGTCCGGCGACAGGTAGATGAAGTTGTTGAACCGGCTGTAAAAGCCCGAAACCTCCAGCCGCCAGCCGGCACCGCGGCCGCGCAGCACCAGTTCGCCGCCGGTGGACCGTTCCTTGCCGAGGAAGCGATCGCCGATCTCGAACGTGCGGGTCGCGGCATGGGCGCCATCGGCAAAAAGCTCCTCGGCCGCCGGCGCGCGTTCGCTGTGCGAGGCGCTTACCGCCAGCCGCCAATTGTCGCCGATCGGCGCCGACAGGCTGCCCGACGCCGAAAAGGCATCGAAGCTGCGGGCGAAACTGCCGATCGGCAGGCGAACATCGGTATGTTCCCAGCGGCCGCCGACTTCAGCGGTCAGCGTTCCAAGCTTGAATTCCTGCAAGGTGAACACGCCGACCTGCTGGGTGTCGTTGCGCGGAATATAGGCCTCTTCACCCTGGGCGTTGAAGTTGCGGGCGAAATACTGGACGCCGGTGGCGCCTCTCCAGCCGCCGCGCTGGCGCTGCACCAGTTCGGCGCGGCCTTCGAGCGACTTGTTGAAGAAGCTCGTGCCGATCGCGCCGTCGCCCTCGATCTCGTCGTGGCGATAATCGGCCCAACCGAAGCGGAAACGCAGCTCTTCGAAGGCGCCCTGCATCGGCACCACGGCGCGGGCATCGACGCGAGTCTGCCGCATGTCGAGGCGGATATCCTCGTGACCATGACCGCCATGCTCCTCCGCATCATGGTCGTCCTCGCCATGCTCGTCGTCATGGTCATCGCCGCCGAGTTCGAGGCCGCCGGGGATGCCGTAGTTGTTGCGCAGGTGACTGACCGCAAAGCCCAGGCTGCCACCGTCGGTGCCGATCCAGCTCAGCCCGCCGGCAACGTCCCACGTCTTGGCGTCGGTATTGTCGATGCGGCCGCGAGCCTCCGCCGCTTCGGCGGCTTCACCGCCCTCGGCGGCCGCGGCGGCGCGCAGCGCGGGCGAGAACACATAGCCACCGGTGCGGTAGTTGCCGGTCCGAAGATAGCTGCCGTCGGCATGCGCGACGAGGCCGGTCTGGCCCAACGGCACATTGACGGCGGCCGAGCCGCCGCGTTCTTCTGCGGCCGAGCCCAGCGTGCCGGCGGCGTCGACGTGGATCGCCTCCGCAGGCGCCTGGCGCGGGATGCGCACGTCGCGGACGTTGACGACGCCGCCGATTGCCCCCGAGCCATACAGCAGGGCCGCCGGGCCGCGGACGATCTCGATGCGTTCGGCGAGCAACGGGTTGATCGCAACGGCATGATCGACCGAGGTATTCGACACGTCGAAGCTGCCGATGCCGTCGGTCAGCACGCGCACCCGTTCCGCATCGAAACCGCGCAGGATCGGCCGCGAGGCGTTGGGCCCGAACCAGGTCGATGACACGCCCGGCTGGCGGGCCAGCGTTTCGCCGATGGTCGATCGGGCCTGACGGGCCAGTTCCGTCCCCTGCAGGACGCTGACGGCCGTCGCCAGCGCAAAGCGATCGCGATCGAATGGCGCCGTAACCACGATTTCGGGCGATATCGCGCTGTGCAGCGGATCAGCCTCGGCGCTGTTGGCACCGTCGCCGCCGGCAGCAACAGCGTCGGCCGGCGCCGCCAGCAGCGGTGTCGCGGCGGTCGTGGCGAGAAGCAGTACCAGAACTGAGGTACGCAGAGACATGCAGGGAATCCTCGGGTCGGGGCAGACTGTCTGCTCGCTAAATGTAATACTATATCGTGTCAACTGGCGTGGCGCCGCTCTTCGGTGGGCAGTCCCTGGATCAGCGGGCGCTCAGGACCGCCGACGCGGCCACATCCGCGCCAGAACATCGTCGCGATCGAAGATGCGGTGCTTTGCGGCGCCGGCGACGTGCAGCGCCAGGGTTGCGATGACAATCCAGCCGATGGTCCCATGGCCATTGTGGAAAACGTCGCCCAGCGCCGGCGACAATGGCAACGGCGGCACGTCGAAAAGACCGAACACCGACACCGGCCCGCTCCGCTTGCCGGTCGACACCATCGCCCAGCCGCTAAAAGGCATCGCCAGCAGCAGCACGTAAAAGCCGATATGGGTCGTCCGCGCCAGCACGACTTCGCCGCGCGTCATGTGCGCCGGCAGCGGCGGCGGCGAGTTCGCGACGCGCCAGCCGATGCGGACCAGCGTCAGTGCGAGGATCGACAGGCCGACGCTCTTGTGCAGCGCGATCGGGCCGGCGCCGGTCGTGCGCATCGCCGGATCGGCGCTGTCGAGCCACAGGCCGCTGCCAAGTCCAGTGGCCAGATTGCCGACGACAAGCAGCGCTGTAAGCCAGTGCAGCCCGATCGCGACCGTCGAATAGCGGCTATGCCCGGCTGCCATGGCGATATCCTGCGGCGGTGACCGTCGTGCCAGCCGTCAGTGCTGCAAGCCGCGGCGGCCCGGGACGCCCCGCCGACCGCCGCGCTCTGCCGGATGGGTCAGGCGTTGGTGGCAGCGATCTGCTTTTCGAACAGGCCGGAGATCAGCGACAGCGAGAACAGATGCGCATAGACGAGGCCGAGCAGGCCCGACTGGACCAGCTTGCGCGCCTGGTCGCCGCGCAGGTTCTGCAGCTTTTCTTCGGAAACCATGCGGAAACCGCGATAGACTGCGGGTTCGGTCAGGCCTTCGCGCTGGATGGTGACTTCGCCGTCCATCAGCAGGTCGAGCTTGGTCAGTTCTTCCATGAACGAACGGGTGCGGAACACGGCCTGTTCGAACTGCTCGCAGAACGCCAGCACATTCTTGGTCGTGTCGGTGGGGTCGGTGCCATTGAACAGCGCCTCGCCCTCACCGGCGGCGATCTGCGGGTCGGTGTCGTCGAAGCACAGCGACAGATCATCCGATTCGGCGGTCAGGCGTGCCAGCATGAACGGATAGCGACGGATGAAAGCCGGAATATACTGGCCCTTTTCCCACTGATCGTCGGCACCCAGGTACAGGTTCTGCCCCTCGTTGAGGCCGATCAGCGCCAGCGGCGCCGGGTTGTCGCCGAGACCGAAGACGATCGGGTAATGACGCTGCACCAGCGCGAATTCGTCGACGGTCACCGGCACGGCATGTGTGTTGCGCGTGAACGCGAGGTTCTCGCGCGGCTTCAGCCCATGCGTCGGATGCAGTTGCGATGACAGCGGCGCCAGCGACTTGTAAAACAGCGGCAATGTCTGGGCGTTGGCGGGCGTGCTGGCCATGGCGGATCGTCTTTCCTGTAGGGTAACGAATCTTTTGAAGGTGGCGTTCTCTAGGGTCGCACCGCGCATCGCGCAAGCCGTCGCGATCGCGGGAACCCGGCAGCGCCGATACGGCGCCGGCTCAGATCACCTTGCCGGGGTTCATGATCCCCAGCGGATCGAGCGCCGCCTTGATGGCCCGGACCGCGGCCAGCTTGGCGGGGTCGCCCAGCCTCGCCAGCGCCGCACGCTTCAGGACGCCGATACCGTGTTCGGCGGAGATCGACCCGCCCGCCGCCGTCACCAGTGCATAGACGAGATCCGTGATGGCGGCGCCGTTCCGGGCCAGATAGTCCGCGCCGTCGGGCCCGACGGGCGCCTTGACGTTGAAGTGCAGGTTGCCGTCGCCGAGATGACCAAAGGCAATGACCCGCGCACCGGGAAACGCCGCCTCGACACTGTTCGCCGCGGACACGGCGAAATCCGGCATCGCCGCAACGGCGACCGCAATGTCATGGTGCACCGCCGGCCCGTCGCGCCGCTCCGCCGCCGGCAGCTCCTCGCGCAGCCGCCAGAGCGCCGCTGCCTGCGCGTCCGACGCCGCCACCGTCGCATCGGCGATTTCGCCGGCCGCGGCCGCCGCCGCCAGCGTATCGACGAGCAGGGTGTCGAGCGGTTCCGGTCCCGCCAGCTCCACCAGCGCATGCCAGCCATGCTTTCCGGCCAGCGGCGCCCGCAAGCCGAGCTGGCTGTCGAGCAGCTGCAGGCCGAAATCGGGCATCAACTCGAAGCTTTCGACCTGGCCACCCGAAGCCGCGCGCAATCGCGCCAGCACGGCCAAGGCGCGCCGCGGACCGTCGGCCGCCGGGCCGAACCCCATCCAGGCGACAGCCCGATGCCGGGGGGCCGGCACCAGCCGAAGCGCCGCGGCGGTGACGATGCCCAGCGTCCCTTCCCCGCCGATCAGCAGCTGCTTGATGTCATAGCCGGTGTTGTCCTTGGCGAGCCCGGTCAACTGGTGCAGCACCGAACCATCGGGGAGCACGGCCTCCAGCCCGACCACCAGCGCCCGCATCGTGCCATGACGCAGCACCTGCATGCCGCCGGCGTTGGTGGCGATCAGCCCGCCGATCGTGGCGCTGCCCTTGGCACCGAGCGACAGCGGAAAGGCGCAGTCCACCGCCCGGGCGGCATCATGGACGTCGGACAGGATGGCGCCGGCCTCCACCGTCATGGTCAGGCCGCTGGCGTCGACGGCGCGGATCGCCGCCATCCGATTCAGGCCGACCAGCACGGCGCTGCCATCGGTCGGCGGGATGCCGCCGCCGACGAGCCCGGTATTGCCGCCCTGCGGGACCAGCGCCACACGATGTCGGCCGGCTGCCCGGACGATTGCCGCCACCTGATCGACCGTGCGCGGCAACAGGAGCAGCGGCGTCGCGCCGCGGTAGCGGCCACGCCAGTCGACCAGCCGCGGCGCCAGCACATCCGGCGCCGCGGTCCAGTTGCCGTCGCCGGCCGCCGCCTCGAGGGCCACCAGCGCCGCTGGCGAGGGAGAAATCGTCGACACGGCCGTGCCATAGCCTGCCCGGGCACAGCCGGCAAAGCGTTGCCGGCGCGACACAGGCGCCCGGCGATCGCCATGCCGGGGTTGCGCAGGGTTCACGCCGCGTTCAATTGCCCGCGAGCAACGCATGGGCAGCAACAAGGAACAGAAACTGGTCGCGATGAGGGGGAATGGCGATTCAACACGGACGGCCCGGGGCATCTTCGTCGCCGCCGGCCGGCCGGCCCTGATTCTCGCCCTGGCCCTGGCATGGTCGCCGTCCGTTGGCGCCGAGCCCGCGCGGCGTGCGCCGCCGCCGCCCGAAACCACCTTCGGAACGCCCTGGACGCGCATGCCGGCGACTCCCGGCGGGCCTGTCGAGATGCGCCCCTTTCCGCCCCGGCAGGGCCGAAGCCGGTGCATTCCGATGACGGCAATGGCCGGTGCCCAGCTGTTCGGCGACAGCGCGCTGGAGCTTACGATGCGCGACGGTCGTCGTTATCGACTGTTCTTTGCGCGCGAATGCCAGGCGCTGACCTTTTACCAGGGCTTTTACTATCGCCGCGAAAAAGCCGGGCAGATCTGCGCCGGCCGCGACGCCATCGGCGCCCGCTCGGGCGGCGAATGCCAGATCGCCAGCATCATCGAGATCCGCAATCCGGCCAAGCGGCGGCGCGGCAAACGCTGACCTGCCGCAGAAATGTCGCAGTGCTAGCGAATTAGTGAGGGGCAGTGTCCCTCTTGCAGACCCCCATGTGTTGCGATTCTGCCACAGTTTTTAACCGGTTGCGAAGGAATGCCGCAAAACTGCGAGATTGCTGGACAAACGCGGCAAACCCCAGCCACACTTGAGGCCAATCACGAAGGCGCATGACGCATTTGTGATCGCGGCGACACTCCGGCGAAAACGGGGGCGCTGCGAACGGGCACCCTGGGGAGGATAACATGAAGACATCGTCGCAAATCCGTGCCGGCCTGATCGCCGGCGTGTCGCTTTTGGGCATGGCGGCCGCGCCCGCGTTCGCGCAGGCCAGCAGCGCCGCCGCACCGGTCGATAGCGGTATCGAAGAAATCGTCGTCACCGCCCAGCGTACCGCGCAGAGCCTGCAGGACGTGCCGATCGCCATCACTGCCTTTTCGAGCGAGGCACTGCAGCGCCAGCAGATCCAAAACTCGTCGGACCTTCAGCTGACCCTGCCCAACATCACCTTCACCAAGGGCAATTTCACCGGGTCCAGCTTCACCATCCGCGGCATCGGCGATCTGTGCGTCGGCGTCACCTGCGACAGCGCCACCGCCATCCACATCAACGGCAGCCCGCTGATCGCGACGCGGCTGTTCGAATCCGAGTTCTTCGACCTTGAGCGCGTCGAAGTGCTGCGCGGCCCGCAAGGCACGCTGTTCGGCCGCAACGCCACCTCGGGCGTCATCAACTTCGTCACTGCCAAGCCGAACCTGTCGGCCATCGGCGCCGCCGGCGAAGTCGACTATGGCAATTATGAATCGCTGCGCGTGCGCGGCATGTTCAACCTGCCGATCACCGAAAATCTCGGCGTCCGCCTCGCCGGTTTCTACCTGAAGCGCGATGGCTTCACCGAGAACCTGTTCAACGGCGAGCAGATCGACGGCCGCGACATGTACGGCATCCGTGGCTCGGTGCGGTGGGAGCCGACCGAGAACACCCGCATCGACCTGATGGGGTATTATTTCAAGGAAGACGACGACCGTTCGCGCATCCAGAAGCAGCTTTGCCAGCGCGACCCGACCGGCGTGCTCGGCTGCCTTCCCGGCCGCCTCGACTATGGCAAGCTGAACGGCAACTCGACCTTTGTCGGCGTGCTGTCGTCACGCGAACTGCTGCGCATCCAGGGCGGCGCCGGCTTCGGCGGGCCGCTGTCCACGGCGGGCCTCGGCAGCCTGTATGGGCCCGATCCCTATGCGACGTTCCAGGAGCCGCGCAACGTCCGCCAGGTCAACACGGCGTTCACCCCCGAATATGCCGCCGAGGAGCAGCAGTATCAGGCGCGCATCGAGCATGACTTCGGCGCCGTGAAGGCACAGGTCACCGGCCTGTACCAGAAGACCAGCGTCGACAGCCGCGTCGACTACAACCTCGGCATCCAGGATCCGAGCGTCTTCATTCCCGGCCTGACCGGCCTCCAGGGTCTGGCATCGGCCCCCGGAATCGGCGCCTATTTCAACAGGATCCAGCCGGCCATCTTCCCGAACGGCGTCAACGGCCCCTATTGCACGTCGAACACGGACTTGACCGGCAACGGCGCCTATGACGGCAGCAAGATCTGCAGCTCGGTGCCGCTGAACTTCGACCGCTCGAACGAGGAACGCCGGACCTGGTCGGTGGAAGGCATCATCAGCACCCAGTTCGACGGGCCCTTCAACTTCCTGCTCGGCGGTATCTATCTCGACTCGAAGCTGCCGGAAAACAGCTATTTCGTGAACGGGTTCGGCATCGATTACGTCACCGGCGTGCTCGGTGGCGCCACCGGCCTCGGCGGCGGCCTGCCGCCGGGTTATCTCGGCACGCCGTTCTTCCGCAACAACACCGACGAGACGACACTGAAGTCCTACGGCATCTTCGGTGAGCTCTACTGGAACATCACCGACACCATCAAGGTGACCGCCGGCCTACGCTACAACAACGACAAGAAGACCGTCCGCGCCCGTTCGACGCTGGCCAGCTTCTATGTGCCGTTCGGCGTCGCCGATCCGTTTGCCTCGCCGTTCGCGGCGGGCTTCGATGCCGACCCCGGCTCGGTCTGCGTCGGCGCCGGCGCCGCCGTCCCCGGCGCCATCGGTTCGCGCCCCGGCTGCGAAGCCTTCCAGGAGCGCACAGTCAGCTTTGGCGAATTCACCGGTCGTTTCGTGGTCGACTGGAACATCACCGAAGACAATCTGATCTACGCCTCCTATTCCCGCGGCTACAAATCGGGCGGCATCAACCCGCCGTTGCAGCCGATCTTCGCGGTGCCCGAATCCTTCGCACCGGAGTTCATCGACTCCTTCGAAATCGGCACCAAGAACACCTTCCTCGACGGCACGCTGCGTGCCAACGTCACGGCGTTCTACTATAAATATTCGGCGCTGCAGCTCAGCCGCATCGTCGCCCGCACCTCGGTCAACGACAATGTCGATGCCGAAGTCTACGGCGTCGAGGGCGAGTTCATCATCCAGCCGACCCGCGAACTGGCGCTGAACTTCGGCGCCAGCTATCTCCACACCAAGGTTTCGCAGGACAAGTTCTTGTCCAACCCGCGTGATCCGTCGGGCGGCCGCAGCGATGCCGTCATCATCAAGGACATCACCAACGGCTCCAATTGCGCCCTGGTGCCCAGGGTTGCCGGCAACGCCGCCGGCGCCAACGGCTATGTCGCCGCGGTCAACAGCGCTCTCGGCCTCCGGGCCCCGACAGCGTTCCCGGCCGACAGCGGCATTTCCGGGGCAACCGGTGCGTTCGGTATCTGCTCGGCGCTGGCCGGCAACGCCGCCGCGGCAGGCATGGAAGTGCTGTTCGCCGGTGTCGAGGTCAACATCAAGGGCAACCAGCTGCCGCAGGCGCCGGACTTCAAGTTCTCGGCCGGTGCCCAGTATACGGTGGAGTTCAACAACGGCATGTCGATGGTGCCGCGTGTCGACCTCGCAGTCACCGGCACCAGCTCGGGCAACATCTTCAACGGTTACGTCAACCGGATCCCGAGCTATTCGGTCATCAACGCCCAGGTCCAGGTCAACGGCAAGGACGATCGCTGGTACGCCCGCGCCTATGTCCAGAACCTGACCAACAACAGCGCCACCACCGGGCTCTACGTCACCGACCAGTCGTCGGGCCTGTTCACCAACATCTTCACGCTCGAACCGCGCCGCTACGGCGGCGCCATCGGCTTCCGCTTCTAGTCGGCTCGACGACAAACTGGCGGGCGGGGAGCAATCCCCGCCCGTTTCTTTTGGCGCCGGGACCAGCGCAACACCGCAATCCGCCGCCGCGCTGCATTGACTTTTGTCGCATTTGCAGCGCATGGCGCAGGCGACGCAGGTTCCCGACGTTCGGCAATCGCGTTCCAAGGAATTGCATGAGCTTTGCAGAACTGGGCCTGTCGGAGGAACTTCTCCGTGCGGTCGCCGACAGCGGCTACAACGACCCGACGCCCATCCAGCGCCAGGCGATCCCGCCGGTATTGATGGGCCGCGACATCATCGGCGTCGCACAGACCGGCACCGGCAAGACGGCTTCGTTCGTCCTCCCGATGATCGACATCCTCGCCGAAGGGCGCAGCCGCGCCCGCATGCCGCGCTCGCTGATCCTGGAGCCTACCCGCGAACTCGCCCAGCAGGTCAGCGAGAATTTCGACAAATACGGCAAATATCACAAGCTCAGCATGGCGCTGCTGATCGGCGGCGTCAGCATGGGCGACCAGCTCGCGGCGCTGGAAAAGGGCGTCGACGTCCTCATCGCCACGCCGGGCCGACTGATGGACCTGTTCGGCCGCGGCAAGATCATGCTCAACCAGTGCAGCCTGCTCGTCATCGACGAGGCCGACCGCATGCTCGACATGGGCTTCATTCCCGATATCGAGGAAATCTGCACCAAGCTGCCGGCGCCGCGCCAGACCCTGCTGTTTTCGGCGACCATGCCGCCACCGATCAAGAAGCTGGCCGACCGCTTCATGGACTCGCCGCGCCTTATCGAGGTCGCGCGTCCGGCATCGACCAACACCTCGATCGCGCAATATGTCGTGGAAACGACCCCGCGCGGCAAGCGCGAGGCGCTGCGCACCCTGCTGCGCAACCCCGAGGTGCGCAACGCCATCATCTTCTGCAACCGCAAGCGCGACATCAAGGAACTGGTCGACGCCCTGCGCCGCGCCGATTTCGCCGTCAGCCAGATTCATGGCGACATGGACCAGTCCGATCGCATCAAGGAACTCGATCGCTTCAAGTCGGGCGACATCAACATCATCGTCGCGTCGGACGTCGCCGCCCGCGGCCTCGATATCCCGGGCGTCAGCCACGTCGTAAACTACGACGTGCCGCATCATGCCGAGGATTATGTCCACCGCATCGGACGCACGGGCCGCGCCGGCAGGACCGGCATCGCCTATACGCTGGCGACCGAGGCGGAGGCGGAGAACCTCGCCGAAGTCGAAAAGCTGATTCACCAGAAGATCCCGCGCTATGGCGTGGCCGAAGTCATTGCCGCCCCGCCGGCCGCTGTCGTGCTGGTGCCCGACGACATCCCGGCCGATGACATCGTCGCCGAAGATATCATTGTCGCCGATGCCAGCATGGTCGCCGACGACGTCACCGCCGCCGAATCGCCCGAGGCGGATGCCGAAGCCGGGGGCGACCGCGTGCGTCGCCGCCGCCGCGGTGGCCGCGGTCGCAAGCGCGAGAACGGCGACGTTGCAGCCGATGTCGCCGCACCGCCGCGCGCGGCCGAGCCCGCACCCCGGCGTGCCGAGATGCGCGACGAACCGCGCGCCGAATCGCCCCGGCGCGCGGTTCGTCGCGCAT
>QBLU01000030.1 GCA_003241875.1 Alphaproteobacteria bacterium
GCCATAGGTGAAATAGCTGTCGAACGATTCAAAGCCCGACAACAACAGCTGGAACGGCGTATCAGCAAAGATGCTGAACGGGCCGGTCGTGGTCGACACATCGATGTCGCCGAAGCTGAATCCCGTGCTGCCGATCGGATTGAACAGCGAGGCGTTGGCAAAGGCACCGTTGACGACCAGCGAGCCCAGCGACGCGGTGTCGATGATGATGCTGACGAAATCGGTCGTGAAATCGGCGTCGCCCGACGGCGTCGCAAAGACATACGACCTGAGCCATTGGTCGGCCCCCGGCACGATCGTCATCGCCGGGTCGGTGGCGACCCCGGCCTGGCCCTGGCCGATAAGGTACTGGGCGACCAGCACCTTCTTGCTGGCGTCGATCTGATTGCCGCCGACGACGCGGCCCTCATAGAACTCGCCGGTCTGCAGCGTTGCGACGACAGCGCCGTTGACCCGCACCTCGGTGTCGTTGGCGGTCGCGACGATACGCACGACATTGCCCTGCGTGCCGGTCCGCGGCGTCTGTGCGACCAGGTAGCGGCTCGACAGCAGGTCCGTGCTCGGGATCTGTTCGACGATATGGTCGCAGGCCGACACGCCGTTGGGAATGTTCGTGCAATTGTTGCCCGAAAACACGGCGATCGGCTTGTCGCTGGTGATGCGGCTGCCGGTCAGGTTGGTGCTGGCCTGGTACATATAGGTCTGGCCGGCATTCAGCACGACATCGAAGGCAGCGGCCCCCTTGGGCGTGAAGGTCACCCTGGTGTTGTCGGCCGTGGCCTGCACCGACATCTGGTCCGCCCGGATGTTCTGGTAACCGGCGACGAAATAGTCGGTGCCCAGCCGCTCACCGTCGATAAGGTAGGTCATGTCCGTCGTTGCCGACTGGCGGCTGAGGAAATAGCCGCTGACATTGCTGCTGGCGGTGATCTGGAAGCCCTTGGATTCGATCTGCCCGGACAGCAGTTCCGAGCCGTTCGGCAAGGTTACCACGGCAAAGCCCTGCACCCCCAGGTCGAAAGCCTGGCTGAAGCCGCTGCCCAGCACATTGCCGGTCGTATTGGCGGCACCGAAGATGAATGCCTGGCGCTGCCCGGCGCCGGAAAAGTTCGGATTCATCTGGAAATAAAGTACGTTGGCAGATGCGGTGGACGCAATTGCAGCGACCACGGCAGCCATTGCCACCGAATTGAGTAGGCGCTTCATGTTTGACCCCTGTGCAAACAATGATCGGGACGTTGCCCAGATGCGCGACCGGTTAAGGCCATAATAGCATATCTGAACGCGAAAATATCTAGGAATATTACGGATCCGCTACAGTCGGGGTCCGATCGGGCACGCCGCGCTCCGCAGCCCCGCTTAACAATTCGCCAACTTCGGCTAAAGCCGCACGATGACCGCAACGATCCGCAACTTCCGCTATGGCGACATGGGCGCCATCGTGGCGGCGCAGGCCGAATATTATGAACGGGCCCATGGCTGGCGCGGCGCCATGGAGCCGCTGCTGCTCGAAGTCTGCGCCGATTTCCTGCGCCGCCATGTGCCCGCGCGCACCAATTGCTGGGTGGCCGAGGACGATGGTCGCGTGGTCGGTTCGATATTCTGCTGCGATGCCGGCGAGAATGTTGCCCAGCTGCGGCTGCTCTATGTCGACGACCGGGTTCGTGGCCAGGGGCTCGGGCGCCGCCTGGTTGCCGATTGCGTCGCTTTTGCCCGGGCTGCGGGCTATCGTGAGTTGATGCTGTGGACCCATGCGGTGCTGCTGCCGGCGCGTCGGCTGTATGCCGATGCCGGCTTTGTGGTGACGGCGACCGCGACCCACGACACGTTCGGGAAGCCGGAACCCGGCGAAACCTGGACCCTCCAGCTGTGAATCGCCGATGACCCGCTTCGCCTTCACCATCGCGGCAACCGACGGCGCCGCCCGTACTGGTGCCATCGCCATGCAGCGTGGGCTGATCCGCACGCCGGCGTTCATGCCGGTCGGCACCGCGGCGACGGTCAAGGGCCTGCGCCCGACCGAAGTCCGCGCCGCCGGGGCCGATATCATCCTGGGCAATACCTATCATTTGATGCTGCGCCCGGGCGCCGAGCGCATCGCGCGGCTGGGTGGCCTGCACGGCTTCATGGGCTGGGACCGGCCGATCCTGACCGACAGCGGCGGTTACCAGGTGATGAGCCTGTCCGCCCTGACCAAGCGCAACGAGGACGGCGTCGCCTTCGCCAGCCATCTCGACGGCTCGCGCCACCTGCTCAGCCCCGAACGCTCGATCGAAATCCAGCGCCTGCTGGGGTCCGACATCATCATGGCGTTCGATGAATTGATTGCCCTGCCCGCCCCGCGGGAAGCCATGCAGGCGGCCATGGAGCGATCGATGCGCTGGGCGGCGCGCAGTCGGACGGCCTTCGACAGCGATTCCGCGCACAGCAGCCGGGCGGCGCTTTTCGGAATCCAGCAGGGCGGCCTCGACGAACGGCTGCGCGCGGAGAGCGCGGCCGCCCTGCGCGCCATCGGTTTCGACGGCTATGCCATTGGCGGACTCGCCGTCGGCGAGGGGCAAGAGGCCATGTTCGGGGTGCTCGACTACGCCACCGGGCAGTTTCCCGTTGAATCGCCACGCTATCTGATGGGCGTCGGCAAGCCTGACGACATCGTCGGCGCGGTTTTGCGCGGCGTCGACATGTTCGATTGCGTGCTGCCGACGCGATCGGGGCGCAACGGACAGGCCTTTTCTCTTGATGGACCGATCAACATCCGCAACGCCCGCCATAACGAGGATCCCGGCGTTCTCGATGCCGAATGCGGCTGCCCGTCGTGCGCCGGCGGCGTCTCGCGCGCCTATCTCCATCATCTCGTCAAGTCGGGCGAGATGCTCGGCGCCATGTTGATGACCGAACACAACATCTGGTTTTACCAGCAGCTGATGGCCGGGCTGCGCGCTGCGATCGCCGCCCATCGCCTCCATGATTTCGCGGCGCATTTCCTGGCCCGCTATCGCAAGGCGGCGAGCTGATCGACGAGCGTCGTGTTGGCGAGGCTGGTCACCTTCACCGCGCCGGCCGTGTAATTGTCGGGCTTGACCGCGAATTCAAAGGTGCGGCTTTTGCCGAACATCATGCCGCCGGCGCCAAGCGCCGCAGCGACCCTGCCGGCGATGTTGGCCGCGGTCTGCAGCCCGGCATCCTGGGTGGCGTCGTCCATCGTCGCGAAATCGCCTTCGACGATCACCGGCTGCTTCAGCACCAGCTGGGCGAGCTTGCCCGATGGGGTGACCAGCGACAGCTTGGAAAAATCGGGCGATACCGACATGCCTGACGACACGCTCAGCCCCGCCATGCTGAACGCACCGGGCCGCTTCACATTCGAAAAGTCGATCAGATACGTCAGCCCGATGACGGCTTGGCCGGTCGCCTTGGCATATTCGGACATCGCATATTGCGTCATGCCCGCCGCCATCTGCATGCCCATCGACGACAGGCCGGTGCCCTGGATGTCGCCGGGCAGCATGACGAGGCCGGGCAGCGCCGACGGCTTGTAATATTCGACCTTGCCGGTCGCTTTCTTGTCGATATGGACGCTGACTTCATAGGGCGAGGCCACCGGCTTCACCTTGGCGAAGCTGGCGTGGCCATACAGCACCGCCGGGTCGCCGACAGTGACGCCGCGCGCCTCGACCTGGCCCCTGAAGTCGGCATAGGCGGCGTCGGTGATCGCCTGCATCATCTCGGGCGTGACGCCCTTCAACTGGCTCTTGGCGCGGGTGGCACCACCGAAGGCGCCGACCAGGCCGCCCGTCGCCTTGGTGTTGTCGACCGATTCAAAGATGAAGCCGACATTGAAGACGCCGACGACGACGCTGGTGGTGCCCTTCACCGCCGCCGCCGCCGACACCTTGATCGCTTCCCCCGCTGCCAGTGCCGGGCTCCCCGCCAGCACCGCCAGACCGCAGATCAAACCGAACTTCATGCGCCCTGCCCCCGTTTGCCCGGGTCCTTCATGGTCGCAGCGGCGGCGTTCCCACATCCCCATTTGGGGGTATCGGTCGGCCCTGTCATTTCTGGGCGCGATCCTATCGGCCCGCCCGCGCTATAGCCGACGCGACTTCATGGGAGATCGAAATGCGCGCCATTCGACTGAAGGCCCCCGCCGGCATCGACAATCTGACCGTCGGCACCGCCGACCTGGCACCGCTCGGCGCCAACGACCTGCACGTGCGGCTGCACGCCAGCTCGCTCAACTATCATGACTATATCGTCGTCCTCGGCGGCATCCCGACGCCCGACGGCCGCATCCCGATGTCCGACGGCGCCGGGGAGGTGGTCGCGGTCGGCAGCGACGTGACCGGCTTCAAGCCCGGCGACCGCGTCGTCTCGACCTTCTTCCCGCTCTGGCTGGCCGGCGAGCCGACACTCGAAGCGCTCGCCCAGGTTCCCGGCGACCGCAACGACGGCTATGCCCGCGACGAAGTCGTCGCCCCCGCCACCGCCTTTACCCATGCCCCCGCCGGCTACAGCCACGCCGAGGCGGCGACCCTGACTTGCGCCGGCCTGACTGCCTGGCGGGCGCTGTTCGTCGAAGGCTCGCTGCAGCCCGGCGAGACCGTGCTGGTCCAGGGCACCGGCGGCGTCTCGATCTTTGCCCTGCAGTTCGCCAAGGCTTGCGGCGCCACGGTCATCGCCACCTCGTCGTCCGACGCCAAGCTCGAGAAACTGAAAAGCCTCGGTGCCGATCACCTGATCAACTACAAGCAGGACGAAAAATGGGGCGTCACCGCCCGCAAGCTGACCGGCGGCCGCGGGGTCGACCATGTCGTCGAAATCGGCGGCGCCGGCACGCTCACCCAGTCGATCACGGCAACCCGGCTGCGCGGCAATATCGCGCTGATCGGCGTGCTCGCGGGCTTCGCCGGCAATGTGCCCACCGCCGCCGCCATGGCCGGCAATGTCCGCATCAACGGCCTCACCGTCGGCAGCCGCGAACAGCAGATCGCCATGATCCGCGCCATCGAGGCCAATGGCATCAAGCCGGTGATCGATTCAACCTACCCGATCGAAGCCATCGGCGACGCGTTTCGCCTGCAGGCCTCGGCCACGCATTTCGGGAAGATCTGCCTGGAGTGGTAGGGCGCGAAAAACGCCCGTCATCCCCGCGCAGGCGGGGATCCATCGCCGGACCCTGGCCACAGGTGACGAAATGCAGGCGATGGATCCCCGCGTGCGCGGGGATGACGCGCCTCAGATGATGAACCGCTTAGCGGAATAAGGCGCTGGATCGAGCGCCGGCGCCTGATCCAGCAATAGCGCCGCGCACAGGTCGCCGGCCGCGGGCGCCGTCTGGATGCCGAACCCGCCTTGCCCCGCGCACCAGAACAGCCCGTCGACGGCGCCATCCCAGCCGAACACCGGCAGCCGATCAGGGGCAAAGGTCCGCAGCCCGGCCCAGCTCGATTCGAGCCTGACCACCCGCGCCCGCGCCGCCTGTTCGAACCGGTCGATCACCGTCGCCAGGTCCAGCTCGTCGGGTCGCACGTCATGGGGCACGTCGAGTGTCTCGTCGTGCGGGCTCAGCCACAGCCTGCCGCTTTCGGGCTTGAAGTAGAAACGTTCGGCGGCGTCCATGGTGATCGGCAAGTCGGCCGCCACCGGCGGATCGAGCGCCAGCACCGCCATCGTCCGGCGCAGCGGCAGCAACCCGCGCGGCCGGGCGCCGGCCAGCCCGGCGACGCCATCGCCCCAGGCACCCGCGGCATTGACGATCGTCGTCGCCGCGATCGGCCCGGCGCGGGTCTCGACATGCCAGACCCCAGCGCGCCGGGTCAGGCCGGTCACCTCCGCATCGCGCACGAGAGTCGGCTTCCAGTCCACCGACCCGCGCAGATAGCCCTGGTGCAGCGCCGCCACGTCGATGTCGAAGCAGCCCGGCTGCAACAGGCCGGCGGTCAGCCATTCCGGCCGCAGCATCGGGCCCAGCGGCGACGCCGCCAGCCAGGCGGCATCGACAGGCACATAGGCCACGCCGCCGGCATCGAATTCGGCCGCGAGCGCGGCGAGCGCGCCGCCATGGAAGTCCGCGTCATCGGGCGGTGCCAGCATGACCGCGTCGCGCGGACCGAGCAGCGGCCGGTCGCAGAATCCGGCTGGCGGCGCATCGAAGAACGACCGCGAGGCGCGGGTCAGCGGCACGATGCCGGGACCGCCATAGCTTTCGACCCAGAACGCCGCCGAACGGCCGGTGGTGTGGTAACCGGGCTGCGCCTCCATCTCGAGCAGCGCAACGCGCAGCCGGCCGCCGCTGCGCTGCCCCAGCGACCAGGCCAGGCTGGCGCCGGCCATGCCCGCCCCGATGATCGCGATGTCGTAGGTCATGCGCCCTTTTCCAGGAACGCCGTCACCCGCGCCAGCACCCGCGCGCGAATGTCGCTGGCCTCGCGCAGCAGTTCGTGGGCGGCGCCGGCGATCTCTTCCAGCATGGCGCTTGGCATCTGCGCCAGCGCCCGCCGGGTCGCGGCATTGTCGACGAGGCCATCTTGGCCCGGGATGAGGATCAGCATCGGCGTCGTGATCCGCTGCAGCATCGGCACCCCCGACGCGCCCTCCCCGGTGCCATGCGACCCCGGCGGCGGCGAAAACAACGCATCGAGCGACCGGAAACAGGCATCGAGCCAGCCATAGGTGACACTGCCGAGCGCCAGGCCGGGGTTCTGCGCCACCCACCAGCCTTCGTCGGCATAGCGTTCGGGGTCGCCGGTCAGCAGCAATTGCCGCACCGAACCCGCCAGGCCGGTCACATAAGGGCCGCCGCCGGGCACGAAGCCACCACCGCGGCCAAGCCGGACCGCCGTCCGCGCCAGTTGCCGCGCCAGCCCCGGCCCCAGCGGCCGTGCCGTCACCCCCAGCATCGGCGACAACAGCACGACGCGGGTGAACTCCCCATTTTCTCCCGCCAGATGGCGCTGCAGCAGATGACCGCCCATCGAATGGGCGACGGCAAACCAGGGCCTTGGCAGCGATTGTTGAAACCAGGTGACAAGTTCGTCGAGATCGCCGAGCCAATTGTCGAAGCCCGGGCTGTGTCCCTTCATCGGCGTATCGCCCTGCCGGCCCGACAGCCCCTGCCCGCGCCAGTCGAAGCTCCCCACGCCCCAGCCGGCATCGACCAGGTCATGAAACGTCTCGGCATATTTTTCGAGGAAATCACCGCGGCCGGTGATGAACAGGATCGATCCCGGGCCATCCGGCCGCCCCGGCCACAGCGCCGTGCGCACCGGCCAGCCATCGCGCATCGTTCGCATCGCGATGGTACCGTCCGCCGGCAGCGTGCGCCTGCGGGCGATGTCGCTCACGCCGCGACGGCTTCGGGATCGGTGATCGGGTCGTCGCGCCCGCGCAGGCGCCGCGACGGCACCGCCAGTGTCACCAGGAACGCCAGCGCCAGGATCGCCAGCGCCACCGGGAACAGCCGCTCGATCGACAGGGCAAAGCTCGCCTGCAGGCCGCTTTCGACCCGCGCTGTCGTAGCCGCGTCGTCGACGCCGCGCGCCGCCAGCGCCGCGACCAGTGCCGGCCGCTCCATCGCCAGCTGCTGCGCCGTCGACAGGTCGAGCGCGCTGCCCGCCACCGCGAGTTCCGGCACCCGGGTCCGCAATTCGCCCGCCAGCTGATAGGTCAGCAGCGCGCCGAAGATGGCGACACCCACCGTCGCGCCGATCTGCCGGCAGAACTGCGCCGATGCCGTCGCGACGCCGGTGCGGGCGTGGCTGACGGCACTCTGGATCGCCAGGGTATACATGCCCTGCGCCGGCCCGAGCCCCATGCCCAGCGCCAGCAGATTGGCCGACAACAGCCAGCGCGGGGTCTGGGCGGTCAACTGGGTCAGCACCGCCAGCGCCACCAGCGCCAGGACGCTGCCGGCGACGATGACGGGTTTATAGGCCTGCGTCCGCCGCGACACGGTCCCTGCCGTCATCGAACCGATCAGCACCCCGAACAGCAGCGGCAACATCGCAAAGCCACTCTGGCTTGCCGACAGCCCGCGGACCAATTGCAGGTACAGCGGCAGGAACATCGGCACGCCGATATAACCGAGATTGACGAGGAACAGCGCCAGGTTGGCGCGTGCCACCACCGGATCGTTGAACAGGTCGAGCGGCACCACCGCCCAGCTCTTGCCGCGCGATACGGTGATGAAGGCGGCAAAGGCGATCACCGCCGCGGCAAAGCCGATGATGATCTTGGGCTGGTCCCAGCCGAGCCCCTGCCCGCCCCAGCTCAACGCCAGCAGCAGCGGCACCGCGCTGGCGACGATGAGCAGGCTGCCGAGCCAGTCGATCCGCGCATCGGCGCCGCGCCGGCCGTGCGGCAGCTTGGTCAGCAGGATGTACAGCGCCACCGCGCCCAGCGGCAGGTTGACGTAAAAGACGAAGCGCCAGCCCGACACCAGATGCCCGAACACCGTCGTCGTCGCATGATCGGTCAGGAAGCCGCCCAGCACCGGCCCGGCCAACCCCGCCAGCCCGAACATCGCGCCGAACAGCCCGGTGTACTTGCCGCGCTCCGCCGGCGGCGCGATATCGGCGACCGTTGCGAACGCGCCCGTCGTCAGCGCGCCGGCGCCCAGCCCCTGCAGCGCGCGAAAGCCGATGAGCTGGTTCATGCCGTCGCCGAGCACCGGCAGCGCGCCGAACTCTCCCGACAGGCCGCACAATATCGAGCCGGCGAGGAACATCAGCACGCCAAAGACCAGCACCGGTCGCCGGCCATAGATGTCGCCCAGCTTGCCATAGATCGGCACCGTCACCGTCGAGGTCAGCAGATAGGCGGTGCCGACCCAGGCGATACGATCGAGCCCGGCCAGTTCCTTGATGATGCGCGGCATCGCCGTCGCCACGATGGTCTGGTCGAGCGCCGACAGGAACAGCACGATCAGCACGGCGCCGAGCGCGACGCGGCGTTCGGCAGGGCTGTACTGGTGGGGCATGGCGACGGCGGTCATTGTCGGCGCCCGGATAGCGCGGGGCGGCGGCGCGGTCGACTCCTGTTGCTTGTCATGCGTTAGCGAGATTAGGACAGTCACCGGAGGCCCACATGACCTATTCGATCGATCCCCTGCTGCTTATCGTCGCCGCCGTCGCGCTGATTTTGGGACTCATGCTCGGGCTCGCCATCCGCGCGCCGCTGAAGCGCAAGACCGCGGTGCTGGCCGAGCGCAACGACGGGCTGACCCGCGAGCGCGACACGGCCTATGCCGAACGCGATCGCCTCGCTGTCGAGCTGAAGGCGCGCGAGGCGCAGATTCGCCCACTGTCGGATGAAGTCGACAAGCTGCGCCGCGATTTCGCTCGCGGCCGCATTGGCAACAACGCCAGCGCCAGCGATGCCACCGCCGCCGTCGGCGACAGCCGCAGCATCGATCCCCAGGCGCTCGACCAGTTGAAGGGCGTCGGCCCCAAGTTCGCCGACAAATTGCGCGCCGCCGGCATCACCCGCCTCGACCAGATCGCCGGCTGGAGCGGCGCCGACGTCCAGGTCATCGATGGCCAGATGGGCGAGTTCCGCGGCCGCATCGAGGGCGATCGCCTCGTCGAACAGGCGCGATTGCTGACCGAAGGCCGCTACACCGAATATGAGACGCTGTTCGGCAAGCTCGGCAGCTGATGGCGAGCGCGGTCCCGGCAGCGATCAAGCTGCTGACCGGCCTCGCCGGCGTCCACCTGCTGGCGAGCGCCGCCTTCATCGTCCAGCGACAGGCCATCATGTCGAAACTGGGCGGTGAGGCGGCCGCCGTGCTGCTCGCCAACGGCATCGCCGACGGCACGGCGCACTGGAGCGACGCCGAAGGCCATGTCAGCCGGCTCGCGCGCCTGTCGGGCACCGCCGATGCGGCGACGCGCGCGCGGGTGGCGGCACAGCTTGCGGCGAGGCCGGGCATCGCCGGCGTTGTCTGGCAGGATCGGCGATGATCTGGCTGCTGGGGGAAATCTGGGTCTGGGTCGCGGCAGGTTTCGCCGTCGGCCTCGGCACCGGTTGGTGGATCTGGCGCAAATAGACGAGAGGTTCGTCATCCCCGCGCAGGCGGGGATCCATCGCCTACACCCGGCCACGCGCGGGGGACGCCTAGAGATGGATCCCCGCCTGCGCGGGGATGACGATTTGACTACCCCTTCGCCCGCAACGCCGCTTGCGCCGCCGCCAGCCGCGCAATCGGCACCCGGTACGGCGAGCAACTGACGTAATCGAGGCCGAGCTTTTCGCAAAAGGCGATGCTCGCCGGGTCGCCGCCATGCTCGCCGCAGATGCCGAGCTTCAGCCCGGCCCGCGCCGCGCGGCCGCGATCGGTGGCGATCTGCACCAGTTCGCCGACACCATCCTCGTCGATGCCGACGAACGGATCGCGCGGATAGATGCCCTGTTCGACATATTGCCCCAAGAACCGCGCCGCATCGTCGCGGCTGATGCCGAGCGCGGTCTGCGTCAGGTCGTTGGTGCCAAAGCTGAAGAATTCGGCGAATTCGGCGATGTCCCCGGCCCTGAGCGCGGCGCGCGGCAGCTCGATCATGGTGCCGACCATATAGTCGAGCGTGCGGCCGGTTTCGGCGAACACGTCGCGCGCCTCGGCATCGATGACCGCCTTGGTGATCTCCAGTTCGCGCGCCGTCGCGACCAGCGGCACCATCACCTCGGGCACCACCGCCTCGCCGGTATCCTTGGCGACGGCGACGGCGGCTTCGAAAATCGCGCGCGCCTGCATCGCATAGATTTCGGGATAGGTAATGCCGAGCCGGCAGCCACGATGGCCGAGCATCGGGTTGAATTCGTGCAGTTCGCCGATCCGCCGGCGCACCGTCGCGACGCTCAACCCGGTGGCGGCGGCGACATCGTCAAAGCCGCTGTCGTCGTGCGGCAGGAATTCATGCAGCGGCGGATCGAGCAGGCGGATGGTGACCGGCAGCCCGGCCATGACGCGGAAGATGCCCTCGAAATCGCTGCGCTGTTCGGGCAGCAGCTCGGCGAGTGCGGCGGCGCGGCCCTTGCCGTCCTCGGCCAGGATCATGCGGCGCACGCTGGTGATGCGGCTGGGTTCAAAGAACATGTGCTCGGTCCGGCACAGCCCGATCCCCTCCGCACCGAAACCGCGCGCCGTGCGGCAATCGGCCGGCGTTTCGGCATTGGTGCGCACCTTCAGCCGGCGATGGCGGTCGGCCCAGATCATCAGCGTGCCGAAATCGCCGGCAAGCTCGGGCTCCACCGTCGCGACCAGGCCGAACATGACCTCGCCGGTGCTGCCGTCGAGGGTGATATGGTCGCCCTCGTGAATGCTGCGGCCGCCGACGCTCATCATGCGGCCGTGAAGGTCGATGGCGAGGCTGCCCGCCCCCGACACGCACGGCCGGCCCATGCCGCGGGCGACGACCGCAGCGTGGCTGGTCATGCCGCCGCGCGCGGTCAATATGCCCTTGGCGGCGTGCATGCCGTGGATGTCTTCAGGGGATGTCTCGGTGCGCACCAGGATGACCGATTCGCCCAGCTTGGCGCGCGCCTCGGCGACATCGCTGTCGAACACCACGGCGCCCGAGGCCGCGCCGGGCGACGCCGGCAGCCCGCGGGCGATGACATCGCGCGGCGCCTTGGGGTCGAGCGTCGGGTGCAGCAGCTGGTCGAGCGCATTGGCCTCGACGCGCAGCACCGCCTCGGCCTCGGTGATCAGGCCTTCGTTGGCCATGTCGACGGCGATCTTCAGCGCGGCCTTGGCGGTGCGCTTGCCGGCGCGGGTCTGCAGCATCCACAAGCGCCCGTCCTCGACGGTGAACTCGATGTCCTGCATGTCGCGGTAATGGGTTTCGAGCAGCGCGAAGACCTTGGCGAGTTCGCCGAAAACCTGCGGCATCGCCTCTTCCATCGACGCGGCGCGGGCGCCGGCCTTTTCGCGCGCGGCTTTCGTCAGATATTGCGGGGTGCGGATGCCGGCGACGACGTCTTCGCCCTGGGCGTTGATCAGATATTCGCCATAGGTGACGCGCTCGCCGATCGCCGGGTCGCGGGTGAAGGCGACGCCGGTCGCGGAGGTATCGCCGCGGTTGCCGAACACCATCGCCTGCACGGTGACGGCGGTGCCCCAGCTTTCGGGAATGTCGTTGAGCCGGCGATAGGTGCGGGCGCGATCGCTGCGCCACGACCCGAACACCGCGCCGATGGCGCCCCACAATTGCTCGTGCGGGTCCTGCGGAAATTCATCGCCCCAGGTCGACAGCACGATGGCCTTGTAGCGCGCCACCAGACCCTGCAGATCCTCGGCGGTCAATTCGGTGTCGAGCGAGACGCCGCGGTCTTCCTTGAGGATTTCGAGCGCATCCTCGAAGGCATAATGGTCGAGGCCGAGCACGACATCGGCGTACATCTGGATGAAACGGCGATAGCTGTCCCAGGCGAAACGCGGATTGCCCGAGGCGGTGGCGAGCCCCTCCACAGTGGTGTCGTTGAGGCCGAGGTTGAGGACGGTGTCCATCATGCCCGGCATCGACACGCGCGCGCCGGAACGGACCGAGACGAGCAGCGGGTCGGCCGCATCGCCGAAACGCTTGCCGGTGATGCTCTCGACATGCGCGAGGGCGGCGAGCGTCTCCGCCTGCACATCGGCGGGCAGCTTGCCGCCGGCGTCGTAATAGGCGGCGCAGACCGCGGTGGCGATGGTCAGCCCGGGAGGCACGGGGAGCCCGATGCCGGCCATTTCGGCGAGATTGGCACCCTTGCCGCCGAGCAGGGTCTTTTGCGTCGCATCGCCATCGGCGCTGCCGCCGCCGAAGCGGAACACGGACTTGGTCATCCTTCGATCCTCGAAAAATCCGCGACACTCATCGCCGCCGCCCGCAGCCGTGCCAGCAATCCCAAACGGTTGAGCCGCACCGATTGTTCCGGGGCGTTGACGATCACCCCATCGAAGAAGGCATCGACGGCAGGACGCAGGCCGGCGAGCGCGGCCATGGCGGCGGTGAAGTCCTCGCGGGCAACGGCGGCGGCGATGGCGGGGACGGCGCTGTCGAGTGCCGTTGCGAGCGCGGTTTCGGCGGGCTCGGTGAACAGCGCGGCGTCGGTTTCGGGGGCGAAGGTCGCGGCGTCCTTGCCCTCCTCGATGCGCAGGATGTTGGCGGCGCGCTTGACGCCGGCGAGGAGGTTGGTGCCGTCTTCGGTCGCGAGGACCGATTGAAGCGCGCGAACGCGCTCCAGCAACGGAACTACGTCATCGACACCCAGCTCAAACACGGCATCTATCAGATCGTGCCTAACGCCAGCCTCACGCTGCTGGACTTTCAGGCGATCACCGAGAAAATCACCCAGCGCGGCCCGCCAGACGGCCGTCTTACCGGCAGAAAACAGCGCCACCAGATATGGCCCAAGGTCTTCATCGCCGACTTCTCTTACGGTTTCACCATTGACCTCGAGATTGTAGCGCCCGGTTGGAAGAAGGGTGCAGGAGAACGAGTAGCCGCGTTCCTTGGACAAACCACCCGGAGCTTCGCTAATCGCTAGCCGCTCCATCCACAAAAGCGACTGCAGCGCGGCGGTATGATCAATCGCTTCAAACAACCGCAATCGAATATGACCGTGCTGCAAAACTCTCAGCAGACCGAGCGCAGCGCGGCGAAGCCCAAAAGGATCGCGCGAGCCGGTAGGCTTTTCGTCGACGACGAAGAACCCGACCAGCGTATCCAGCTTATCCGCAAGCGCCACCGCCACGCTCACCGGCGCGGTCGGCACATCATCACCCTGCCCGACCGGCTTGTAATGGTCGCGGATAGCGTCAGCGACTTGGCGGTCGAGCCCCGCTTCGCGCGTCAGATAGGCGCCGGCAATGCCCTGCACTTCGGGGAACTCCCCGACCGTCGCCGAAACAAGATCGGCCTTGCACAGCCGCGCCGCCTGTTCGGCGAGGTCGGCATCGCCCGAAACAGCACCCGATTCCACCAACCAGCGCGCCAGTTTCGCCACGCGCTCGACCTTGTCGGCGACGGTCCCCAGCTTCTCGTGGAACACGATCTCGCCGAGCTTGGGCAGGAACGCTTCCAGCCCGCCGGCCTTTACCGCCGCGACATCCTGGTCCCAGAAGAACTTTGCATCCGACAGCCGCGCCGAGAGCACCCGCTCATTGCCGGCAACCACCGCCACGCCGCCGTCGCTGGCCTCCAGGTTCGCCACGCAAACGAACGCCGGCGCCAGCGCGCCCGCCGCGTCCACACAGGCGAAATACTTCTGATTGGTGCGCATCGTCAGCTGGATGACTTCGCGCGGCACGGCGAGAAACGCCGGGTCGAAGGCCCCGAGCAGCGGCACCGGCCATTCGGTCAGCCCGGCATTTTCGGCGACGAGCCCGGCGTCGGGGATGATTGTCAGGCCCCTGGCGGCGGCCGCCGTTGCCGCACCCGCCTCGATCAGCGTCCGGCGTTCCGCCGACGCGACGATCACCTTGGCGGCGCGCAGCTGCGCCGCATAGCTGGCGGCGTCGTCGATCGCGATCGGGTCCGGCGCATGGATGCGATGGCCGCGCGTCGTCCGCCCGCTGGTGATGCCATGCACCGCGCACGCCACCACATCGCCATCGAGCAGCGCGACGATCCCGGTCAACGGCCGCACCCAGCGCGGGCTCGCCGTGGACGCGGAGGCCGCCCCCCAGCGCATCGATTTCGGCCAGGCGAAATCGCGGACGATCTGAGGGACGAGATCGGCGAGGATGGCCGCCGCACTCCGCCCCTCGCTCCTGATATGCGCGAACAGCACGACGCCCTTGGGGGTCTGGCGCTCCTCCAACTGGTCGCGGGTCAGCCCCGTCGAGCGCAGGAAGCCGGCAATCGCCTGTTCCGGCGCGCTCGCCGAGGGGCCCTTGCGCTCCTCGCTCGCCGCCGCACTTGCCGCCGCCACGTCGTGCGCGATCAGCCACAGCCGCCGCGGCGTCGCATCGGCGATGACCTCACCATGCGCCAGCCCGGCGGCCTTCAGACCGTCGATCAGCCGCGTCCGCAGCTGCTCGGCCGCCGCCGCCTGCATCCGCGCCGGAATTTCCTCGCTGGCGAGTTCGAGCAGGAAGTCGCTCACTTGACCTGCTCCACCCACACGTCCGCGACACCCTTCACCAGGTCGCGCACCCGGCCGATATAGGCCTGGCGTTCAGCCACCGAGATGACGCCGCGGGCATTGAGCAGGTTGAAGATATGGCTGGCCTTGATCGCCTGGTCATAGGCCGGCAGCGGCAGGCGACGGGTCACCAGCGCGCGGCATTCCTCCGACACATCCTTGAAATGCTGGAACAGGCGCTCGGTGTTGGCGGCCTCGAAATTATACGCCGAAAACTGCTGCTCCTGTTTCAGGAAGACATCGCCGTACGACACGCCGTGATCGTTGTAGCGCAGGTCATAGACGCTCTCGACGCCCTGCACATACATGGCGAGCCGCTCCAGCCCATAGGTCAGCTCGCCCGCAACAGGCGCGCAATCATGGCCGCCGACCTGCTGAAAATAGGTGAACTGCGTCACCTCCATGCCGTCGCACCAGACTTCCCAGCCGAGGCCCCAGGCGCCCAGCGTCGGCGACTCCCAATCGTCCTCGACAAAGCGGATGTCGTGCAGCTTGCGGTCGATGCCGATGGCATCGAGGCTGCCCAGATACAGGTCGATCAAATCGTCGGGCGACGGCTTCAGGATGACCTGGAACTGGTAATAATGCTGCAACCGGTTGGGGTTCTCGCCATAGCGGCCGTCGGACGGCCGCCGGCTCGGCTGCACAAAGGCGGCGTTCCATGTGTCCGGCCCCAGGGCGCGCAGCGTCGTCGCCGGGTGGAAGGTGCCGGCACCCATCTCGACATCATAGGGCTGCAGGATCACGCAGCCGCGCTCGCCCCAATAGCGCTGGAGCGTCAGGATGATATCTTGAAACGACAGGGACGAGGACATCGGGGCTTTCAGCAGGGCTTTCGCAGGTGCAACAAGGCTGCGTGTAGTCGGCGCGGTGCGGGGGGGTCAACCGGCTGGTGCCGGGCCGCGCCCCTCGCTCATCGCCATCAGCCAGTCGATGATCGCCGCATCGTCGGCGGGATCGACCGGCGCCTTGTAGACATGGCGCATTTTCACGACTTCGGCGGTCCATTCGCTCCGCGTCAGCCGCGGCTGGGTCAGCACCATGCTCGCCGAATGACAGGCGCGGCAGTTGTTGTTGATGGCCTCGGCGGCAGGGCCGCCGGGCACGTCCACGAATTCCGTCGGGTCGTCGGGCAGCGCGATCGCGACCGGTGCCGACAGGCCGGCAACCGACAGCAGCGACAGGCCGAGCACGGCGGCAGGGACAAGGATCCGCATCAGACGAAGGTCACATTCGTCGTTTCGACCTGGCCGCGCAGATAGCCGCCGGGGTTCCAGATACCAGTCATCGGCTGCACCGTGCCGGCGCTGTTGGTGCAGCGCGCCATCAGCGTCGTGGGCCCCCGCGCCGGGGCGATGACGGCATCGAAGCGCCGAAAACTGTACTTGCCGGCATCGGGGCCGAGCTTCGCCGCCGCCCAGGTCGTGCCGCCATCGCCCGACACCTCGACCCGCGCGACGCCGCTGTCGCCGCCCATCGCGATGCCGCCGACCGGCGTCGGTGCGACCGGCAGCCGGGCACCCTCCGCAATGCTGGTGATGAAGGCACGCGGCACCATCGTGCTGATCGGCCGCTTGGGGAAATCCTTGGTCCCCGGCGGGATGCCGCCATCGGGCGTGTCGGGTACCAGATAGGCCTTGGCCATCCAGTAATTGTCGTCGGGTTTGTCCAGCACCTCGATCCGATCGAGCATCTTGACCCAATAGGTCGAGAACCAGCCGGGCACGACCAGCCGCAGCGGAAAGCCGTTGAGGATCGGCAGCGGCTCGCCGTTCATCGCCCAGGCGATCATCACCTCGCCGTCGCGAGCGTGATCGACGGCGAGCGATTTCTGGAAATCCGGCGCATCGTCCATGACCGGCGCGTCGAGGCCCGAAAAGCGCACCTGCACGGCGCCGGCCCTGACCCCGGCACGATCGAGCACGTCGCGCAGGCGCACCCCCGTCCAGCGGGCGTTGCCCATGGCGCCATGCGCCCATTGCGCGCCGGCGATCCGCGGGGCGAACAGCCCGCGGGAATTGCCCGAACATTGGTTGATCGCGGTGATTTCGACCGGCGGCAGGCGCTTCAGCGCGGCCAGCGTCAAGTCGAGCGGCCGCGCCACATGGCCATCGACGCGCAGTCGAAAGCGCGCCGGGTCGATCTCGGTCGGGAACGGCCAGTGCCAGCGCACGAAAAAGCGATCGTTGGGCGTGATGATGCCGTCGTTGAACGCCGTCAGCGGCGTTTCGAGCAGCGCCGGCGTATTGCGCTGGAGGATCATGCCGCGCTTGCCGGGGAAATCATCGGTCAGTCGACGCTTGGACGGGCCGCCAGGCAGGCCGAGATCGACCGTATCTTGCGCAAGCGCCCGCGCGCCAGGCAGAGCCGCGACGGCAGCAAGCAGATGACGACGCGAGAGCATCGATGGCAGTTAGCGAAACTATCGCCGGAGCGGAAGGCCCGGCGGCAGGCGAGGCCGGCCCGCCCCCGGGTCACGGGAACGGGCCGGCAAACGCTGGCGATCAGTAACGGCTGCGCACGACCTGGATGACGCGGCCATTGCGGACGTTCACGAGCAGCAGGTCATTGCCATAGCGAACCCACTGCTGGTTGCGGGCGGCCGGACGCAACCGATAGAAGGACGGGTTGGCGACGACATAGCGCTGGCCGTAGAAGCCCGGCTGCAGGCGGTAACCCGGCGCCACCGGGCGATAGCTCCAGTTGCGATAGGGGGCGACATAGGCTTGGCGATTGCGCAGGTCACGCTGGTCCTCGCGCAGTTCCTGGCGGGCCTGCTGCACATCGCGGCGCTGCTCCTGAACGTCGCGGCCGTTGCCATAGCGGCGGGCATCCTGAAGCTCGCGCTGCTGCTGCTGCACGTCGCGCTGGCCGCGGCGAACCTCACCGACGGACTGGGCGGACACCGCGGTCGGTGCCGCAACGGCTGCAAGCAGGCCGATGATGATCAGGTTGCGCATATCAACTCTCCCTTGGGACACGGCATGGCGCCAGCCCTGACGCGGTTATAGCGGTCGGCGGGTGAATGCGTGGAGAACGAGTTGTTTATCTTGCCGTAATGTTCGGGGGCCGTCATCCCGGCGCAGGCCGGGACCCACGAACCACCGGCTGTCGGCACAGATGGACCCCGCGCGGGCAAGGCCGGTGGCCATGGGTCCCGGCCTGCGCCAGGATGACATCACAGGTGAGCTTCAGACGTTGAATCGGAACAGCATCACATCGCCGTCATGGACGACGTATTCCTTGCCCTCTGACCGATATTTGCCCGCCTCGCGCGCGCCGGCCTCGCCGTTGAACTTCACATAATCGTCGAACGCCATCGTCTCGGCGCGAATGAAGCCCTTTTCGAAATCGCCATGGATTGCGCCGGCGGCCTGGGGGGCCTTCGATCCACGGGTCACCGTCCAGGCCCGCGCTTCCTTGGGGCCAACGGTGAAGAAGGTGATGAGGCCGAGCAGTTCATAGGCCGCCCGCACGACGCGGGCGAGGCCGGTCTCGGTCAGGCCAAGCGCCTCCAGATACTCGGGGCGATCGGCGGCATCCATCATTGCGACTTCGGCCTCGATGGCGGCCGACACGATCACCGCGCCGGCACCGACCTTGACCGCCATCGCCTGCACGGCGGCGCTATGGGCATTGCCGCTCGCCGCCGACGCTTCCTCGACATTGCAAACGTACAGCACCGGTTTGGTCGTCAGCAGCTGGGCCTGAGCCAGCGCCCGCGCTTCCTCCTCGTCCTTGGGCTCGGTCAGCCGCGCAGCCTTGCCCTCGCGCAGCAGTTCAAGCGCCTCTCCGAGCACGCGCGCCTGGATCTTGGCTTCCTTGTCGCCCTGCGTCGCCTTCTTGACCAGCGCCGGCACGCGCTTTTCAAGGCTCTCCAGGTCGGCGAGCATCAGCTCGGTCTCTACCGTCTCGGCGTCCGACACCGGGTCGACGCGGCCCTCGACATGGGTGACGTCGTCATCCTCGAAACAGCGCAGCACATGGACGATGGCGTCGGTCTCGCGGATGTTAGCGAGAAACTGGTTGCCCAGCCCCTCTCCCTTCGACGCGCCGCGCACCAGCCCGGCGATGTCGGTGAAACCCAGCTGCGTCTCGATGATCTTGGCCGATCCGCCGATGCGGCACAGCGCATCCAGCCGGGGATCGGGCACCGGCACATTGCCGACGTTTGGCTCGATCGTGCAGAATGGGTAATTCGCCGCCGCCGCGCTGGCCGTTTCGGTCAGGGCGTTGAACAGCGTCGATTTGCCGACATTGGGCAGCCCGACGATACCGCAGCGAATGGCCATGTTGTTCTTCCTTCTGCCTGCCCCCCTGCCGCTTGCGGGAGGGGAGTTCAGCGCCGTGCAATCTCGCTGACAAATCTCGCTTCGTCACCCGCCAGCAGCCACTGCACCTCGGCGGCGACGGCACCGAGCAGATCCGCCAGCGGATCCATCTCGACCTTGGCAAAGTTGCCGAGCACATGGCCGGTCACCCGGTCCTTATGGCCCGGATGACCGATGCCGAGGCGAACGCGGCGGTAATCGGGACCGACATGGGCGTCGATGGAGCGGATGCCGTTATGCCCCGCCGCACCGCCGCCATGCTTCACCCGCACCTTGAACGGCTCGAGATCGAGCTCGTCGTAGAACACGGTCAGCGCGTCCGCAGGCTCGAGCTTGTAAAAGCGCAAGGCCTCGCCAACGGAACGCCCGCTATCGTTCATGAACGTCGCCGGCTTCAGCAACGTCACCTTGTCGGTTCCGATGCGGCCCTCGCTTGCCAGCCCCTGGAAGCGTGTCTTCCACGGGCCAAAGCCATGCACGGCGGCGATGGTGTCGACCGCCATGAAACCGATATTGTGCCGATGCAGCGCATAGGATGCGCCGGGATTTCCGAGGCCAGCGAAGATTTTCACGCCGCCGGCCCCGGATGATCAGGTTCAGGCAGCAGCCGGTTCTTCGGCAGCCGCTTCGGTCTCGGCATTCTCGCTCTTCAGCGCCGACGGCGCGACCATCGTGGCGATGGTGAAGTCGCGGTCGCTGATGTGCGATTCGACGCCCTTGGGCAGGGTGACGGCGCTGATGTGGATCGAATCACCGACATCGAGACCGGCCAGGCTGATGGCGATCTGGTCGGGGATGGCGTTCGACGGGCAGTCGAGTTGCAGTTCGTGGCGAACGATGTTGAGCACCGCGCCGCGCTTCATGCCGGGCGACTGGTCTTCATCGGTGAAGTGCACCGGCACTTCGACGGTGATGACGGCATTGCCGACGAGGCGGAAGAAATCGACATGGATCGGCCGATCGCTGACCGGGTGGAACTGGACGTCGCGCGGCAAGGTGCGAACCTTTTCACCGCCGGCAATCTCGATCTCGATGACCGAGTTCATGAAATGGCCGGTGGACAGCTGGCGGACCAGCAGTTTTTCCTCGACATGGATCGGGGTGGCGGCGGAACCGGCACCATAGATCACGGCGGGGACGCGGCCGGTACGACGCACGGCACGAGAGGCTCCCTTGCCTGCCCGTTCGCGCATCTCGGCCGCGAGCTTCAACGTTTCGCTCATTGCTCGCTTCTCCAAAAATAGTAAAAATCGCGCCGCCCCGGCCTCCAGGGATGCAGATGGGGATGACGCGAAGCGGCGCGCATAGGGGATGCAGGCCCGGAAAGCAAGTTTGGCTTTGGCGGCGACAAGCAAATCCAGCAATACCCGACCACGCCACTGGGATATGATCCTGGCTGTCGTCCGGCCTTCAGCCGCCGGGTGATGTCAGCGCCTGGCACCGGTCTCCCGCCCAAGCGCTGTCACTTCGCGGCGGAAGCGCTTCGTCCGACCTCCCCGGTCAGATCGGCCTGGCGACGCTTCCGCCGATTTTTTCGGTCGGGCCTTTACCCCATCACGCGTCGTCAGGGCAGCGCCTCGACCGTCAGCCCGCGCGCCTTGAGCATGGCGACCAGCCCGTCGGGCCCGCCGATATGCCCGGCGCCGACGGCCACGAACAGCTTGCCCGGCCGCTTCATCACGCCGACCATCCAGTCGGCCCAGCGGCGGTTGCGATTGGTCAGCAGCGTCGCCTGCAGCACCGGGGAGGCCCGGGTTTCCCGCGCGAAATCGCGGGCGATCGTCTCCACCTCGCCGGCACGCCATGCCGCCATCAGCTTGGCGGTCTCCTGTTTCGCCGCGGCGACATCGTCGAGCGTCGCCTCGAGCATCTTGACCTGGTCGGCCTCGGGCAGCCCGGCGAGGTAGCCCAGCTGCTGCTCGGCGGTTTCGAGGCCGATGATGGGTTTTTTCGCCGCCTTCGCCCGCGCCGTCAGCGTCGGCTCGACCCCGTTGGCGGGGCTTAGGCCCATGGCGGCAAAGCTCGCCTCGCTCAGCGTCACCGCCGCTAGCCACGTCGCCATCTGGTCGAGCGCCGCGATCGGCACCCCCGATGCCGCCGCCGCCGGCGCCAGCTTGCCGGCGAATTCGGGCGCGATGCGCGCCGCCAGCGGCTTGCCGCCTGGCACGAAGCCCAGCCGCTGGACGACCGGCGCCAGCGCCAGCGGGTCCTCGGGCATCACCGCCTCCAGCACCAGCGTGTCGGCGGCCTCGAAGCGGCCGAGGATGCGCGGCGACTGCCAGTTCTCGCCCTTGGGCAGCGCATGGACGCTGCCGAACAGGGTGATCTCGGTATCGGCGTCGCGTACCACGAACAACGCCGGGGCGGCCGCGACCGGCGCCGCCACCAGCAGCGCCAGCATCCCGAACAACAATCGCATCACGCCGCGTCCTTCGCCCAATATTTGTCCTTCAGCAGCCGCTTGTACAGCTTGCCGGTGTCGTGCCGAGGCAGTTCGGCCAGGAAATCAATGCTCTTGGGGCATTTCACATGACTGAGACGTGAGCGGACAAAGGCGATCAGCTCGGCCTCCAGCTCGGGGCCGGCGCGCGCCATATCGCGCGGCTGCACGACCGCCTTCACCGCCTCCCCCATCTCGGCATCGGGCACGCCGAACACCGCCACATCGGCAACCTCCGGATGCAGGGTCAGCGCGTTTTCAGCCTCTTGCGGGTAGACGTTGACACCGCCCGAGATGATCATGAAGGCGGCGCGATCGGTCAGGAACAGATAGCCCTCGTCGTCGACATGGCCGATGTCGCCAAAGGTGGCGCCATGCTCGCCGGTGACGCTGGCGGTCTTTTCCGGGTCGTTGTGATAGCTGAAGCTGCCGCCGCCGTGGAAATAGATGCGGCCGGTCTGCCCCGGCGCCAGGATGCTGTCGTCGTCGCCGAGCACGCGGATGGTGCCGAGGATCGACTTGCCGACGCTGCCGGGCTTTTGCAGCCATTCCTGCGGCGTGATGGAGGTAAAGCCGGCGCCTTCGGTTGCCGAATAATATTCATAGATGACCGGCCCCCACCAGGCGATCATCGCGTGCTTCACATCGACCGGGCACGGCGCCGCGGCGTGAATGGCGACCTTCAGGCTCGACAGGTCGTATCTGGCACGCACATCCTCGGGCAGTTTCAGCATGCGGACGAACATCGTCGGCACCAGCTGGCTGTGGGTGATGCGGTGCTTTTCGACCAGCGCCAGATAGACTTCGGGGTCGAACCGCTCCATGACGATGACGGTGCCGCCGAAACGGTGCACCGCCATGCAATAGCGCAGAGGCGCGGCGTGATAGAGCGGCGCCGGCGACAGATAGACCATGCCGGGCGCGAACTGATACAGCATCGCGACCAGCCCGGTCAGCGCATCGCCGGCGTCGATCGGCCCCTCCGGCAGTGCCCCGCGCACACCCTTTGGCCGCCCGGTGGTGCCGCTGGAATACAGCATGTCGCGCCCGCAGCTTTCATCGGCGATGCGGGTGTCGGGCATTGCCGCCAACGCCGTGTCGAGATCGGCAAAACCCGCCACTGGACCACCGGTCGCAAAGCGCGCCGCCACATCGGGTGCCGCGGCGCTCGCCACCGCGCCCAGCGCCGCGCCCGCGAACACCGCCCTGGCGCCCGAATCCTGGACGATATAGCCCGCTTCGTCCGCCGTCAGCTTCGTCGACATCGCGACAAACACGATTCCCGCCCGCTGCGCGCCCCAGCAGATCGGCAGGTAATCGAGGCCGTTGTGCATCAGGATGACGATGGTGTCGCCGCGCTGCAGGCCATGGGCGCGCAGCAGCTGCGCCACCTGGTTCGATCGCGCCTCGAGCTGGGCATAGCTGAGCGTACGGCCGCTGTCGGCCATGATGATCGCCGGCGCATCGGGCATGGCGGCGGCGTGGACGGACGGATGCATGACGATTTTCCCCGGATCAGTGTTTTGCCGATGCTTAGCGCGCCGATGCGCCCTCGTCATCCTGACGATGCTAGGTCGTCATCCTGACGATGCGAGGTCGTCATCCTGACGATGCGGACACCATTCCCCGACGGTGCGCCCAGCGATCGAAGGCGATGACCAGCGCCATCAGCCCTGCAAAAAACAGCACCAGCCCGACGATGTTGGCCAGCACCTGCGCCACGCCGTACTTGCCGATGTCGATGAAGAAATAGGCGTATTTGCCGGTCAGCAGCCCGCGCGTCATGGCGACGATGCAATAGGCAAAGGGAAAGGCCAGCGCCGGCCACAGCGCCCGCCAGGCCAGCTGGACCCGCGGCACCAGCACCAGCCACCAAAGCGCATAGGCGAGCGGCACGACGCTGTGCAGCACGGTATCGACCGCCAGCCGCAGCCCGGCCACCGGATTATAGCGCGCCAGCAAGGTGTTGTAGATGGCGCCGACGACGACGATGTAGACGGCGGCGGCCGCCATTGTCGCCGGCCGGGTGAGCAGGCCGCCGGCCGCTCCCCGCCACGCATAGCGCGCCGCAATCGCTGCCACGAGCGTGTTCGACCAGATGGTGAAATAGCCGAACAGCGACACGATCGCGAGGATCGGCGAATTGCCCTTGTCGATCGCCGCCGCCGCGTTGAGGCCGGCCTGGGTGACGACCGCACCGCCCGCAAAAAGCGCGACGAGAATTGCTGCCCGCCGCGCCATCACCGTGTCTTGCTGCTGCATGGCGGCACGCTAGCCCAAGCCGGGCGCGCCGCCAATGCGGCTAGCCGAGCTGCACTTCGGCGGTCTTGCCCTCGTAATCCTTCTTCGGATCACGGCCGAACAGCGTCTTGATGCCGGCAACGATGCTGCTGCCGTTTTCCCAGATCTCGGCCTTTTCGGCGTCGAGGCGGAACAGCACCAGGTTGGCGTCGTCCTTGCCGTCCTCGTACCAGGCCGCGACATGGGGGTTCCACAGCCGGTCGACATTGGCGCGATCGGTGTCGATCGCCAGCGTGCCGTGGACCGCGGCGAACAGGTCATGCCCCTTGGACGTGAAGGTCGCGATGGCGCGCGAGTTGCCGGCTCCGGTGACGGCGCTGAACAGCGCATTGTCGCGGCCGCCGAAAAACCAGATCGGGCTGGCGTCGTTCTCGAACTGCGCCGTCATCGGCCGGGCATGGCCGTCCTCGGCGCCGTCGATGCCGAGCATCATCGTGCGATCGGATTCGAGCGCATCCCAGAATGCTTTTTCGAGCTCCTGCGGGGTGGCCATGTCGTGTCTCCTTGCCTGTATGGGGGTTGCAGCCGAAACGGCGGACGACGGGCGATGGTTCCGGTGCCGTTTGCGTTGTGCGGCGGCGGGCGGCATGAGCATCGGCCATGACTCCTGCCCCGATCCCCGATATCGCGCCCTTTCACGCCATGACGATCAGCCGCCGCGCCTATCAGCTCGAGGCGGCGGGGCGCTCGATCATCCACATGGAGTTCGGCCAGCCATCGACCGGTGCCCCGGCCGCGACGATCGCGCTCGCCCACCAGCTGCTCGACCAGCCCGACAACGGCTATTGGGAAAGCGCCGGGCTGAAGGCGCGCATCGCCCGGCACTATGCCGACAGCCATGGCCTGAACGTCGATCCCGAACAGCTTGTGCTGACCTGCGGCGCCTCGCCGGCGTTCGTGCTGGCGCTGTCGTGCCTGTTCGCGCCCGGCGCCCGGGTGGCCATCGCCCGCCCCGGCTATGTCGCCTATCGCAACACGCTGAAGACGCTGCACCTGGAGCCCGTCGAGATCCCCTGCGCCGCCGCCGAGCGCTATCAGCTGACCGCCGCCGCCCTCGCCGCGGTCGAGCCGGCGCCCGATGGCGTCATCATTGCCAGCCCGGCCAACCCGACCGGCACCATCATCGGCGACGCCGAGATGGCCGCCATTGCCGCCGTCTGCCGCACGCGCGGCATCCGCATCATCTCCGACGAGATCTACCACGGCCTCAGCTATGTCGGCCCGGCGCGATCGATGCTCGAATTCGCTCCCGACGCGCTGGTGGTCAACAGCTTCTCCAAATATTTCAGCATGCCCGGCTGGCGGCTCGGCTGGCTGCTGGTGCCGCCGGCGCTGATCGGCGCGGCACGGGCGCGGATGGGCAATCTGTTCCTGACGCCGGGCTCGCTGGCCCAGCACGTCGGGCTGGCGGCATTCGATTGCCGCGACGAGCTCGACGGCCATATCGCCACCTATGCCCGCAATCACGACCTGCTGCTGGCGGCGCTGCCGGCGCTCGGCCTTGCCCATATCGCGCCGCCCGACGGCGCCTTCTACATCTATGCCGACATCGGCCACCTGACCGACGACAGCCTGGCGTTCTGCGGTCGGTTGCTCGAGGAAACCGGCGTCGCCACCGCCCCCGGCATCGATTTCGATCCCGTCGGCGGCCATTGCTTCATGCGCTTCAGCTTTGCCGTCTCGACCCCGCTGGTCGAGGCCGCGATTGCCCGGCTGGTCCCCTGGTTCGCCGCACAACCGGCCCTTTCCCCGGCCCGGCGGCGCGCGTAGCATCGGGCACCAGAGGGACCGCGCCATGACCACGCATTTTCGCACCTGCCACATCTGCGAAGCCAATTGCGGCATCGTCGTCGAGACCCAGGGCCGCACTGTGCTGTCGATCAAGGGCGACCCCGAAAACCCGTTCTCGCGCGGCCATATCTGCCCCAAGGCGACGGCGATCGCCGACCTCGAAAGCGACCCCGATCGCCTGCGCACCCCCGTGAAGCGGGTCGGCGAGGACTGGCAGCCGATCGGCTGGGACCAGGCCTATGCCGAAATCGCCGCCCGCGTCGCCACCATCCGCGCCGCCGGCGGCGAGACGGCGATCTATGTCGGCAACCCGACCGCGCACAACTACAGCGTCACGCCGCAGATTCCGCTGCTGAGAAAGGCGCTCGGCTCGCGCAACAATTTCTCCGCCTCCAGCGTCGACCAGGTGCCGCACCAGCTCGTGCAGATGTGGATGTACGGCCACAACGCGCTGTTCCCGATCCCCGATATCGACCGCACCCACCACATGGTCATCATCGGCGGCAACCCGCTGGCGTCGAACGGCAGCGTCTGGACGGTGCCCGACGTCCGGAAACGCATCCAGGCGCTGCAGGCGCGCGGCGGCACCCTGACGGTTATCGATCCGCGCCGCACCGAGACCGCGGCGATCGCCGACACCCATCATTTCATCCGCCCGGGCAGCGATCCGGCGCTGCTTGTCGGCCTGCTGCTGGCGCTCGATGCCGCCGGGCTGGTTGCGCCCGGCCGACTGGCACCGATGCTCGCCGGCTGGGATGATGTCTGGGCGGCGCTGCGCCGGTTCGACATCGCCGCCTGCGCCGCCGCCTGCGGGGTCGCCGAGGCCGAGATCCACCGCCTCGCCGCCGTCCTCGGCAGCGGCGAACCCGCGGTCGTCTATGGCCGCATCGGGGTGTCGACGGCCGAATTCGGCACGCTCAACCATTGGCTGATCAACCTTCTCAACATCGCCACCGGCAATCTCGACCGGGCCGGCGGCGCGATGTTCTCGTCACCCGCCGTCGATATCGTCGGCCAGACCGGCTCGGGCACCCGCGGCCGCTTCCACAGCCGCGTCTCGGGCCATCCAGAGCTGCTCGGCGAATATCCGGCCGTCGCCATGGCGGAGGAGATTGCGACGCCCGGGGAAGGCCAGGTCCGCGCGCTGTTCACCATCGCCGGCAATCCGGTGCTGTCGGTGCCCGACGGCGGCGCCCTCGATTCGGCGCTGTCGGGGCTCGAGCTGATGGTCAGCATCGACATGTACGTCACCGCGACCAGCGCCCATGCCCATTACATCCTGCCGCCCTGCGGCCCGCTGGAAAAGGACCATTACCCGCTGTTTCTGGCGCCGATCGCCACGCGCAACTTCGCCAACTATTCGCCGCCGGTGTTCGATCGC
The DNA here is from genome assembly GCA_003241875.1 of Alphaproteobacteria bacterium. Classification (GTDB taxonomy): domain Bacteria; phylum Pseudomonadota; class Alphaproteobacteria; order Sphingomonadales; family Sphingomonadaceae; genus Sandarakinorhabdus. Next base: position 27,368 of record QBLU01000030.1, read on the forward strand.
AAGCCGGGCACGAAAAGCGACTGGGAGATCGTCGCCGAACTCGCCCGCGCCATAGCCGGCATGCAGGGCCAGCCGCTGCCCAACATCGTGCCGCCGCGCGAAACGCTCGATCGCATGCTGCGCAACTCGCCGCGCGGGCTGACGCTCGCCGATATCGAGGCACATCCTCACGGCCTCGATCTCGGCGCCCACGAGCCGCGCCTGCCGGAGCGGCTGAAAACCCCCGACAAGACCATTGCCTGCGCCCCCGAATTGCTCGTCGCCGACCTTACCGGCCGCTTTGCCGCCTGGCTGGCAGCAACGCCGGGCGACGGCCTGCTGCTCATCGGCCGCCGCCACGTTCGCAACAACAACAGCTGGCTCGGCAATTCGCCGCGGCTCGCCAAGGGGCCGCCGCGCTGCACGCTGATGATTGCGCCCGTTGACGCCGCCGCCCGCGACATCGCCGATGGCGACATGGTCGGCATCACCAGCACCGCCGGCCACGTCGAGGTCGCCGCCGAAATCACCGATTCGGTCATGCCCGGCGTCGTCTCCCTGCCCCATGGCTTTGGCCATGGCCGCAAGGGCGTTCGGCTCGGCGTCGCCCGGCAACGCCCCGGCGTCTCCATCAACGACCTGACCAGCCGCGACCGGTTCGACCCCCTGTCGGGCAATGCCGCGCTGGTCGGCACGCCGGTAACCGTAACGCGTGTCGTCGAGGCAGTTGCAGCGGAATAGGGGAGCGGCTAAGGAGCCCGCTCTATGGCATTCAAACTCCCCGATCACACCGACCGCGCCAAAGCCGCGGCCGAAGCCCGCAAGGCCGCCCTCGACAAGTTCAAGAGCGCGCCGCCACCCAACGAGGAAGCGCTCGCCGCCCGCGCCCGCGCCGCCGAAAAGCGCGCCGAACGCGAGGAAGAGCGCAAGAAGGAACGCGCCGAAGCCGCGGTCCGCGCCGAGGAAGCCCGCCTCGCCAAGGAAGCTGAAGCGGTGGTCAAGGCCGAACAGGACCGCCTAGTCGCCATCGCCCGCGAAGCCGCGGCGAAGGCCGCCCGCGATGCGCGCTATGCGGCGCGGAAAAAGGGCCGCTAACAGGGCCTCCGGCGGCCGGGCCTGAGGCCCGGACCCCGTTTGGGGTCGGGTGCGATGTCTTGTGCCGACCCACTTCAAGCCCAGTCGATGCGCAAACGGCGGGTCTTGCCGGAACCCGCCATAACCACGTGGTTGAGTGGTCTGGCACTGCGCGAGCCATCGCCATCTTTCCTGAGGTTGACGGCACGGGGCGCAAGCAGCCGCTGCAGTGTCGGACGCCAACTGAACCAATAGTGACGGTTCAACTTCCTGTTTTCGCACACTTGGTACGGGAGTGTCGCATGGCTTTTATCCGCCCTGTCGACATGATATCCTTGCTAAGGCGTAGAGGAGGGTGTTGTGCTTCCAGCTGTTCTGTCGGTCGTTCTCGCCGCTGCATCGCCTTCTGCCGCTCCCGAGATCACCGTGGAAGCCGAGCGCCTGACCGAACAACAGATTGAGGCAAAGGCGCGCGATTTCATCCGCGATGTGCTGCCCATACCCGCCTATGGCCAATATGCCCGCTGGACGCAGCCGGTCTGCCCAAAGGTGGCCGGCATCGCCGATGTCTATGCCGCGATGGTCGAGACACGGGTGCGTGCCGCGGCGACGGCGGCGGGCGTGCCGCTGGCGCCGCCCGGCTGCCGCACCAACCTGTCGATCACCTTCAGCGAGGATGCCAGGGTGACGGCCGGGATCATCGCCCGACGAAAGCCCAGGCTGGTGGCAAAGCTAGATGGCCTGCAGCAGGACCGCTTGTTCAACGCCGCGCTGCCGGTGCGCTGGTGGCATGTGTCGGAACCGACCGACGACAACGGCCTGCCTGCAACCTCGGCAACTGTCCTGATGACCACGCAGACATTTGGTGGACAGAGCCTGGCCGAGTCCCTGCCGATCAACCCAGACACCATCATGACCGGCAGCTACAACAGCAGCCTGATCGATACGAACCTCAAGATCGGTGTGACCGGTGCCGTGGTTCTGGTGGACATCCCGCTCGCCACCGGAAAGCCTCTGGACGCCGTCGCCGATTATGTCGCGCTGGTGGCACTCGCCCCGGCGAAGCTGCCGCCGGAACTGCCTGGTGTGCCCAGTATCCTTGGCTTGTTCGGCAGCAATGGCGGCGCTGCGGCCCTGACCGGTTGGGACAAGGCCTATCTCGCGGCGTTGTACCGCATCCAGCTAAACCGTAATGCCAACCGGCAGCGCGGCCAGCTGGTCGGTGCGATCAAGGCGTCGTTCGCGCCTGACTGATTGCGCGCTGGAGCTCTGCCCCTGCCATGCCGTGCACGGCAAACACAATCACGCCAAAGCGGGGTGTAGGGCCGTCGGCCTCAGCCGCCAGAGGCCCCTAGTCGCCTCCATAGCCCAGCAGCGCCGTCACCGCGACGCCCGCCGCCGCCAGCCGCGCTGCGCCGCCAAGGTCCGGCAGATCGATCACGAACGCCGCGCGTTCCACCACCGCCCCGGCACCGCGCAGCAGTTCCACCGCCGCCAGCGCCGTGCCACCGGTCGCGATCAGGTCGTCGACCAGCAGCACCCGCGCCCCCGGCGCTACCGCATCGGCGTGCATCTCGATGCGGTCCTGGCCGTACTCCAGCGCATAGTTGATGCCCGTCACCCGCCCGGGCAGCTTGTTCTTCTTCCTGAGCAGCACCATCCCGCAGCCGAGCCGATGCGCCAGCGCCGCGCCGAAGATGAAGCCGCGCGCTTCGATGCCGGCGATCAGGTCTGGGACCGGGCCGGTGGCCGCCGCCAGCCGCTCGATCGTCGCGGCAAAGCCGGCCCCGTCGAGCAGCAGCGTGGTGATATCGCGAAACTGGATGCCGGGCTTGGGATAGTCCGGGATCGTCCGCACCAGCGCCTTCAGGTCGTCATTGGCCATGGCCTGCACCCTTCATGACAAAGGGGCGGCCATCCCGATCGGAATGGCCGCCCCCGATGTACCGCGCCGTGGCGCCGATCAGACGTTGTCGACGACGTTCGAACGGGCCTTGCCCTTGATGTCCGCCCAGACCTTCCGATAGCTCAGATAGCCGAGGCCGGTGAGGATCAGCAGGAAGATGATCGCGGCGACGCCGGTTTCCTTGCGCGCCTCGAGCTTGGGTTCGGCGGTCCAGGTCAGGAACGCGGTCACGTCCTTCGACATCTGCTCGCGCGTCGCCTTGGTGCCGTCGGCATAGGTGATCTGGTCATCAGCCGCCAGCGGCGGCGGCATCGCGATGTTGAGCGACTTGAAATACGGGTTGTAATAAAGCCCGTCCGGCACCGTCCAATTGGCCGGCGCATCGGCATAGCCGGTCAGCAGCGAATGGACATAGTTGACACCGTCTTCGCGCGCCTTGGTCATAAGCGACAGGTCGGGCGGATAGGCGCCGTTCTGGGCTGCACGAGCAGCAATCTCGTTCGGGTAATTGAGCGGGAACTTGTCGGCCGGGGTGGCCGTGCGCGTCGCCGGCTCGCCGGTCTTGTCGTCGATCGAGGCGACTTCATACTGCGCGGCGATCGCCTTGACCTCGGGCTCCGAAAAACCGAGCGCGGCCAGATCGCGGAAGGCGATGCGGTTGATCGAATGGCAGGCCGAGCAGATTTCCTTGTAGACCTGGAAACCGCGCTGCAGCTGCTTGCGATCGAAGGTGCCGAGGACACCGAGATTGCCGGGACCATTGTGGGTCCAGGCGATCTCCTTCGGATGCAGGTGCAGTTTCTCGACGGGATCCTCCGGGACCACATCGCGGGGCTGGATGGCGCCCCAGAGCACGGTGATGACGAACAGCAGGCCGAGGCCAAGCGCACCAAGACGAATCATCGATTGGACCCTTATTCAGCCGGCTGCGCGGCAGCGCCGCCGAGACCGCCCGAGCCGCCGGTCGGCGTCTTGCCGTACTTGGCAAGCACCGCGTCCGAGATCGAGCTGGGCAGCGGCAGCGTCTTTTCAAAACGGCTGACCAGCGGCGTGATGATGAGGAAGTGCGCGAAATAATAGGCCGTCAGCACCTGGCTGAGCCGCACCCAGGGTTCCGCCGCCGGCTTGCCGCCGCAGACGCCGAGCACGAGGCAGACCGCCACGAAGACCCAGAACAGGATGCGGTTGAGCGGGCGATAGCTGTTGGAGCGCACCGGCGACGTGTCCAGCCAGGGCAGGAAGAACAGCAGCAGGATCGACGCGAACATCGCGATCACGCCCCACAGCTTTGCCGGGATGAACAGGAAGTCGGTCGTGAAGGCGCGCAGGATCGCGTAGAACGGCCAGAAATACCATTCGGGCACGATATGCGCCGGCGTCGAAAGCGAGTTGGCGGGGATGTAATTGTCGGCCTCCCCGAGCGCGTTCGGCGCGAAGAACACCACCGCGGCGAACAGCGTCAGGTAGACGCCGAGGCCGAAGAAGTCCTTTGCCGTGTAATAGGGGTGGAACGGCACGGTATCCTGCGGGCCCTTCACATCGACTCCGGTCGGGTTGTTCGACCCCGGGATGTGCAGCGACCAGACGTGCAGGATGATGACACCAAAGATCACGAACGGCAGCAGATAGTGCAGCGAGAAGAAGCGGTTGAGGGTCGCATTGTCCGGCGCGAAGCCGCCGAGCAGCCAGGTCTGGATGACATTCCCGACGAGCGGGATGGCCGAGAACAACCCGGTGATGACGGTGGCGCCCCAGAAGCTCATCTGGCCCCAAACCAGCACATAGCCCATGAACGCGGTCGCCATCATCAAAAGGAAGATGACGAGGCCGAGCATCCACAGCACTTCGCGCGGCGGCTTGTACGAGCCGTAATAGAGGCCGCGGAAGATGTGCACATAGACGACACCGAAGAAGAAGCTGGCGCCGACGGCGTGCATGTAGCGCATCATCCAGCCCGAATTGACGTCGCGCATGATGTGCTCGACGCTGTCGAAGGCGACCGCGACATTGGCGGCATAATGCATGCCGAGGACGACGCCGGTGATGATCTGGATGACCAGCGCGACGCCGGCGAGAACGCCGAAGTTATAGAAATAATTCAGGTTCTTCGGCGTCGGATAACCGGCGCCGAGAGCGCCATGAACAAAGCGCGGCAATGGCAGCCGGCTGTCCATGAATTTGCCGAGCTCGGTGGTCGGCTGGTACTGCTTGGCCCAGGGAAAGCTCATCTGATCCTCCTCAGCCGATTGTCACGGATGTTGGCGACTTGAATGCATAGCTCGGCACCTCGAGATTGGTCGGCGCCGGACCACCGCGGATACGACCCGCGGTGTCGTACTGCGAGCCATGGCACGGGCAGAAATAACCGCCGAAATCGCCACGTTTCTCGCCTTCGCGCGCGCCCAGCGGCACGCAGCCGAGATGGGTACAGACCCCGAGGGTGATCAGCCATTTCTCGTTGCCGGGCTTGGTGCGGTCGGCGAGCGTCTGGGGATCGCGCAGCGTACTGACATCGACCTTGTTGGCGTCCGCAATCTCGGCCGGCGTCAGCTGGCGGGCGAACACCGGCTTGCCGCGCCACGACACGACGACGGCCTGGCCGGGCTGGATCGCCGTCAGGTCGAGATCGATCGAGGCCAGCGCCAGCACGTCGGCCGACGGGTTCATCTGGTTGACCAGGGGCACCACCACGGCGGCAGCGCCGGCCGCGGCAAAGGCGCCGGTGGCGACATAAAGGAAATCGCGCCGGCGCTCACCTTCGGGTGCCAGGCTGTTATCGAGGGGAAGCCGCGTCTCGCTAGCCATCTAGGACCTCTGAAAAAGAAACCAGTCGGGTGTCACCTGCGTGCCACCCGTACCAGCGCCGCAATAGTCGCACTTTAGCAGCAAACGCAACGCCATTTGTGGAGACATATTGGCGCGGGTACCGAAACGGCACACGGCCACGCCGCCCCCGGATACGCGATTTTGCGGGGTTCCGTTTCGGCGCATGATGCGGTTAATGGCGCCATGTACACGCTCGATGATCGCCAGACCGCCGCCCAGACCTGGTTCCGCCAATTGCGCGACGACATCTGCGCCGCGCTCGAGAAAATCGAGGACGAAGGCAGCGGCACAGGGGGCAGCGATGCAGGGGGCAGCGACGCCCCGGCCGGCCGCTTCGAACGCACCGCCTGGGAGCGCCCGGACCCGAGCGGCGAGGACGGCGGCGGCGGCGTCATGTCGGTGCTGAAGGGCCGTGTCTTTGAAAAGGCCGGGGTCAACATCTCCACCGTCCACGGCACTTTCAGCCCGGAATTCGCCAGGCAGATCAACGGCGCAGGCGAGGACCCGCGATTTTTCGCGACCGGCATCAGCCTCGTCATCCACCCTCGCAACCCGCACGTTCCGGCGGTGCACATGAACACCCGCCACCTCGTCACCACCAAGCGCTGGTTCGGCGGCGGTGCCGATCTCAACCCCGCCCTGCCCGACACCGAGCAGACCGAGGCCTTCCACGCCGCGCTGAAGACGATGTGCGACGCCCATGATCCGGCACATTACCCGGCCTATGCCAAATGGGCCGAGGAGTATTTCTGGGTGCCGCACCGCAACCGCCATCGCGGCGTCGGCGGCATCTTCTACGATCATCTCGACAGCGGCGACTGGGACCGGGATTTCGCCTTTACCCAGGATGTCGGGCGGACCTTCAACACCATCTACCCGCAACTGGTGCGCGAAAAGATGCACCAGCCGTTCACGACCGAGGAGCGCCTCGCCCAGCTGCGCTATCGCGGCGTCTATGCCGAGTTCAACCTCGTCTATGATCGGGGCACCACCTTCGGCCTCAAGACCGGCGGCAATGTCGATGCCATCCTGATGAGCCTGCCGCCCGAAGCGCGCTGGGATTGACGGGCATGGGGGACTGAGTTGAGCACGCTGATCCCGGTCGCGCCCGGCCAGGTGGCGACGATCGTCACCAGCCTCGAGATGCTGGCCCCGCCGCCGGTGGCCGGCCCCAGCAAGTCGGCGCTGCGCCTGGAACGCTGGCCGGCGCCGGTCGATCGGGACCGTTACCGCGCGCTGTTCCGCCAGATTGGCCAGGACTGGCTGTGGCGCGGGCGGCTGGTCATGGCCGATGGCGTGCTCGCCGCAGTGCTCGACGCCGACACCACCGAGGTCCATGTCGCCACCCGCCGCGATGGCGTCGCCGTCGGGCTGCTCGAGCTGGATTTCGCGGTGCCAGGCGAATTCGAGATCGCCTATTTCGGCCTTGTCCCCGGCATGACCGGCAATGGCCATGGCGCCTGGCTGATGGCGCATGCGCTGCGGCTCGGCTGGAGCGGCGGCACCGCTCGGCGCACCATCACCCGCGGCTGGGTGCACACCTGCGACCTCGATCATCCCGCGGCGCTCGGCTTTTACCAGCGCGAGGGGTTCAGGCCCTTTGCCCGCGCCGTCGAAATCTATGAGGATCCGCGCGCGGCGGGGCTGTATCCGCCCGAAACCGCGCCCAGGGTGCCGCTGCTCTAGCGCAGTTTCAGATAGATCACCGTCGCCGCCGCGGCGGTCGCGATCGCTATCAGCATGGAAACACTGGCGCTGATCAGCGCCGCGACAAAGCCGCCGACGGCTTTCAGCCCGATCACCGTCAGCACCGACGCGAATGCCGATCCGACCCCGGCCGCCAGCATCGTCGCGCCGAACAGGAACAGCAGCAGCAGCAGCAGGAACAGCAGCACCGGCCCGCCGTGCCCCGCCGTCATCGCCCAGCTGCGCTGCACCGCGGCGACCGGGCCAACCCGCTCCACCGCGATGATCGGCGCCACCACATACAGGCGCGCCACCAGATAGAGCCCCGGCAGGATGAACAGCAGCATGCCCAGCCCGGTCGGCGCCGCGGTCAGCAGCAACGCGCCGAGATAGATGGGGACCGTCGCAAAAGCTGCTGCCAGCGCCAGCCGCGGCGGCTCCTCGGGCACCGCGACCAGCCGCGTGACGGCGAGTTGGGCGATCATCCCGATCAGCGCCGGCAGCACCACCAGCACCAGCACGATATTTGTCGTGTATTCGGGCAGCGTCTTCGGCGGCGTCGGCCCGAACAGCGTCAGCACCATCTCGACAAGCAGCGTGAACGGCGCCGCAACGGCAATCAGCTCACCCAGGCGCGGCCTGATAGCGGCAAATGTCGTTTGCCAGATATCGCCGATTGCAAGGCTGGCCACGGATCAGGCGGCGGCGCGCGGCACGCCGGCCTGCTCCAGCAACGCCGTCAGTTCGCCGGCCTGGTACATCTCCATCATGATGTCCGACCCGCCGACGAATTCGCCCTTGATGTAGAGCTGCGGCACCGTCGGCCAGTCGGAATAGGACTTCACGCCCTGCCGGATTTCCGGGTCGGCGAGCACGTCGACGCCTTCGTATTCGACGCCGAGCCGCTCCAGGATAGCGACCGCGGTCGATGAAAAGCCGCACTGCGGGAACAGCGGCGTGCCCTTCATGAACAGCACCACGTCGTTAGTGGTGACCAGCTGCTCGATGCGTTCGTTGGTGTCGGACATAATGCCTCCTCAGGCCGCGATTGTGGTCAGTTTCAAGGCGTGGAGCACGCCGCCCATGCGATCGCCGAGGGCGTTGTAGACAAGCTTGTGCTGCTTGACCCGCGGCAGGCCGGCGAACTGCTGCGCGGTCACCGTCGCCGCATAATGGTCGCCGTCACCGGCCAGGTCGACGATCTCCACCGTCGCACCCGGCAGGGCTGCGAGGATGGCCGCCTCGATATCGTGCGCTGCCATCGGCACCGGATTACATCGCTTCCATGATCTGCCGGCGGGCGATCTGGCCCTGCTCCAGCAGCGCCGCCCGGATATCGGCCTCGGCCACGCCTTCGATGCCGAGATCGGCGACGAGTTTGCGAACGACGTCCTCGTCGCCGGCTTCCTCGAGATCGGCGAGGATGATGGTCTTGGCATAGGCATCGGCGGCATCGCCGGTCAGCCCCAGCTTGGCCGCCGCCCACAGGCCGACCAGCTTGTCACGGCGCGCCGCCACCTTGAATTGCAGCTCCGCATCATGGGCGAACTGGTTTTCAAAGGCGTTTTCGCGATTATCGAACGTGGTCATCAGGGGCTCCGGCAACGGGTGCGTCACGTCGCAGATAGAGGGCGCGCGCCGCAGGTTCAATGAGGAACCGCGTCGATCCGCGAACGACGGGTCGCGGCGCATCCAGTCATTGTAAGCCGGACAAGCGCGCGCTATGTGCAATGAACCGCCCCGGGCGCGCCCTTGCGGGTGTCTCCGGGGCGTCCCGTTTCATCTTGCGTTCGCCCAGCCCGCAGCGAACCATCTGAGGAGGAAGCCATGACCCGGCGCCGCCAGATCTACGAGGGCAAGGCCAAGATCCTCTATGAGGGGCCCGAACCTGGCACGATCATCCAGTACTTCAAGGATGATGCCACCGCGTTCAACGCCCAGAAAAAGGGCACGATCAGCGGCAAGGGCGTGCTCAACAACCGGATATCGGAGCATCTCTTCACGTTGCTCGCGACCATCGGCATCCCGACGCACTTCATCCGCCGCCTCAACATGCGCGAGCAGCTGGTCCGCCAGGTCGAGATCGTGCCGATCGAGGTCGTCGTTCGCAACGTCGTCGCGGGCAGCCTCGCCAAGCGCTTCGGGCTGGAGGAAGGCACCACCCTGCCCCGCACCATCCTCGAATATTACTACAAGGATGATGCCCTCAACGACCCTCTGGTCACCGAGGAGCATATCGCCGCCTTTGGCTGGGCTACCCAGGAAGAAATGCACGACATCGCCGACATGGCGATTCGCGTGAACGACTTCATGGCCGGGCTGTTCGCCGGGGTGGGCATCCGCCTTGTCGATTTCAAGCTCGAGTTCGGCCGGCTGTTCGACGGTGAATTCAGCCGCATCATCCTCGCCGACGAGATCAGCCCCGACGGCTGCCGGCTGTGGGACATGAAGACCAACGAAAAGCTCGACAAGGACCGGTTCCGTCGCGACCTCGGCGGCGAAGTCGAAGCCTATCAGGAAGTCGCCCGCCGCCTCGGCCTGATGCCCGAAGACGATTCGGCCGTCCTCGACCTCGAGGAACATCGCAAGTCCCGCGGGAAGTAGGGTTCCTCCCCCTCACGGGGGGAGGCGACTCGGCCCTCAGCCGAGCGGGTGGGGGTGGACCACCCTTCGAGACATGAGTCCTGTCGGGAAGACTTGGGATAGCGGCTTCGACAAGCTCAGCCTGAGCTGGCATTGTGGTTCAACTGAAGCGAGTCTAGCGGGGCCAGTCCACCGGCGCCAACCGCGGCACCCCGAAGGCAAACACCACAGCCCCGCCGATGACGATCGCCGCCGTCAGCGCGAATGCCGGGCCATAGCCCGCGGCGTCGACGATGGCCCCGGTCACCACCGGGCCGATGACCCCCGCCAGATTGCCCACCGAACTCTGCACCCCGACCCAGCGCCCTGCCGACGCCGGCCCGGCGAGCGTCTGCCCGCAGACGAACAATATGCCGGTGATGGTGCCGAAGCACAGGCTGGTCGGCACCAGCCACAGCGCCAGCGCCAGCGTCGATTCGGTCCGGGCGATGGCGAGGATGCCGATGGCCGACACCGCCGAGCAGCCGAGGCCCACGGCGCGGCGCACCGATGCCGACGATCGCCCGCGCGCGATGATGCGATCGACAAGGCCCGCCGACCCGGCGGCACCGATGGTCTGGCCGAGGTAGAACAGCGACGTCAGCAGCGCCATGTCGGTAATGTCATAGCCGCGCACCTTGACGAGATAGAGCGGCAGCCAGGCAATGACGAAGTAGAGCGCATAGGTGCCGGAGAAATGATAGGCCGACATCGCCCATAGCGACGGCGTGCGCAGCAGCCGCGGATAGGCGCAGGCCCGGTCATCGGACGATGCGGGCGCATCGACTTCCCCGCGCAGCCGCGACCAGGGCAGCAGCCAGACCAGTGTCACCGCGCCGAAGATGACGAACATCTCCCGCCAGCCGTACAGCTCCAGGATGACGCCGCCGGCCAGCGTGCCGACCAGCGGCCCCATCGCCAGGCCGCCCGACAGTGCGATATTGGCGGTGCCGCGCCGGGCGTCGGGCGCCCGCGCCATCAGCTTTGATGCACTGGGAAAGGCGACGCCCTCACCGACGCCCATCAGCAGCCGCAGGATGACCAGCGACGCCAGCCCGCCGGCAAAGCCCATCAGCAGCGTCGCCACCGCCCAGATCGCGACGCCGGCCGCCATCAGCCGATGCACCGACACCCGGTCGGCGAGCCAGCCCGACAGCATCAGGAACGGCACATAGGTCCAGAAGAACGACGACACGACGACGCCATAGCCGGTCGCCGACAGGCCCATCTCGTCCTTGATCAGCGGCGCCGCGATCGAGACCGCGCCGCGATCGATATAGTTGAGCATGATCGCCGCGCCGACCATGACGATCAGGCCCAGCGACGGGCCGGCAGCAGGGGTCGTCGTCGCGGTGCGAGATGCCATCGGCAAAGGCTGGCATAACCGGAACGAAAGTCAACGAGGCGGCTGTCCGCCACTTCGCGACGCCGGCCCATGACTGGCAATATTGCAACACCGGCCTGAAATCGTTGGTCGTGCCGTCACGATTTATTGACGTCATCTGCAACAGATGGTGGATAGGGTTACAAATATAACCGAATAGTTAACCCGGGGAGTTGCCTTATGCTTGCCAACCCAACATCGCGCCGCCTGGCCGTCCTGTCTGCCACCACCGCCTTCGCGGCGCTGCTGGCCCTGCCGGCAATGGCGCAGACGACCGACCAGGGCCTCGCCGCCGCCGACGACAGCGACACCATCGTCGTCACCGCGACCAAGCGCGCATCGGACCTGCAGGACGTGCCGTTCTCGATCAACGCCCAGACCCAGGCCGACATCCAGCGGTCGGGCGCCACCACCATCGAGGACCTGTCGCGCAACGTCGCCGGCCTGACCATCCAGAACCTGGGCCCCGGCCAGAGCCAGGTTTCGATCCGCGGCGTGTCGGCGGGGCAGATCGTTCGCGACCAGCCCGGCGTCAAGGAACAGGTCGGCTTCTACCTCGATGAATCGGTCATCTCGCTGTCGCTGTTCACCCCCGACATCGACCTGTTCGACCTCAACCGCGTCGAGACGTTGCGCGGCCCGCAGGGCACGCTGTTCGGCTCCGGCTCGGTCGGCGGCACCATCCGCTACATCACCAACAAGCCGACCACCGAGCGCGTCGAGGGCCAGGTCGAAGGTGACATCAACATCATCGACAAGGGCGGCGTCGGCGGCAGCCTGAAGGGCGCCGTCAACCTGCCGCTCGGCGACAAGGCCGCCGTCCGCGCCGTCGGCTATTACACCCGCTACGGCGGCTTCATCGATGCGATCGGCCCTGCCGGCAAGGACAATGTCAACAGCGGCGAACGCTATGGCGGCCGCATCGCGCTGCTGCTGCAGCCATCCGAAAATGTGAAGATCACGCCGCGCGTGCTCTACCAGGAGGTCCACACCGACGGCTTCAACCGCCAGGAAACCTACAACATCTTCGCCAACCCGTTCACCACCACCCGTCCGGCGGTGACCTTCAAGGAGCGCCAGCAGTATCTGCTGCTCGGCGAGGAATTCCGCGACAAGACGCTGATCGTCGACGGCACCATCGAGGTCGATCTCGACGGCGTCAACGTGACGTCGGTGTCGAGCTATACCGATCGCGACATCCTCGTCAGCCGCGACGCCAGCTCGCTGACCGGCTCGGTCTCGGTCGATCTCGGCTTCCCGGCCGCCGCGGTGACGCTGCCGTCGAACCTGCGCGATACCACCAAAGTGAAAAGCTTCACCCAGGAACTGCGGCTGGGTTCAACCGGCAACGGCGACTTCCAGTGGGTGGTCGGCGCCTTCTACGCCAACACCGACCGCGACTATGACCAGCGGCTGCCGACCCCGGGCTATGACGCCTTCACCGATGCCACGCTCGGGGCGGGCACCTCGGCGGCGGTATCGAACGGCTTCGAAGTCGATTCGCCGTTCAATTCGGTGCTGCCCTACACGCTCGAGCAGATCTCCGGCTTCGGCGAGGCGAGCTATCGCTTCTTCGACAAGCTGACCATCACCGCCGGGCTGCGCTATTACGCCTACCAGGAATCCCGCACCATCACGTCGGGCGGGTTGTTTGCGAACGGTGACAGCGGCACCCGCAACAAGACGACATCGAGCGGCATCAACCCGCGCTTCCTCGCCAGCTATGCATTGAACGACGACGTCAACGTCAACGTCCAGGCCGCCAAGGGCTTCCGCCTCGGCGGTGTCAACGATCCGCTCAACGCCAACCTCTGCCAGGGCTCGGACCGCGAGACCTTCGGCGGCTTCCAGAATTTCGGTGACGAAACGCTGTGGAACTACGAAGCCGGCATCAAGGCCAAGGCCGGCGGCGTCACCTTCAACAGCGCCGTCTTCTACACCGACATCAAGAATTTGCAGACGACGCTCGACGCCGGCTCCTGCTCGTCGCGCATCGTCTTCAACGTGCCCAAGGCGCACACCGTCGGCGTCGAATTCGAGCTGACGGCAAGGCCGGTCGAAGGCCTGCAGGTCGGCGTTTCGGGCAGCGTCCTCGACGCCAAGTTCGATTCGACCGTGACGGCGGGCAACGGCCAGGTGATCGGCGGCATCCGCGACGGCAACCGCCTGCCGACGGTGCCCAAGTTCCAGATCTCCGCCAACGCCAACTACAGCTTCCCGGTCGGCGAGACGGCCAAGGTCGTGCTCAACGCCAGCGTCCAGCACATCGGCGACCGCTTCACCCAGCCGAGCGACCAGGAGCCGCCGGCGTCGTTCTTCCAGTCCGGGCTGCCCTTCGGCGGCGCCACCGGCAGCGAAGTCCGCGACATCACGCTGCGGTTGCCGGCGTACCAACTCGTCAACATCAGCGCCGCGGTCGATTTCGGCCAGGGCCTGTCGCTGACCGCTTATATCAACAACCTGCTCGACGAAAACGCCCTGCTGTCGCTCGACCGCGAACGCGGCGGCCGGGCAAGGATCGGCTATGCGACCAACCAGCCGCGGACGTTCGGGCTGACGGCACGAAAGGCTTTCTAAACACTGTCCGATCTCCCTCCCCCCTGCGGGGAGGGCGACTCGGCGCCAGCCGAGCGGGGTGGGGGTT
>QBLU01000031.1 GCA_003241875.1 Alphaproteobacteria bacterium
GGTCGACGCCGAGCAGTTGCGCCGACCGCCGCGACAGGTCGATGATCCGCCCAGCCACGAAAGGCCCGCGATCGTTGATCCGCACCGTCAGCTTGCGGCCGTTGTCGAAATTCTCGACCTCGACATAGCTCGGCATCGGCAGCGTCTTGTGCGCCGCGGTCACGTCATCCTGATCATAACGTTCGCCATTGGCGGTGCTGAGGGCGTGAAAACCGGGGCCATACCAGCTGGCGATGCCCTTTTCGTCATAGGCGCGATCGTCGGCGGGGTAATACCAGACGCCGAACACCTGATAGGGCTTGCCGATCTTGGGAGCGCCGGGAACGCTGGCCGGGGCACGCGCCGCGGGGCCATGGGCCGGCGGCCGATTGCTCGATGCGCAGGCGGCCAGCAGCAGGGCCAGGACCAGCTCAACGCGTGGCCGTTGCAACCGCATCCCCCAGCAGCGCCACCGACAGCGCATAAAAATTCGAACAATTATAATCCATGATCGCCCGATAGTTGCTGGTGACGAGAAAGGCCCCTTCGCCCGGGCCATCCGGCTCGACCAGCGTCATCGGCACGTCATCGGCCGGCCAGAGCGCGTTCATCGGCTGGAGCCCCTGTGCGCGCCAGTCGCGCGCCGGCAGCGGCAGGCTGTGACGCAACAGCGGCTTTATGCAGCTTGTCGGCGCCACCGGGTTGGCAACGGTGGCGCGGTCGAAGCCCGGCGGCACCAGGGCGCGAAAGCCCCAGGTCAGCCCCGGTTTCCAGCCGGCATCGGCGAGGTAGCGGCCGATCGAGGTGAAGGTGTCGGGCACATTGGACCAGATATCGATGCGGCCGTCGCCATCGCCGTCGGCGGCATGGGCAAGATAGCTCGACGGCAGGAACTGCGCCTGGCCAAAGGCGCCGGCCCAGCTGCCGCGCATCTGGTCGCGGCGCGCCCGGCCTTCCCCGACCATCTGGACAGCGGCGTCGAGTTCCTTGGTGAACAGGGCCGCGCGGCGACCGTCATAGGCAAGCGTCGCCAGCGCCGAGGGCAGGTCGAAATTGCCGGTGACGGCGCCATAGCTGGTTTCCATGCCCCAGATGGCGATGATGATTTCGGGTGCCACGCCCGTCAGCGCCGCGGCCGCCTGCAGCGCGGCAAGGTTCTCGCCTGCGCGCGCCCGGCCCTGGGTGATGCGCGCATCGGTGAGTTGCCGTGTCAGATAATCGGCGAAGATGTTGCGCTTGCCGCTGTCGTCGGGCTGGGCACGGTCGAGAGACACGACGCGCGGCAGATACACGGCGTTGGCCAGGCCCGCATCGAGCCATTCGCGCTTCAATCCGCGCGCTTCGGCGGCGTTGCGGTAATTGTCGAGCCAGATCCGAAAGCCGAGGGCCTGGTCGGATTCGTCGGCAAGGGCCGGCACCATGGCCAACAGGGCCAGAACAAGAAAACGGATACGCATACCAGATGTTGTGCCACACCCGGACGCCGATACAAACGCCATTTCGCCTCGCCGCTTGCATCGACGCGACGGCTTGGGCAAGGCAACCCCCACGGAAGGGTGGCAGAGTGGTCGATTGCAGCGGTCTTGAAAACCGCCGATGTGCAAGCATCCGTGGGTTCGAATCCCACCCCTTCCGCCAGAACCAGGTCGCGAGCTAGGCGAAGCGCCGCTGCAGCGGGCGAAAATCGGTGCGGCGCCACAGTGGGTCGGCGGGCTCCTCGGGATTGACCGGCGCGTTCTTCAGATAGCCGAAATACGATGCGATCAGCCGGCCGTCGTTGCCGATGACCGCGGTGCGGTCGTGGAAGACGCGGCTGTTGTCGAGCATGAGCATGTCGCCCGCCTGCCAATCGATGGCAGCAGTCAGCCTGTCGCCGGTCGCCTGCACGATCTCCAGCCATGCGTCCGCAGCAGCGGCGCGCCATGGTGGCGAAACACCGCCATCAGCGCCTCGGCCGGGATGTACAGCGGCGAACGCTGGCCGGTCGCCTGCAAGACGACATGGGGCCGACCGGCCACCGGCGCGATCACGTCCATTTGCAGCGTCTCCGTCCCGATTGCACGGTGCTGCACAGCGCCCGGAACGCCGCGCGCGATAGGGCGTCGGTGCCGCCGTCCCCCGCCCCCGCCGCGCTGTCGCCGTCCGACCGGTATTTGCTCGGCTTCGAAGGTGACACGGCGATCGTGCTCTACTTTCCGCTGGCCGATTATCTGGCCGCCGATCCCTTGCCGGTCCTGATGGCGGTCGCGACGCTGCTCGAGCAGCCCGTGGCGGCAGCCGAAGCGCAAGCCATTGTAGGCGGCCGCCGATCGCGGCCTATGCCAAGAACCCGATTGCGGCGTTCGACAACGGCAACCGCCTACCGCGCCGCGCCGCGCCGCGTCACTGTCGGTGCTCGGCAGCGAGATGGTGGCTGCGCGCCACTGGCTGTCGGCGCGACTGGTGAACAATCCCCTGCCCCGGCGCCGCGACCGACCGCTGCCCGGCGCCGTATCGCGCAACCGCCTCGCCTGATCAGATCTTGACGATGGCCTTGCCCGAGAGGGTCGCGGCCGCCATCGCGTCGAAGGCCTTGGTGGCATCCTCCAGTGGCACTGTGACACCGATCTGGGGCCGCAGCGCCGCGGCCCGGGCATCGATCGCCGCGATATGGCGGCGGCCGGCAGCGGGATCCTGGCGCCCGAACTCGCCGGCGCGGACGCCCAGCACCTCGATTTCCTTCAGCAACGCATGGTTGAGCGGAAACGGCGCCGGCCGGCCGCCGGTAAAGCCGATGATCAGATAGCGGCCGTTGCGTCGCAGCGTGCGGACCGCCTGAGGCACCAGCGGTCCTCCCACCGGATCGAAGACAATATCGATATCGCGCGCCTCGATCGCCGGCGCCGCGCGGTCGACGAGTATCGTGTCGTGTGCCCCCGCCGCCCGCGCCAGCGCCAGGCGTTCCGCCGTGGAGGCAACCGCCACGACATGGGCGCCCTCGTGGGCGGCAAGCGCCACCGCGGCCAGGCCCATGCCGCCGCCGGCGCCGGTTACCAGCACGCTCTCCCCCGGTTGCAGGCGGCCGCGGGTCATCAGCCCGACCCAGGCCGTCAACGCCCCGACGGTGAAGCTCGCCGCCTCGGCATCATCAAGCCCCTCCGGCACCGGGCGTACCGACGTGACGGGCAAGGTCAGCCGCTCGGCGAAACAGCCGCCACGCCCGCCGACTATGACCCGCGCCCCGGCCAGTGCCTCAGCCCCGTCCCCACAAGCGATGACAGTGCCACAGCCCTCGGTGCCGGGGATGAACGGCAACTCGGGGCGAAATTGATAGCCGCCCGAAAGCATCAGCAAATCGGGAAAGTTGAGGCTCGCCGTTCGCAACGCGACGGTCACTTCGCCGGGTCCGGGCGGTGCCGGCTCGGGCCATTCGGCCTCGAAGCGCAATCCCGAGCGGTCGTCGCTCAATGCATGGCAAACCAGTGCCCGCATTCAGAGCGGCTGCGGCCCGCGGCCCCATATCCGCGCGATCAGCAGCCCGGCGATGAAGCCGCCGATATGCGCCCAGATCGCCACCTGCATGCCGCCGCCTTGAAACGCGACCGCCGTCAGCAATTGCAGCGCGATCCAGGTCGCGGCATACCAGAGTGCGGTCAGCGTCTCGCCCGATATCGTCAGGCCAAGCACACGACGCGCCGACACCCGGCTTTGCGCGAACAGCACGGCATAGGCGCCGAACACCGCCGCAATGGCACCGCTGGCGCCGACCACCGGCAGCGTATCCGCCGTTCCGGCAAGGACCTGCACGATGCCGCCGATGATGCCGCCGGCCAGAAAGATCCCGACCACGGCCCAGCGCCCGGTAACCCATTCCACATAGCGGCCGACCCAAGCCAGGAACAGGACGTTGAGGCCCAGGTGCAGCCAGCCGCCATGGAGAAAGATGTGGGTGAACAAGGTCGCAAATGCCGATACGGCATCGGCACGCCCGGCGATGGCCGCGGTGATCCGCGCCGGGATCAACCCGAAGTTGAAATGCACTGCATCGGCAAAACCGGCACCGGCAATCGCCGTCGCGACCTGTACGACAACGCACAGGCCGATCAGCGAATTGGTGGCGATCGGTGTCGGCGGTTTGAAGGGTTTCACCGCGTCGTCACGGTCAGATGAACTCGACGCTTTCGATGGTGTAGTAGCGATCACCTGACGGCGTCGTCACTTCGACCTCCTCGCCGATGCGACGGCCGATAAGCGCCCGGCCGAGCGGGCTGTTGTAGCTGATCCGGCCACGGCGCGCGTCGGCTTCGGTGTGGCCGACGATCTGATAGACGATCTTCTTGTCGTCCTCATCGAGCAGATGGACAGTGGCGCCGAACACGACCTTGTCGCCCGACAGCGTCGTCGGGTCGATGATGACAGCCCGCGCAAGCTGGTCCTCGAGCTCTATCACCTGGGCTTCGATCTGGCCCTGGCGCTCTTTGGCAGCGTGATACTCGGCGTTTTCGGAAAGGTCGCCATGCGCGCGCGCGACTTCGATCTGCTCGACGACCTCCGGCCGCTCGATTTCCTTCAGGCGCTTCAATGTGGTCGCCAGGACCGCATGACCTTCTGCCAGCATAGGCAGTTTCTCGACCGTTGCCATTCTCGTCACTCAACCTTCTGATCGCTCAAAGACGCGCCCCTGCGGTGATAGTTCCACCGCAGGGGCTTCGCTGTCCGTGGGGGTCTTACGCCTTGGGCTGGAGATGATAGGCCTGCAGAGGGCGCACATCAAGCGCGCGTCGCCGCAGTGCGGCAATTGCCGACACGGAGACAATGGAAGCGGCTGCGGTGGTGAACACGGGAACCCGGCCGTAAAGCGCCGAGGCGCGGATAGAGGCAGAGTCGCGCAACGACTGCACACCCTCGGTTGTATTGAAAATCAACGCGATATCGCCGTCCTTGATGCGATCGACGATATGCGGCCGGCCTTCCGCGACCTTGTTGACCTGGGTCACGGCCAGGCCGGCAGCGGTCAGCGTGCGCGCGGTGCCTTCGGTGGCCATCAGCGTGAAACCCATCGCTAGCAGGTCGCGCATCGCCGGAATGACCAGTGGCTTGTCGCTGTCCTTTACCGACACGAACACCGTGCCCGACTGCGGCAGCACGGTGCCGGCGCCAAGCTGCGCCTTGGCAAAGGCCGTGGCGAAGTCGCCGTCGAGGCCCATGACTTCGCCGGTCGACTTCATCTCGGGCCCGAGCACCGGGTCGACGCCGGGGAAGCGCGCGAACGGGAACACGGCCTCCTTGACGGCAATATGGTCGCCGGTTCCGCGCGGAGAAAGGTCGAAGCTGGCGAGCGCTTCCCCTGCCATGACGCGGCTGGCGATCTTGGCGACCTGGATGCCGGTCGCCTTGGCGGTGAACGGCACGGTACGGCTGGCGCGCGGGTTGACTTCGATCAGGTAGACATCACCGTCTTTCACGGCGAACTGGATATTCATCAGCCCCTTGACGCTCAGCGCCTCGGCCAGGACCTTGGTCTGGCGCTCGATCTCGGCGATGATGTCGGCGGGCAGGCTGTACGGCGGCAGCGAGCAGGCCGAATCGCCCGAATGGACGCCAGCTTCCTCGATATGCTGCAGGACACCGGCAACATAGACGGTTGCGCCATCGGCAACGGCGTCGACATCGACTTCAATGGCATCGCGGAGGTAGCGGTCGATCAGCACCGGGCTGTCGCCCGACACGATGACCGCCTCGCGAATATAGGTTTCGAGCTGGGCCTGGGTGTCGACGATCTCCATTGCCCGGCCACCGAGCACATAGCTCGGCCGCATCAGCACCGGATAGCCGATGCGCGTGGCAACGGCGATCGCCTCGTCGCGGCTGCGGGCGATGCCGTTCTCGGGCTGTTTCAGGCCAAGCCGCTCGATCAGGTCGGCAAAGCGCTCCCGGTCTTCGGCCAGGTCGATATTGTCGGGCGCGGTGCCCAGGATCGGAATGCCGGCGGCCTCCAGCGCGCGCGCCAGCTTCAGCGGCGTCTGGCCGCCAAGCTGGACAATGACCCCGGCGAGCGTGCCGTTCTGCATCTCCTTGTCGAGGACCTCGAGCACGTCCTCAGCCGTCAGCGGCTCGAAATACAGGCGATCCGAGGTGTCGTAGTCGGTCGACACCGTCTCCGGATTGCAGTTGATCATGATGGTTTCATAGCCGGCGTCGTGCAGCGCAAAGCAGGCGTGGCAGCAGCAATAGTCGAATTCGATGCCCTGCCCGATGCGGTTCGGGCCACCACCCAGGATGACGATCTTGGTCGCATCGCTGGGTTCGGATTCGCAGTCGGGGGTGCCGAAGCTCGGCGCCTCATAGGTCGAATACATGTACGGCGTCTTGGCGGTAAACTCGCCGGCGCAGGTGTCGATGCGCTTGAACACCGGGCGGACGCCCAGGCTGCGGCGCTCGGCAGCGACCTCGGCTTCGGTCTTGCCGCAGAGTTTCGCGATACGGGCGTCGGAGAAACCCTGTGCCTTCAGCCGGCGAAAACTATTGGGGCCACTGGGATACTCGCCGGCCTTCAGCCGCGCCTCGACCTGCATCAACTCCTCGATCTGGCGCAGGAACCAGGGCTCGAACTTGGCGATGTCGTGGATGCGCTCGACGGTCAGGCCCTCGCGCAACGCTTGCGCGGCCACCCGCAGCCGGTCGGGCGTGGCGCGGCTCAGTTCGGCCTCGATCTCGTCATGGCTGGCACCGACCAGCGCCTCGATTTCGTCGAAACCGCTAAGGCCGGTCTCCAAACCGCGCAGCGCCTTCTGGACACTTTCCTGGAAATTGCGGCCGATGGCCATGACTTCGCCGACCGACTTCATCGCCGTCGACAGCAGCGGCTCGGCGCCCTTGAACTTTTCAAGGGCAAAGCGCGGGATCTTCGTGACGACATAGTCGATCGTCGGCTCGAAACTCGCCGGCGTCGCGCCAGTGATGTCGTTCATCACCTCGTCAAGCGTGTAGCCGACCGCCAGCAGCGCCGCGACCTTGGCGATCGGGAAGCCGGTGGCTTTGGACGCCAGCGCCGACGACCGCGACACGCGCGGGTTCATCTCGATGACGACGAGCCGGCCATCCTTGGGATTGACTGCGAACTGGACGTTCGAACCGCCTGTTTCGACACCGATTTCGCGCAGGCAAGCAATGCTTGCGTTGCGCATGATCTGATATTCCTTGTCGGTCAGGGTAAGTGCCGGCGCGACGGTAATGGAATCGCCGGTGTGGACGCCCATCGGGTCGATGTTCTCGATCGAACAGATGATGATGGCGTTGTCGGCGCGGTCGCGCACCACCTCCATCTCATATTCCTTCCAGCCGAGCACCGATTCCTCGATCAGCACTTCGGTGGTCGGCGAGGCATCGAGGCCGCCGGTGACGATGCGGACGAATTCCTCCTTGTTGTAGGCAATGCCGCCGCCCGTGCCGCCCATCGTGAAGCTGGGCCGGATGATCGTCGGCAGGCCAACGAAATCAAGTCCTACCATCGCTTCGTCGATATTGTGTGCGATCTGCGAGCGCGGGCTTTCGAGGCCGATCTTGTACATCGCATCGCGGAACTTCAGCCGGTCCTCGGCCTTGTCGATGGCCTCGGCATCGGCGCCGATCAACTCGACGCCATACTTCGCCAGCGTTCCGTTGCGGTGCAAGGCGAGCGCGGTATTCAGCGCCGTCTGGCCGCCCATCGTCGGCAGCACCGCATCCGGCCGCTCCTTCTCGATGATCTTGGCGACGATTTCCGGGGTGATCGGCTCGACATAGGTCGCGTCCGCCAGCTCGGGATCGGTCATGATCGTCGCCGGGTTCGAATTGACGAGGATGATGCGATAACCCTCGGCCTTCAGCGCCTTGACCGCCTGGGTGCCCGAGTAATCGAACTCGCAGGCCTGGCCGATGATGATCGGCCCTGCCCCGATGATCAGGATGGATTTGATGTCATTGCGTTTGGGCATTATTCTTCGGATCCGGTTTCGGCGGCGCAGCCCCAGCCATCGAACTCGACGCCATGGCTGATCTCGATTTGGAGTGCGCGGGTGATGAGTGCTTTCA
Organism: Alphaproteobacteria bacterium; assembly: GCA_003241875.1. Taxonomy (GTDB): domain Bacteria; phylum Pseudomonadota; class Alphaproteobacteria; order Sphingomonadales; family Sphingomonadaceae; genus Sandarakinorhabdus. Next base: position 8,032 of record QBLU01000031.1, read on the forward strand.
GGGCGTCGCGCGTGACCGGGCCATCGACCTGCAGGTCCGCTGCCCAGTCGCCATCCTCGAACTCGCCGAAGTCGATGAAGCGAAAGCCGAGGCCCTGCGCGTCTTCCGCGAGGCTCTCGATATCGTCCTGCGGCCCTTTGAAATGCACGTCGATGGTGCGCGACTGTTCGGCGATATCGCCATTGGCGGCGAGTGCGAGCAAGACCTCTTCGTTGGCATCAAGTTCGTCGGCCAAACGTTTGGGATCAATGGCGCTCATGCCGACTTCTCCAGCGAAGCCACGAACTTTTCGAACAGATATTTGCTGTCCTGCGGCCCCGGGCTCGCCTCTGGGTGATACTGCACCGAAAACGCCGGTGTGTCGGTCAGCTCCAGCCCCGCCAGCGAGCCGTCGAACAGGGAGATATGCGTCGGCCGGGCGTTGGCGGGCAGCGTCTCGGTCTCGACCGCAAAACCATGGTTCATCGAGGTAATCTCGACCCGGCCATCATCGAGACGCTTGACCGGGTGGTTGGCGCCGCGGTGCCCCTGCTGCATCTTCACGGTCTTGGCGCCCACCGCCAACCCGAGCAACTGGTGGCCGAGGCAGATACCGAACAGCGGCAGGTTGTCATTGAGGAACTTCTGGATCGTCGGCACGGCATAGACGCCGGTTGCCGCGGGATCGCCGGGGCCGTTCGACAGGAAAATCCCGTCGGGCTTCAGCGTCATGATCTCGTCATAGCTTGCCGTCGCCGGCACCACCGTCACCCGCGCGCCCGCGGCGACGAGGTTGCGCAGGATATTCCGCTTCATCCCGTAGTCTATCGCGACAACGTGCGGGCCGTCCGGATTGCCACTGTGCAATGCATAGCCGTCCTGCAGCGTCCACAGGCCATCGTCCCAAGTGTAATTCTGCGTCGTGCTGATGACCGACGCCAGGTCCATTCCGAGCAGCCCGGGCCAGCCCTTGGCCTGGCGCATCAGGTCCTTCAGATCGAAGCTGCCGGCGCGGTTATGCGCGATCACGGCATTGGGGGCGCCGCCCATACGGATGCGTCTGGTCAACGCGCGGGTGTCGACGCCCGAAATGCCGATCCGGCCCCAGGCGCGCATCCAGTCGTCGAAATTGCGGGTGGAGCGAAACGAAGCGGCCGGCGTGATCGCCTCGCGTACGACACAGCCCAGCGCGTGCGGATTAGGCGATTCGATATCGTCGGGATTGGAACCGACATTGCCGATATGCGGGAAGGTAAAGGTGATGATCTGACCGGCGTATGAAGGGTCGGAGATCACCTCCTGATAGCCTGTCATTGCGGTGTTGAAACAAACCTCGCCAACGGCGGCCCCTTCGGCACCAAAGCCCTTGCCCCAGATAACGGATCCGTCGGCCAGAACCAGAACGCCAGTCGCACCTTTTGGTTGTGCGGGTGCGGGCGCCAAGGCCATGGGGAATCCTTTAGGGTTGGGCTTCTCGCCTGCTGTTTGGGGCTCAAACGGCTGGCGAGTTAGGGGCGGCTTTCCCCGCCGTCAATCTATTCTTTCTCAGCTACAGCCGCTAGGTTCGACGATTGCAGAAACGGGACGACAGACATGATCCGCGACGACATCAAGGCCGCCACCATCGCATCCATGAAGGCAGGGGATTCGGTGCGCACCGGCACGTTGCGCCTTATCTCGGCGGCCATCAAGAACCGCGATATCGAGCTGCGCACTGGCACGCCCCCGGCCGATGACGATGTGCTCGTCGCCGATGTCCTGTCGAAGATGGCCAAGCAGCGCCGCGAATCGATCGAGATGTACGTCCAGGGCAACCGCCCTGAGCTCGCCGACGCCGAGCGCGCCGAACTGGGCGTGATCGAAGGCTTCATGCCGGCCCAGATGTCGTCGGGCGAGGCGCAGGCGAAGATCCGCGAGATCGTCACCGAAGTCGGCGCGACGTCGGTGAAGGACATGGGCAAGGTGATGGCGCTGGTGAAGGAGCGCTTTGCCGGGCAGATCGACATGGGGACCGCGGGGGCGATGGTGAAGGTGGCACTGGCGGGTTGAGCCTACCTCCGGCCTTCCTCGACGAACTGCGCGCCCGCGTGCCGCTGGCGCCGGTCGTCGGGCGGCGGGTGAAGCTGGTGCGCGCAGGGCGCGAATGGAAAGGCTGCTGCCCCTTCCACAACGAGAAAACGCCAAGCTTTTACGTCAACGATGACAAGGGCTTCTATCACTGCTTTGGTTGTGGCGCGCACGGTGATGTCATCCGTTTCCTGACCGAGCAGGAGGGCATGGGCTTCATCGACGCCGTCAAGCAACTCGCCGCCCAGGCGGGCATGGAGGTGCCCAGCGAAAGCCCCGAGGCGCGGGCGCGGGCCGAGGTTGCCGACACGCTGCAATCGCTGGCCGGGCGCGCCGCCGAGTGGTTCCAGACGCAGCTGCGATCGACTGCGGGTGCCGAAGCGCGGGCCTATCTCGATCGCCGCGGTGTGTCAGCGGCGATGATCAAGGATTTCGCGCTGGGGTTCTCGCCCGATAGCCGCACCGCGCTGAAGACCGCGTTGAAGGACGCCGGCGAGGACAAGCTGGTCGAGGCCGGGCTGCTTGGTCGCAGCGACGATGGCCAGACCTATGACCGGTTTCGCGGCCGGCTGATGTTTCCGATCCGCGATCGCCGCGGGCGAGTCGTCGGCTTCGGCGGCCGCGCTCTGGGAGACATCCAGCCCAAGTATTTGAATTCGGCCGACGGACCGCTCTTCGACAAGGGGCGCCTGCTCTACAATCTCGACCGCGCCGGGCCGGTGGCACACAAGTCCGGGCGCCTTGTTGTCGTCGAGGGCTATATGGATGTTATCGGCGTTGCCCAGGCCAGCATCGCCGAACTGGTGGCGCCGCTCGGCACCGCGATGACCGAAACCCAGCTGGCGCTGGCGTGGCGGCAGGTCGATGAGCCGATCCTGTGCTTCGATGGCGACGGCGCCGGTCAACGCGCGGCGTTGCGGGCCTGCCTGCGCGCCCTGCCCCTGCTGGCGCCGGCCAAGTCGCTGCGCATCGCCACGCTGCCGCCGGGCGAGGATCCCGACGACCTCGTCAAGCGCGGCGGCGCGCCGGCGTTCGAGGCCGTCCTGGCGGCGGCTTTGCCGCTGAGCGAATATCTGTGGCGCAGCGAGACCGAAGGCCAGGACACAGCGACGCCCGAACGCCGCGCGGCCGTGCGGCAGCGGTTGAAGGTTCACGCCGATGCCATCGCCGATCCGTCGGTCCGGGCGCTTTATGCCGCCGACTTCAACGCCCGTTTCGATGCGCTCTATTTTGCCCGCCCCGAACGGCCGCCACGCCAGCCCTTCGTGCGCGGCGCACGTTATGTGGCACCATTGGCCGGCGCATCACCGGCACTGCGCTCGCGCGGGCTTGGCAACCAGACCGCAAGCGGCGAGGTCACGGCGCTGCTCGTCGGCCTGCTGACCCATCCTGGGCTGGCCGATCGTCACGGCGAGGCCTTGGCGGCGTTGCCGCTGTCCGACCCGCGCCAGGCCGAACTGCGCGATGCGATCCTATCGGCGCTGGCGGTCCGTCCCGACCTTGAAAGTGACGCGCTGAATGCCGACCTTGTGAGTAGAGGCGTCGGCGGGCTGGCCGACGTTACATTGAAATCCAATCGCTTGCGCTTTTCCTTTACCAGGAAAGATGCGCCGGCTGAGGCAACGGCCCGGGACTTTGGCATGATGGTCGACACCATTGCAGCCCGTACCCGGATCGAGCTGGAGCTGGAAACCGCCACGGCGCGGTTTCGTTCGAGCCTGGAAGACAGTGATTTCGAGCGTCAGCAGGCCCTGCTTGCCGAACGCGTCGAGATTGATTCGGCGATGATGCGACTGGCGGAATCCCTGCGCGACGATTAAAGGCGATATGATTCGCCGGAAAGCGCCCCGGGAAACTGGAAGTTCGCTGGACGGACAAGGGAAGCAACGAATGGCAAAAGCGAACGCGGCATCCGAACCGGAAGCCAAGGCCGACGGCAATGATGCGCCGCTGCTCGATCTCAACGAGGCATCGGTCAAGAAGCTCCTCGCCCGCGCCAAGAAGCGCGGCTACATCACCTATGACGAGCTGAACGAGGCGCTGCCGCAGGACCAGATGTCCAGCGAGCAGATCGAGGACGTCATGGCCGCCCTGTCGGAAATGGGCATCAACATCATCGAGAACGACGAGCCCGCCGACGACGGCGCCGAGACCGCGCGCGCCGAGGAAGACGAGGACGAGCCGGAACCCGTCGAGGGTGACCTGGGCACCGCCCCCGCCGCACCTGTCGTCAAGGCGCCGCTCGATCGCACCGATGATCCGGTACGCATGTATCTGCGCGAGATGGGCGCTGTGGAATTGCTCAGCCGCGAGGGCGAAATCGCCATCGCCAAGCGCATCGAAGCCGGCCGCAACACGATGATCGCCGGGCTGTGCGAAAGCCCGATGACGTTCACCGCGATGATCGACTGGTCGAACGCGCTCAACGAAGGCCGCATGCAGCTGCGCGAGATTCTCGATCTCGAGGCCATGCTCGCCAAGGATCCGGCCGAAGCCGCGACCGACGAGAACGGCGAGCCGACCGAGGGCAGCGACCTGCCGACCGTCCAGTTCAAGGACGATGAAGAACCCGCGGAGGAAGCGGCGGCGCCCGACGAAGAAGACGGCATGACCGAGCGGCGCATGCGCCCCGACGGCAAGCCTGCCATCCCCGACGATGACGAGGAAGACACCACCCTGTCGCTTGCCGCGATGGAAGAGGTGCTGAAGCCGGCTGCGCTGGAAAAGTTCGCCGAGATTACCGCGACCTACAAGAAGTTCCTCAAGCTGCAGGAAACCCGGCTGACGGCGCTGCACGCCAACGCCGCATTTCCCGCCGCTGACGAACGCAAGTACCAGAAGCTACGCGAGGAGTTGACCCGCGGCGTCCAGTCGATCCATTTCAACAACAACAAGATCGAGCTGCTCGTCGACCAGCTCTATACCCAGAACCGCCGTCTGTTGACGCTCGGCGGCCAGATGATGAAGCTGGCCGACAAGCACAAGATCAACCGCAAGGCCTTCCTCGATGATTATATGGGGAACGAGCTCGACGACAGCTGGATGGGCCGTGTTGCGGGCATTGACAAGAAGTGGGCGGCCTTTGCCGCAACTGAAGTCGAAAGCGTCGACGCGATTCGCGGCGAGATCGCCAGCATCGCCGAAGCCACCGGCGTCGAGCTCGGGGAATTCCGCCGCATCACCAACATGGTGCAAAAGGGCGAGCGCGAGGCCCGTATCGCCAAGAAGGAAATGGTCGAGGCCAACCTGCGCCTGGTCATCTCCATCGCCAAGAAATACACCAACCGCGGCCTGCAATTCCTTGATCTCATTCAGGAAGGCAACATCGGCCTGATGAAGGCGGTCGACAAGTTCGAGTATCGCCGCGGCTACAAGTTCTCGACCTACGCGACCTGGTGGATCCGCCAGGCGATCACGCGCAGCATTGCCGACCAGGCGCGGACCATCCGCATTCCGGTCCACATGATCGAGACGATCAACAAGCTGGTCCGCACCAGCCGCCAGATCCTCCACGAGATCGGCCGCGAACCGACCCCCGAGGAGCTTGCCGAACGGCTGTCGATGCCGCTCGAGAAGGTCCGCAAGGTGATGAAGATCGCCAAGGAGCCGATCAGCCTGGAGACGCCGATCGGCGACGAGGAGGATTCGCACCTCGGTGATTTCATCGAGGACAAGAACGCCGTCATCCCCGTCGATGCCGCCATTCACGCGAACCTCAAGGAAACCGTCACCCGCGTGCTGGCGTCGTTGACGCCGCGTGAGGAGCGCGTGCTGCGCATGCGTTTCGGCATCGGCATGAACACCGATCACACGCTCGAGGAAGTCGGCCAGCAGTTCAGCGTGACCCGCGAACGCATCCGCCAGATCGAGGCCAAGGCGCTGCGCAAGCTGAAGCACCCGAGCCGCAGCCGCAAGATGCGCAGCTTCCTTGACGTCTGATCGTTCGCCTGCCGCATCCCTCGCGGGGTGCGGCAGCGCAACGACATTGCCAGATCGGGGCGGACGGGCGATAAACTCGGGCATGCGCGCCATCCCCTTTCTCGCCCTGCTTGCCCTTACCGCGGCGGGCCCGCCTCCCGCCGATCCCATGCTGGCGCAGATCGTCGCCGGGGCGCGGGCGGTGCCACCGTCGAGCATCGCGTTCGAGCGATCGGTACGGACGGTAGCCCAGGAAGGCACGGCCGCCCCCGAAACGCAGGTGCGCACCGACCGCTGGGACGGCAAGCAGCTGACGCCGCTGACCATCGGCGGCAAGCCGGCAACACCCGAAGACGTCGCGCGCATCCGCAAGGCCGCAGCAACCCGGCCGCTCGCCGGCTACCATCGCATCGCCGACTATCTTGGCCGTGGAGCCCGGCGCAGCACGAATGCCCAAGGCCGCATCGTCTATCGCGTCGAGGGTTTGCCCAAGGGCAGCATCGACGTCGGCAAGGACATTTCGGCCAACGTGGTGGCAGAAGCGCTGGTCGATACCAGCGGCGCCGTGCCCTTCGTGTCACGCCTGCGCATGGTGCTTTCCAAGCCGCTTTCCTTCTTCCTGGTCGCCAAGCTCGACACATTCGAGGTAATCAACGACTACAGGCTCGGCCCCGGTGGCCGCCCGGCCCTTGTTCGCCAGACGCAGTCGTTGGCCGGCGCCCAGATGGGCAAGGCCGGGTCGACGCGCACTGAAACGACCTATTCGCCGATACGGTAACCGTTGGGATCGACCGTTGCCGCCGCGTGACACCGCGCCGCATTCGTTGACCGTGCATATCCTTCACTTGTGGCGGACGCCGGTGACCGGTAAGCGCCATCGCATGACCTCAGCCGCCCTGCAGATGCTGCCTTTGGCGCTTGCGCTGATAGCGTCCGCCCCCCTCCCCGTTCCTGACACCCTGCGCGATCGCGTCATCGCCGATGCCCGGGCGATGCCGCCGGCCAGCCTGGTGTTCGAGCGCACGACGCGTTCGGTCCGGACCGGCGGCGGCACCACGACAACGCTGCTGAAGGTCGAGCGTTGGGACGGCAAGCGCTGGCAACTGGTGTCGATCAACGGCAAGAAACCGACTTCGGGCCAGCGTGACGAGGCGCAGAAGCTGGCAGCGTCTTCGCCGGTGCCCGGCTATCATCGCATGGCGGTGCTACTGTCCGGCGCGACCGAGCGGACGGTCGACGGCGAAGGGCGCACCGTGCTCAGGATTCCGGTGCTCCCGGCGGGGTCGGTACGGACGGACAGCGCGGATATATCGACGCATCTGCAGGCGGAGGCGACCCTCGCGACCCGGGCCGGCCAGCCCTGGGTCGAACGCGTCAAGGTCACGGCGCGCGAGCCGTTCCGCATGAACATGCTGATCAAGGTGATGACGTTCGAGCAGACCAGCGAATATCGGCTCGACGACAAGGGACGTCCGCGGTTGGCGAGCCAGGTCGCCGACAGCGCCGGCACGATGTTCGGCTTTGCCGGCGGCGAAAAGAGCGAAGTCACATACGCGTATCGCTAGTTGCGGCGATGGCGTCGGGCCTTTAGCCTGACCCAAACCTAAGGCAAGGGCTGTTCATGACATCGATGCGTTTCCAAGGCACCTCGGGCTATGTCGCGACCGACGACCTGAAGGTTGCGGTCAATGCCGCAGTCACGCTGCGTCGGCCGCTGCTCGTCAAGGGCGAGCCCGGCACCGGCAAGACCGTGCTGGCCCAGCAGATCGCCGATGCGTTCGATGCGCCGCTAATCGAATGGAACGTCAAGTCGACGACCAAGGCCCAGCAGGGCCTGTATGAATATGATGCCGTCAGCCGGCTGCGCGACAGCCAGCTCGGCGATGCCCGCGTCCACGACATTTCCAATTACATCCGCAAGGGCAAGATGTGGGAGGCGTTTACCGCCCCCAAGCTGCCCGTGCTGCTGATCGACGAGATCGACAAGGCCGACATCGAGTTTCCCAACGACTTGCTGACCGAGCTCGATCGCATGGAATTCGACGTTTATGAAACCGGCGAGCGGGTGAAGGCGGAGGCGAGGCCGATCGTCATCATCACGTCGAACAATGAAAAGGAACTGCCTGACGCTTTCCTGCGCCGCTGTTTCTTCCATTACATCAAGTTCCCCGATCGCGAGACGATGGAGGCGATCGTCCGCGTCCACTATCCCGATATCCAGAAGACTCTGGTCGCCGAGGCGATGAACATCTTCTTCGACATCCGCGAAGTGCCGGGCATGAAGAAGAAGCCATCGACGTCGGAGCTGCTCGACTGGCTGAAGCTGTTGATGCACGAAGACCTGCCGATCGAGGTGCTGCGCAATCGCGACACCAAGTCGCTGATCCCGCCGCTGCACGGGGCGCTGCTGAAGAACGAGGCGGACGTGATGCTGTTCGAGCGCCTGGCGTTCATGAGCCGTCGCCAGGGCGGCTGACGCCCCACCGGGGGTTGCTGCCGGGGGGCGGCACAGGATGGCTATTGCAGAGCAAGGGCTCGCAGCTGCGCCAACCATCATCGAGCCTGCCGAAGCCGCTTTGCCGGGTGCCAAGGTGCGCCTGCAGCGGCTGGACGGCTTGCGCGGTTACCTGCTGGCGATGATGTACCTCGTGCATTTCACCGCCCTGTCCCAGATGTTCGGCGCGGACTTCGTTCTGGCCCGCTTCCATCATTCGGTTTTGCTGCCGGTGTTCGATGCCGAATATCTGGTGCCGCTGTCGGGCTTTGTCTCGGCGCTCGCCTATATGGGCCAGTATCGCAGCCAGGGCTTCGGGGGCGCCCAGCGCGCCGTGCTTCGCCGCGTCCGCGCACTTTACGGCTATCAGGTGTCGACCAGCGTTGCCGTGCTGTTGCTGCCGGTCCTGGTCTTCGGCCGGGCCGGGATGCCGCTCGATGCCGCCGGCGCCCCCGCCCTGTTGTCCACCATCGGCGCCGTTTTCACCTTCGTCTACCAGCCCGACAACCTTCAGATCCTGCTCCTGTTCATGGGCGCGATGATCTTCATCCCGACGGCAATCCGGTTGCTCGATAGCCTCGGACCCATCGTTTTTGTCGCCATCCTCGTCGATGCCTGGCTGATCGCCGATGCCGGCTTCGATGCCGCCCTTGCCGACTGGGTCTCGGTCAACATCCTGCCCTGGCGCGACTATCTGCGGATAAGCGGCGTGTTCAACCTGCTGTCCTGGGGGGCCTTCTTCTACTTCGGATTCACGATCGGCTGGCTCTTCAAGACCCGGCCGGCATCGCTGCTGGCGATGGACCGCAAGTTGATGGATCGGCTTCTCGTCGTGTCCCTGGTGATTTGCGCGTTCTTCTATATCGGACGGGTGCTCGACGATCCCGATCTGCTGGCCGACGACAGCCTGTTCTTCCCGGCGCGCAACCTGCTGTCGTTCCAGGCGATGCTGTGCGTTACCGCGACCAGCTACATCCCGTTCTATCTGTTCAATCGGCCAGACCGCGCCGCCGTATATCCTCTGTTGATGCGGTGCCTCGATGCCGTCTGCAAGGCGCCCCGGCTGGTGCTGCTCGGTCGCAACAGCCTGTTCGTGTACAGCGCCCATGTCATCATCGTCGCGGCGCTCGCCAGCGCCTTGCAGTTCGCCGACCGCCAGGTCGGGCAAGGCACGTTGTTGGCGCTGTTCACCTTCGGCTTTGCGACGCTGCTCGCCCTGACCGCCGCAAAGCAGCGCTGGCTGCCGATGCTGCCGTGACCGCCTTGCCTCAGCGCAGCATGAGCCCGCCGTCGATCGCGATGCTCTGCCCGGTGATGTAGCTGGCAGCCGGCGACGCCAGGAACAGGATGGCATCGGCAATTTCACGCGGTTCGCCCCAGCGCCGCATCGGCACCGCCTTCAGCAGGCGCTTTTCGAACGCCGGGTCGACGCGCATGCGCTCGGTCATGCGCGTGGCGATGAAGCCCGGCGCCACCAGGTTCACGCGCACGCCCTCGGTTGCCCATTTGTCGCCGAGCGCCCGGGTCAGCCCGAGCAGCCCGGCCTTGGACGCCGTATAGGCCGGGGTCTCCTTCAGCGCGAGAAACGACGCCAGCGAGCCGACGTTGACGATGGCGCCGCCGCCGTCCTTGAGCAGCGGAAACAGCCGGACGCTGAGGTCCATGACGGCGTTGAGGTTGAGGTCGATGACGCTTTCGAACTGGTTCTGATCATATTCGTTGGCGCTGCCGCCGCCGGCATTGTTGACCAGCACATCCAGCGCCGTGAAACGCCCCGCCAGTTCTGCCCTGGCCGCCGGATCACCCAGATCGGCCTGGAGATAGGCGACACGCGACAACGGATCGTCATAGTCGGTAAAGCTGGCGCGCGTGCCCGTGACCGTGACGTCGGCGCCCAAGTCGCGGAGCGCCGCCGCCGTCGCATGCCCGATGCCCTGGCTGCCGCCGGTGACCAGCGTCGTCTTGCCCGTTGCCCAGCTCATGCGCTCAATCCTCCATCGATGGTCAGTGACGTGCCGGTGACATAGGCCGCCAGCGGCGACGACAGGAACAGGATCGGCCCGGCGATGTCGTCGGGCTCGCCGATGCGGCCGAGCGGTACCTGGCGTTCGGTGGCGGCGAGCCGGTCGGCGTCGGTCCAGGTGATCGCCGTCATCTTGCTGCGGACGAGGCCCGGCGCCACCAGATTGACGCGGATGCCCTCCCGCGCCAGCGCCTGGGCGAGCGTCTTCGTCAGGGTCAGCAGCCCACCCTTCGACGCCGAATAGGCCGGCTGGCCGATGGTGCCGCGAAAGCTGGCGACCGAGCCGATGAAGGTGATGCTGCCTCGCGCCGCCGCCAATGCGCTGCGGAACTTCATCGCCAGCTGCATCGGCCCGATCAGGTTGGTGGCCAGCACATCGGCAAAGGTGTCGATCTCGAATTCCTGCCGGCGATACGCGACCTTGGCGCCGGCCACGACCAGCGCGTCGAGGCTGGCGATGCCAAGGTCGAACGCCGCGACAGCCGCGCGGTCGCCCTGGTCGAGCCGATGATAGTCCATGCCCGACAGGTCGCCATCGCTGTCGGCATAGTCGGCGGCGCTGGCGCGAGTGCCCGTCACCACAACGCGCGCGCCGCCATCGCGAAAGCCGCGCGCCGCGGCGTTGCCGATCCCGGTGCTGCCCCCTGTCACAAGCACGGTCTTGCCGGCAAAATCGAACACGCCCAAGCCTTCACCCTCCTGAATTCAGCGGAGTGTTGGCGATGGGTATGCTCGACGGCAAGGTGGCGGTTGTGACAGGCGGCGGTCGCGGGCTGGGGCGCTGCCATGCCCTCGCGCTGGCGGCGGCGGGCGCGCGGGTGGTCGTTAACGATCTCGGCGGTAGTGTGCTCGGCGACGGCAGCAGCGACGCCGCGGCGGACGTGGTCACCGAAATCCAAGATGCCGGCGGCCAGGCGGTCGCCAACTTGGCCAGCGTTGCCGACTGGGCGGGTGCCGAAACGATCATCGCCCAGGCCGTGGCGACGTTCGGCGGGCTCGACATCGTCGTGAACAATGCCGGCATCAACCGTCCGGCGTCGGTGCTCGTGATGACCGAAGCCGATTTCGACCTCGAAATCGGCGTGCACCTCAAGGGCACTGCCGCGGTCAGCCATCACGCCGCCTGCTTCTGGGCGGAGCGTGGCCCCGCGGCGGGACGCGCCATCGTCAACACAACCTCGCCTGTCGGCGTCCACCCGATGCCCAATGGCGGCGCCTATGGCGCGGCCAAGGCCGGCATCGCGGCGCTGACCCAGGTCCATGCGCAGGAGCTGGCGGCGCTCGGGGTGCGGGTCAACGCCATCGCGCCCTGCGCCCGCACCCGCATGGTGATGGCATCGCCCAGCGTCGAAGAGCTGATGCCGCGCGGCACCGGCTTCGACCGTCATGCGCCCGAGCATGTCTCGCCGCTGGTCGTGTACCTCGCCTCGCCGGCGTGCCGCTTCACCGGGCGGGTCTTCGGCGTCGAAGGGCCCGACGTGGCGCTGTACACCCCCTGGAATGCCGAGCGGCTGTTCACGCACGACAGCGGCTGGACGCCTGAGGCCCTGGCGCTGGCGTTCGCCGACGAACCCGAGCAAGCTGCGATCCGCGCCTTTTACCCCGGCGGCAGGATCGAGACCGTGTCACCACCCAATCGCACCCTGAAGGCGCTCAAGCAGGCCGGATGACGACGCCGCGCACCCGCTTTGCCGGAGTCCGCGATCGGCTCGAATCGCTCGAGTTCGGCACGCGCTGGCAGGCCTGGGGCTTCGAGTTCCTGCTGTTCGGCTTCAAACAGGCCTGGGCCTGCCTGTTCGGCGGGCTGATGCTGGCGCTGCTGCTGGCGACCCACCTGTTCTACCCTGCCGACGCGCCGCTCGCGCGCTACGATTTTCTCACCCTGGCGGCGCTGTCGATCCAGCTCGCCATGTTGGCCTTGCGGCTCGAAACGCTTGCCGAGGCCCGCGTCATCCTCGCCTTCCACGTCGTCGGCACGATCATGGAGCTGTTCAAGACCACCATGGGGTCGTGGACCTATCCCGAGCCGAGCCTGCTGCGCATCGGCGACGTGCCGCTGTTCTCAGGCTTCATGTATGCCGCGGTCGGTAGCTACATCGCTCGCACCTGGCGCGGCTTCGACATCGGCTTTCGTCGCTATCCGCCACGTTGGCAGCCAATCCTGCTGGCGACCGCCATCTATGCCAATTTCTTCACCCACCACTTCGTCCCCGACCTGCGCTGGGGGCTGTTTGCCGCCACGGCCTGGATCTTTCGCAGCACCTGGGTCGCGTTCACGGTGTTCCGGGCGCGCCGCGCCATGCCGCTCCTGCTCGGCTTCCTGCTGGTCTCGCTGTTCATCTGGTTCGCCGAGAACATCGCCACCTTCGCCAATGCCTGGCGCTATCCGGCGCAGGCGCATGGCTGGTCGATGGTGCCGCTGGCAAAGCTGGGCGCGTGGTACCTGCTGATGATCATTTCCTTCGTGCTGGTGTCGCGGTTGCACGACCCCTCTCCAAAGCGGGCTTTGCAGCCGGCGCAATGATGATAGTGTCGCGCCCATGTTCCTGACCTTTCTCGAAGAGCTGCGTGCAGCCAAGATCCCGGCCTCGCTGAAGGAGCACCTGCTGCTGCTGGAAGCGCTGAAGGCCGATGTCATCGATTGGTCGATCACCGATTTCTATTATCTGGCCCGCGCGACCTACGTGAAGGACGAGGGGCTGCTCGACCGGTTCGACATGGTGTTCGCCAAGGTCTTCAAGGGGCTGGAGCCGTCGGTCGAGACGGGAACTGCGGAAATCCCGGAAGACTGGCTGCGCGCCGTCGCCGAACTCAACCTGTCGGCGGAAGAGATGGCCGAGCTCGAGAAGCTGGGCTGGGACAAGCTGATGGAGTCGCTGAAGGAGCGCCTCGATGAGCAGAAGAAGCGCCACGAAGGCGGCAACAAGTGGATCGGCACCGCCGGCAAGTCGCCGTTCGGCGCGCAAGGCTCGCACCCCGAAGGGGTCCGCATCGGCCAGGACAAGAGCCGCAACCAGAAGGCGGTCAAGGTCTGGGACAAGCGCGAGTTCAAGAACCTCGACAATTCGGTCGAGCTCGGCACCCGCAACATCAAGGTGGCGCTGCGCCGCCTGCGCCGTTTTGCCCGCGACGGCGCCGCCGACGAGCTCGATCTCGCCGAAACCATCTCGGGCACTGCGAAAAAGGCCTATCTCGACATCGTGATGCGGCCGGAGCGGCACAATGCGGTGAAGCTGCTGCTGATGCTCGACGTCGGCGGATCGATGGACCCGCATGTGAAGGTCTGCGAGGAGCTGTTCTCGGCAGCGCGCAGCGAATTCAAGCACCTCGAATTCTTCTACTTCCACAATTGCCCCTATGAGGCCTTGTGGAAGGACAACAAGCGGCGCTGGTCCGAACGCACGCCGGTCATGGAGCTGCTTCACAAATTCCCGCACGATTACAAGCTGGTGTTCGTCGGCGACGCGTCCATGTCACCCTATGAAATCAACTATCCCGGCGGCTCGGTCGAGCATTGGAACGAGGAAGCCGGCGACGTCTGGATGCAGCGGATGCTCGACGTCTATCATTCGGCGGCCTGGCTGAATCCCATCCCTGAAAAAAGCTGGGGCCACAGCCAGTCGATCCAGATGATCAAGACGATCATGGAGAACCGCATGTACCCGCTGTCGCTGGAGGGCCTCGATCGGGCCATGCGCGCGCTGACACGGACGCATTAGAACGATCGTCAGGCGTTGTAGCCCAGCGGCTCGAGCCATGGCGCCAGTACCGGCAGCAACGGGGCCATCTCCGCCGCGAAACGCCGCCACTGGCCGCCTCAGGACCAGGGCCTGTCAGATCCACGGTCCGTCATGAGGCAGAGCGGCAAAATGGCCAGGAGAGCGCGCGCAGGCGGTTCTTCGCCCCCGGCAAGCGGGTTCGACGACGCCATTTCGCCGCTCTGCCTCACCCGGAGGGCGCTTCGTGCCGGGCCATGGATCTGACAGGTCTTGACGCTTATTTGCTGTCGGCCCCCTTGGCGGCCAGCTGCGCGCCCTCGTCGCTGGCGAGGAACTTTGCCTGCTCGCCGACATAGGCCCGCACCGCCTCGATCTCCGCGGGCTTGAACCATTTGGCGAAGCTGACCATGCCGCGATCCTTGAGGATGCCGCCATGGACGACGGCGGCCCAGGCTTCGCGATCGCTCAGCGCGCCGGAGCGACGCAGGTCGGGCACCAGCCCGCTCGAACGCGCGCCGGCACCATGGCACAGGCCGCAATTGCCCTCGAAGATGTCGGCGCCCTGGGCGATCTGCTGCGGCGTGAACTTGTCGGACGGCGGGTTGGCGGGGGCCAGCGCCGGCGCGTCATAGGGCGGCAGCTTCGCCGTGCCCCCCAGCTTGAACACCAGCATGCGGCCATTGGGCTGGATGCGCTGCGGCCCGTCGACATAGCCCGTCGACAGCGGATAGGCGCCGCCATAGCCAGCCGACACAGCGATATACTGGGTGCCGTCGACGGTATAGCTGACAGGGCCGGCCATCACGCCGGTCTGCGCGTCGAAGCTCCACACGGTCTTGCCGGTGGTGGCATCGAACGCCTGGAACTTGCCCTTGGCATTGCCCTGGAACACCAGGTTGCCGGCAGTGGCGAGCGCGCCGCCGTTCCATGGCCCGTCGTACTGGACGCGCCAGACTTCCCTTTGCTTGACGGGATCCCAGGCCAGCAACTGCCCCTTCAGGATGGCGCGGGTGGCGCGGGTCTGCGCGGCGTTGTTCGGCGGCGCATTCAGTGCGGCGACGACGGCGATGTTCCAGGCGCCCTGCTTGTGCTTGTAGCCGGCGTCGTTCTGATAGGCGAAGGGCACTTCCTGCGCCGGCAGGTAGACAAGGCCGGTTTTGGGACTGAACGCCATCGGGTGCCAGTTGTGCGCGCCCAGCGCCGACGGCGTGACCAGCGCCGTCCCGGTGCGATAGCGCGCCTCCGGCACCTCGATCGGCCGTCCGGTTGCCGGGTCGACGCCGGTTGTCCAGCTTTGCGGTACGAAACCCTTGGCGCTGATCAGCTTTCCCGTTTCGCGGTCGATGACATAGAAAAACCCGTTCTTGGGTGCCTGCATCAGCACCTTGCGCGGCTGCCCGTCGATCGGAAGCGTCGCCAGGATGATCGGCTGGGTCTGGGTAAAGTCCCAGGTTTCGCCGGGTGTGCCCTGGTAATGCCAGATGTACTTGCCGGTGTCGGGGTTGAGCGCGACGACCGACGACAGGAAAAGATTGTCGCCCTTCCCGTCCGACCGCACCTGATGGTTCCACGGCGAGCCGTTGCCGACGCCGATGTACAGGCGATCGAGCTCCGCATCATAGACGATGGCATCCCAGACGGTGCCGCCGCCGCCGGCCTGCCAGTACTTGCCCGACCAGCTGTCGCCGGCCTTGGCCTTCAGCACGTCGTCGGACGCCTCGCCGTCGGGGCCCTTCGCCGGGTCGCCGGGGATCGTGTAGAACCGCCACGCCTTCTTGCCGGTCATCGCGTCATAGGCGGTGACATAGCCGCGGACGCCGAGTTCGGCGCCGCCGTTGCCGATCAGCACCTTGCCCTTCACCACGCGCGGCGCACCGGTGATCGTATAAGGCTGTTTCTGGTCGAAGGTGATGACCGACCATTTCACCTTGCCGGTCGCCTCATCGAGCGCAATCAGCCGGCCATCGAGCGCGCCGACAAAGATCATCCCGCCCCATGCCGCCACGCCGCGGTTGACGACATCGCAGCACGCCGAATGGCCCCGATCCTTCGACACTTCGGGGTCATAGGACCATTTGACCGCGCCTGTTGCCGCATCGAGCGCCATCACCTTCGACCAGGCGCTGGTCGTGTACATGACGCCGTCGATGACCAGCGGCGTCGCCTCCTGGCCGCGGTTGCTGTCGAAATCATGCGACCAGGCGAGCCCCAACTGGCCCGCATTGCCGGCGTTCACCTGCTCGAGATTGGCAAAACGCTGCTCGGCATAGCTGCCGCCATGGGTCATCCAGTTGCCGGGCTCTGCCGCGGCGTTCAGCAACCGCTGCGCATCGACACTGGCAGCGCGGGTCGGCATCGCGGCATCGCCCTGCCCCACCGGCACCAGCCACATCGCCGCTGCCATCGCCATGACGCTGGCGCCCGCCACAATCCGCATATCCCATCCCCGTCGCTTTTATTGTTGGCAACGAGACTATCAGCGTTCATCGCCACCGCAAGCAAACGAAAGTCGCAGGCCCATCCGCGGCCCGAGGCCGGGAGAAACACGCCATGACCAACGCCTTTTCCGCGCGCGCCGCCCGGTTTCGCCAGCTTCACGCCGGCCCCGAGCTGCTGCGCCTCGCCAATGCCTGGGATGTCGGGACGGCGCGGTTGATCGAAAGCCTCGGCGCGCCGGCGATCGCCACCACCAGCGCCGGCCTGGCCTGGTCGCTCGGCTTTCCCGACGGCGACGCGCTGCCGCTGTTCCAGCACCTCAATACCGTCAAGGCGATCGTCGCTGCCGTGAAACTGCCCGTTACCGTCGACATCGAGGGCGGCTATTCGGATGAACCCAGGGAGGTCGGCGCCGCCGTCGGGCGCTTTGCCGCCGCCGGCGCGGTCGGCATCAACATCGAGGACGGCGCCGGCGCACCCGAATTGCTGGCCGCCAAGATCAAGGCGGCCAAGCGCCCCGACCTGTTCATCAATGCCCGCTGCGACGTCTGGCTGCGCGCGCTGGCACCCGGCGACGAGCATGCCGAAACCATGCGCCGCGCCGTGGTCTATGCCGCTGCCGGGGCGGACTGCATCTTTGTCCCCGGCGTTACCGACCGCGATGCCATCGCCCGCCTGGCGACCGACATCCGCGACCAGCTCGACCTGCCGCTGAACGTGCTGGCGCGCGATGGCCTGCCCGACGTGCCGACCCTGGAGGCCGCCGGCGTGCGCCGAATGAGCGCCGGGTCGGGCATCACCCAGGCGGTCTATGGCCTGACGCGCAGCCTCACGCAGGACTTCCTGAGCGGCAGCGCCAGCAACGTGCCGGGCACCATGACCTATCCCGAAATCAACTCCCTGATGGGATGACCGGCACCGGCAGGCTGTTGATCCACGCGTTGAACACGATGACGATGCCGGCGACGATCATCAGCGCCGCCTTGATGCGGTTGCCGCCGGGCTGGCGGACCAGCCAGATGCCGGTGATGATCAGCGCCAGCGCCGCGGCGACCGACAGGCCGAGGATGATCTGGGGGGCTTCGTTCATGCTCAATCGGCCAAGGTCTGGCGGACGGCGCGTGCCCAGGCGGCACGGCGGGTCGTCCGGCGTTCGGTGTCGATGCCGGGGGTGAAGCTGCGATCCGGCGCCGACATGGCCGCGGCGGCCTCGCCAAGGTCGGCCCACAGCCCGGCGCCGACCCCGGCCAGCATCGCCGCGCCCAGCGCCGTCGTCTCGATGATTCGCGGCCGTTCGACGGGGATGCCCAGGCTGTCGGCGAGGTCCTGGCACAGCCAGTCATTGGCAACCATGCCGCCATCGACCCGCAGCCCGGCCGCAGCGACGCCATCGGCCGCCAGCGCGTCGACCAGGTCGGCGGTCTGCTGCCCCATGGCTTCCAGCGTGGCGCGGACGATATGGGCGCGGGTCGTGCCGCCCGACAGCCCGGTCAGCAGCCCACGCGCCCCTGGCCGCCAGTGCGGCGCGCCCATCCCCGCCAGCGCCGGCACGAACACGACGCCGCCACTGTCGGGTACGCTCTGCGCCAGCGCCTCGGTTTCCTGGCTGTTGCCGATGATGCCCAGCCCGTCGCGTAGCCACTGGACGGCCGCACCGGCGGTGAAGATCGATCCTTCCAGCGCATAGGCCGGCACGCCGCCGAGCCGCCACGCCACTGTCGACAACAGCCGGTGCATCGATGTCGGGGGGGTCGGCCCGGCATGGGCGAGCAGGAAACAGCCGGTGCCATAGGTCGCCTTCAACTGCCCGGGTGCGAGGCACGCCTGGCCAATCGCCGCTGCCTGCTGGTCGCCGGCGCTGCCGGTGATCGGCGTTTCCCCGCCGAGCAGCGCCGTGGTCGCCAGTGTCCCGGCGCAATCAACAATCGTCGGCAGCACCGAAGCCGGCACACCGATCAGCGCGCACAGGCCCGCGTCCCACGCACAGGCGCCCAGGTCCATCAGTAACGTCCGCGACGCATTGGTCGCATCGCTGACATGGCGCGCACCGGCGGACAGTTTCCAGATCAGCCAGCTTTCGACCGTCCCCACGAGCAACCGGCCGTCGCGTTCCGCCGCCGCCACCTGCGGCCAATTGTCCAGCGCCCAGCGAATCTTGGTCCCCGAGAAATAGGGGTCGAGCAGCAGGCCGGTCTGTGACTGCACCGCCGGTTCGTGGCCGGCGGCCTGCAACGCCGCGCAGGCGTCGGCGGTGCGACGATCCTGCCAGACGATGGCGTTGGCCAGCGGCTCGCCGCTCATGCGGTCCCAGAACACGATGGTTTCGCGCTGGTTGGTGATGCCGATCGCCTTGATGCGCGGCGCGCCGACCTGGTCGGAGACATCGATCAGGCAATCCCGGCTCAACCGCCAGATCTCGGCAGCATCGTGTTCGACCCACCCCGATTGCGGGTAATGCTGGGTGATCGGCCGGCCGCAGCTGGCGACGATCGCGCCCCGGGTGTCGAAGGCGATGGCGCGGGTCGAGGTGGTCCCGGCGTCGAGGACGAGGATGAGGTCAGCTGTCATGCCGCCTTCCCTAAACCGGCGCCGGCGACTAGTTAACCCCGCACAGCATGACCACCGCCAGCCTCGACCGAATCCATGACCTGCTGATCATCGGCGGCGGCATCAATGGCGCCGGTATCGCCCGCGACGCCGCGGGCCGCGGGCTCACCGTGGCGCTGGTCGAGGCCGGCGATCTCGGCGGCGCCACCTCGAGCGCCTCGACGAAGCTGATCCATGGCGGCCTGCGCTATCTCGAATTCTATGCCTTCGGCCTGGTTCGCAAGGCGCTCGCCGAACGCGAGGTGCTGCTCGACATCGCGCCGCATATCAGCTGGCCGCAAAGCTTTGTCTTGCCCCAGGCCGGCACCCGGCCGGTATGGATGCTGCGCGCCGGGCTGTGGCTGTACGACAACCTCGCCCGGCGCCGCATCGTGCCTGGCTCGTCGCGTATCGACCTGCGCCGGGATCGTGCCGGCCGGGCGCTCGACGCCCGCTACAGCACCGCCTTTCGTTATTGGGACGGTTGGGTCGACGATGCCCGCCTGGTCATCGCCAATTGCCAGGATGCCCGCAATCGCGGCGCGCTGATCCTGCCGCGCACCCGGGTCACCCGCGCCGAGTATAATGGCAATTCGTGGCAGGTGACGCTCGGCGACGGCCGCAGCTTGCAGGCGCGCCGCATCGTCAACGCCGCCGGGCCCTGGGCCTCCGAGGTCGCACGCAGCGTGCTCGGCCGCAACGACGCCCCGGCGCTGCGGCTGGTGCAAGGCTCCCACATCGTCACCCGCCGCGTCCATCTCGGCCGCGACGCCTTCATGTTCCAGCAGCCCGACGGCCGCATCATCTTCGTCATTCCGTATGAGCGCGATTTCTCGCTGATCGGCACGACGGAGCGCGACATCGAAGCGCCTGAGGCGGCGCGGATCACCGCCGACGAGACCGATTACCTGCTCGCCGCCGCCAATCGCTATCTGGCGCGGCCGCTGACCCATGACGATGTCGTGCACAGCTTTGCCGGCGTCCGCCCGCTGGTGCTCGAGGCCGGCAAGGGAGACCGTGAGACGACGCGCGACTATCGCCTCGTCGAACACGACGGCGTGCCGGCGATGACCGTCGTCGGCGGCAAGATCACCACCTATCGCGTGCTCGCCGAGGACGTGCTGAAGCGCATCGTCCCCAAATCAAAGCCGTGGACCCATGCCGCGGCGCTGCCCGGCGGCGATGTCGACAAGCTGCCGGGCGAAACTGGCCAGGAGGCCTTTGGGCGCTGGCTGGGGAGCCTGATCGCGGCAAACGAGAACTACGATCCCAAGCTGGTCAAGCGGCTGGCGATCACCCTCGGCACGGCGGCGGAACCACTGCTCGCCGCCGGTCTCGGCGCCAACATCGGCGGGATCTTCGAGGCTGAACTGCAGCATTATGTCGATGCCGAATGGGCAACCAGCGCCGACGACGTGTTGTGGCGTCGCACCAAGCTGGGCCTGCACATCGGCAGCGCCGGCCGCGCCGATATCGCGCGCTGGTTCGGCGAGGCGGCCGGCCCCGCCAGCATCGATACGCCGATCACCCACCGCTTCGCGACCCCGCCGGCCTGAGCCCGAAGCCCGCGACGTTCAGCCCGCCTCCGCCAGGCAGGCGGCAAACACCCCCGCCTCGACGTTGCCGCCCGACAGCACCACCAGCACGGTCTTGCCGGCAAGGTCGATCCGCCCCGCCAGCGCCGCCGCCAGCGCCACCGAACCGCCGGGCTCGACCACCAGCTTCAGTTCGCGAAAGGCAAAGGCGACCGCGCGCGCGACTTCGGCCTCGCTGACGACATGGCCAACGGCGCCATGCGAGCGCAGCGTCGCAAATGTCAGCTCCGACATCCGCAACGTCTGCAGCGCATCGCAGCGGGTCGGCTGCGGGTCGGTGACCGGCACGATCGCGTCGCCGGCAAGACTGCGGGTGACATCGTCCCAATTCTGCGGCTCGACGGCGGTGACCGGCAGTTGCGACCCGACGGCAAAGCCGCTGGCCAGGCCGCCGCCGCCACAGCAGACCAGCGCCAGGTCGGCCGCCACGCCCATCGCCGCCAGATCGCTGACGGCTTCCAGCCCGGCCGTCCCCTGCCCGGCGATGACGTGGCGATCGTTGAACGGCGGCACGACGACAGCGCCCCGCCCGGCGGCGATCGCCGTCGCGATGGCGTCGCGATCCTCGGTCAGCCGGTCGTAGAACACCACCTCGGCGCCATGGCCGCGGGTCCGTTCCACCTTGATCGACGGCGCGTCGCTCGGCATCACGATCGTCGCGGGCATGCCGAGCAGCCTTGCCGCCAGCGCCACGCCCTGGGCATGATTTCCCGATGAAAAGGCGACGACTCCCGCACCGCGCTGGTCGGCGGCGATGGCCGACAGGCGATTGTAGGCGCCGCGAAACTTGAACGAGCCGGTGCGCTGCAGATTCTCGGCCTTCAGCCACACCCGGGCGCCGGTCAGCGCGTCGAGCGCGTCGCTGCGCACCAACGGGGTTCGCACGGCCACGCCGGCAATTCGGCCCGCCGCTGCAACAACCTCGTCATGGGTTACGCTGGAAGTCATTGAAAAAGCCCCCTTTCCTGTTCGCGGGAACCTACAGACAAGCTGTTGAAAGGGCAACGAAAAACACTGTTTTTTACGCCAGCGAAAAAACGTCTTTACATGGGGGGTCGGCGACCCTAGATACGCCCTCCGCTGCCCCATGGGACTTCCACCGCAAGGCAGCTTTGGTGACGACGCAAGTCGTCACGCTTTGCCCACCCGGAGGTCCCTTGAATTGCACGAAAACCATAACGCGCTGGGGGTAGCGCTCGGCCAGAAGCCGACCCAACCCGTCACCCTTGTCCGGCCCCACGCCGCGCATCGCGCTGCCCGTTACTTCCTCGAGAAGTTTCCGGGTACGTCGATGTATGCGGTGAAGGCCAACCCGTCGCCGGACTTGATCCGTGCGCTATGGGATGCCGGCATCACGCATTTCGACGTCGCGTCGATCGCCGAGGTGCGCCTGGTGCGTGGCCTGCTGCCGCACGCGACCCTGTGCTTCATGCACCCGGTCAAGGGCCAGGAAGCCATTGCCGAGGCGTACAAGGTTCATGGCGTCCGCACCTTCAGCCTCGATTCTCTGATCGAACTCGAAAAGATCGTCGAGGCGACCTCTGCTGACGGTGTCGCCGCGAGCGACTTGACGCTCTGCGTCCGGCTGCGCGTGTCGTCGTCGCATTCCAAGCTCAGCTTGGCGTCGAAGTTCGGCGTCGCGGCCGAGGATTCGGCACCGCTGCTGATGGCTACCCGTCAGGCGGCCGATGCCCTGGGCATCTGCTTCCACGTCGGTTCGCAGGCAATGAGCCCGCAGGCCTATGCCGAGGCGCTAGCCCAGGTTCGTGTCGCCATCGTCGCCGCCGGTGTCACCGTCGACGTCGTCGATGTCGGCGGCGGTTTCCCGTCGATCTACCCGGGCATGGAGCCGTCGGCGCTCGATGGCTATTTCGAGGTCATCCACCGCGCCTATGAAGCGCTGCCGGTGTCCTATTCGGCGGAACTCTGGTGCGAGCCGGGCCGGGCGCTGTCGGCGGAATATGCCAGCGTCCTCGTCCGCGTCGAGGCGCGCAAGGATGACGTGCTCTACATCAACGACGGCGCCTACGGCTCGTTGTTCGATGCGGCGCATGTCGCTTGGCGTTTCCCGGTCGCACTGGTTCGCAACACCGATTCGCGCGCCAAGACGATGGGCTTCAGCTTCTACGGGCCGACCTGCGACGACATGGATTTCATGCACGGGCCGTTCGACCTGCCCGCCGATATCCAGGCTGGCGACTATATCGAGGTCGGCATGCTTGGCGCCTATGGCTCGGCAATGCGCACCGGTTTCAACGGCTTCACCGCCGGCGCGACGGTGATCGCCCGCGACGAGCCGATGGAAACCGCCTATGGTGTCACGGAAGAGTCCGAAGCCAAGGTTATACGACTCCGCTAGAACCCTGCCGCGGCCCTGTGCCAAGGCTATTCATCCCCTGCCCCGGCTTCGTGCCGGGGTAGCTTACCCGCTCGGCGCCGGAATGATCCGGCCGCGGGCGACGCTGTTGTCGGCGTCGTGCCAGTGACACGCCACTGGAGGCATTCAAATGACCGAACAGATCAACCAGCAGCGCAAGGCCGAGCTGTTGTCCAAGGTTGTCGAGCACATCGACATCCGCAGCTTCGACGCGCGCCCGATCATCGACGGCATGGCGAACATGAGCTTCACCTCGCGTGATCTCGCCCGCGCCACGGCCATCTACAACCAGATGCTGTCGGACCCCGACTGCACCATCTTCCTCGTCATCGCCGGTTCGACCAGCGCCGGCGGCTGCATGGACCTGTATGCCGAACTGCTGCGCAACAACATGATCGACGGCATCGTCGCCACCGGCGCCAGCATCGTCGACATGGATTTCTTCGAAGGCCTTGGTCACAAGCACTACCAGGCGCTCGAAGTGCCCGATGACGACACGCTGCGCTCGCTGCTGATCGACCGCATCTACGACACCTATATCGACGAAGAGCAGCTGCAGGATTGCGACCACACCATCCTCGAAATCGCCAACAGCCTGGAGCCCAAGGCCTATTCGAGCCGCGCCTTCATCCGCGAGATGGGCAAGTACCTCGTCGAGCACGGCAAGAAGGACAACAGCCTCGTCAAGCTGGCGTACGAGCATGACGTGCCGATCTTCTGCCCGGCGTTCGTTGATTCATCGGCAGGCTTCGGCCTCGTCAAGCACCAGGTCGATCGTGCCAAGGAAGGCAAGCCGTACATGGTGCTCGATGCCATCGCCGACTTCCGTGAACTGACCGACATCAAGATCAAGGCCGGCACCACGGGCTTGCTGATGATCGGAGGCGGCGTGCCCAAGAACTTCATCCAGGACACCGTCGTCTGTGCCGAAATCCTCGGTCACGATGACGTCCAGGTCCACAAGTACGCCGTGCAGATCACCGTTGCCGACGTCCGCGATGGCGCCTGCTCGTCCTCGACGCTGCAGGAAGCGGCGAGCTGGGGCAAGGTCAACACCGGCATCGAGCAGATGGTCTTTGCCGAAGCCGGATCGGTGATGCCGCTGCTCGCCAGCGACGCCTATCACCGCGGCCACTGGAGGGACCGCGCCAAGCGCGCTTGGGGAAAAATGTTCGCCTGACGGCGAACACGGGGCAAAATGTTCGCCTGATCGCGAATCGACGGCCAGAGTTCGCCTGAACATTTGACACTTTCGCAAGGAACTCCGACCCTCCGTGGCAACACGGGGGGTCTTTTTCATGCACAGTCCGATACTCGCGCCGGTGGTGGCACTCGTCGCCTGGACGCTGGTCATGCTGGTCTGGGCCATCGCCGTTCGCATCCCCGAATTCGGCAAGGCCGGGATCGACATCAATTCGGTCCGCGGCGGGAAGCCCGGCGGCCTCGACGGCATTCTCCCCGACCAGGCGCAGTGGAAGATGCACAACTACATCCACCTGACCGAACAGCCGGTACTGTTCTATGCCATCTGCGGCGTGCTGGCGGTGACCGGGACCGGCGGCGGCTTCAATGCCATCCTCGCTTGGTCCTATGTCGGGTTGCGCGTCGTTCACAGCTTCGTCCAATCGACGAGCAACATCATCAAGCTGCGCTTTGCCCTGTTCGCCCTCAGCACGCTCGCACTAATGGCGCTGACCCTTCACGCCGCGTTGGCTCTGGCCTGGCATTGATCAGCATTTCTCGTACTTCCAGTTGAGCTTCTTGCCGTCCGCCGCCTGTGCCACCGTTGTCTCGATGCGCCTGGCACGGGTCGCCGGCTGTTTCGCGCCCAGCACCCATTCGACATAGTCGCGCCGGGCCCCTGGCGGAAAACCGGCGAACGTCGCGGCCGCAGCCGGCTCCGCAGCCAGAGCCACAGCCAGGTCGTCGGGAATTGCGGCCTCGCCTTTTGGCGCCGCAGCCGGCCGTTGGCGTGCCGGGCGACCGGCCTCGGCCAGTGCCGCCGCGCTGTGTAGCCGCTCCACCAGCAGCACGTCGCCGGGCAGATCGCTGACCGACGCCAGCTTGCCGAACTGCCCCATGCCATCGCCGGTCGCCATCGCCGTGCCGTCAAAGATGCCGAGGCCGGCGTGCGCCTTGAACGCGGCCATCATCGCAACGTCGCGGCCGTTGAGCTGAAAGAACGGCATGCCCCACTTCACCGTTTCGGTCGCCGCCGGAAGCGTCGTGTGTACGAGGCCCCGGATATGGCCGAGGATCGCTTGGGCAAAGGGCAGCGCCTTGTCGATATAGGCGGTGACGCGCGGATCCCGAGGCATGGTAGCAACCTCCCAAGCCGCCAGACAACCGGCAATCCGGCTCGAATGCAAGCCTAACGACGGAATTGCGCCACCAGCTCGACATGGGTCGACCAGCGGAACTGCGCCACCGGCCACAACCTGGTCAGTCGATAGCCACCTCTTACCAAAGTCTCCGCGTCGCGCGCGAAGGTATTGGGATTGCACGACACAGCCACGACCGTCTCGACCGTCGACGCCGCCAGGATAGCGGCCTGCGACTGCGCCCCGGCGCGCGGCGGATCGAAGACAACCGCGTCGCAAGCGTCGAGCTCGGTCGCCGTCAACGGTCGGCGGAACAGGTCGCGATGCGCCGTCTTCACGCGGCGGCCATGCGCTCGCGCCGCCGCGGTGAGCGCCTGGACCGCCGGCCCCGCCGCATCGACGGCAAACACCTGAGCATTTTGCGACAATGGCAAGGCAAAGGTCCCCAACCCGCAGAACAGATCCGCCACGCGACGCGCATCGCCGACAGCCTCCGCCACCGCCGCGACCAGCGCCGCCTCGCCCTCGCGGGTCGCTTGCAGGAACGGCGCCGGCGGTAGCGCGACCGGTACGCCGCCCATTGAAAGCATGGGCAGGCGCGCCTCGACGACCGTTTCCACGCCGTGCGCGCCTTCGATCGACAGCCGCGCCAGGTCATGAGCCGCGGCAAAATCGGTCAGCCGCTCGATTTCGTCGAGCCGTTCGGCGGCGATATTGGCGATCAGCACGTCGATGCCGGTGTCGCTTTCGGTCAGCGTCACCCCGGCGCCCTGCCCGTCCGCCAGCGTTGCCCGCAGCAATTGCCGCAATGGCGCCACCAGGCCGAAGAGCGCCGGCGTCAGCACCTCGCACTGGACCATGTCGATGATCTGGTGGCTGGCCTCCGCGTTGAAGCCGAGCGCCAGCTTGTTGCCGCGCTTCACCGCTCGCAGCGACGCGCGGCGGCGGCTCCGGGGCGGTGACAGGGCCACCGGAGCGACCCATGCCGGCACGATGCCGACATGGCCGAGCGCGCCGACGATGCGATCGGCGACAAAGCGCGCATAGCCGTCGTCGACGATGTGCTGCAGCTGGCAGCCGCCGCATTCGGGAAAGTGCCGACACGGCGGCGTTGCATGGCCAGGCCCGGGCTCGATCGTCACCGCATCACCGTCGAACCGCACCTGGTCGCCGATTGCAGCCCCCATCACGAAGCGACCATCGGCGGTGACGCCGTCACCGCGCGCCGCAAGCCGCACGATCGGCACGGTTTCGCTCACAAATCCCCCAACGCGGCGGGCAACAGCGCCGGTATGTCGTCGGCCATCAAGCCCGCGCCACCGCGGATCCCGGCGTCGCCGTGTAGCCAGGCGCCGACTTGCGCGGCGTCGAACGGCGAAAGCCCGCTGGCCAGCAACGCCGCAATGATCCCCGTCAGCACATCGCCCGAGCCGGCGGTCGCCAGCCAGGGCGCCGCATGGATGTTCACCGCCACCCGGCCGTCGGGCGCGGCAATGATGGTCTCGGCACCCTTCAGCAGCACCACCGCATTGGCGACGATTGCCGCCGCCTGCACCGCCGCAATCCGGTCCGACCCCGGCGGCCCGAACAGGCGCGTGAACTCCCCCTCATGCGGGGTCAGCACCAGCGGCGCACGGGCACCTGCGAACAGCGCGGCGGCATCCGGCGGCCCGATTGCCAGCGCCAGGGCACCGGCGTCGGCCACGACGGGAGCCTCGCCCGTCAGCGCCCGCAACAGCCAGTCGCGGCTGCGCTGGTCATCAACCAGCCCGGGACCGATCGCGATCGCGCCGAGACGCGGGTCACCGAGCAACACCAGCCCGCCGGCATCGTCCCTTTGCATGACGGCGTCGGCGGGCACCCCGGCGTTGGGGCCGACCAGTGTCACCAGCCCCGCCCCCGCGCGCAGCGCCGCCAGCGCCGCCAGTCGCGCTGCTCCGGATGCCGCGCCGCGGACGACCAGCACGGCGCCGCGACGAAACTTGTGCGTGTCCGGCGCCAGCGCCAGCCCGGGCGGCTGCACCAGCCTGGCCGTCGCCGACACCGCGATACCGATGTCGGCGATGACCACGCGCCCTGCCAGCTGGCGCCCGGCACCCAGCGCATGGCCACGCTTCATTGCCGCAAAGGTGACGGTCAGCGCCGCCGGCAGCGGGCGCCCCAGCGCCGCCCCGGTCGCGCCGTCGACGCCGCTCGGGATGTCGAGGGCAACAACCGTTGCCCCGACATCGCGCAGCCGATCGAGCGCCGCCTGTGTCGCCGAATCGAGCGGACGGATCAGCCCGGTCCCGTAGAGCGCATCGACAATCAACGGCGCCGGCGCGGCGGTTGCCAGGTCCTCGACCGGCCCCGTCCAACGAGCCGCCACCGTCGCCGCTGGCTCGGCGAGCGTCGGCCCGCTCGCTGCCACGCGCACCCGAACGCCCGCCGCCTGCATTTGTAACGCGACACCATAGCCGTCGCCGCCATTGTTGCCTGGCCCGCACAGCACCAGTGCTTCGCGGCCCGGTGCATAACGAAGGATCGCCAGCGCCGCCGCGGCGGCCGCGCGCTCCATGAGCCGCAGCGCCGGCACGCCGCCGGAAATCGCGGCCGCCTCGGCGGCGCGCATCTCGTCGGGGGTCAGCAGCGGCAGGCCCGGCGCCGGAATCAGCATGAGTGGCTTGTCTTCATCGGTGCGCCGTGTATCAAGCCGCGCACATGCTGGCGCGTACCAAATTGCTGTTCCTGGGTCTTCTCGGCCTTTCCGCCTGTGCGCCGTCGCCGCTTTACGTCGGCAATTCGCGCGCCTCCAGCTTGGCCGAGGTGCCACGCGACAGCCGCGGCGAACCGTTGTGGAGCGATATCCGCCAGCCTGTCGTGCAGCCCATGATCCAGCCCTATCCGACCGGCCAGGGCATCGCCATCCAGCCGCCGCCGGGCGCGGTGCCCCTGACCCAGCCGCCGCTTCCGCCGGGCTGACGCGGTCAGATATCGGCGAACATGTGCGTTTCGGCCCGCGCACCGGGATGAGTGACCGCACCGTTGCGCGCCGGGCCGACATTCTGGCCGAATCGCCAGATCGCCCCTGACTGATAATCGTGTCGACGCGGCTGCCAGATGGCCTTGCGCGCCGCCAGCACATCGGCTGGCACATCGAGCTCGATCGTGCCGGCCGCCGCGTCGATGCTGATGATGTCGCCATTTTCGATCAGCGCGATCGGTCCCCCGTCCGCAGCCTCCGGCCCGACATGGCCGATGCAGAAACCCCGGGTGCCACCCGAAAATCGTCCATCGGTGATCAGCGCGACGTGTTCGCCGAGCCCTTGCCCGTACAGCGCCGCGGTCGTCGACAGCATCTCGCGCATCCCCGGTCCGCCCCGGGGGCCCTCGTATCGAATGACGACGACGCTGCCCGGCAGGATCTGCCGCGCCTCCACGGCAGCAAAGCAATCCTCTTCGCAATCAAAGACCTGCGCCGGACCGCTGAACTGCAATCGTGCCATGCCGGCGACCTTGACGATGGCGCCATCCGGGGCGAGCGAACCCTTCAGGCCGACGACGCCGCCAGTCGGCGACAGCGGCGCGCTGACCGGATAGATCACTTTCTGGTCGGGGTTCCAGGTGATCTCGTCGATGTTCTCGGCCAGCGTCTTGCCGCTGACGGTCATGCACTCGCCATGCAGGAAACCGGCGTCGAACAACTGCCTCATCACCATGTAGACACCGCCGGCATCGTACATGTCGCGCGCCACATACCTGCCACCCGGCTTCAAGTCGGCGATGTAAGGCGTTGTCTTGAATATCTCGGCGACGTCGAACAGGTCGAAATCTATACCGGCTTCGTTGGCCATTGCCGGCAGATGCAGCGCGCCGTTGGTCGATCCCCCGGTGGCGGCGACGATGCGGGCGGCATTCTCGAACGCCTCGCGCGTGCAGATATCGCGCGGCCGGATGTTGCGCTCGATCAGCGTCATGATCTGGCGCCCGGCGGCGATGGCGATGTCGGCGCGGCTGGCATAAGGCGCCGGTGCCATGTTGCTGTTCGGCAGGCTGAGGCCGATCGCTTCCCCGACACAGGCCATGGTGTTCGCCGTGAATTGCCCCCCGCAGGCGCCATGGCCGGGACAAGCGACCTTTTCGAGTGCCGTCAGCCGCGCCAGGGGGCAACTGCCGGCGGCATAGCCCCCCACCGCTTCGAAGACATCGACGACGGTCACGTCACTGTCCTCGAAACGGCCGGGCAGGATCGAGCCGCCATAGACAAAGATGCTGGGCACATTGAGCCGCAGCATCGACATCATCATGCCGGGCAGTGACTTGTCGCAACCGGCGAAGCCGATCAGCCCATCATAACAGTGGCCTCTGACCGAGAGTTCAACCGAGTCGGCGATCACTTCGCGACTGACCAGCGACGATTTCATGCCCTGGTGGCCCATGGCGATGCCATCGGTGACGGTGATCGTGTTGAAGCGTCGCGGCATGCCGCCAGCCTCGTTGACACCCTGTCGACAAACGTCGGCCTGGGCATCGAGGGTCGTGTTGCACGGCGCCGAATCATTGCCCGCCGACGCGATCCCGACGAACGGACGCGAAATCTCTTCCTCGGTCAGCCCCATCGCGTAATAATAGCTGCGGTGCGGCGCCCGTTCCGGACCGACCGAGACGTGGCGGCTGGGCAGGCGCGATTTGTCGAAACGAGGCGGAACTGGGTTGGACATGACGACTCCGGCGACGATTGCCGGCTTCGTTGCGCGCAACGACCGTGCGCGTCAAGGCTCTTCCGGGATATTATCTTGCGTTCAGGGGGCTTCACATGGGCGTTACCGGCTTTGGCGGCCTGTTCTTCCGATCTCGCGATCCTGATGCGCTGAGCGCCTGGTACCGCACGCATCTCGGTGTCGGCGCCGGCTGCAACGCGTCCGGCGCGGGCGATCCGGACGACTGGTACTGGCGTGCCGAAGGTGGCCCGACGGTCTTTGCGCCGTTCAAGGCCGACACCGACTATTTTGCCGCCGAAAAGGCCTTCATGATCAACCTGCGGGTCAGCGAAATCGCCGAAATGATCGTTGCGTTGCAAGCCGCCGGCATTGCTGTCGAGACGCGTGCCGAATGGGACGATCCGGCGACGGGTCGCTTTGCTTGCATCCATGACCCGAAGGGCAACGCCATCGAGCTTTGGGAGCCGCCGGCCTAGCGCAACGCGCGCAGCACGTGATGGATGGTGTCGGCAAGTACGCTCGTCCAGTGCGCAACACCTGCAGCGTCGGCGATGCCGTCGTTGCGGATCTCGAAGCCCAGATAAGGCAGCCCCGCCGCCTCGGCATGACGGTTCATCGTGTAGTTGAGATCGCGCCCCGAATAGGGCTCGTTGTCGCCGACATGAAGCCCGCGCGCCGCCAGGGCCGTGATGCCGTGGCGCGCGGCGCGATCGTCGCTGTTGTAGAGGATGCCGATCGGCCACGGCCGGGCGAGGCCGGGCGCCGTCGCCAGTTGCGGCGTGAAGCTGTGGATGCTGACCAGCATCTCCGGTCGCCGCTGTCCGATTTCCTCTGCAACTGCGACATGATAGGGTGCATGTATCGCGGCAATACGCAGGTCGCGCTCGGCCGCGCCGGCGGTGACGTTGCCGGCGATGACATGGCCATCGCTGGCGATCGGCACCAGCCCGGCGACGTGCGGATCCCGGTTGAGATCGATGACGAGCCGCGACACGGTGGCAAGGATTGCCGGTGCCGACAGCGTCCGGGCCAGCGCCTCGGTCAGCGCGGCGGTGCCGATATCGACGGCGATATGGTCGTCCAGCAGCGCCATATCGATGCCCAGGTCGACCCCCGGCGGCACGGCGTTGGACGCATGGTCGGCGATCAGCAGCAGCGGCGCCGACCCGTCGATCACCCGCGGTGTCGTCATGCCCCGAACACCGGCTTGCGCTTTTCGAGGAACGCCGTGACGCCTTCGTGGAAATCGGCGCCGGTAAAGGCCGCGTCGAAACCCGCGGCGGAGGTGGCGTCGTCATCATGGGCGCCTTCCGCGATGCGCTGGATGATGGCCTTGCTGGCGCGCTGGCTGGCCGGCGACACGGCGATGATGCTGTCGGCAAAGGCCGTGACAGCCGCCTCCACATCATCGGCCACCTGCTGCACCAGTCCGATGCGCAGTGCCTCGGCCGCGTCGATCAGCATCGCCGAAAACAGCAGCCGCTTGGCCTGCGCCGGGCCGACGAGATCGACGAGCAACCGCGTGTCGTGGAGCGGATAGACGAGGCCGAGCTTGGCCGGCGTGATGCCCAAGCGGGCCCGCGGCGAGGCGATGCGGATGTCGCAGGCCAGCGCGATGCCGCAGCCACCGCCCACGGCGTCGCCATCGATCATCGCCACGGTCGGCTTTGGCGCCCGCGCCAGCGTCACCTGGGTGGCACGGATGGCAGCCTGGTTGCGGGTCCGCCAAACCGGATCGGCCGAGGATGTCGCGAATTCGCCGATGTCGGCGCCGGCGCAGAACGGGCCGGGATGCGCCGAGGCAACGACCAGCACCCGCACCGCCGGATCGGCCATTGCCGCTTCGACAAGCGTCGGAAAGGCCTCCCACATCGCCTGGTCCATGGCGTTGCGGCGCGCCGGCCGGTCGATCAGCAGGCGGGCGACACCGGCGTTGCAGTCGAGGTGGAGGTGGGGATTGGGCATCGCCAATCCATAGGCGGGCACGCGCCCGAGAAAAAGGGGCCGGCGGGGGATCGCCGGCCCCTAAGGTATCCTGGGGTCAGGATATCGAAGGAAAATCGAAGAAACGCAGCCTTACTGGGCAGCGGTCGTCGTGGTCGTTAGCGCGGCCATGTCGGTGCCGAGCGCCTTGGCGGCGGCAGCAAACTTCTTGCTGGCTTCGCCACGGCCACCGGCTTCGCACAGCTTCTCGCCGGTCTGGACGAGGCTGAGCGCCTTGCGGGCCTGGTCGGGCTGCGCAGTCGCGGCGATGGTGCGGATCTGCGCCGGCGCGGTGTTGCAGGCGTTTTCAGCGGCCATGGCGGGCGAGGCAGCGGCACCGAGGAACACGGCGCTGAGAGCGAAAGCCACGGGAACGAGGAAGAAACGGTCGGTCATGGTACTTACTCCTGCTGGCGTGCTGGGCGGGGCTGCCCGGGTAATCTCGTCTGGTTGAGCGTTGCTCAAATCAACTGAGTGAAGCTTTAAGTGGCACTCAGAACCGGGTCAAGCGGAATTTGAGTGACGATCAGCATATTTTTCGTTTTTGCAGCGCAACACGTCATTTCTGCGGCAGAATCAACCATTGGTCAACCCATTTTGCTGCAGCGCACAATCCGACAGTCGGCCCTCGGCGCCGGCCAAGCCGCCCGAGGGCGCCGCAAAACCGAGTCCGACTCGGTTAGATCAGGTGAGTCGCGATCATCCACCAGCCACGCGGCGCCAGTGCGCTCTCGGCGGCGCGACAGGCCGCCGGCGAATCATAGAGCGCGAGGCAGGTCGCCCCCGACCCGCTCATCCGCACCAGCGTCGCCCCGGCCGTCGCCGCGAGCGCCGCCAGCACGTCCGCGATCACCGGCGCAATCGCGACCGCCGCCGCGGTCATGTCGTTGCGCAGGGTCGTCAATGCCGCGCCGGGCACGATGCCGCCCTGGTCCTGCCCGTCCCAGCCGGCGAACACCGGCCCGGTCGGCACCGCCACCCGCGGGTTGACCAGCAGCACCGATGTTCCCGAAACCGTGTCGGGCCAGGGCGCCAGCTGCTCGCCGCGCCCCGATCCGAGGCTGGTCACCGGCACGACACACGCCGGCACGTCCGACCCCAGCGGGTCGGCGATCGCACGCAGCCGCTCGGCCGGCCAGTCGAGTCCCCATAGCCGGTTGAGCAGGCGCAACGCCGCCGCGGCG
>QBLU01000032.1 GCA_003241875.1 Alphaproteobacteria bacterium
CGATCAGCCTTGGCGCATCATGTCCATCGGACTGCGATCGTGGGCCCATCGGTTCTAATCAGAGAGTCTTGGTATAAGCCCCGACCAGGCGCGGTACTTCAAGTCGATCGCCTGGGACATCGCCACGAGTTACAACCGGACCGGCGTCAGGCGTTCCTGACCGAGCCATCTCCTGGAACAGATGCGTATCCGACGTAGCCACTGCGCCACGTCCCGCAAGAGCGGTCAACGGTCATACCACGACAGCAGGTGTATATCGGTGCGGGGAAGCCGCTGACGCGCCAGCGGTGGCAGGATCGCAAGTGTCGCTCGATCCAGCAGATAAGGTGCAGAAAATCGGAACCTCGGCAAAGTGCAAGTTCGAAAGAAAAGTAGCCATTCAGCAAGCGACCCTCAATCTGCCAAGAGTGCCGACTCAGTCTTGCACCTGAATTCATTGAACTGGTTCTTCACCATGGATAACCGGCAAAAAATCTGACATCAGAGCTTTCGTCAGGTCCCAATTTGCACATCGGCCCATAGGATCACAAAATTTGCAAAGGGCGACGCTGTGGCTGTCCATGTAGGTGTGTTACACCCTTCGTTCGGGCATGAACTTCAGTGGATCGACGATTTCGCTCCCGAGGAAGCCGGGTTCGTATTCCACAAAGTGGCGCCGCCCGACGTTAAGGAAATTTCTTGGCACGAACGAGGCGCAGTTACAACTGGTCGCGAATGGCTGAACCATTTTCGCTACGCACTAAATGCTGTTAGGTTTGACTTTGACGTGATCGTTACTAATTTTCCGCAATTGGCGTTCGCCGTTTGCTTTTGGAAGCTGCTGCTTCGCAAACATGTGAAGGTCGTTTCCTGGTCATTTAATTTGGGGTCGGTATCAAGCACGTTTAAGGGTCGCCTCGCCGGGCTTCCATTGCGCGCTGCTGATCTTTTGATAGTCCATTCTCAGGAAGAAATCGGAATATATTCCGCGTGGTTAAGCTTACCAAAAGAACGCTTTCTGTTCGTTCCTCTTCAACGCGGCGTAGTGCAGGTGGAGACTTACGACACCGGTGATAAGCCATTTCTGGTTTCACTCGGTTCTGCAGGACGTGATTATAGCACCCTGTTCGCCGCTGTTGCCGGGCAAGATCAGCGTGTGATTGTCGTAGCCAAGCCTGACGTATTGGCGGGCCTGGACGTTCCTTCAAATGTCGAGGTCCTGAACGGACTATCGTTGCTTGAGTGCCAAAGCCTGGCATCGCGCGCCGTTGCCGGCGTGGTCCCAATCTCAAATCTCGACACTGCATCAGGCCAGGTGAGTTTTTTGATGCTTATGGCTCTCGGCGTGCCGGTCATTGTTACGGACTGTCCCGGAAGTAGAGATTATTTGATTGACGGACATGACGCTCTAATCGTGCCGCCAGGTGATACCGATGCTTTGCGCCTCGCTATACTGAAGGTTTGGAAAAACGAAGATTTTCGTAAGCGCTTGGCTGAGAACAGCCTGCTATCGTGGCGCGAGCGCTTTTCTGACGAGGCTGCGGGTGTGAACTTGGTTCGCGCTCTTGCAAAGGCGGTCCAGGAGCCTGCAATCCACTAGCCGAAGTGGACTGAACCGCGTCGGGTTTGCCGGAGGCTGTCTGGTTCGAGTCATGCAGCGATCACCGCCGTTGCCGACCGATGGCTCGACCGGCCACTGCGAGCCGTTCGGTCTGACGGCCCGAGCGAGGCTGGTCGGATTTCTACTCATGACTTTCACCGACCGAATTCGACCCGGTTTCACAGCGCACCCGCTGTTCGTTAGTCTGTTTCGGAGCGCGGCAGCGTTTTGTGGCCTGCTTTTGATACTGCCGCACTGGATAATGGCTGATGTGCTCGACTAGCGATGCTAACATACTGACCATTCGAAACAATCACGTTTGGGCCGCGTGGCTTCGCTGACCGCCATAATTTTTCTGACGATTGCCGCCTTTGGCGGATTGCGGCTTTTCGCACCTCGTGCACTTCGCTCCAGTCTCGGCCCTTGCGAGTTTGCAGCCGCCATAGCGCTCCCAGTCCTCGCCACCTTTGCGCACTTCTACGCGGTGTTCGCGGTCGGCGTGGTTGTCATTATCGTCGGCTTCCCGGTGCAATTCGGCGGAGCCATGGGTCGGCAGGCGCGCCTCGAGCAGCAACTGCGTCTAGGCTTCTTTGCGCTACCCTTGTTACCGATGCTCTACCGCGACGTGACGCTCGGGTCGCTGACTTTGACACAGCTGAACTATGTCACCCTTATCTGCGGCGCTCTTTTCGGCGCCATGATTGCATCGGGTACGCGCCTGCCGAATGCGCGCCTGGCGAAGTGGGACATCACTTTTGCGGCCATGATGCTGGCCCAGTTATTCATGGACGTCCGTGGCGATGATTTCCTGTTCCTGCTGCGATCGGTGCTGCAAGTAACGCTTGCACTCGGCCTGCCATACTTCGTGTTCAGCCGCGCAATTGTCATGAGTTCAAACCCAAAGCGGCTGCTGTTCGGGATGATTATCGCGGCCGCAGCGATAGCAGTCATAGCACTGTACGAGTCAACGCGCTCCTGGCTGCTTTACATCGACATGCCGAATTATGTCGGCGCCAATCCCAACATCATTTCGGGTTACAGCAAACAGCGCGGTGGCATGTTGCGGCCGGGGGCGACATGGGGGGATTCGACCAGTCTTTCGCTTTTTTTCGCTATCATTCTGGTAATGCTCTACGCGCTTCGGCGGGAGATTGGTTCCCGAAAAATAGTCTTGATCCTGGCCGGAATGATTGGCTGCGGGCTGTTCATCTCTCTCGCACGGGTGGGCTATCTGGCGCTAGTGGTCGGTCTGGCCGCCTGCTTCATCTACGAGCGCCGTTACGCACGTCTGGCGTTGATGACCTTTGCCGTTCCCATTGCAGCGCTTGGTTTGATCGCGCTGGCTGCGGTCTTTCCGGTCATCGGCAGCTCGATCGGCCTCTCCAACGATGCCGCCGACACGGCCAATTATCGCGAAATGTTGAACCGCGACGGAATGGCGCTGTGGCAGAACAACTGGCTGATCGGCGTCAGCATGTCCGAAATTCTTACCAGTCTCGAGCATCTTCGCCAAGGCGAAGGCATCATCGATCTCGTCAACCAGCCGCTGACGGTCCTGATGCGTGGCGGCGTTGTTTTCGCGCTGCTGTACTATGCGATGACATTTCGGCTGCTGGGTGTGCTCCGCGCTCGGCGTCGGCGAATGGACCACCAAACGCGAGCAATTGCCTGTGCGGCCTTTGCCGGAATCTTGGCGATAACTGCAGGGCTGCTGACCACATCCTATCTTCGCAACGAAGCAACATTCGTGATTCTGCTCGCAATCGGGGCAGGAACTGCCGTGCGGCGAACCGCGAAGCAATCCCTGCCTCCGCCGGATATCGCGGCGCCGGCAAACGACACCCGCTTTGGGCCGGTGGCAATCGGCGCCTTGCAGCGCAACAGGCTGAACGACGCGGTACCAATCGCCGAAGCCTCCAGAATCCGCACCAGAAACGCATCGATCCGATCACGCGCCAAGACTGATGCGCAAACTTGATTGACCGCCGGTCCGGCGCTGCGCCGGTCAAGGCGTCGTGGCCGGTGAACTCGGTTGTCATCGGCACGGCGAGTCCAAAAATTATCGCTTCCGCGGCGCGGTCGCGCTCCGACGCGGCGCAGCATTCTCACAGGCTGTTGGGAGAAGGCGGGGTGCGCCTGCTCAATTCTGGGAGGGCAGAACAGCATGGGGAAGCACGGGATGCTGGCGGCTGCCTGCATGCGCTAAAGTGTCGAAGTGCATCAAGGTGGGGCGCAGCGTGAACCTACAGCTATCGACAGCACGGCGCGATGAGCGTGAGTTGCACGCATCGAGGTTATCGAGGCTTCCGAACGCGGTCGCCCCCGTGAAGTTCGCCTGCCTGACCAACGTCTACCCTGCCCCAAGCCACACCTTTATCCGCCGTGAGATCTTCGCGCTCGAGCGGCAGGGTTTCGAAGTCGCCCGGTTTTCCATCCGAGCCTGGGGAAAATCGCTGCCGGACCCCGACGACCAGCGCGAACTGGCGCGCACCACGGTTCTCCTTGATGCTGGCTGGCTGGCGATACTGGGCGGTACACTTGGGCTTGCGCTGCGCCGTCCGGGTCGCTTTGCCGGCGCCTGTCGCACCGCTCTGGCCTTGTCGACGGGCGGCTGGCGCGATGTGCCGCGCCATCTGGCTTATGTTGCCGAAGCCTGCCTGCTGGTCCGCCGGCTCGAGGCGGCGGGGATCAGCCATGTTCATGCCCATTTCGGCACCAACCCCGCCGCCGTGACGATGCTGGCAAGTATCGTCGGCAAGATTTCCTACAGCTTCACCGTCCATGGGCCCGATGAATTTGACGCGCCGGTCGGCTTGTCGCTGGCAAAGAAGGCATCTCGAGCGGCATTTATCGTCGCGATTTCCAGCTTCGGCCGGGGGCAATTGATGCGTTGGCTGGACCCCGCCGCCTGGCCGCGGATCCATGTCGTGCGCTGCGGCGTCGATAGCCGTTTCCTCGCCGCGGTGCCGCAGGTGACAGACAGCCGCACGCTCGTCTGCGTCGCCAGGCTTAGCGCCCAAAAGGGGTTGCCGTTATTGATCGAGGCGGCAGCGCGACTGGCGCAAACAACCGACTTCAGCCTCCGGATCGTCGGCGGCGGCGAGCTCGAAGACTTGCTCGCGAGCCGCATCAAGGAACTGGGGCTGGCTGACCGTGTCACCCTTGTCGGCGCGCTTTCGGCAGGCGGAGTCCGCGCCGAGCTGCTGGCGGCGCGGGCACTCGTCATGCCAAGCCTCGCTGAAGGCTTGCCGGTGGTGCTGATGGAAGCGCTCGGGCTTGGTCGACCGGTCGTCACGACCAGTATTGCCGGCATTCCCGAACTGGTTGATGCGGACTGTGGCTGGGTGGTCGCATCCGGCGATGTCGAGCAACTCGCCGGGGCCATGCGTGCTGCGCTCGATGCAACTCCCGCCCTGCTGGCAAGGCTTGGCGCCGAAGGGCGCCGGCGGGTCATGCGGGACCATGATGTCGAGACAAATGTGGCCGAACTCGCTGCACTGCTGCGGCCGGTTGCGCAGCTGGCCGCATGATGATCGACGTGCTCGCCTGGTGCCTTGTTGCGATCACGGCGCCGCCGGTTCTGATGTTCGCCATCGAATGTATTGCCGGCGCGGCACCGCGCGATGAAACCTCCGCCAAGCACGCCCATGATGACACAGTTGTCCCCCCTTTCGCGGTCCTGATCCCGGCGCACAACGAAGCCGCGGATATCGCAGCGACACTGTCCGCCGCTGCGGCGCAATTGCGGCCTGGCGACCGGCTGCTGGTCGTGGCGGATAACTGCGATGACGCTACCGCCGCCTTGGCACGCGCCGCCGGTGCCGAAGTCGTGGAGCGCTTTTCCACGACCCAGCGCGGCAAGGGCTTCGCGCTGGCTGCCGGGCGCTCGGCGCTCGCCGCATGGCCGCCGGCCGTCGTCGTCGTGCTCGATGCCGACTGCGTTCCCGAGCCCGGCGCGTTGCAGCGCCTCGCTGGCCACGCTGCGCTTGAGGCGGCGGCGGTCCAGGGACGTTATCTGCTCACCCCGAACGGCAGTACCCACCCGTCCGCGCAGATTTCGTTGTTCGCCTTCGCCATAAAGAACCTCGTGCGCCAGCGAGGGCTGCAACGGCTCGGCAGTCCGGCGCTGCTGCAGGGCACCGGGATGGCCCTGCCCTGGCCCTTGTTCGCCGAGGCCGAACTGGCGAGCGATTGTCTTGCCGAGGACCTTGAACTCGGGATTGCGCTGGTGCTTGCAGGCAAACCGGTCCGGTTTTTGCCAGATGCCGGCTTCAACAGCCCTGCAAGTTCGCTCGGTGCCGCTGTCGGGCAGCGTACGCGGTGGGAACATGGCACGATCGTGACGGCCTGGCGCCATATCCCGGCGCTGCTCGCTGCCGGGCTCCGCCGACCGTCAATACTGCTGCTGGCGCTCGATCTGACCATTCCCCCACTGGCTTTGCTCACCGTGATCATTGTCGCGACGACACTGGTGACCGTGCTGCTAGCGGGGCTCGCCGCCGGTCCCGCACCGCTGCTGACCCAGCTTGCTCTGGACGCCCTCTTCCTGCTCGCTGTCGGCTATGCCTGGTATCGCGTCGGACGTGCCTATCTGGCGCTTGGGACCTTGCTCCACATCCCCGGTTATGTGCTGTGGAAGCTGCCGATCTACCGCCGCCTGCTCGTCGATCGCCAGCGCAGCTGGGTGCGCACCGCGCGTGACGCCACCACCGAACGCAAGCAATGATGCGACGACGGGTTGATGGTCCTCAGCCTGGCGCCTTTTTCGCGCGCAGCATGCGGTAGAGCGCCGGGGGCAGCCAGTCGATCGCCGATCGGCGATAAAGCGCCGGCGGAATCCAGTCGGCCATCTTGTGCTGGCGCATGACCTGCCAGTCGGTGCGGTCGCTGCTGCCGGGCCGGCGTTTGAACACCGTGTCGCGGACCGGGACGGTGTCGAGCCCGGCGGTGGGGGCGGTGTAGTAATACAGCGCGATCGAGCGGCGGGCGCGGTCAGGCGGGCATGCTATGGCGGTCGGCACACCGTGAAAACTGTCGAGATCGGTGTTGAAGATGACGGCGCGAGCCATGACCGGCGCGGCCGACCGGACGCAGCGGCTCATATCACGCGTCCAGAGCTCGAGATCGCCCTCCCATTCGGGTTGCCAGCCGTCGTTAAGGTAGATCAGCAGGTTGAGGCGGCGCAGGACGCCAATCCGGGTCTGGATGTTGAAATCGGCATGGATGCCGAGATGGCCACCGCAGCGCATTTCATGGAGGCCGCCGCCGCTGTAATAGGGATCGGTGAGCAATTTCTTGATGCCGGTCAGGCCTTCGAGAAAGGCGAGGATCGGTTCGGAGTTCATTTCGGCAAGAAAGTTGCGCAGGCCGGGCGTGGTGAGGTTGATCGGACGCCATGCGAGCTTGAGGCGTTCCTGGGCGCGGTCGAACGCCAGTTCTTCTCCCGAGGTCGGCCATTCGACAAGCAGGCTACGCAGCAGCTCGGCATCGATGAAATCATCGAGGACGATGTGCGGAAAGGGATCGGCGGCGGCATATTGTTCGTGGAGTGCCTGGCCGGCGGCGGCGCACTGGTCCTTGTCGAACATGATCATGCCATTGGCGAGCGATCGGGTTTCAAGGACGGGCATGAGATTTTTCCTGCCGGTGGTGCGGGTTCGTGGCCGCGAGAAGATGACTAGCTGCCGGCCGTCAGGGCAACAATCGCCCGGTCTGCCACCTGCAATTGGGGCCAAGGATATTCACCATGCCCTGTCGGCGATCGTGGTAAACGAAGCGCTCCGTAATGCTTGCGTCGTTCGCCAACGCCGCACGCAGGCTTTCAGGGTCCTTCAACGCCAGCGGCACGATCTCGACATCGATCAGGTGCTACACCCGCTTGCGCGCCCTTGTATTCGATGAGCCGCATCTCCGCGCCCTTGAGCTTCCTGATGTAGAACGTCAGCATTCCCTGAATGCTGGGAAGCTTTGAAAGCGTCAAAGCCGCCGCATGACGCGCCGCCTCACCCGAAGATTGCCCGTTCGATACCAGTCCACGCCAGGTGCGCAACCAGTTGAACCCCCAAGCCGCGGTTGCCAGGGCCACCAAAAGCTCCTGCCCGGCAGCCAGGCCCGCCAGCGCCAGAACCGGCATCGCTCCGCCGTAAAATAACACCCGTTGCTGTTCACGCACGAAATGACCGGGATGCAGACTGCCAATCTGGGCAAAGGCATGGCCGGAGCGAACGGCGCGCCGCCACCATTGGGAAAATCTGGTCATGTCAGCGTCGTGGTGCGTCATGGTCCGGGGCAGCCTGTGAACCCGAAGCCCCGTTGCCCGCACCCGCAGGCAAAAATCGTCATCCTCGCCTGCGATGAGCGTGCCATTGAAACCAGCGACCGCGGCAAAGGCTGTGCTGCGCACCATCATGTCGCCGCCGCAGACCAGGATATCGCCGGCGGGGCGGTGCCATTCTACCTCCGCCAGCGCATTGTAGATGGATCGTTCCGGCTCGATCTCCCGACGCCAGCCGGTCAAGATTCCAATATCGGGATGCCTGTCCAGGGTTGCCTGGGCCTCGGCAATCCAGCCTGGCTGCACGCCACAATCACCATCGACGAACTGGACATAATCCGGCAGTCCTGCGTGATGCAGGGCAGCAAATCCTGCATTGCGGGCCCGTGCAGCGGTAAAGGGCACGCTGGAGTCAAGCTCGACTACCATTGTCCCGACACTGCGGGCAAAGTTGACGCTGTCATCGACCGAACCTGAATCGACATAAACGATCCGGTCGACCTGTCCCTGCAGAGAGGTCAGGCAGCGTTGCAGCCGGATGCCCTCGTTGCGGCCGATCACAACGGTGGCGACGCTACTGGGTTTCATGTTCCCGGGCTTTCACGTCTCATGCGCTTGCCCGTGCAAAGGCCGCCGCGGCCTGCGCCACCCAAACGCTGCATCAGCGCAAGCCGCAACGAGATCGAGCGGGCGCCGTGCCTCCTGCAGCCGCGCTGACGGCGCGCCGGAATGCCGCACATTACGTTGAAGAAATCATCGAGCATCACATTCACCACATCTGGCTAATCCCGTCGGTTGCACCAAGACGTCGGCACAAAGGTACAGTGATCAAATGCTGCCACGAAGGTAAAGCAACCGCGCTGCCCACTCGACCAATTCAAGCGGCCGCTGGCAACCCTGATTGAACACAGGTGAGATGGGCCGTCCACAACAGCGGTGGGTCAATCGCCCCACCCAGTCCACATCGTTGTGGCAGATTCTGGCGCGGGTTAACTCGTCCGGCTCGAACTCGGCGAGAGGCGCTCGGAAATCGGGCTGGAGGCAAAGCACGCAGATGGCGCGCTGGCGGCGGCGCAGGGGAAGGCTTGATGTTCGACGACCTCACCACACCGAAGCAAGACGCCGGACGTTGGCCCAAGGAAGGTTGGCCCAAGGAAAGCTGGCGCTGTGTACTGATCGGTGCCGAAGCCTTGCTGGTCGATTGCGCCCAGCAACTGGAAGCCCGTGGCCACCGCATCGCCGCCATCGTCAGTTCGGCACCAGCGATTGCCGCCTGGGCGGCCGAGCGCGGGCCGCTGTTCGCAGACACGAATGCATTGCTGGCAATGGCCGAAAAGATCGGCGAGGTCGATTATCTGTTCAGCATTGCCAACCTTTCGGTGCTGGGGCGCGACGTTCTGGCGCTGGCCAGGCACGGCGCCATCAACTTCCATGACGGCCCCCTGCCCGAGCGTGCCGGTGTCAACACGCCGGCTTGGGCACTGATCGATGGCGCTGTGGAACATGGTGTCACCTGGCATTTGATGACCAGCGCCGTCGATGGCGGTGCAATCCTTGCCGAGCGGCGTTTCCCGATCGCGCCCGAAGAAACGGCGCTCGGCCTCAACCGCAAATGCTTTGCCGCAGCAAGCGACAGCTTTCGCGAGCTTCTCGACCGGATGACGGCGCAGGGACCTTCGCCGATCGCCGCGCCTGCGACGCCGTTGGCGATCTACCGCAAGGCCGACCGGCCCGCCGCCGGTGGCGCGATCGACTGGGGCCAGCCCGCCGCAGCCGTCGCCCGGCTGATACGGGCGCTCGATTTCGGCGCTTATGCCAATCCGCTTGTCGCGGCGACGGCGGTCTTCGACGGCAGCCTGTTCATCGTCCAGGCAGCACAGGTGCGACCCGGCACGGGCGCAGCGCCGGGCGAAATCACGGGAATCGACGCCGACGCCATAACCGTCGCGGCGGCCGACGCCGCGATAGCGATCACGCAGGTGACCATGCTTGACGGCACCAGCCTGGCCCCGCTCGACGCGGCGCGGCGCCTCGGCCTCGCGGTTGGAAAACGCCTCGAAAGTCTCGATCCCGGTCACGCCGCTACACTCCAGGAGCTGGTCAGCGCGACGGCGAAGCACGAAGCCTTCTGGGTTGCCCGCCTGCTGAAGGCGCAGACCATCGACCTGCCGGGCATCGATTGGCAGTCGCGACAGGCCGGCTGTTGTGCCAGCATCGACATGGCACTGTGCAACGCCGACCGGCCCGCGCGCCTCCACACCCTGCGTGCTGCCGCCGTCGGCTGGCTGGCGAGGCTCGCCGATGTCGACCGTGTCGATATCGGCTATGCGACGCCACTGCTGCGCGAGCAGTACAATGGCGTTGCGGCCTGGTTCGCGCCGCAACTGCCGCTCGGCATCGACATCGATTTCGGGGCACCCTTTTCGGCGCTCTGCGATGCCGTCACCACCGAGGTCGCCGAGGTCCACCGCCGCATCGGCATGACCGCCGACCTCGCAGCGCGCACCCCGGCCTTGCGCGCGCGCGGGGCGCATCCGTTGACGCTGCCGGTCGCGCTGACCATGGTCGACGCGCTCGACGACGCCCGTGCCGAGCCCGGGGCCGTGTTGACGCTCGCCTTCTGCGGCGATGGCAGCGCCTGCCGCTGGCTCTACGACGCGGCGCGGCTGGCGCCCGATCTGGTTGTCGCCATGCAGGAACAGTTCGCTGTGCTGCTCGCCGCTGTCGATGCCGACCCGGCGCAGCGGCTCGGCGACTTGCCGCTGATGGGCCCGGCCACGCACCAGGCCGTGCTGGTGGCACGCAATGCCACCACCGCGCCGGCGCGCACCGATGTCTGCATCCACACGCTGATCGAGGAACAGGTCCGCCGCACACCCGATGCCGTCGCCGTCGTCTGCGGCGACCGGTCGATGACCTATGCCGAGCTCGACCGGGCCGCCGGGCTTTGGGCGCAGCGGCTGCACGGCCTTGGGATCGGCCCCAACAAGCTGGTCGGCATCTATGCCGATCGATCGATCGACATGGTTGTCGGCGTCCTTGCCGTGCTCAAGGCCGGCGGCGCCTATGTGCCGCTCGACCCGGCCTATCCGGCGGCGCGGATCGAGCACATGCTCGCCGATTCTGGCGTCGGGGTAGTGCTCACCCAGCGTCGGCTGGCCGACAGGCTGCCGCGAAGGCATATCGAGCTGCTCTGCCTCGATGCACCCGTCGGGCCCGTGGCAACCCCTGCCCCGCTCGCCGACGTTTCGCCCGCCGATGCTGCCTATGTCATCTACACCTCGGGATCGACCGGCGCGCCCAAGGGGGTGATCGTCGAGCACCGCAACGTGGTGAACTTCTTTGCCGGCATGAATGCGCGGATCGAAGCCCCCGGCACCTGGTTGGCGGTGACCAGCCTCAGCTTCGACATCTCGGTGCTCGAGCTGTGCTGGACCCTGACGCGCGGCTTCACCGTGGTGATCTACACCGCCGAAGACCGCAA
Source organism: Alphaproteobacteria bacterium (assembly GCA_003241875.1). GTDB lineage: Bacteria > Pseudomonadota > Alphaproteobacteria > Sphingomonadales > Sphingomonadaceae > Sandarakinorhabdus. The sequence goes on from QBLU01000032.1 coordinate 11,338, forward strand.
GGCCGGCGAGCTGCCCTCGGCACAGGCTCACAAGCCGCTCGATTTCAGCCTTTTCTATTTCGCCAGCGATGCGGGCGAAGGCAGTGACAGGTACAAGCTGCTGCTCGAAGGCGCCAGGTTCGCCGACCGCGAAGGCTTCAGCGCCGTCTGGACTCCCGAACGTCACTTCCATGCCTTTGGCGGGCTCTACCCCAACCCCGCCGTCACCAGCGCGGCGGTGGCGGCGATCACGTCGCGGGTGCGAATCCGCGCCGGCTCGGTCGTCATGCCGCTGCACCACCCGATCCGCGTCGCCGAGGACTGGTCGCTTGTCGACAACCTCTCGAATGGCCGCGCCGAAATCTCCTTCGCCGCCGGCTGGCAGCCCAACGATTTCGTCCTCGCTCCTGAAAAGTTCAAGGACAACAAGGCGATCATGCTGCGCGACATGGAGGTCGTGCGCAAGCTGTGGCGCGGTGAAAGCGTCGCCTTCCCGGGCCCGCTCGGCAAGGATGTCGAAACCTCGATCCTGCCGCGCCCGATCCAGCCCGAACTGCCGGTCTGGCTGACCTCGGCCGGCAATGTCGAAACCTTCGAAGCAGCAGGCCGCGCCGGCGCCAACGTGCTGACCCACCTGCTGGGCCAGACCATCGACGAGCTCGAGGGCAAGCTTGCCGCCTATCGCGCGGCCTGGACCGACGCCGGCCACCCCGGCACCGGCCGCGCCGCGGTTATGCTGCACAGCTTTGTCGGCCCCGATGCCGCGACCGTGCGCGCCATCGTCCGCGAGCCGCTGATCGAATATCTCCGCACCTCGGCAAGCCTCATCAAGCAATATGCCTGGAGCTTCCCGGCCTTCAAGCGGCGCGAGGGCATGACCGACGCCAGCGGCGGCGTCGAACTCGACAGCCTGGCGCCCGAGGAAATGGCGGCGCTGCTCGAATACAGCTTCGAACGCTATTTCGAAACCAGCGGCCTGTTCGGCACGCCGGCCGACTGCATGGCCGTCGTCGACCGGTTGAAGGCGGTCGGCGCCGATGAAGTCGCCTGCCTTATCGACTTCGGCATCGATTCGGCGACCGTCCTCGCCCATCTGCCCTACCTCAACGAAGTTCGCCGCCTCGCCGAACCCGGCCGTGCCGCAGCCCCGGCCGATGTCCCTGCGCTGATGGCGCACCATCGCGTCACCCATCTCCAGTGCACGCCGTCGATGGCTGCCCTGCTTCTCGCAGACGGCCGGAGCGATGCTGGCCTTGCCGGCCTCAAGCACCTGATGATCGGCGGCGAAGCCTTCCCGCCTGAACTGGCCCGTCACCTGCGCGCCCGGGTCGGCGGCCGTATCAGCAACATGTACGGGCCGACCGAAACCACGATCTGGTCGACCACCGCCGACGTCGGGGAAGGTCCGATCTCGCTCGGCACCCCGCTCGCCAACCAGGAGGTCTTCATCCTCGATCGCCGCCAGCAGCCGGTTCCCGATGGCGTTCCGGGTGAACTCGTCATCGGCGGCGGCGGCGTGACTCGCGGCTATTTCAATCGCCCCGAACTGACCGCCGAACGGTTCGTGCAGCACCCGTTTCGCGCCGGCGAGCGCGTCTATCGCACCGGCGACCGCGCGCGCTTTCGCGCCGACGGCTCGCTCGAATTCCTGGGCCGGCTCGACAACCAGGTGAAGATCCGCGGCCACCGCATCGAACTCGGCGAGATCGAGGCGGCGCTCGCCGGTCATCCGGGGGTGAGCGAGGCAGCGGTTGTCGCCCGCGAGGACGCGCCCGGCGACATCAGGCTGGTCGCCTATATCGTTCCAGCCGGCACCAAGCCCAACGACGAGGTCCTGCTCACCCATCTGCGCAACCGGCTGTCCGAAGCGATGCTGCCGCAACGCATCATGGCGCTCGCTGCGATGCCCCGCACTCCGAATGGCAAGCTCGACCGCAAGGCGCTGCCCGTGCCGACTGCCGATGTCGTCGCCATTGCCGACGCCGCCTCGCCCGCCGATGGCGTGCAGGCCCGCATTGCCGAGGTCTGGCGGAACGTCCTCAAGCTGCCCAGCGTCGGCATGGGAGACAATTTCTTCGATATCGGCGGCCACTCCCTGCTCGCCGTGCAGGTCCACCGGCAGCTTTGCACTGCCCTTGATCGCAAGCTGGCGATCACCGACGTGTTCCGCTTCCCGACGATCAGGGCGCTGGCGGAATTCCTGGCGCGCGACAGCGCGGCCGTACCCATGGTCGGCATCGACCGCGCCGAGGCCCGCCGCGCTGCGGTGGGGCGCCGACGGATGACCGGTCTCGTTCATGGGGGAACGGCATGAATCCGATGATCCAGAACCTTCCCGGTTATGATCCCATCGGCGAACACGATGAAGCATGCATTGCCGTCGTCGGCATGGCCGGGCGTTTCGCCGGCGCCACCGACATCGACGCCTATTGGCGCAACCTGCGCGAAGGCGTCGAATCGATCGTCAACCTGACCGATGCCGAATTGCTGGCTGCCGGTGTCAACCCGCGGCTGTTGCGCCGGCCGAACTATATCAAGGCTGCCGCCCCGCTTCCGGACATGGAAATGTTCGACGCCGGGTTCTTCGGCATGTCGCCGCGCGAAGCCGCCATCATGGACCCGCAGCACCGCCATTTCCTCGAATGCGCCTGGGCCGCGATCGAAGATGCCGGTCACCCACCGGAACGCTTTGCCGGTGCCACCGGCGTGTTCGCCGGCAGCGGCCACAACGCCTACATGCCGTACAACTTGCTGACCAACCCCAAGCTGATGGAACAGGTCGGTTTCTTCCTTGTTCGCCACACCGGCAACGACAAGGATTTCCTCACCACCCGCGTCTCGTACCTGCTCAACCTGCGCGGCCCCAGCGTCAACGTGCAGACCGCCTGCTCGACGTCGCTCGTTGCCATCCACATGGCGGTCCAGAGCCTGCTCAACCGCGAATGCGACATGGCACTGGCCGGCGGCGCCACGATCGAACTGCCGCACCGCCACGGCTATCTGCACCAGGAAGGCGGCATCATGTCGCCCGATGGCCATTGCCGCGCCTTCGATGCCGAATCGGCCGGCACGGTGTTCGGCAGTGGCGTCGGGGTCGTTGTCCTGCGCCGTCTCGCCGATGCGTTGGCGGATGACGACCATATCTATGCCGTCATCAAGGGATCGGCGGTCAACAACGACGGGGCCGGCAAGGTCGGCTACCTCGCGCCCTCGGTCGACGGACAGGCCCAGGCGATCACCGAGGCACTGGCGATCGCCGGCACGCCCGCCAGCACGATCACCTATGTCGAGGCGCACGGCACCGGCACCGCCGTCGGCGACCCGATCGAGGTCGCTGCGCTGACCGAGGCGTATCGCAAGGACACGGAGGAGGTTGGCTATTGCGGGCTCGGCTCCGTCAAGGGCAACATCGGCCACACCGATACCGCCGCGGGTGTCGCCAGCTTCATCAAGGTGGCATTGGCGCTGAAGCACGGCGAACTGCCGCCATCGCTGCATTTCTCCGCCCCCAACCCGGCGTGCGAGCTCGATCGCAGCCCCTTCTTCGTCAACGCCGCGCTCCGCCCCTGGGCCACCCCGGCAGGGATGCCGCGCCGCGCCGGCGTCAGTTCGCTGGGCGTCGGCGGCACTAACGCCCATGTCATCCTGGAACAGGCCCCGGGCCGCCGCCCTGGCACGCCGACTCGCCCGCATCAGCTGATCACCTTGTCGGCTGCCAGCGCGTCGGCGCTCGATGCCAATACCGCGGCCCTCGCCGAGCATCTCGGGCAAGGCTCCGCTTCCGACCTCGCCGATATCGCCTATACGCTCACCGTCGGCCGCCAGGCGCTGCGCCACCGCCGCGTCGTCGCGGTCAGCGATGCCGCCGACGCAGCAAAGGCGCTTCTCGATCCGGCGCGGACTGCGACCTTCGAGGCAACCGCCGAAACGCGCCACGTGTATTTCATGTTCGCCGGCGGCGGCGCCCAGCACCCCGGCATGGGGCTCGACCTTTACGAAGGCGAAGCCGTGTTCCGCGATGCGGTCGACGACTGCCTCGACCGGCTGGTCGTCCATGGCGTCACCGACGTCCGCCGCTGGCTGTATCCGACGGCCACAGACGCGGATGCGGCAACTGCCCAGATGAAGCGCCCGTCGATTGGCCTGCCGGCACTATTCGCTGTCCAGTACGGCCTGTCGAAGCTCTGGCTGCACTGGGGCGTGACGCCCAAGGCAATGATCGGTCACAGCCTCGGCGAGTATATGGCGGCGCATCTGGCAGGTGTCATGGCGCTCGACGATGCCCTCGGACTGGTGGCGCTGCGTGGCCGCCTGTTCGAACGTCTGCCCGAAGGCGGCATGCTCAGCATTTCGTTGTCCGAGCGCGAACTGGCCCCGTTGCTGAGCCCCGACCTGTCGATTGCCGCCGTCAACGGCCCCGCGATGACCGTCGCCTCCGGCCCCAACGCGGCGCTCGCGGCACTCAGGTCCCGGCTCGAGGCGCGCGAGATCCCGTGCCAGATCGTGCCGATCAACATCGCCGCCCATTCGTCGATGCTCGACCCCATTCTCGCGGAATGGAGCGCCTATCTGCGCCGCGTCCCGCTCAGCCCGCCGACAAAGCCGTTCGTCTCCGGGTTGACCGGAACGTGGATCTCGCCCGCCGAAGCCACCGATCCCGGCTACTGGGTGAACCAGATGCGCCACACCGTGCGCTTCGGCGATGGTATCTCGGTGTTGGTCAAGGACCCCAATTGCGTCTTGCTCGAGGTCGGCCCCGGCCGCGCGCTTGCCAGCCTCGCCAAGGCCGGACTGGGTCGCGAAGCACCGCCGGCGTTGGCCTCGATGCGCCACATGGACGAGGCGGTGTCCGACGTACGCCACGCGCTCGACATGCTTGGCCGCCTTTGGGCAACCGGCGCGACCGTCAATTGGGGCGTATTCTGGCAACCCGAACGGCGCCTGCGCGTCCACCTGCCAACCTATCGTTTCGATCGCAACCGCCACTGGATCGAGCCCGGTCAAGGCACGGCGATCGCCGAAGAAGACGATGCCGAACGGCGCGAAGACGTCGCCGACTGGTTCCACCAGCCGGTGTGGCGCCGCATCGATCCGCTGGCAGCACCACCTTCGGATGCAACGACCCTAGTCTTCGAAGGCGAAACTGGCCTTGGCGCGGCGCTTGCCGACCTGCTGGTGGCAGGCGGCGCCGATGTCATCCGCGTGCGGCCGGGGCGGCGCATGGCCTGGACCGGCAAGAACATGGTGACCATCGATCCTGCCGCCCCGGCCGACTATGCCGCGCTGATCGCCCGCCTTGCCGAGGAAGGCCGGTCACCGCGCAAGATCGCGCATTGCTGGCTGCTGACCGGCGACAAGCCCTTTCCCGGCGGTATCGACGCGGCCGAACTACTGCAGAACCGCGGCTTCTACAGCCTGCTCGCGCTTGCCCAGGCGCTTGGCGGCGAGGACACCAGGGGGCCGGTCGACGTTGTTGTCGTGACCGACCATATGCTGCGTGTCGCCGGCGATGCCGAGATCGTGCCGGCCAAGGCGACTGTGCTGGGGCCATGCAAGGTGATTCCGCGCGAAATTCCGGATGTCACGACGCGCGCCATCGATGTCGTTTTGCCGGCCGCCGGCACCTGGGCCTGGCGGGAACTGGTCGCGGCGCTGGCCGCCGAACTGGCAACCCCCGACTCGCACGACGTCGTCGCCTATCGCGCCGGCGAACGCTGGGGGCAGGACTGGCGCCCCGTGGCTCTGAAACCGGCGCCCGGGCTGCGGGCGCTGAAACCGGGCGGCGTCTATCTCATCACCGGCGGCCTCGGCGGGATCGGCCTCGCCCTTGCCGATCACCTTGCCCGGACCGTGGCTGCGCGCCTGGTGCTGGTCAGCCGCACCCCGCTGCCGCCGCGCGACCAATGGGCGGCACGGCTACATGCCAACGACCCCGATGATCCGATTCCCGATCGGATCCGCAGGATCATGGCGATCGAGCGGCTCGGTGCCGAGGTGCTCGTCGTCAATGTCGATGCGACCAACGCGCCCCGCCTCCGCCACGCCATCAGACAGGCACGCGACCGCTTCGGAACCATCGACGGGGTTTTCCATACCGCCGGCGTCCTCGACGACGGGCTGATCGCCCTCAAGGACCCCTTCGCCGCATCGGCCGTCCTCGCCCCCAAGTTGCGCGGCACGCTCGCGCTCGAGGAAGCGCTTTTCGATGCAAAGCCCGACTTCATCATGCTGTTCTCGTCGGTCAGCGCCACCCTGGGGTTGGCCGGGCAGATCGACTATGCCGCCGCCAACGCCTTTCTCGATGCCTATGCCCAGTCGAAGGCACAGTGCGATGGCCCTTATGTCGTGGCTGTCGACTGGAGCCAGTGGCAGGACGTCGGCATGGCCGCGGCACTCGCCCGCGCACTCGGCCATGACGGAAACGACGCTGCCGCCGGCAAACCGACGGGCAATCCGTTGCTCGGCGACGTGCGCCGCGACACCGCGACCGAGCGGACGTTTGTCGCCAGGCTTTCACCGGCCACGCACTGGTTGCTCGACGAGCACCGGGCGACCGCGGCCGACGGCACCACCACGCCGGTGCTCCCTGGTGCCGGCTATATGGAGATGGTGCGCGCCGCCCTTGCCCGACACGGCGAGGACCGGCCCATCGAGATCGCCAATGTCGTCTTCCTCGCGCCCTTCCTCGTCGCCGACGGCGCAACGCGGGAGCTTCGCCTGCACATGACGCGCCGGCAGGGCAGCGAATGGCGCTTCACCGTCGAAGGCCGCACCGTCGGCGCCGGCGACACGGAAGACTGGACCGAACATGTCCGCGGCGACGTCGCCTATGTCGATGCCCTGCGCCCGGCCGACGTCGAGATCGCGTCGATCCTCGTCGGCTGCCGCAGCAGCGTGCGCACCGGCCCGGCGCCGACCGATCGCATGAGGTTCGGCCCGCGCTGGCAGAATCTCGAACGCGTCGATTTCGGCACCGACGAAGCCGTGATCACCCTGTCGCTGCCGCCACGCTATGCGGGCGAGCTCGATCAGTTGACGCTTCATCCGGCGCTGCTCGACTTTGCCACCGCGGGCGCACAAGCGCTGGCGACAGGCTCGTCATCCGATTTCTTCGTCCCCGCGTCGTACCGCCGGTTGGTTCAATATGCCCCGCTTGTTCCGCGGCTTGTCAGCCATGTGCGCTATCGCGGCGGGGCAGCGGCCGGCATCGCAACCTATGATGTGACCATCTGTGACGAGGCCGGCCATGTGCTGGTCGACATCACGGAATTCACGATGTTGAGGGTCTCCGAAAAAACCGCGTTCGCGGCAAGTGCCGGGCCCCGTGCCCGGCCGCGCGGCGCCGCCAGCCCGATCATTGCGCACAACCAGACCAGCGGCATCGAACCCATGCAGGGCATGAAGGCGATCGAATTGATCCTCGGCGCGCGGATGGCGCCGCAAGTCGCCGTTTCGCCGCAGCCTTTCGCCGCGCTCCTGGCCCGTCTCCGCACCACCGCCGCACCCGCTGCCGGCGGCCAGCGCAGCGGCGAAGCCAGGGGCGGAGCCCCGGAAAGCGCCGCGGAGCGGTTGGTTGCCCAGCTTTGGCACGAGATGCTCGGGGTTGCCGATATCGGCCTCGACGATGATTTCTTCGATCTCGGCGGCCATTCGCTTCTCGCCGTGCAACTGGTCAGCAAGCTGAAAAAACGCACCGGTCGCGCTCTGCCGCTGACAGCGCTGCTCGAAGCGCCGACGCTCGGCGGCCTTGCGGCGCTGCTCGGACCAATCGACGGCCCGGCCGACGCGGGGACAGCGCGGCCAGCGGCTGCCGCACCGCGCACCAGCACGCCGGGACTGGTCCGGATCAGGGCCGGCGGCGACAAGCTGCCTCTGTTCTTCGTCCATGACGGGCTTGGCGAGACGTTGCTCTATCGCACGCTGGCGATGAAGCTCGATGCTGGTCATCCGGTCTATGGCCTCCAGCCCAGAACGGCCCCCGACGGCAGCTTCCTCCACACAACCATCGCCGAAATGGCGGCGGCGCACATCGAAAGCATCCGCCGCGCCCAGCCCGAAGGTCCGTATCTGCTGACCGGCCTTTGCGCCGGCGGCGTCATTGCCTTCGAGATTGCCCGCCAGCTCCAGGATGCCGGGCAGCGCACCCTGTTCGTCGGGATCATCGACGCCGCCGACGTCGAAGCGGCGGAACGGCCATTCTTCGTCACGCGGCAGCGGCTGCAACGGCTTGGCGCGCTGGTCGCCGGCGACAATTTGTCGGCAGGGCACATCGCATCGCTGGCGCCGGTGATCGCCCGGAGAATCGGCAATACGGTGCGCTATGAAATCGACAAGCGCCGCGAGCGGACGACCAGAGCGACCGCACCGTCAGCCGCCATGGCCGGCGAAAGCCCAACCATCTCCTTCCTCAATCTTTACCAGGGCGCCCACCGCCTGCACCGGCCGAGCGGCCTGTTCAGTGGCGGCGACGTCGTGCTGTTCAAGGCAACGAAGGGCGACGGCTCCATCGACGACATGCCGTTCGGCGAACAGTTCAGCGACGTCGCCATGGGCTGGGGCAAGCGCGTTGCCGACGTCGTCAACGTCATCGACGTCCCCGGCGGGCATTCGAGCGCGCTGCAGCCGCCGCATGTCGATACCCTCGCCCGCGCGCTTCAGGAACGTATCGATGCGGCCTTGCGCAAGGTGCCTGCCGACCCCGGCATCACGCCACGGCCGATGGCAGACGCCAACCCGGCAGTGGCCGTGTCGGAACCGGAGCTGGTCGCGGGTTGATGTCGATCCTGGTTGTCATCGTCAACTATCGCACGGCGAAGCTTGTGGTTGCGTGCCTTGACAGCCTGGCGCTCGAAGTCGCCGCCAATCCTGGCACAAAGGTGACGATTGTCGACAACGCGTCCGGCGATGGCTCGGGCACGACGATCGCTGCCGCCATTGCCGAACAGGGCTGGGAAAATTGGGCCGAGCTGGTCGAATCGCCGGTGAATGGCGGTTTCGCGGCTGGCGTGAATGTTGGCGTCCGCCCGGCGCTCGCTAGCGGCGACGTCGAGTTTCTGTGGTTGCTCAACCCCGATACCGTGGTGCGCCCTGGCGCGATTGCCGCCCTCGCCGGCTTCATGCGCGCCCGTCCGACGGCGGGTATAGCTGGCAGTCTGCTCGAACTTGCTGACGGAACACCTTGGCCGTTCGCTTTCCGATTCCCCGGCCTGCTCGGCGAGGTGGAACAAGGGCTGCGGCTGGGCCTCGCGACTCGACTGCTTCGTCGCCACGCCGTGCTGCGACGGATGGGCAGCGAACCGGCGCAGGTCGACTGGGTGTCCGGCGCCAGCTTCATGGTGCGCCGCTCCGTGTTCGAAGCAATCGGCCTGATGGACGAAGCCTATTTCCTGTATTTCGAAGAAACAGACTTCTGCCGTGCCGCCAATCGTGCCGGCTGGGAGTGCTGGTACATCCCCGATGCCAAGGTCATGCACATTGCCGGCCAGAGCACCGGCGTCACGGGTGCCGATGCTGCGCGGCAGCGTCGGCCCGGCTACTGGTTCGAATCGCGCCGGCGCTATTTCGTCAAAAATCACGGCAGCCTGTATGCTGCAGCCACGGATCTCGCCTGGCTGGTCGCATATTCTGTCTGGACGCTTCGCCGCAAACTCACAGGGGCACAATCCCCTGACCCGCCTGGATTGGCGCGTGACCTGCTTTGGCATTCGCCGCTTTTGCGCTGGCACAGCGTTGCGAATCGCGACACGGACCGGGACGCCCACCGGCCCCGACTGGAAGCACATTGAGATGGTCGCGGCCTTGCGCATTTATGCCGATGCGCCGTTCGACCTTTGGGTCGTCGACCTGTCGAAGAAGCCGCAACGCGATGATATCGCGCTCCTGTCCGTGGCCGAATGCCGCCGTGCCGGGCGCTTCCGATTTCGCCGCGATCGGCGGCGCTACATCATTGCCCATGCCGAACTGCGGCGGCTGCTGACGGCACACGGCGCCGCCTTCGCACGCGATAGCGCCTATCTGGCAAACGATTTCGGCAAACCGCACGTAGCTGGCGCGGCCGGTCCCCACTTCAGCCTGAGTTATGCCGACGACGTGGCACTGATCGGCCTCAGCGACGCCGGCGCCATCGGCGTCGACATCGAAACACTGCGCTCAATCGATGACGATGACATCACCAGCGACATCTTCGATGCAGGGGAAAGCGCCGCGATCTCAGGCACGTGTTCCGGGCCTGCCCGCAACGGCGCCTTCCTGCGCGCCTGGACGCGCAAGGAAGCCGCCATCAAGGCAGTCGGCACTGGGTTGTCAACGCCACCTGCCAGCGTCGGCGTCGGTATCACCGACGACATACGGCAGTTGCTCGTCGTGTGCAGCGGCGTGCAAACGCCTGTCGAAGTTGGCTCGTTCCGGATCGGCGACCAGGTCGCAGCATGGGCGCGTGTCCTGTGAACCGCGCCGCCTGCCCCGGACCGGTCAAACCGCCGACAGCAGGCCTTCCTGGATCACATAAGCGACCATGTGCGCCCGATTGCGGGTCCGCGTCTTCAAGCGAACATTCTCGATATGCCGCTCGACCGTGCAAGGCGCTATCGCCAGTTCGAGCGCAACCTCCTTCGCCGATCGTCCCCGCGCGACCAACCGCAACACCTCGGATTCGCGATTGGTCAGCTGCGCCATTGGCAACCCAGAGTTCGTGTCCATCTTGACCCCACTCGAAAGCGAAATAAAAACATCACTCGGTCTTACGCCAAGGCCGTCACGTCGTGACCAGACGGAAAAACAAGCGCATCGTCCGAACTTTAACCAGTTCTGTGGTGACAACGCTTGTCGATGCCGACATGCGACCCTGAATTACTTCAGATTGTTACGGGTGCCACCCGTTCCAAGCAGAAGCTTGCTTCCCTGTTAAGTCCACGTAAAGACCTTGGTAACAATCTATCATGGCTTTAACAAAGTGCACACCTGTTAAAATGTCCCACATAATTTTTATGACTTGACAGCTCGTCGAGAGAGAAGCCCGCGTTGGGATATGCGCATGCGTCGACGCGATGCCAGCCACTGCAAAGACTAGATCCGCGCGACAACTGTTCCGGATTCCATAAGAGACTCAAGACGCTGGGTGGTACTATTGTCGACGATACTGTTCGCTGCGGCTTCTCCTGGCCGTGGATCGGCGTGGAAGAAGGACCCCGTTAGCGGGTCGATCGGCGACCAATAGGCACCCCTCATTCTGATGGTTCAATCGGCCGTGATCGGGATGTTGGTTGTCGGGACCGTGGTACGAATCCGGCGGGAGCACGCTTGGGGCAAGCCGATCGCGCGTTAATTGAAGCTGTCGCGCAAGCAGATTCGAGCGCCGGAATGCGCGTTTGATCACGCTCTCGATCTGCTCCCCCAGGGTGCAATCGTAGAGCTTGAATGCCCCAGGTGGACTTAGAGAACATGGCAATCGAGCCCACTCCGGCAGGCAGAGGCCTTCGCGGCAGCATCAAAAACGAGCGGTGTCTACACGACGCGCTTCACCTTGTGTCATACCGGTGCCGTCTGGAGAGCGGCGGATGGCATCAGAATGCCGGAAAATGATGAATCTCGACAACGGTCTGCGGACCCGACGAGGTTCAAACGGACCTTGGCCGGTGTTTGAGGGCCGGCCCGGGAAGCCGTAACCCTCTGAATTCCGCTGGTCGGGGCGAGAGGATTCGAACCTCCGGCCCCTGCCTCCCGAAGACAGTGCTCTACCAGGCTGAGCTACGCCCCGACTCCAGCGGAAGCGGGCGTATAGCCGGGGGTCGCGGCATCGGCAAGCCGCTTGTGCCCGCGATTATGGCTGGCCGCTGCCACCGGCGGCGCCATAGACCTGCCCGGTCGCATAGCTGCCGGCATTTTCGGCAAGCTGGACATAGATGCCGGCGAGCTCGACCGGCTGGCCCGGGCGCCCGAGCGGCGTGTCGCCGCCGAATTTCTGCAGCTTTTCCTGCGTCGCGCCGCCGCTGACCTGCAGCGGTGTCCAGATCGGTCCGGGCGCCACGCCGTTGACGCGAATACCCTTTTCAGCAAGCTGCTTGGCCATCGACTTGGCAAAGCTCATGTTTGCCGCCTTGGTCATCGCGTAGTCGACCAGATCCTTCGACGGGTCATAGGCCTGTTCCGACGTGGTCATGATGATCGCCGAACCTGGCGGCATCCGCGGCACCGCCGCCTTGGTGATCCAGAACGGCGCATAGATGTTGGTCTTCATCGTCGCGTCGAAATCTTCGCTGCTGATGTCGCCGATGGTCGGCTTGGTCTGCTGCCGGGCGGCATTGTTGACCAGGATGTCGAGGCCGCCGAGCTGCGCCGCGGCATCGGCCACCAGTTTCGTGCAGAACGCCTCGTCGCGCAGGTCACCGGGCAACGCCACGCCCTTGCGGCCCTCGCGCCGGATCAAGTCGATGACTTCGCGGGCGTCAGCTTCCTCGGCCGGCAGATAGTTGATCGCGACATCGGCGCCTTCGCGAGCAAAGGCGATCGCCGCTGCCCGGCCCATGCCGGAATCGCCGCCGGTGACCAGCGCCTTGCGACCGCGCAGCCGTCCGGAGCCCTTGTAGCTTTGCTCGCCATGGTCGGGGCGCGGGCGCATGTCACGCGCCAGTCCGGGCCAAGGCTGCTCCTGCTTGTCGAACGGCGGCTTGGGGTATTTGCCGCGCGGATCGACGAGCGCCGGGCCCGCCGGCGTTGCCGCCTCTGCAGCCGGCGTCGAGGCCGCGATGCCGACGGCCGCGACGCCGCCGACCATGGCCCGCCGCGACAGCGTGGAATCCTGCGGTAAATCCTTTGTTTCGCTCATGAAATCTCTCCGGCAAAGTGTGTGCCGAAAAGAACACCCGGCCGTGCCGAAGGTTCAGCCGATCAGGCCGAGCATCTCTGCCAGGCTGACCAGTTTCTCGCGCGGCGCCCCCGGCCGGGCGCGCGACACCTCATGGGCATCGAGCGCCTGCCAGTTCCCGAAATGCGTCGTCCGCACGCCGCGGGCTGCCAGCAGCGCATCGAGCGCCGCCGGGGCATCGCCGCCGTTCGGCGCCGTCACATCGGCGCCTATGGCATCGACAACGGCAAAGCCGTCGGGGCGATTGGTGCCGATGGTGCCCGATGGCCCCCGCCGTGCCCAGCCGCTGGCATAAAGGCCCTTGAAGATGCGCCCGGCGGCATCGACTGGGAAGCGCCCCAGGCCCTCGTCATAGGGCACGCCCGGGATGGTCGCGGTGCGATAGCCGATGCAGGCGATGACCAGGCCGCACGGAATGGCGTGGAGTTCGCCGGTGCCGACCGCCTTGCCATCCTCCAGCCGGGTCGTCTCGACGATCAGGCGTTCGGCCTTGCCGTTGCCTTCGACCGCGACCGGCCGCCGGAAGAACTCGAAATGCACGGTGATCGGCTTGTCGCCCCGCGGCGTTGCGGCAAAATTGCGCAGATGGGTGACCGTCTTGCGGTCACCCGGATCGAGCGCCGCATCTTCCTCGATCGGCGGCAGGTCACCGGGTTTGACCAGCGGCTGGGCGCGCTCGAGATGGCCGAGCTCGCCCATTTCCTTGGTCGTGAAGCTCGCCTGGTGCGGGCCCCGACGGCCGACGATATGGATGTCGCGCACCGCCGACTGGCGCAGCGCTTCGACGCTGTGCTGGGCGATGTCCGATGTTTCGAGCTCCTCGCAGGTCTTGGCCAGGATCCGCGCGCAATCGATGGCGACATTGCCGTTGCCGATGATGGCCGCGCCGTGATGCGACAGCGGCACCTGCAACCCGGCGAAATCGGGATGGCCGTTGTACCAGCCAACAAAGGCGCCGCTGCCGAGCACGCCGGGCAGGTCGTCGCCGGGGATGCCAAGCGGCTTGTCGTGCGGGGCGCCGACCGACAGCACGACGGCGTCGTAAATCTTCAGCAGTTCATCAATCTGCACGTCGCGACCGATGACGACATTGCCGACGAAACGCACCCCCGCCCCCAGGTTGGTCGCCTCATAGCGTTTGCTGACCGCCTTGATCGACTGGTGGTCGGGCGCCACGCCGGCGCGGATCAGGCCATAGGGGGTCGGCAGCCGGTCGATGATGTCGATGCGCGCGGTGCCGCCCCAGCGCTTCAGCGCCGCCTCGGCGGTGTAATAGCCGGCCGGGCCGGCGCCGATGATGGCGATATTGAGGGTCATGGGGCCTGTGTCCGTTGGCGAAGGTTATCGCTTCCCCGCTAGGGCCGCAGCGCTGCGCCGGTCAAGTCAGCTGGGCTATCCAGTGATAAACAAGCAGGTTAACACAAGCGGGTCGAAGTTCATGATTTCTGTCGGTTTCTTCCAATACGTGCAGAAACGAAGGGAGCATAAGCCGCCCCAGACGACGATCACCGATGATCGCGCCCAACCAAACAAGGGGAGTCGGCAATGGCGCTCGACCTGTTCATGGCAAGTTTTGAAAAGACCGGCGGACCGGAATGGACCGCCCGGCACGGATTGACTTCAGCCGGCCTGCAGACACTGTTCGACGACCTCAGCAAAAAAGGCTGGCGGCAGGTTTGTCTCAGCGGTTACTCGACCGGTACTGAAGCACGCTACGCCACGATCTGGCACAAGCTCGCCGGCCCCGCCTGGGGCGCCCGTCACGGCCTGACCAGCGCCCAGTACCAGACGCAGGTCAATGCCTGGGTAAAGGCCGGGATGCGGCCGAAATCGTTGTCGGGCTATGCGGTCGGCAATACAGAGCGTTTTGCCGCCGTGTTCGAAGCCGGCGGCAGCGGTGACTGGGTCGCCCGCCACGGCCTCGACGGCGCGCAATACCAGGCGGCCTTTAACGATTTCGTCGGCAAGGGTTTCCGGCTGCGCGGTGTCTCGACCTACAGCACCGGCGGCGAAGCCCGCTACATGGCCTGGTGGGAAAAAAGCGCCGGCCCGGCCTGGGTCGCCCGCCACGGCCTGCGCGAATCGGCGTTCCGGTCGGCGCATGCGAGCCTCGCTGCCCAGGGCTATGACCTGGTGTCGGGCGGCTCTTGCATCGCCGGCGGCGTCGACAGCTATGCCGGCCTTTGGGAAAAGCGTGCCCAGGCCTCCGTCGGGAACCACGGCATGACCGGCGGCGCCTATCAGGCCACCTTCGATCGCCTCGTCGCGGAAGGCTTCCGCCCGGTGTTCGTCGCCGGTGCGCGCGCCGTGCTGCCCGTCGACGTCAACCTGCGCTTCCGCATCCAGCGCCAGCAGCAGAGCCAATGGTGCTGGTCGGCGGTGTCCAACAGCGTCCGCCGCTATTACCAGCCGGCAGCCACCCTCACCCAGTGCACGCTCGTCAACAGCCGGCGCAACCGCACCGATTGCTGCATGCCCGGCCCCGGCGCCGATGGTGACCGCTGCAACAAGCCCGACGATACCGCCGGCGTGCTCGACGACCTCGGCCATCTCCAGCAGATGCAGAACAACAGCGTATCGTTCGCCGATCTGCGCGGCCAGATGGCGGCGGGCCGACCCGCCTTCATGCGCATCGCTTGGTCGGGCGGCGGCAAGCACGCGATCGTCGCCGCGGGCGTGGAGGATGGCGATTTCGTCATCGTCTGCGATCCCGGCAGCTCGAGCGCCGCCGATCCGGCCCAGGGCACCACCACCGTCGTTGCCTATGATACACTGCGCACGGCCTATAACGGCTCGGGCAGCTGGATCGGCACGGGCTATACCAAGGCCTGAGGGCCGCAGATCTTGAGAAAAGGACCGATCATGCCGATTACCTTTGCCGTTCCCCCCGCCGGCGTCGCCGCGGCGCTCGCCGAAACCCTGCCCCAGCTCGGCCGCAGCACCGCCGTCGAGATGCGGGCGCCGGCCATCACCGAGGCCGCCGGCCGCTTTGCCCTCGGCGACCAGCTCCGCATTGCCAGCAACCTCGAGGATGTCGCCACGTCCGACGCCATCGCCACACCCGTCTATGTGCTGGGGCTCGACCAGCTCATCGCCGGCAACGTCGCCGGCGGCGCCAAGCTGGCGCTGTGGGCGCACATCATGCCGACCAATGCCGGCGCGGTTTCCGCCGAAGTCACCGCCATCGACACCAAGTTCGCGCAGATCAGCAACGGCATCGCCATCGGCCGCTTCCGCAATGCCGTCACGCGCATGGCAAGCGAGGAATCGGTCGAAGGCGGCGCCGATGGCGAAGTCGCCCAGCTCCGCATCCCGGCGCTGCAACTGACATTGCTGTGGCTGCGCAAGGCCGGCGCCGACAGTTTCGAACCGATGGAAGTCAGCAGCCCGAGCCTGAAGGTCGGCCAGCACTACAGCGAAAAGGAACTGGCGGCCGCCCTGCACGCCGAAGCCATGGCCCGCGCCGCCGGGCAGGGCGACGGCTGAACCACGGCACCAGCGTTTCGTCCGGCGGGGCCGGCTGCCAGAGTTCCGGCAGCCGGCCCCGCTCCCATTTCG
Source organism: Alphaproteobacteria bacterium (assembly GCA_003241875.1). Taxonomy (GTDB): domain Bacteria; phylum Pseudomonadota; class Alphaproteobacteria; order Sphingomonadales; family Sphingomonadaceae; genus Sandarakinorhabdus. The sequence goes on from QBLU01000032.1 coordinate 27,737, forward strand.
GCAGATAGTTTCGGCGGGTTCGCCGCATTGCACCCTGCGCCCCCTCTGCTACAGGGCGATGCACAATGACCGCAGACATCTCCCTCATCCGCAACTTCTCGATCATCGCGCATATCGATCACGGGAAATCGACGCTCGCCGACCGGCTGATCCAGACCACCGGCGGACTGACGGCGCGCGAGATGAGCGAGCAGGTGCTCGACAACATGGACATCGAGAAGGAACGCGGCATCACCATCAAGGCGCAGACCGTGCGCCTCGATTATCCGGCCAAGGACGGGAAGCGCTATGTCCTCAACCTGATGGACACCCCGGGCCATGTCGATTTTGCCTATGAAGTGTCGCGCAGCCTCGCCGCCTGCGAAGGCGCGCTGCTGGTCGTCGATGCGGCGCAGGGCGTCGAGGCGCAGACGCTGGCCAACGTCTACCAGTCGATCGAGCACGACCATGTCATCGTGCCGGTCATCAACAAGATCGACCTGCCCGCCGCCGAGCCCGAGCGCGTGAAGAAGCAGATCGAGGACGTCATCGGCCTCGATACCGAACACGCCGTCCTCGCCAGCGCCAAGTCGGGCATCGGCATCGAGGATGTGCTCGAAGCCATTGTCACGCAGATCCCGCCGCCCAAGGGCGACCCGGCGGCGCCGCTGAAGGCGATGCTCGTCGACAGCTGGTACGACCCCTACCTCGGCGTCGTCATCCTCGTCCGCGTCATCGACGGCGTGCTGAAAAAGGGCCAGCAGATCGCCATGATGGCGGCCGGCACCACGCATCTCGTCGATCGCGTCGGCTGTTTCCGGCCCAAGATCGAGCAACTCGATGCACTCGGCCCCGGCGAAATCGGCTTCATCACCGCGCAGATCAAGGAAGTCGCCCAGACCAACGTCGGCGACACCATCACCGACGCCAAGCGCCCCACGGCCACCGCCCTGCCCGGCTTCAAGACCGTACAGCCGGTGGTGTTCTGCGGGCTGTTCCCGGTCGATGCCGCCGACTTCGAGAAGCTGCGCGACAGCCTCGGCCGGCTGCGGCTCAACGACGCCAGCTTCTCGTTCGAGACCGAAAGCAGCGCGGCGCTCGGCTTCGGCTTCCGATGCGGCTTCCTCGGCCTGCTGCACCTGGAGATCATCCAGGAACGGCTGACCCGCGAATACGACCTCGACCTGATCACCACGGCGCCGTCGGTCGTCTACAAGATGCTGCTGCGCGATGGCCGCACGCTGGAACTGCACAACCCCAGCGACATGCCCGACCCGAGCACCATCGAACTGATCGAGGAGCCCTGGATAGAGGCGACGATCTTCACCCCCGACGAATATCTGGGCAGCATCCTCAAGCTTTGCCAGGATCGCCGCGGCATCCAGAAGAACCTGACGTATGTGGGCGGCCGCGCCCAGGTCGTCTATGAACTGCCGCTCAACGAGGTCGTCTTCGACTTCTATGACCGGCTGAAGTCGATCTCGCGCGGCTATGCCAGCTTCGACTATCACCAGATCGGCCACCGCGAGGGCGACCTCGTCAAGATGACCATCATGGTCAACGCCGAACCCGTCGATGCGCTCAGCATGATCGTCCACCGCGGCGCCGCCGAGGCGCGCGGTCGCCACATGTGCGAGCGCATGAAGGACCTCATCCCCCGCCATCTGTTCAAGATCCCGGTGCAGGCCGCGATCGGCGGCAAGGTCATCGCCCGCGAGACCATCGCCGCGATGCGCAAGGACGTGACGGCGAAATGCTATGGCGGCGACGCCAGCCGCAAGCGCAAGCTCCTCGACAAGCAGAAGGAGGGCAAGAAGCGGATGCGCCAGTACGGCAACGTCGACATCCCGCAGGAAGCCTTCATCGCCGCGCTGCGCATGGGCGACGAGAACTAGTTAAAGCTTGCTCAACGCCCGACCGTCGGGCATTTTGCGCCTCGCGAGACATGGCGGGGTGCGGATGATGAAGTCGATCACGGTACTTATGGGGCTGGCGGCGATATCCGCTCTGTCCGCACCGGCGGCGGCTGCCGTAACCTACGCGTTCACCGCCTATTCCTCGATCGGGTCGCCAAATTATCGCGGTGGCTGGGTCTTCACGGCGCCCGATTTCGTCACCGCTGCGCTGCGCGTGGAGCCTGCCGCGCTCGACAGCTGTTTTGTCGAAGGCGACGGCGACACTCCCTCTTGCGGCAGGCAGCGTTTTGTTCCCGACCAGCCTACCAGCGGGCCCGACGGTACCGTTTTTACCGACGTTATCTTGTTCGGCGTCCTCAGCCCGATCGAAAGCGGCTCCTATCCCTATTATTTCCCCGGCAATGCCTTTGCCACCCCGGGAACCTATGACTCGATCGTGCTCGGCGCCGAGCAGCGCGGACGTCTGGTCGTCACCGGTCCGCCCGCCGTGCCGGATGCCCCGGCCTGGGCGATGCTTATTGCCGGCTTCGGCCTCACCGGTGCGGCGTTGCGGCGGCAGTCCGCGATCGCTCAACATCACTGGCCGGCCGAGGCTTGAGGTCCGCTGTCGCGGCGCGCGACGGCATGACGCCGGCTCGCAATAACTTTTACGGCGCGGCGCTGCTGCCAGGCATCTGCCGCCGACCAGGGAATTTCGGCGGCAGCCCCGTCGACGCCGATCGCAGTCGACCCGCACACTGAAACGCAGACCTGCATGACGGCCAGGCCGGCCTCCCGGCGCTCGCCGTCTCCCAAAAAATCATGCGGCAGCCAGCCGCTGCGCCATCACGCATGGCATGGACCGTAAAGTTTCGGCGTTGCGGTACGTCGTGCCGCGAGGCATAGCGCCTTTTCCGCGTCCGGCTGCAATCCGATGTCCCCGCGCCCGGTTTCGGAGTAGCATCACGCCATGGCCCGTATCCTGTGCGTCGAAGACGATCCCACCACCGCCGAATATATCGCCAAGGGGCTGGGTGAGGCCGGCTTCCTCGTCGATGTCACCGGTGACGGCCGCGACGGCCTGTTCCAGGCGTCCGACGGCAGCTACGATGCCATCGTTCTCGACCGCATGTTGCCGGGCATGGACGGCCTTGCGGTGTTGTCGGCCTTGCGCGCCGGCGGTGTGACCACGCCGGTCGTCATGCTGTCGGCGCTGGCCAGCCTCGATGAACGCGTGCGCGGCCTGCGTGCCGGGTCCGACGATTACCTGCCCAAACCCTTCGCCCTTGCCGAGCTGCTGGCCCGGATCGAGGCGGTCCGCCGCCGCGTCGCCACCCCCGGCGACGCGCCGGTCACGCGCCTCGCCTTCGACGATCTCGAAATCGACCTGCTCGCCCGCCGCGTCACCCGCAACGGACGCCGGATCGAACTGCAGCCGCGCGAATTCCGGCTGCTCGAATTCATGATGCGCCACATCGGCCAGGTCGTTACCCGCACCATGCTGCTCGAAGGCGTCTGGGATTATCATTTCGACCCGGGCACCAACGTCATCGACGTCCATGTCAGCCGGCTGCGCAAGAAACTCGACGAGGGCGGTGCCAAGCCGCTGCTGCACACCGTCCGCGGTGCCGGCTATCGGCTGGGAGAACACTGATCTCGCCGTTTTCGTCGGTCCGGTCGGTGTGGCCGCGCTCGACGACCGCCCGCATCGGCATCATCGTCTTCCTGGCGCTCGCCGGCAGCGGCGCCATCATTCTCGGCTTCATTGCCCGCGTCACCCAGAACCAGCTCGATGCCGATGCACGGGCGCTGATCACCGCCGAACGCAAGGCGATCGTCCAGGTCTTTGCACGCGACGGCATCGCCGGCGCCACGACCGTGATCGCCGGCGAGATTCGCGTGCCGGGGCCGCTGGCCGTGCTGCTCGCCGGACCGGATGGGCGCGTCGTCGTCGGCAATGTCGCCGCCTGGCCGGCGGGGGTCAGCGCCGACAACCGCTTCACCCAGGTCGCCATGCTGCGCACCGGTCACCGCAACCCGGAAACCTTTGCAACCAGCGCTTCGCCCCTGCCCGGCGGCTATCGCCTGCTGATCGGCCGCAGTGTCGAGGAACAGCAGCGGCTGACCGAAACGCTCACCACCAGCCTGGTTGCCGCCGTCGGCCTGGCACTGGCGCTGGCGCTGGGGGTCGCCTATCTGCTCGCCCGCACCATCGCCGTGCGGGTCCGCGGCATCGCCGATGTCGCCGGCGCGGTGGCGGCCGGCGACCTGTCGCGGCGCGTCGATGCGGTGACCGATGGCACCGGCGACGCCTTTGATGCGCTGGGCGGCGCGCTCAACGCCATGCTCGCCCGGATCGAGGCGCTGCTCGACGAACTGCGCTCGGTCACCGATGGCCTGGCGCACGACCTGCGCTCCCCGCTGACGCGGATGAAGGCGCGCATCGACCGGCTGACCCGCGCCGGCGACGGCCATAATGCCGAAATTGCCGGCATCGGTGCCGAAGCCGACGCGCTGCTCGCCATGCTCGAGACCAGCCTCGAGATCAGCCGCGTCGAAGCCGGCATCGGCCGCGACGGCTTCACCCGCATGGACCTTGCCACCCTCGTCATCGACATGGTCGAAATGTACGAACCGCTGGCCGAGGACAGCGGCGTGCAGCTGACCGCGCTGGCGTCGAGCCCGGTGCCGGTGCTGGCGCATCGCGAACTGCTCGGCCGGGCGCTGTCCAACCTCATCGACAATGCGCTGCGCTATGGCGCCAGCGGCGGCGAGATCGAAGTCGCGGCGATCCCGACGGCGGACGGCGCCCAGCTCGCGGTGTGCGATCGCGGCCCCGGCATCGCCAGCGCCGCCCATGACGATGCGCTGCGCCGCTTTGGCCGGCTCGATGCGGCGCGGCCGGGCGGCGGTGCCGGCCTCGGCCTGTCGCTCGCCGCCGCCATCGCCCGCCTGCACGGCGGCCGCCTGGCGCTGACGCCGAACCGGCCCGGCCTGAAGGTGACGATCGACCTGCCGGCGCGGACTTAAAGCGCGACGATCACCCCGTGCCGCTTCTTGCCGGCCGAGACCCGCGCGCCAGGCGCCACCATGGCGCTGTCCGCCGCCACCGCGACATCATCGATACGCGCGCCGCCGCCGGCCACCAGCCGCCGCGCCTCGCCCTTCGACGCGGCAAAGCCCAGGCCGACCAGTGCGTCTAGGATGGTCACCGGTGCCGACACCGCAAAGCTCGGCAGGTCGGCGCCGGCGCCACCGGCAAAGGTCGCCGCCGCCGTCGCCGCTGCAGCCTCCGCCGCCGCCCGGCCGCGGCACAGCGCCGTCGCCTCGGTGGCCAGCACCGTCTTTGCCGCATTGATGTCGCCGGCCATCACCGCATCGATCTCGGCGAGCGACACGTCGGTGAACAGCTTCAGGAACCGCGCCACATCGGCGTCATGGGTGTTGCGCCAGAACTGCCAGTAATCGAACCCGGGCAGCGAATCCTCGTGCAGCCACACGGCGCCGGCCGCGGTCTTGCCCATCTTGGCGCCGTCGGCGCGGGTGATCAGCGGCGTCGTCAGGCCGTGCGCGTCCTTGCCGTCGACGCGACGAATGAGGTCGGTACCGTTGACGATATTGCCCCATTGGTCCGACCCGCCCATCTGCAACGTGCAGCCATGGCGCCGGTTGAGCTCAAGGAAGTCATAGGCCTGGAGGATCATGTAGTTGAATTCGATGAAGCTCAGCGGCTGCTCGCGATCGAGCCGCAGCTTGACTGAATCGAAACTCAGCATCCGGTTGACCGAGAAATGCCGGCCGATGTCGCGCAGGAACGGGATATAGACGAGCGTCGACAACCATTCGTCGTTGTCGGCCATGATCGCCGCATTCGGGCCGTCGAAGTCGAGAAACCGCTCGAAAATCCGCCGGATACTCGCCTTGTTGGCCGTGATGCGGTCATCGTCGAGCAGCTGCCGCCCCTCGTCCTTCCCCGACGGATCGCCGACCTTGGTGGTGCCGCCGCCCATCAGCACGATCGGCCGGTGCCCGGTCCGCTGCAGGTGCCGCAGCATCATGATCGACACGAGATTGCCGATATGCAGGCTCGGCGCCGTGCAGTCATAGCCGACATAGGCCGTCACGACCCCCGCCGACGCCGCGGCATCGAGCGCGGCCGCATCGGTGATCTGGTGGATGAAGCCACGCGCTTCGAGCGTGCGAAGAAAGTCGGAGGTGTAGGTCATGGTGGCGGTTTCATAACCAGTGGGCCGGGTGCTGTCATCATGCGCCCGCCCTCCCCTCGTTATCGTCATCCCAGCGCAGGCTGGGATCCACCGTGCCGCGCGAAGCCACTGTCGGTACCTGGCGCGACGGTGGATCCCAGCCTTCGCCGGGATGACGCGACGATCGTCACCCTGATGACAACCGCCCCCAAATCCGCCACTCTGCCGCTATGCCCCTGAATTCCGTGAAAACCGTCATCGGCCTCATGTCCGGCACATCGATGGACGGCATCGACGCCGCCCTCATCGACACCGATGGCGAAGGCGCCGTCAGCCAGCGTGGCTTCGTCTCCATCCCCTATGCCCCGGAATTCCGCCAGCGCCTGCGCGACGCCGCCGCCCATGCATTGGAACTGCACCGGCCCGGCCCCGACGCGCTGATCGATGCCGTCGCCGCCGAGCTCACCGGACTCCACGCCATCGCCGTCCACCAGTTGCTCAAGGCCACCGACACCGATCGCGACCGCGTCGACATGATCGGTTTCCACGGCCACACCGTCGCCCATCGCCCCGACCGCAAATGGACCTGGCAGATCGGCGACGGCGCGTTGCTGCAGGCCGCCACTCGCATCCCGGTCATCCATGATTTCCGCAGCGACGATGTCGCCGCCGGTGGCCATGGCGCGCCCTTGGCGCCGGGCTATCACCGCGCCCGCAGCGCAGGGATCGGCCGGCCCCTGGGCGTGCTCAACCTCGGTGGGGTCGGCAACCTGACCTGGTTTGCCGCCGACGGCAGCTGGGGCAGCTTCGACACCGGCCCCGCCAACGCGCTCATCGACGACTGGATCAGCCACCACAGCGAGCGCCATTACGACGCCGAAGGCGCCATCGCCGCCGCCGGCAGCGTGCACCAGGATGTGCTGACCGCCATGCTCGACCTGCCGTGGTTCGACGCCGCCCCGCCCAAGTCGCTCGACCGCGCCGATTTCAGCACCGGCCAGGCGCGCGGGCTGTCACTCGCCGATGGCGCCGCGACGCTGACCGCCTTCACTGCCGAAACCGTGCGCCTGGCGCTCGGGCACGTGCCGGCGCTCAGCCGCCTCCTCGTCACCGGCGGCGGCCGCCACAACCCGACCCTGATGGCGATGATCGCCACCCGCACCGGCGTTCCCACCGAACCCGTCGAGGCCGTCGGCTGGGACGGCGATGCCCTCGAAGCCGAAGCCTTCGCCTGGCTCGCCGTGCGCAGCGCGGCGGGCAAGGCGATCAGCTGGCCGGAAACAACCGGCGTGCCGGTAGCGACGACCGGCGGGCGACGGGCCTGATCCGGCGGGCACGCGGTATCAGCCGCCCGGTAATTCTGCTATCGAGACCATATGAGGGACCAGCCTTAGCCAGTCGGCAATGGAGGAACCATGGCGACAAACGCACCGGCCGTCACCCCGCCCCGCTCCCGACAGCCACGCCCGTTCGCCGCCAGCCATCCGGCCGACGCCTGGTTCTTTCCGGGGCTGATCGCGATTATCTGGCTGATCATGCTCATTGGCTTCGTGCCGGAGGTCGTGCAGCGCATGAACAGCGATGCCGAGCCCTTTCCGTTGGTGATCCACGCCCATGCCGTCGTGTATTTCGGCTGGCTGACGTTCCTTGCATCGCAGGTCGTGCTGGTCAGGACCGGTAACATTGCCTGGCACCGACGCATGGGGACCGTGGGCGTCGCCATGGCGATCGCCGTCATCATCCTTGGTCCGGCTGCCGCCCTGACCCAGCAACTGTCGCATGTCGCGCGCCAGCCGCCACAGTTTCTCGGGCTCCAGTTCGCCAATGTCATCGTGTTTGGCGGCTTTGTCATTGCGGCGCTGGCCTTGCGGGTGCAGCCCGCGGCACACAAGCGGCTGATGGTCGTCGGTACGCTCGCGCTGATCGGCGCCGGCTTCGGCCGTGTCGTGCGATTGGTGACGGGCGCGCCGCCGCCGTCCACGCTGATTCCCGGCGTCTATATCGCTGCAAACGTGCTGTTGCTGGCGATCGCCATTCATGACTATCGCACCCGCGGCCGGTTGCATCCGGTGTTCCTGCCTGCAGCAGCGCTGTTCGTCGGCAGCGAGCTGGTCGTCGGTCTTTTGCTGCGGTCGCCGGCGTGGATCGGCTTCACCCGCGCCCTGGTCGGTTAAGCGTCGAACCCCTTCGCCACAAACTCCGCCCCCAGCCGCAGACCGACCGGGTCGACGCTGTGCCCCAGCCCGGTGCTGACGTGCGTCTCGGCTTCGATGCCCAGCCTCGCCAGGTCCGCCTTGGCCACGTGCAGCGCCGCCACCGGCACGATCGGGTCGGCCGAGCCATGAACGAGCAGCACCGGCGGTTTGACGATCGCCGCATGCGCCAGTTCCGCCGTGCCGACGAGCATCCCCGAATAGCCGACGATCGCTGCCGGTGCCGAGGTTCGCCGCAGCCCGACATGCAGCGCCATCATCGTGCCCTGGCTGAACCCGATGATGGCGAGATCGGCATCGGACAGGCCATATTGCGCCAGCTTCCGGTCGACGAAGGCCTCGATCGCCGGTGCCGCCTGGGTCGCGCCGGCCGCCAGGGCCACCGGGGTAAAGCCGTGCAGCGGCCACCATTGATAGCCGCCGCCCGACCGCTGCGGCGCATTCGGCGCCAGGAACAGCGCATCGGGCAGGCTTTGCCGCCAGTGCGGCGCCAGCGAAATCAGGTCGGCGCCGTTCGATCCATAGCCGTGGAGCAGCAGCACGATCTGCTTCGGCGGGCCGCCGGACAGGGGTTGCAGGCTGGCGCCGTTGACGATCTTGGTCATGAAGGTCCTGTGGTGACGCAAAAGGCGTTGGCCGGGCGATGTCGGCGCGCCGGCCAGTCTTCGCAAGTCCTGCCACGCACGCCGCGGCCGAACGCGACGAAATGGAGCACGAACGTTCCGGTTTCGATTGCTGCGCCGATACGGCTGCGATAGGTTACAGCATCGTCAAATTCGGGGTGTCATGTTCCTTTTTCTGGTGCAGTCGGGCACTGCGCCATTCACCGTCGCGCTGGTGCTGATGCTGTTGCTCGGCATCGTTGAGGCCGTCGGCCTCGGCGGCAGCGCCGTCGATTTCGACCTCGACGATCCCGGCGTGCTGGCCGCAGGGCTGGACTGGCTCAACACCGGCCGGCTGCCGCTGCTGATGGTGCTCGTCGCCTTCCTGACGCTGTTCGGCCTCGGCGGCCTCATCCTGCAACAGGCGGTGCTCGCCACCACCGGCGCGCTGCTGCCCTGGTATGCTGCCGTCCCCGCCGCCATCGCCATCGCCGCGCCGGCCACCCGCATCGCCACCCGCGGCCTGGCGCGCGTGCTGCCGCATGACGAGACCACCGCCGTCGCCATCGACACCCTGCTCGGCCGCCGCGCCCGCATCGTCATCGGCACTGCCCGCCAGGGCCACCCGGCCCGGGCCCGCGTCGAGGACAAGTTCGGCCACGCCCATTTCGTCATGGTCGAACCCGGCGACGACAGCAGCTTTACCGAGGCGGACCTGCTGCTGCTCACCACCCGCGACGGCGACCTGTTCCGCGCCATCGCCATCCAGCCCGACATCTTTTCGCAATTGAGGCCGACCCGATGAATGACCTGGTTCCCGTCACCGACACTGGCAGCTCGCTGATCGCGATCGGCGGCATCGGCGTCACGGCGCTGATCGCGCTGGTCGTCATCGGCCTCATCATCGCCCGCCTCTACCAGCGCGCTTCCAAGGAAACCGGGTTTGTCCGCACTGGCTTCGGCGGCGAAAAGGTCGTCATCAACGGCGGCGCCCTCGTCCTGCCGATCCTGCATGAAACCATGCCGGTCAACCTCAACACCGTCCGCCTGCCGGTGGAGCGCCGCAATACCGATGCGCTGATCACCAGCGACCGCATGCGCATCGATGTGAAGGCCGAATTCTATGTCCGCGTGAAACCCGACGCCGGCAGCATCGCCATCGCTGCGCAGACGCTCGGCAAGCGCACCATGCAGCCCGAAGCGCTGAAGGAGTTGATCGAAGGCAAGTTCGTCGATGCGCTGCGCTCGGTCGCCGCCGGCATGACGATGAGCCAGCTCCACGAGCAGCGTTCGGATTTCGTCCAGAAGGTCCAGCAGGTGTCGTCGGTCGACCTGGCGATGAACGGCCTCGAGCTCGAAAGCGTCTCGCTGACCGGCCTCGACCAGACCTCGATCGAGCATTTCAACGCCAACAACGCCTTCGACGCCGAGGGCCTGACCAAGCTGACCGAGCAGATCGAGCTGCGCAAGAAGACCCGCAACGACATCGAGCAGGACACCCGCGTCCAGATCGAGACCAAGAACCTCGAAGCCGAGCGCACCCGGCTCGACCTGCAGCGCGAGACGGAATTCGCCCGCATCGAGCAGGAGCGCGAGTTGGAGAACCGCCGCGCCGCCCAGGTCGCCGACATCGCCCGCATCCAGGCCGAACAATCGCGCGCCGCCGACGAAGCCCGCATTGGCGCCAAGCAGATCGTCGACAGCGCCCAGATCGAGGCCGACCGTACCATTTCCCAGGCGCGCATCGCCCAGGAACAGGCGGTCGCCATCGCCCGTCAGGAAAGCCAGATCGCCGTGCAGGGCAAGTCGCGCGAGGAAAGCCAGGCCAAGGCCGAAGCCGACAAGGCCCGCGCCGAAGCCGTGGCCGCCGAGGAAAAGGTCATCACCGCACGCGAAACCGAAGTCGCCGAGCGTATCAAGAGCATCGAGCTGATCGAGGCCAGCAAGGAGGCCGAGCGCAGCGCCATCGGCATCAAGGTCGCTGCCGAAGCCGACAAGCAGGCCGCCACCGACCGCGCCGAAGCCATGCGCGTCACCGCCGAGGGCGAGGCCAACGCCGCCAAGCTGACCGCCGAGGGCGTCCGCGCACGCTTCGAAGTCGACGCCGCCGGCCAGCGCGCCTTGAACGAGGCCGCCAACCTGCTGTCGAGCGACCAGGTGTCCATGCAGACCAAGATCGCGCTGCTGAAGGCGCTGCCCGACATCATCCGCGAATCCGCCAAGCCGATGGAAGCGATCGACAGCATCAAGATCGTCCAGGTCGAGGGGTTGGGCGGTGGCGCGGGTGGCGGCGTCGGCGGCAGCAGCGACGGCAACCTCGCCGATGCAGCGATGACCGCGGCGCTGCGCTATCGCACCCAGGCGCCGATGATCGACAACCTGCTGCGCGAGCTCGGGCTCGACGGCAAGGCGGTCGGGCTGGCGCCCGCGCTGGGGATCACGCATGCGCCGACGGTGGAGCCGGCAGCCGAATAAGGACGCGCCAAACTCCCTCCCCGCAAGGGGGAGGGAGTTGGTGAACACCGAACACGGCTGCCATCCCGGCTTGTGGGTCCGCCCAGCCAACGCCATCCTGGGCGCGCCACACATCCACTCCCCACAAAGGCGCGTCCATGAAACCCACCTCCCCCAGACAGCCCACCTGATGCGCGCCATCGCCGCCGCCAGGCTCGACTCGCTCGCCGACTATGCCGTCGTCGACATCCCGGCGCCGCAGCCCGGTCCGGGCCAGGTGCGGATCCGCGTCGCCGCTGTCGGCATCGGCTATGTCGATGCGCTGGTCGCGCTCGGCCGCTACCAGGTGAAGCCGCCGCTGCCGCACATCCCCGGCAGCGAGATTTCCGGCACCATCGACGCCATCGGCGCCGATGTTTCCGGCTGGCAGGTCGGTGACCGGGCGCTGGCGATGACGATGCACGGCTTTGCCGAGCTGGCGCTGGCCCCTGCCGCTGCCTGCCGCCGCGTTCCCGATGGCGTCGGCTTCGCCGCGGCCGCCGCCATGCCGCTGAACTATCTGACAGCGCTGCACGGGCTCGCCGATCGTGGCCGCCTGCAGCCGGGCGAGACGCTGCTCGTCTTCGGTGGCGCCGGCGGCGTCGGCACGGCGGCGATCCAGGTCGGCAAGGCACTCGGCGCCCATGTCATCGCCGCTGCCTCGACGCCCGAAAAACGCGCCTTTGCCCTGGCACAGGGCGCCGATCAGGCCATCGACACCGATGTCGACGGCTGGCGCGACCGGCTGAAGGCATTGCTCGCCGGCCGCAAGCTCGACGTCATCGTCGATCCGGTCTGCGGAACCCTGTTCGAGGCCGCGTTCCGCTCGCTCGGCTGGGGCGGCCGCCACCTCGTCATCGGCTTCGTCGGCGGCCCGATCCCGGCGTTGCCGAGCAACCTCACCTTGATGAAGGGCGCCGGCCTCATCGGTGTCGACGTCCGCCAGTTCCAGCTCTTCGAACGGTCCGCCGCTGCTGCCCATCTCGACACGCTGTCGGCCTGGCTCGCCGACGGCCGCATCACGCCGGCGGTCGGCGCGGTCTTTGCCTTCGACGACTTCGGCCCGGCCCTGACAGCGGCGTTCGGCGGCCAGGGCCTCGGCAAGTCGGTCCTCGCCGTGTCCGGAGACTCGCAGGCCTGACAAGCGCTTGTGGCGCCACGCCGCTTGCGCCATCGTGGCACCGTAACCAGGGGGCGGGCGTGGCAGGACGGGGCCGGATCATCG
>QBLU01000033.1 GCA_003241875.1 Alphaproteobacteria bacterium
CCCACCCCCAACCCCTCCCTTGAAAGGGAGGGGGGAAGAAGCAGAAAATGGCCGATCTTTTCCACTTCGAACTCGTCTCGCCGGAACGCCGGCTGGAGTCCGGCACCGCGGCCATGGTCGTCGTCCCCGGCTCCGAAGGCGACTTCGGCGTCCTGCCCGGCCATGCTCCGCTGATGAGCACCATCCGCCCCGGCGCCATCGCCATCTACGAGGCCGATTCGAACACGCTGACCCGCCGCATCTTCGTCGACGGCGGCTTTGCCGAGGTCAACGACAAGGGCCTGACCATCCTCGCCGAAAGCGCGATGCCGGTCGGCGACATCGACCCCGCGCAGGTCGCCACCCAGCTCGCCGCGGCACGCGCCGCCAATGACGAAAAGGCCGTCGAGCGCCTGGAAGCCATGCAGGCGGCGGTCGTCAACTAACGCAACTTCGTCCTGCTGGACGCGTCATGCTGGCGAACGCCAGCATCCACCGTCGGGCGGCGCGGCTGCGCAGGCGCTGCCGCTCCAGCCGAGGTGCCAAGCATCGACAGTCGTCTCATGGCACCCAGGTGGATGCCGCGTTCGCCAGCATGACATGCCGCGCGCGGTTGATCTCGGGCTTTGCCGACCTGCCAGACTCGGCAGCTAACCCCGTACGACACAGCCGCCGAAACTGCTCCCCAACTCCTGGAGCGCCCTGCCATGCCCAACACCATCGAGGTCGTCGCCGAAGGCCCGATCCTGTGGGTGCGCCTGAACCGCCCCGACGCGATGAACGCCTATACCGCCGAAATGGGCGCCGAGCTGACCTCGGCCTTCGACGCTGCCGACGCCGATGACGCCATTCGCGTCGTGATCCTGACCGCCCGCGGCCGGGTATTCTGCGCCGGTGCCGATGTCTCGGCAGGCGCCGGCAGCTTCGACACCGAAGCCGGCGCCGGGGCGGGCAATTTCGGCGGCAACGACGGCGCCGACAGCGATTTCGTGCGCGCCATGATGAACTGCCGCAAGCCCTCCATCGTCGCCTTCAACGGCTCGGCCGCCGGCGTCGGGCTGACGCTCACCCTGCCCTGCGATATCCGCATCGCCGCCGACACCGCGAAATTCGGCTTTGTCTTCGCCCGCCGTGGGTTGGTGCCTGAGGCCGGCTCGGCCTGGTTCCTGCCGCAGCTCGTCGGGCTCCCGCAGGCGCTGAAATGGTGCCTGACCGGCAGCCTGTTTCCGGCCAGCGAGGCCCTCGCCAAGGGGCTGGTCAGCGAGCTCTGCCCCGCCGATGCGCTGGAGGCCCGCGCCCGGGCGATGGCGCTGGAGATCGCCGAAAATTGCGCCCCGGTGTCGCTGGCGCTGACGCGACGGATGCTGTGGCAGTTCGGCCCCGAGGCAACCCCGCATAGCGCGCTGGCGGTCGACGCGGCGATCAATATCGCCCGCGGCAAGACCGGCGATGTCCATGAAGGCGTCACGGCGTTCCTCGAAAAGCGCGCGCCGCAATTCCCCGGTACCCTGACCGACGACATGCCAGCCACCGACTGGTGGGTCAGTGCATCTCCTCGCCGCCGCTGACGTTGATCGCCTCGCCGGTGACATAGACGGCATCCGACGACGCCAGCCAGGCACAGGCCGCCGCCGTGTCGCTGGCCAGGCCCGGCCGACCGAGCGGGTTCTTCGCCTTCATGTTGGCGAGATAGGCCTCGACCGATTCGAAGCCCAAAAGCTTCGAGAAATACTCGTTCTGCGCCGCCCCCAGCCCGGTGGTGACATGGTTGGGGCAGACGGCGTTGACGGTGATCCGGTGCGGACCCAGCTCGACGGCGTTCGACCGCGTCAGCCCGACCATGCCGTGTTTCGACGCGACATAGGCCGCCATGTGCGGAAAGCCCGATTTCGCTGCTTGCGACGCGATGTTGATGATGCGTCCGGCGATGCCGTCTGGCCCCGTCCCCTGCGCGATGAACTGCCGCGCCGCCGCGCGGCTGCACAGGAACGCGCCCTTCAGATTGACATCGAGCACCCGGTCCCAGTCGGCGCCCGACGTGTCGAGCATCGGCTTCATGACGAAGCCGATGCCGGCATTGTTGACCAGCACGTCGATGCGCCCGAACGCGGTCACCGTCGCGGCGACCAGCGCCTCGCACTGGCCCTCGTCGGCGACATCGCACGGCTGCCACAGCACCTTGCCGCCGCGCGTTTCGAGATCGGCGACGACGGCCGCCGCATCGGCGGACGAGGCGAGGCCATCGCCGCCGCTGCCGATATCTGACACGACGCAGGTCGCGCCTTCATCGGCAAAGCGCTGCAATATGGCCTGGCCCAAGCCCTTCGGCCGGCCCGACCCGGTGACGACGACGACTTTCCCCCCGTAACGCATCAGCCCTCCATCATCAGCTCGGTCGTCATGAACACCGCATTGTCGGCAAAATTCGCCAGCTCGGCGCCGAGCTGGCTGACGAGATCGCTGGCGCAGTCCTTCTGGAACTCGTCCATATGGGTGATGTCGAGGATCTCGACATACTGGTACGGCGGCGCCCCGTCCGCAAACAACAGGCCGGTTGTGCGATAGACGTTGAAATCCTTGACCGACACCAGCGAGCGCACGCCCGGCATGTCGCTCTTGGCGGCCCAGCTTTCATAGTCGGCGATGGCGACGTCGGGCTTCAGGTTGAACAGGGCGATGATGCGCATGATGGTCCTTTCAGGCGAAATCGGCAGGGAAACGATAGGCGTCGAGGATGGTATCGAGCCGCGCGGCGAGCTCCAGCAACATCGGCTCCGACCCGGCGCGGCCGATCAACTGCGCCGCCACCGGCAGCCCGTCTGCGTCGACGCCGGCGGGCAGCGACAGCGCCGGCAGCCCGGCGATATTGGCGATGGCGGTGAAATCGGCCTGGGTGTTCGGCGCCCGGCCGTGAGCAAAGGCGGCCTGCGGCGTCGTCGGCAACAGCACGACATCATGGCTGGTGAGGACCCGGTGCAGAATCTCGGCGGCATCCGCCATGGCCGCTTCCCCTGCCGCCAGCGTCGCGGCGGAGGCATCGCTGCCGAAATCCATCAGCGCGTTGAACTGCCCACTCGTCCCGCCGCTGCGGCGTTCCGCGGCAAAGGTCGCCGCTGCCTCCCGCGCCGATTCGATGAAGCCGGCCAGCCGCGTGCCGGCCAGGTCGAGCCCCGGCGTCGCGACGGTTTCGACTACCAGCCCGAGCCCGCGCAAGGCCATGGTCGCCGCGGTATAGGCGGTGCGGACGGCAGGCTCCATCTCGTGCCCGTCGACGCTCGACAGCGTCGCCACTCGGCCCAGGGGTGAAGTGGCGGCGCCCGGGGACAGCGCCGCGAACACCGCGCCGAGATCGGCGACCGAACGCGCCAGCGGCCCGATCGAATCGAGCCGGCGGCACAGGAACACCAGCCCGTCATCGGGCAGCAGGCCGTTGGTCGGCTTCAAGCCATAGACGCCATTGAACGCGGCCGGGATGCGCACCGACCCTAGCGTATCGGTGCCGAGCGCGGCGGCGCACAGGCCGGCCGCGACCGCGGCGCCCGATCCCCCGCTCGATCCGCCCGGCGTGCGCCCGCTGCCGTGCGGGTTCTCGGTGCGGCCGAACGCCGGATTGTCGGTGGTCGCGCCCAGCGCCGCCTCGTGCATGTTGAGCTGGCCGATGATGACCGCGCCGGCGTCGCGCAGCAGCCGCACCACGGCGGCGTCGCTGGTCGCGATGGCATCGCGGCGCCCCTCGACGCCGGCGGTGGTCGGCCAGCCGTCGACATCGATATTGGCCTTGATGCCGATCGGCACCCCCTCCAGCGGGCGCGCCTCGCCGCGGTCGATCAGCGCCGCCGACCAGGCCGCATCGACGCGGGCGCGATCGGCATCGACATGGGTGAAGGCCCGCAGGCGCGGATCGAGCCGGGCGATGCGATCGAGATAATGTTCGGTCACCGCCACGGCGTCGGCGGCGCGCAGTTCGGCGATCGACAGCCGGTGGAGTGCGATTTCAGCCATTTTCAGCGCCCTTCATCGACCATATGATTTGCCGGCATTGCTGCCCAGGGGCACGATGGTCAAACGTCACCGCCCTCATAACGTTGCCGCGATGCCGGTCAGCAGGGTGAGCGGATCGAGCGTCAACGCCGCGCTCGCCGCCAGGCCGCGCGCGAACGCCAGCTTTTCGGCATGGGCGGCCGGCGCCAGAGCATTGGCAGGGCTGCCCAGCGTCGCCTGCACGGTGACATCCCACCGGCTGCCATCCGCCATTGTCAGCGTGAACGACTGCGGCGCCAGGGCATTGGGATCGGGATTGCCGTCGACGATCACCGTCAGCCGCGCGCCGAGCGCCCGCAACGCCGGATCGGCAAAACTGTCGGGCGTGAACCGCCGCGGATCGATGCGGCCATCGGTCATCATCAGCGCCACCAGAAACGGCAGGCACAGCCGCGCATAGGCCGTGGTCATGCCGTCCTGCCAGGGCCGGCCGACCAGCCGGGCGATCAGCGGCGGCACCCGCGCCTCGATGGCGGCAACGTCGGCACCGATGACGCTCAACGTCGCATGACTGGCGCGGCCCGAGGGCCAGGGCTTGATGCTGATCTCCGCCGTCCGCCAGACGGTGCCCAGCGTTGCCATCGCTGCCGCCGGGTCGCCGTCGTCGAACAGCGGGAAATAGCCGAAGGGGCCGGCCAGCGCATCATGCGGCCCGGCCAGGCCGGCACCGACCAGGCCGACCGCGGTGATCGCGGCGCGGGCGGCGGCGGCGACCTGCAGCGGCAGCGCCAGCGAGCCTTCGACATGCGCCTGCATCGTGCCGGCACATTGGGCATGGGCGAGGCCGAGGACATCGGCAAAGCGCGCCGCCGGCAGCCCGCTGACACGCGCGCAGGCGAGCGCCGCGCCGATCAGCCCGGCGGTGGCGGGGCGAAAGAATCGCAGCGGCCCGGTCGCCGCCACCCCCAGCGCGCAGGCGATCTCCACGCCGACGACCAGCGCCGCCAGCGCGTCCTCGCGGTCGACGGCGCGGCCGTGGCAGGCCGACAGCAACGCCGCGGTGACGACGCTTATGGCGTGGACGACGGCGGCTTCGTGGACGGCATCCCATTCGAGGCAGTGGATCTGGTAGCCGTTGACGAACGCCGCCCCTGCCGCCGGCAGGTGCGTGGCGCGGCCCAAGATCGGCACCGCCTCGCCGCGGCCCCAGCCCTGCGCCGCCGCCAGCACGGCATCCGCGCCCGGCGCCGTCGATCCGGCGACGCCGACCGCCAGCGTGTCGTCGAGCAGCATCAGCGCGGCCGCCCGCACCGCGGCGGGCAGGCGGATCGGTCCCGACGCGAACGCCAGCAGGTCAGCGGTGGCAGTCACGCCGTCGGCCGTCCCGCCGGCGGCGGCAGCGACGAGGACGCCGGCGGCGGCAGCAACAAGTACGGCAGCGGCGGTTGCGGCAAGTTTCGACCCATGTTCGTCGGGCCGGCGCGCGACCCGAATTGTCCGGACATATTGCGGAGTCGGTGTCCATCAATCAAGGTGGCAGCACAACACCGAAGGACCCGCGTGAACTCCACCACCCCCCCGGCCGGCCCGCGTTATCTGCAGGTAGCCGACGATCTCCGCGCCGCGATCGCCGCCGGCCATTATGCGGAAGGCGCCCAGTTGCCGACCGAAAGCGCCCTGTGCGACCGCCACGGCGTGTCGCGATTCACTGTCCGCGAGGCGCTGCGCCGGCTGCAGGCCGAGGGACTGATTCGCCGCCGCCGCGGCTCGGGTACCGTCGTCGACACCGTCGGCAGCGTGCTGCGCCAGCCGTTGTCGGATGTGGCGGAGCTGCTGCAATATGCGGCGGACAGCGAATTCGATTTCGAACGCCGCGGCATGGTGACGCTTTCGAGCGCCCAGGCCGCCGACTTTGCCATGGCCGCCGGCAGCCGCTGGATCCTGTTGTCGGGCATCAGGCGCATGACGCCGGGCGGCGTGCCGCTGGCGGTGACCGACGTCCACGTCAACCCCGCGCTGGAACCGCATGTCGCGGCGCTGCAGCCCGGCCGCCAGACGCTGTTCGCCCAGCTGGGACTTGCCGCCGGCTTTCGCATCGGGCGGGTCGAGCAGGATATCCGCGCGCTCGCCGCCGGCAGCCGCGAGGCCGCGGCGCTCGGCATCGCCCGGCGGGCACCGCTGCTGCGCATCGTCCGCAGCTATCGCGACGACAGCGGCCGGATCGTGCTGTTCTCGGTCTCGTCGCATCCGGGCGATCGCTTCACCTATTCGATGCACATCGACCCGGCGTGAGCTTTTGCGTTCCGTCCACGGCGGAAACACCGTAAGCAGGCGCAAAGCTGTTGGAGAGCAAGGCAATGCGGGCGAAGTTGACCATGGTACTGGCCCCGATGCTGGTGACCGTGATGGCTGTTTCCGCCGGCGGCCTTTCGGCACAGACGCCCGCGGCGCCCCCGGCACAGGCGCCATCCGCAGCGCCGACGCCGTCAACCACCGACCCGGCCGCGACAACGACGATCATCGGCGCGCCCACGGATCCGGTGCGCAGCACGCTGAAGCCGGCACCCGGAACCGGCGACGGGACCCGGCCGCGGCAGCGGCTGGTCACGGTATTCGGCACCGAGGAATGTCCCAAGCCGACATCGGCGGACGAAATCGTCGTCTGCGCGCGCCTGCCCGATTCCGAAATCTATCGCATCCCGAAACAGCTGCGCGCCGCCAACAATGCCCGCGTCAGCCCATTCCAGGCCAATCGCAACCTGCTGCTCGGCGATGCCAGCGGCGGCGCCGGCGGTGCCATCGGCAGCTGCTCGGTCATTGGCGGCAGCGGCTTTGTCGGCTGCACGCAAAAGGATGTCGACGCCTGGGCACAGGATCGCACCACCCGGATGGGCGCGACCGAGGAAGTGCCGCCACAATAAGGCAATGGCGTCGCCCCGGCCGGGGCGACGCCATCAGATCAGCGCAGCGGCCGGACCGTCGCCGGCTTGGCCGGCTGGGTCGGGTCGAACTTGACCCGCACCGTCTCGCCGCTGTTGCCCGGGAAATTGGTAAAGATCGCCGTCACCAGGTTCGGCACCAGCTTCGTCAGATTGTTCGACGTGCTGATGGTTTCGGCGCGGCCTTCGAACACACTCGCCTTGTCGGCGCTGCGCACGATCTTCATCGCCAGCTGGCTGTTGTACTGGGTCACCGAATAGACTTCGGGACCCCAGCCGCCGCCCCAGCCACCGGGACGGGTCTGGACCTTTTCACGGGGCGGGCCGACGTTGTAGTCGAGCTGTACGGCCAGGCTGGCCTGTGCCGGGCTGGCCGCCTCGACAAAGCCGTTGGCGAGCAGGCGCTGGCGCACCAGGTTGGCATAGGTCGCGAACTCCAGGCCGCCGGCCTTCTCGGGGTCACGCGATTCAATGACAAAGCTCTGCCCCGACGGCGGCGGCAGCTGCGAAAAGCGCGCCACACGGGCCTCGAACGTCGGCGCGCAACCCGCGACCAGCGCCAAGGCGGCGATCGGCAATATGGCCTTGCGAGCAAGACCCCGGCGGAACATGGACATGCGCGAACCCTTTTGAAATTATTTTCAATAAGTGGGATGGACAATGGAAGGTTGCAAGTTAATCGCTCGTGAATTCGGCGATGCCGAGGTGCGACCGATCAGCCGGTGAACCCGACCGCCCGGTGAACCGCCGCCAGCACCGGCTCGGCAATCGCTCGCGCCCGCACCGCGCCCGCCGCCAGTACCGCATCGATCGCCGCGGTATCGCGCCGCAATTCATTGTAACGGGTCGTGATCGGTGCCAGCACCGCCACCGCCGCGTCGGCCAGCGCCGGCTTGAAGGCACCAAAGCCCTGGCCGCCATATTGCGCCAGCACCTCGGCAACGCTGCGATCGGTCAGCGCCGCCATGATGCCGACAAGGTTGGCCGCTTCGGCGCGCCCGGCGAGGCCCGCGGGCTCGCTCGGCAGCGCATCGGCATCGGTCCGCGCCCGCCGGATCTTCTGGGCAATGGCGTCGACATCGTCGGTCATGTTGATGCGACTGGCGTCGCTCGGGTCGGACTTCGACATCTTGGCGCTGCCGTCGCGCAGCGACATGACCCGCGTTGCCGGCCCCTGGATCACCGGCTCGGGCAGCGGAAACAGCTCGATGCCCATGTCGGTGTTGAACTTCTGCGCGATGTCGCGGGCCAGCTCCAGATGCTGCTTCTGGTCATCGCCGACCGGCACATGCGTCGCTTGGTACGCCAGGATGTCGGCGGCCTGCAGCACCGGATAGGTGAACAGCCCGACGCTGGCACCCTCGCGATCCTTGCCGGACTTTTCCTTGAACTGCGTCATGCGGTTGAGCCAGCCCATCCGCGCCGTGCACATCAGCACCCAGGCCAGCTCGGCATGGACGCGCACCTGGCTTTGCGGGAACAGGATCGACCGCGCCGGATCGATGCCGCTGGCCAGCAGCGCCGCGGTCATGTCGCGGATGCCGGCGCGCAGCGTCGCCGGGTCCTGCGCCACGGTGATGGCGTGCAGGTCGACGACGCAATAGATGCATTCATGGGCATCCTGCATCGTCACCCAGTTGCGGATGGCGCCGAGATAATTGCCGAGGTGCAGATTGCCCGTCGGCTGGATGCCGGAGAAAACACGGCTCATGTGCGGCCTTTTCGTGAAAACTGGGCGCGAAGCTCGGCGACGGTGAAGATGCGCAGGGCCCGCGCCGCCAGCAGATACGCGATGCCGGCGGTGCCGAGCAACACGGCCAGGCTGCCTATGCGAGTCGGCAGGTTGCCGCCCAGCCACGGTGCCAGCGCCATGCCGACGCCGACGAGCGTGGCGATCATCACCACGGTCGCCGCCACCAGCCGCGGCAGCGTGCGCCGCAGCCGCGCATCGATCCGGAAATGGCCGCGATGGCGCAGCACCGCCCAGAGCGCGATGGCGTTGACCCAAGCAGCGGCCGCCGTCGACAGCGCAATACCGACATGGCCGAAGCGCCAGATCAGCAGCAGATTGCCGGCCAGGTTGACCAGCATCGAGGCGACGGCGATGCGCACCGGCATTTTCGTGTCCTGCCGGGCATGAAACCCCGGGGTCAGCACCTTGATCAGCACATAAGCCGGCAGCCCGAGCGAGAAGGCGGCGAGTGCATCGGCGGTGGCGCGGGTATCGGCCGGGGTGAAGCGGCCGTGCTCGAGCAGGGTGCGGATGATCGGATCGGCCGACACCGCCAGCGCCGCCGCCGCCGGCAGGGTCAGCAGCAGCACCAGCTCGATGGCGCGGTTCTGGGTGTGCGCCGCGGCCGCATCATTGCCGCCGCCCAGTTGCCGCGACAGCGCCGGCAGCAGCGCCGTGCCGACGCCGATGCCGATGAGGCCGAGCGGCAGCTGGTTCAGGCGATCGGCATAATAGAGAAAGCTGACAGCGCCTTCGGGCAGGAACCGCGCTGCCAGCGCCGTCGAGATCAGCAGGTTGAACTGCACGGCGCCGGCCCCCAGCGCCGCCGGGCCGATGATGCGCAGCAGCTGGCGAACCTTGGCGCCGAGCCGGGGCCGGCGCAGTCGCAAGCGGATGTCGGCGCGCAGGCACGACCAGAGCAGCCAGCCGAACTGCAGGATGCCGGCAATCGTCACGCACGCCGCCTGCACCCGCGCGCTCGCGACCTCGTCGGTGCCGCGAAACAGCAGCAACCCGGCGATCAGCGCCAGGTTGAGCAGGATCGGGGCCGCGGCATTGACCCAGAAGCGCCCGATCGAATTGAGGATGCCGCCCATCAGCGAGACGAGGCTGATCAGCAGCAGATAGGGAAAGGTCAGCCGGGTGAAATCGACGGCGAGCGCGAATTTCTGCGGGCTGGCATCGGGAAAGCCGCCGGTCAGCGCCCATACCACCGGCCCGGCAGCGACCACCATCACCATGGTGAAGATCACCAGCGCCGGCAGCAGCACCGCCAGCACATCCTCGGCAAAGCGCTTGGCATTGGTCATGTCGCCGGCATCGGCGCCGACCTGGCGGTTGAACATCGGCACAAAGGCGGCGGAAAAGGCGCCTTCGGCAAACAGCGCGCGGAACAGGTTGGGCAGCCGAAAGGCGATCAGGAAGGCATCGGCAGCCATGCCGGCGCCGATGTAGCGCGCCATCAGCACGTCGCGGACAAAACCGGCGATGCGGCTGATAAGGGTCAGGCCGCCGATGGTCGCGGTGGCTTTGACGAGATTCACAGCGCAGCGCCCCGGAGTCTAGCGCGAAGCGCAACACACCGAGAGGCGCAAGCTCGGCCGGCGGGGCGGCAGAGAATTCTGCCGAGCCCGTCCGACGTCACGACGCGGCTTTGCCGCGGCGCTCTGCGCTTTCGGAGTTAAGCATTCCCGACCTGGGCGCCTTGGGCACCCTGCTGCTGCGCCATGTAAAGCGACGCAAAGTCGATCGGGTCGAGCATCAGCGGCGGGAAGCCGCCGTCGCGGACCGAATCGGCGATGATGCGGCGGGCGAACGGGAAGATGATCCGCGGCGCCTCGATGATCAGGAACGGCTCAAGCGCTTCCTCGGGGACGTTGGCGAGGCCGAAGAGGCCAGCGTAGAGCAGGTCGACGACGAAGGCGACATTGTCGCCGGCCATCGCCTTGGCGCTGATCTTCAGTTCGACTTCATAGACATTGTCGCCACCGCGCTTGGCGTTGACGCTGACATTGACGTCGATGCGGGGCTGTTCGGTCGACTGCAACGACGCCGGCGCGTTCGGGTTCTCGAACGACAGGTCCTTGACGTACTGGGTCAGGATCGAAACCTGCGGCAGGTCCTGCATCCCGGCATCGAAACCGTTTTCGGTCGGCAGCATGTTGTCGTCAGCCATGGCTGGTTCCTTTGGCGGAAAGGGGCAGGAAAGGGCGCGGGCTGGCTAACATCGCGTCAGCGCCCGCGCAATCCGGGATCGATCCCGAACTCAATCCTCGCTGTCGAAGCTTTCGACCGGGCTCGAGTCCTGGCCCTTGGCGCTGGTGTCGCGATCGACGAACTCGACGATGGCCATCGGCGTGGCGTCCGAACGGCGGATGCCGGCCTTGACGATGCGGACATAGCCGCCCTGGCGATCGGCGTAGCGCATGGCCAGCGTGTCGAACAGCTTGATCAGCTGCTCGTCATCACCCAGTCGGGCGTGCGCCAGACGGCGGTTTGACAGGCCGCCGTGCTTGGCGAGCGTGATCAGCTTTTCCATGTACGGGCGGATTTCGCGCGCCTTGGGCAGCGTCGTCTTGATCTGCTCGTGCTTGACGAGGCTCGCCGCCATGTTGCGGAACATCGCGAGGCGATGGCTGGTCGTGCGACCGAGTTTGCGATGGGCGTTACCGTGACGCATGTTCTTCACTCCGTTCGTTGAGGGGCCGTGCCAGGTACCCCAAACCGGGCCCGGCGATATTGCCGGGCCGATACTCGTCAGCCTTGAAAGCCGAGCCTAAAATTCCTGCTCGAGCTTCTTGGCCATCTCTTCGATGTTCTCCGGCGGCCAGCCCGAGATTTCCATGCCAAGGCGCAGGCCCATGTGGCCGAGCACTTCCTTGATCTCGTTGAGTGACTTGCGGCCGAAGTTCGGCGTCCGCAGCATTTCGCTCTCGGTCTTCTGCACCAGATCGCCGATGTAGATGATGTTGTCGTTCTTCAGGCAGTTCGCCGAACGCACCGACAGTTCCAGCTCGTCGACCTTCTTCAGCAGGAAGCGGTTGATGACGGTGTTGTCGTCGACTTCGATCGGGCCGCCGGTGGGGACCGGTGCCGGCGCCGCGGCAACGCTGTCTTCGAAATTGACGAACAGCTGCAGCTGGTCCTGGAGGATCTTGGCGGCATAAGCCAGCGCATCGTCCGGGGTCACGGTGCCGTCGGTTTCGACCTGGATGGTCAGCTTGTCGTAATCGAGCTCCTGGCCGACGCGGGTGTTGTCGACCTTGTAGCTGACCTGGCGCACCGGCGAGTACAGCGCATCGACCGGCACCAGGCCGATCGGCGCATCGGCCGGGCGGTTGGCGCTGGCGGGGACATAGCCCTTGCCGGCTTCGACGGTCAGTTCCATGTTCAGCGTGGCGCCGTCATCGAGCGTGCAGATGACGAGATCCTTGTTGAGGACCTCCATGTCGCCGGTGACATTGATCTGGCCGGCGGTGACTTCGCCCGGACCGGTCGCCGTCAAATGCACACGCTTGGGCTGATCGCCCTGCATGCGGATGGCCACCTGCTTGATGTTGAGCACGATGTCGGTCACGTCTTCGCGAACGCCGGTCAGCGACGAGAATTCGTGCAGCACGCCGTCGATCTTGATGGCGGTCACCGCGGCACCCTGCAGCGACGACAGCAGCACGCGGCGCAGGGCGTTGCCCAGCGTCAGGCCGAAACCGCGCTCCAGCGGCTCGGCGACAAAGCTGCCCTTGCGGCGGCTGTCGGCACTCGGCCGGGCCTCGAGCCGGTTCGGCTTCTTCAGTTCGGTCCAGTTCTTGGCGATCACTGCCACAGGCTCACCTCATCATTGGAGAGGGGCGGATCGTCACCCGCCCGTCCCCGTCATCAAAAATTTGTGCAAATCCGCGCCCCGGGGAGAGGCGCGGCCGAAGCCGCCAGGGTCAGACCCGGCGACGCTTCGGCGGACGCACGCCGTTGTGCGGGATCGGCGTCACGTCGCGGATCGCAGTGATCTGGAAACCCACGGCCTGCAGGGCACGCAGGGCGCTTTCGCGACCCGAGCCCGGACCGCGGACTTCGACTTCCAGCGTCCGGACGCCATGCTCGGCGGCCTTCTTGCCGGCATCTTCGGCGGCCATCTGCGCCGCGAACGGCGTCGACTTGCGGCTGCCCTTGAAACCCATGGTCCCGGCCGACGACCAGGCAATCGCATTGCCCTGGGCATCGGTGATGGTGATCATGGTGTTGTTGAAACTGGCGTTCACATGGGCAACGCCCGACGTGATGTTCTTGCGCTCGCGGCGCTTGATGCGTGCAACTTCGCGTGCCATCGAAAAATCCTAATCCGTATCGTCGATCTGGGAGAAAAAGCGTGAAGCCCGAGGGGCTTACTTCTTCTTGCCGGCGATCGGCTTGGCCTTACCCTTGCGGGTACGCGCGTTGGTGTGGGTGCGCTGGCCGCGAACCGGCAGGCCCCGGCGGTGACGCAGGCCGCGATAGCAGGCGAGGTCCATCAGGCGCTTGATGTTCATCGCCGTCTGGCGACGAAGATCACCCTCGACCGTGACTTCCTTGTCGATCTTCTCGCGAATCGACAGGACTTCCGAATCGGTCAGGTCCTGCACACGGCGATCGACCGGGAAGCCCAGTTCGTCGGCAATGCGCTTGGCGGTTGTACGGCCGATGCCGTGGATGTAGGTCAGCGCGATCTCAACGCGCTTGTTGGTCGGGATGTTAACACCCGCAATACGTGCCACAGATTATTTCCTTCCAAGCTCCACAGGGTGCGCTGGGCAGGCACCCCATCTCAAAGCAAGAACCGGACGGCCGCAACGGCCGCCGGGTCAGTGATCCGGTTAATCGGAAAGGGGCTGCTAGCCGGAGAGAGGGAGAGAGTCAAGGGCGAAGCGCCGCGTCGCCGCGCCGCGAGCGCGCATGACGCAGCCAAGCGCGCGACAGGCGCAAGACCGGCCGGCGGGGCGGTGCGCGCTCCTGCGCACCGAACCCGTCCGACGCCAGCATGGGCTTTGCCCATGCCCTCCCCTTCTACTTGACCGCCAACGCCCAACCAGCGTCAGCGATCCAGTACCGCATCGATGCTCCGCGCCACCGCATCCATGTCGGCCATGCCGTCGACCCGGTCGACCAGCCCGCGCGCCTCGTAATGCGGCAGGATCGGCGCCGTCTTGGCGCGATATTCCGCCATCCGCGTCCGCACCGTCTCGGCATTGTCGTCGGGGCGCCGATTGAACTGCGTCGATCCGCAGACGTCGCAGATACCCTCGACCTTGGGCTGCTTGTGCCGATCGTGATAGCCTTCACCGCACTGGGCGCAGGTGAAGCGCCCGGTGATGCGATCGACCAGCGCGTCCTCGTCGACTTCGAGCTCGATGACATTGTCGAGCGCCAGGCCCTTGTCGGCGAGCATCGCATCCAGTGCCAGCGCCTGCACATCGGTACGCGGATAGCCATCAAGGATGAAGCCCTGGCGGGCATCGTCATGGTCGAGCCGTTCCGACAGGATGCCGTTGACGATATCGTCGGACACCAGCCCGCCCGATTCCATCACCGACCTGGCCTGCAGGCCGACGGGCGTTCCAGCGGCGACGGCGGCCCGGAGCATGTCTCCGGTAGAAAGCTGGACAAGTCCCCGTTCTTTGACGAGTCGGCTTGCCTGGGTCCCCTTCCCCGCGCCGGGCGGACCCAGCAAGATCAAATTCAACGGCGCGCTCCCCCACGGAGTTTGGATTTCTTTATCAGACCCTCATATTGATGCGCGAGCAAGTGGCTCTGGATCTGGGCGACGGTATCCATGGTCACATTCACGACGATCAACAGCGATGTCCCGCCCAGCGCGAGGCCGGTGCCGAGCCGCGCCGACAGGAATTCCGGCAGCAGGCAGATGACGGTAAGATAGGCGGCGCCGACGACGGTGATGCGGGTCAGCACGAAATCGAGATACTCCGACGTCCGCACGCCCGGCCGGATGCCGGGGATGAAGCCGCCGTACTTCTTCAGATTCTCCGCCGTCTCCTCGGGATTGAAGACGATGGCGGTGTAGAAAAAGGCAAAGAAGATGATGCCGGCCGCATAGAGCAGCATGTACAGCGGCGCGCCGTGCTGCAGCGCCGTCGTTACCGACAGCAGCCAATCGGGGCCGCTGCCGCCCTGCGCCGCGAACTGCGCGATGGTCAGCGGCATCAACAGCAGCGACGAGGCAAAGATCGGCGGGATGACGCCGGCGGTATTCAGCTTCAGCGGCAGGTGCGAGCTGTCGCCCTGGAAGGTGCGGGTGCCGACCTGGCGCTTGGGATACTGGATCAGGATGCGCCGCTGGGCGCGCTCCATCAGGCAGATGAAGGCGACGGTGAGCAGCGCGATGAGGCCGACCAGGACCACGGCGACCGGCGACAGCGCGCCGGTTCGGCTCTGTTCGAACAGCTGGCCGATCGCCGTCGGCAGATGCGCGACGATGCCGGCCATGATGATCAGCGAGATACCGTTGCCGATCCCGCGGCTGGTGATCTGTTCACCCAGCCACATCAGGAACATGGTGCCGCCGATCAGCGTGATGACGGTGGTGGCGCGGAAGAAATAGCCGGGGTCGATGACCGCCGACACGCCCTGGCCGGCGCCCCAGCTTTCGAGGCCGACGGCGATGCCATAGCCCTGGATCGCGGTCAGGAACACCGTGCCATAGCGGGTATACTGGTTCAGCGTCTTGCGGCCGGTATCGCCTTCCTTCTTCAGCGCCATGAAGCTCGGCACCAGCGACGTCAGCAGCTGCACGATGATCGACGCGGTAATGTACGGCGTGACGCCCAGCGCGATCAGCGACATGCGCTCGAGCGCGCCGCCTGAGAACATGTTGAAGAAATCGAGGACGCCGCCCTGGGTCTGGCTGAACAGCGAGTTGAGCGCCGTCGGGTCGATGCCGGGCAGCGGCACGAAGGAGACCAGGCGGAAGACGACCAGCGCACCAAGGGTGAACCACAGCCGCTTCTTGAGCTCGGTGGCCTTGGAGAAATTCGCGAAACTCAGGTTCGCGGCCATGCTTTCGGCGGCTGACGCCATAGTCCTACCCGATCTTCAAGCCGGCGATCTGCCGGGGCTGAAACGGCGAAACGCCGCGCAAGGCCGTTAGATAGGCAATGCACGGCGTTTCTACCATGTGTCTTTTTTCCGCCGATGCGGGCTGGCTTATTTGGCAGCCTTGAGCGCGGCGGCCTTGGCCTCACGCGCCGTGGCGCGCGCGGCCTTCTGTTCGTCACGGCTCAGCGGCTCGGGCTTGGGCGCCGGCAGCTCGAGGCTGCCACCGGCGGCTTCGACAGCGGCCTTGGCGGCGGCGCTGGCGCCGGCAAGCTTGAGGTCGACCTTGGCAGTCAACGCACCCTTGGCGAGCAGGCGCACGCCGTCACGGGCATGCGTCAGCACCTTGGCGTCGAGCAGGGCCTGGATGTCGATGACCTTCGCGGTGTCGAGACGGCCGGCGTCGATCATCAGCTGCAGGGTGCCGAGGTTGATCTCGGCATAATCCTTGCGGAAGATGTTGTTGAAGCCGCGCTTCGGCAGCCGCATGTGCAGCGGCATCTGGCCACCCTCGAAACCCTTGATCGACACGCCGGAACGCGACTTCTGGCCCTTCTGGCCGCGGCCGGCGGTCTTGCCGACGCCGGAACCGATACCGCGGCCGACGCGGACGCGGCTCTTGCGGGCGCCGGGATTGTCGTGGAGGTCGTTGAGCTTGGTCATGGGATGCACTCGCTTTCGCTTTGGGCGCGCAGGGATGGAAATGCCGCCCCGGTTGCCCGGGACGACAGGGAGATCAGGCCGCTTCGACCTTCAGCATGTGCGCCACCTTGGCGATCATGCCGCGGGTCGACGGGGTGTCCTCGAGGACACGCGACTTGTGCATCTTGTTGAGGCCGAGGCCGACCAGGGTTGCTTCCTGGTCCGGGGCACGACGGATCGGCGAACCGATCTGCGTGACCTTCACCTTGGCGACGGTCGGTGCTGCCGCGTCAGTCTTGGGGGCTTTGGCCATCGAATGCGTCCTTATGCGACCGCTTCGGCTTCGGCTTCGGCGACACGCGCCGAAACGTCACCACGGCGCGCCATCAGATCGGCAATCTTCTTGCCGCGCCGCTGCGCCACCGACTTGGGGCTGGTCTGTTCACTGAGCGACGCAAAGGTCGCACGGATCATGTTGTACGGGTTGTTGGTGCCGACCGACTTGGTCACCACGTCGGCAACGCCGAGGGCTTCGAAGACAGCGCGCATCGGGCCGCCGGCGATGATGCCGGTACCCTGGGCGGCCGAGCGGACATAGACCTTGCCGGCGCCGAAATGGCCATAGCCATCATGGTGCAGGGTGCGGCCGTCACGCAGCGGAACGCGGATCATCGCCTTCTTGGCAGCAGCGGTAGCCTTCTGGATGGCTTCCGGCACTTCGCGTGCCTTGCCATGGCCGAAACCGACCCGGCCCTTGGCATCGCCGACGACGACGAGTGCTGCAAAGCCGAAGCGCTTGCCGCCCTTTACGGTCTTCGAGACGCGGTTGATGTGAACCAGCTTTTCAACCAGTTCCTCGCCGCCGGCCTCGACCGGATTGTTGCCGTCCCGACGGCCACGACCGCGATCGCGATCATTGCCGCCACCGGGGCCACGGCCGCGACCGCCGCCGGGACCACCGGGGCCGCCGCGACCGCGACGCTCGCCACCAGGACCGCCACCGGGGGCGCCGCCACCGGGAGCACCGGCGTTCTGAATTTCGTCAGCCATTGCTTAAAACTCCAATCCGCCTTCGCGGGCACCATCGGCCAGCGACTTGACGCGGCCGTGGAAGATGAAACCGCCACGATCGAAGACGACCGCCGAAACGCCGGCGGCCTTGGCCCGCTCGGCCAGGCGCTTGCCCACGGCCGCTGCGGCATCCTTGGTCGCGCCGGTGACGTCGCGGACGTCCTTTTCCAGCGTCGAGGCCGCAGCCACCGTCACGCCGCGGGCATCGTCGATGACCTGGGCATAGATGTGCTGCGACGTGCGATGGATCGACAGCCGCGGACGCGCGCCGCTCTTGGCACGCAGGGCGGTACGAACGCGCCGACGGCGCTGATCGAAAAGCGAAAGCTTGGCCATTACTTCTTCTTCCCTTCCTTGCGGAAGATAACCTCGCCGCGATACTTGATACCCTTGCCCTTGTAGGGCTCGGGCTTGCGCCAGCGGCGGATCTCGGCGGCAACCTGGCCGACGCGCTGCTTGTCGTTGCCGGTAATCTCGACCGTCGTCTGGTCGGGCGTCTTGATCGTGATGCCTTCCGGGATCGCGAAGTCGACGTCATGGCTGTAGCCGAGCTGCAGCTTCAGGTTCGAACCCTGGACCGAGGCACGATAGCCGACGCCGGTGATTTCCAGCACCTTGGTGAAGCCCGTCGAAACGCCGGTCACCAGGTTCGACACCAGCGTGCGCTGCATGCCCCAGAAGGCACGGGCGCGCTTGGTTTCGTTGGCCGGGTTCACGCCGATCTCGGCATCGCCGATGTCATAGGCGATGTCGTCCGACATCGGCATGGTCAGGACGCCCTTGGGGCCCTTTACCGACAGGATGCGGTCTTCGATGCTGGCGGTGACTCCGGCCGGAACCGGCACCGCCTTCTTTCCGATGCGCGACATGGCTTAAAACACCTGGCAGAGGACTTCGCCGCCGGCATTCTGCTCACGCGCTTCCGCGTCGGACAGAACACCCTTTGGCGTCGAAACGATGACGATGCCGAGGCCATTGCGGACCCGCGGCAGTTCGGTGGCGCCCGAATAGACGCGACGACCGGGCTTCGAGACACGGGCGATGTGCTGGATCGCCGGCTTGCCTTCGAAATACTTCAGGTCGATGCGCAGCGCGGCAGCGGCCGTGCCGCCGTCGGCTTCGGAATAGCCACGGATATAGCCTTCACGCTGCAGCACGTCGAGGACGCGGGCACGCAGCTTGGAGGCCGGGGTGAGGATCGAATCCTTCTTGGCCTGCTGGCCATTGCGGATCCGGGTGAGCATATCACCAAGGGGGTCGGTCATCGACATTCAGATGTTCCTACCAGCTCGACTTGGTCACGCCGGGAATCAGGCCCTTGTTGGCCAGTTCGCGGAGCATGATGCGCGAGAGCTTGAACTTGCGGTAATAGGCGCGGCTGCGGCCGGTGAGCTCGCAACGGTTACGAACCCGCGTCGGATTGGCGTTGCGCGGCAGTTCCGCCATTTTCAGGCGGGCCATCAGGCGCTCGGCGTCGTCGCGGCTTTCGTCGTTGGCGATTGCCTTCAGCACGGCGAACTTGCCGGCGTACTTGACGACCAGCGCCTTGCGACGCTCGTTCTTGTTGATCGAGGAGAGCTTAGCCATGCGTCAGGCCGCCTTCTTGTCTTCGGTGAGGCCGATGAACGGGAAACCGAACGCCTTCAGCAGCGCGCGGGCCTCGTCGTCGGTCTTCGCCGTCGTGGTAACGATCACATCCATGCCGCGGACACTGTCGATCCGGTCATAGTTGATCTCGGGGAAGATGATCTGTTCCTTCAGGCCCATGGCATAGTTGCCGCGGCCGTCGAACGACTTGGGGTTGAGCCCGCGAAAATCGCGGACGCGCGGCAGGGCCACGGTGATCAACCGGTCGAGGAACTCGTACATCTTCTCGCGGCGCAGGGTGACCTTGCAACCGATCGGCATGCCTTCGCGCAGCTTGAAGGTCGCGACCGACTTCTTGGCCTTGGTGATGACGGGCTTCTGGCCCGCGATCAGCGCCATTTCCTCGGCGGCCTTGTCGACCTTCTTCTTGTCCTGCGTGGCTTCGCCGACGCCCATGTTGATGACGATCTTGTCGATCTTGGGAACCTGCATCAGGTTCTTGTAGCCGAACTGCTCGATCATCTGAGCGCGGACCTTGTCCACGTACAGTTGCTGCATCCGGGTCAGATTTGCTGCATCAGCCATCGATCAACTCTCCCGACCGCTTGGCGACACGCACCTTGCGACCATCTTCCAGAACCTTGAAACCGACACGGGTCGGCTTTCCGGTTTTCGGGTCCTCGATCGCAACCTTTGAGATGTGCAGGGGCGCTTCGATGCGCTCCAGGCCACCCTGGGGGTTGGTCTGCGAGGGTTTCTTGTGGCGGGTCATCATGTTGACGCCGCCGACAATGACCTTGCCTTCCTTGGGCATCGCCTTGGTGACTTCACCGTGCTTGCCCTTGTCCTTGCCGGACAGGATGACGACCTTGTCGCCCTTCTTGATCTTCGCGGCGCTCATTACAGCACCTCCGGCGCAAGGCTGATGATCTTCATGTGACCAGAGGCGCGCAGCTCGCGCACCACCGGCCCAAAGATACGGGTGCCGATCGGCTCCTCGTTCTTGTTGATCAGCACGGCGGCATTGCCGTCGAAACGGATGACCGAGCCATCGGCGCGCCGGATGTCCTTGGCGGTGCGAACGACGACGGCGCGATGCACGTCACCCTTCTTCACCTTGCCCTTGGGCTGCGCTTCCTTGACCGACACGACGATGACATCGCCGACGCCGGCGAACCGACGCTTCGATCCGCCCAGCACCTTGATGCACATCACCCGCTTGGCACCGCTGTTGTCAGCGACGTCCAGGTTCGTCTGCATCTGGATCATTTGTTCGATCCTTCACTCAAATTGCGAGAAGCGGTCATCAGCCGACCTTCTCCAGAACTTTCCAGGTCTTCAGCTTGGAAATCGGGGCACATTCCTCGATCCGCACCGTGTCGCCGGCCTTGATGGCATTGCCCTCGTCATGGGCATGATACTTCTTCGAACGACGGATGATCTTGCCGTAGACCGGGTGCGCAACCTTGCGCTCGATCAGGACGACGATCGTCTTGTCACCCTTGTCGGACACGACCGTGCCCTGGAGGACGCGTTTCGGCATAACTCAGGCTCCCTGCGCCGGCGCGGCGGGCTTGCGGCCCGCCTGCAGCGTCTTGATGCGCGCGATGGTGCGGCGCACCTCACGAATACGACCCGGCTTTTCCAGCTGGCCGGTGGCCGCCTGGAAACGCAGGTTGAACTGCTCGCGCTTCAGCTCACCAAGAGCCGTCGCGAGCTGGTCGTCGGTCTGGACCATCAGGTCCGAATGCTTTGTCTGTGCCATCGTACTAACCCTGCGCCTCGACGGATTCGCCCAGGCGGACGACCATCTTGACCTTGATCGGCAGCTTGGCTGCCGCACGCTCGAAGGCACCGGCCGCGACATCGTGCGGAACGCCATCGAGTTCGAACATGATCCGGCCCGGCTTGACGCGCGCCACCCAGAATTCCGGGTTGCCCTTGCCCTTGCCCATGCGGACTTCGGCCGGCTTCGACGTGACCGGCACGTCCGGGAAGATGCGGATCCACAACCGGCCGGCACGCTTGATGTGCCGCGAGATGGCACGGCGGGCGGCTTCGATCTGGCGCGCGGTGATCCGTTCCGGTTCCATGGCCTTCAGGCCGAAGGAGCCGAAGTTCAGCGCAGTGCCGCCCTTGGCGTCGCCATGGATGCGACCCTTGAACTGCTTGCGAAACTTGGAGCGCTTTGGTTGCAACATTTCAAATACCTCAGCGAGCCGGACGCACGCCGGAGGTCTGCGATTCCATCATCAGACGGTCCTGCGCCATCGGGTCATGCCCCAGGATCTCGCCCTTGAAGATCCAGACCTTGATACCGCAGACGCCATAGGCGGTGTGCGCCTGGGCTTCCGCGTAATCGACGTTGCCGCGCAGCGTGTGCAGCGGCACCCGGCCCTCGCGATACCATTCGGTGCGCGCGATTTCGGCGCCGCCGAGGCGACCCGAGCAGGTGATCTTGATGCCTTCGGCGCCAAGACGCAGCGCCGACTGCACCGCGCGCTTCATCGCGCGACGGAAAGCGATACGGCGCTCGAGCTGATCGGCGACGCCCTGGGCGACGAGCTTGGAATCGACTTCCGGCTTGCGGATCTCGACGATGTTCAGCGACACGTCGCTGCGCGTCATCGCGCCGATCTGCTTGCGCAGCTTCTCGATGTCCGCACCCTTCTTGCCGATGATGACACCCGGGCGGGCGGCATAGATCGACACGCGGGCGAGCTTGGCCGGACGTTCGATCACGACCTTGGAAATGGCGGCCTGGGCGTGGTTCTTGACGATGAACTCACGGATGCGCAGATCCTCGAGCAGCAGACGACCATAGTCGTCGCCCTTGGCGAACCAGCGGCTGTCCCAGGTACGGTTGATCTGCAGGCGCAGACCGATCGGGGAGGTTTTGTGACCCATTATGCGTTCTCCGCCGCATCATCGCCCATTTCGCGCACGACGACGCGAAGGCGGCTGAACGGCTTTTCGATGCGGGCGGCGCGGCCACGGGCACGCGGGGTGAAGCGCTTCATCACCAGCGCCTTGCCGACGCTGGCTTCCTTGACGATGAGGGCATCGACATCGAGGTTGTGGTTGTTCTCGGCATTGGCGACGGCCGAGGCCAGCACCTTGCGCACGTCGACAGCCATCGCCTTGGTCGAGAACGACAGGATGTTCAGCGCCTCGCCGACCTTGCGGCCGCGGATGAGACCGGCCACCAGGTTCAGCTTGTAGGCCGAGCCACGGATCGAGGTCGCGACGGCCAGGGCCTCGCGGTCACCGACCTTGCGGGGGGATTTCGGCTTCGACATCAGCGCTTGCCCTTCTTGTCGGCAGCGTGGCCGGGGAAGTTGCGCGTCGGCGCGAATTCACCCAGCTTCATGCCCACCATGTCCTCGTTGACCGAGACCGGGATGAACTTCTTGCCATTGTAGACATTGAAGGTGAGGCCGACGAACTGCGGCAGGATCGTCGAACGGCGCGACCAGGTCTTGATCGGACCCCGCCCACCGCCGCCAGCCTGCGCGGCTTCGGCCTTCTTCAGGACATTCAGGTCCACAAAGGGACCCTTCCAGACGGAACGGCTCATCTGGCCTTACCTCTTCTTCTTGGCGTGACGCGAACGGATGATCATCCGGTCGGTCGACTTGTTCGAACGCGTCTTGGCGCCCTTGGTCGGCTTGCCCCATGGCGTGACAGGGTGACGGCCGCCCGAGGTCCGGCCTTCACCACCACCATGCGGGTGATCGACCGGGTTCTTGGCGACGCCGCGCGTCAGCGGGCGATGGCCCAGCCAGCGGTTGCGACCGGCCTTGCCCAGGTTCTGGTTGCTGTTGTCCGGGTTCGACACGGCACCGACGGTGGCCATGCAATCCGAACGCACATAACGCTGCTCACCCGAGTTGAGGCGAATGATGACCATGCCGCGATCGCGACCGACGACCTGGACGAAGGTCCCGGCGGCGCGGGCGAGCTGGCCACCCTTGCCGGGCTTCAGCTCGACGTTGTGGACAATGGTGCCGACCGGCATCGAGCCGATCTCCATCGCATTGCCCGGCTTCACGTCGACCTTCTTGCCGGCGGTGACGACATCGCCGACCGCGAGACGCTGCGGGGCGATGATGTACTGCTGGTTGCCGTCGGGATACTTCACCAGAGCGATGAAGGCGGAGCGGTTGGGATCATATTCGAGACGTTCGACCGTCGCGATGACATCCCAGGTGCGCCGCTTGAAATCGACCATGCGATACAGCTGCTTGTGACCGCCGGCGATGCCGCGCGCGGTGGCGTGGCCCATGTTGTTGCGGCCACCCGACTTGCGCAGACCTTCGGTCAGCTGCTTGATCGGACGACCCTTGAACAGGCCCGAACGGTCGACGAGGATAAGACCGCGGCGGCCCGGGCTCGTCGGATTGAAACTCTTCAATGCCATCGGATCAGATCCCCGTGGTCACATCGATACGGTCGCCATCGGCGAGCGTGACGATGGCCTTCTTCTCGTCGCTGCGACGATATTCCTTGCCCTTCCAGCGCTTGGTCTTGCCCTTCTGGATGAGCGTGTTGACGCTGAGCACCTTGACCGAGAACAGCGCCTCGATGGCGGCCTTGATCTCGGGCTTGGAGGCGCCGTTGGCGACCTTGAACACAACCTGGTTGTATTCACTGACCAGCGTCGATTTCTCGGTGATCACCGGCTTCACCACGATGTCGTAGTGCTTCAGGTCGATCGGCTTGGTTGCGGCTGGCTTAGCCATTGACCCGGGCCTCCAGTGCCGTGACGGCAGCGCGGGTTAGGACCAGCGTGTCGTGATTGAGGATGTCATAGACGTTGGCGCCGATCGCCGGCAGCACGTCGATGTGCGGAACATTGCTGGTCGCCTGGCGGAAACCGAGGTTGACCTCGGCACCGTCGATGAACAGGCCCGACGTGATGCCGAGACCGGCCATGACCGTCAGGAACGCCTTGGTCTTGGCTTCACCGATGGTGAAGTCCTCGAGGACAATCAGCTTGCCTTCGGCCGCCTTCACCGACAGCGCGGTGGCGAGGCCGAGGGTGCGGATCTTCTTGTTGAGACCCGGATTGAAGTCACGGACGCGGGGACCATGAGCCTTGCCGCCGCCGATGAACTGCGGAGCGGCGCGGTTGCCGTGGCGGGCGGTACCGCCGCCCTTCTGGTTGCCCAGCTTCTTGCCGGTGCGCTTCACGTCCGAACGCTCACGCGCCCCACGCGCGGTGGCGCGGCGCTTCTCGAGCTGCCAGGTGACGACGCGATGCAGGATGTCGAGCCGCGGTTCCTTGCCGAAAACGGCATCCGACAGTTCGATCTCGCCGGCATCAGCCGCGGCCAGGGTTTTGACCTGAACCTTCATGTGCCTCAGGCCTCCGTGTTTTCGGTGGTGTCGGCAACGACGGGCGCTTCGGCGACCTCGACGGGAGCGACATCATCATTGGCAACAGCCGACATCTTCAGCGACGCCGGATAGGGCGCATCGGCGTGACGCGCGACCTTGACCGCATCCTTGATCAGCAGCCAGCCACCCTTCGAACCCGGCACCGAGCCGTGGACGAACAGGAGACCGCGCTCGACGTCGGTCGAAACGATTTCGAGGTTCTGCTGGGTGCGCTGCTTGTCACCCATGTGGCCGGCCATCTTCTTGCCCTTGAAGACCTTGCCCGGATCCTGGCGCTGGCCGGTCGAACCGAGCGAGCGGTGCGAGACCGAGACACCGTGGGTGGCGCGCAGACCGCCGAAGCCCCAACGCTTCATGCCGCCCTGGAAGCCCTTGCCCTGGGTGACGCCGGTGACGTCGACGAGCTGGCCGGCGACGAAATGGTCAGCCGACAGGGTGGCACCGGTTTCCAGCAGCGCGTCTTCCGACACGCGGAATTCGGCGACCTTGGCCTTGGGCTCGACTTCGGCCTTGCCGAAATGGCCGCGCTCCGGCTTGGTGGTGTTCTTGGCTTTCTTGGTGCCGGCGCCCAGCTGGACAGCGACGTAACCGTCGGTGTCGGTGGTGCGGACAGAGATAACCTGATTGTTCTCGAGAGCGAGGACCGTGACCGGAACGTGCCGGCCATCATCGCGGAAAATCCGCGTCATCCCCATCTTCTTCGCGATCACGCCTGTGCGCATGACCAATTCCTTTCTCATCAGAGGCCCCGACCCGATTGGGTGGGGGCTTGCCGGCCCGATGGTGGGCCAAAGTTCGCTCCGCGTATTTTGGTTCGGCTTACTTGCCGAGCTTGATTTCCACATCGACACCGGCAGCGAGGTCGAGCTTCATCAGCGCGTCCACGGTCTGCGGGGTGGGATCGACGATATCGAGCAACCGCTTGTAGGTCCGGACTTCGAACTGCTCGCGGCTCTTCTTGTCGACGTGCGGCGAGCGGTTCACGGTGAACTTCTCGAAGCGCGTCGGCAGCGGGATCGGGCCACGGATGGCAGCACCGGTGCGCTTTGCCGTGTCGGCGATCTCGCCCGTCGCCATGTCCAGGACACGGTGGTCGAAAGCCTTCAGGCGGATGCGGATGTTCTGCGTGTCCATGGAACTTCTACGATCACTCTATTCAAAAGTTCAAGACCGGCACTGCCCGCAATCGCGGCGGGATGCACCGGTCAGAAAATCGATGGCTTTGGAAAATCGGCAGGCTCGACGAATCGGGCCGCCTCCCAAAGGAAGCGGCCCTATAGCCTTACTTGATGATGTTCGCAACCACGCCGGCGCCGACGGTACGACCGCCTTCACGAATGGCGAAGCGCAGGCCCGGGTCCATGGCGATCGGAGCGATCAGCTTGACCTTCAGCTGGACGTTGTCGCCCGGCATGACCATCTCGGTGCCTTCCGGCAGCTCGACGGTACCGGTGACGTCGGTCGTGCGGAAATAGAACTGCGGGCGATAGTTGGCGAAGAACGGCGTGTGACGGCCACCCTCGTCCTTGGAGAGGACATAGACCTCTGCCGAGAACTCGGTGTGCGGCTTGATCGAGCCGGGCTTGCAGAGCACCTGACCGCGCTCGACGTCTTCACGGCCGACGCCGCGGAGCAGCGCGCCGATGTTGTCGCCGGCCTGGCCCTGATCGAGCAGCTTGCGGAACATTTCGACGCCGGTGCACACCGTCTTGCGGGTGTCCTTGATGCCGACGATCTCGATTTCCTCGCCGACCTTGACGACGCCCGATTCGACACGGCCGGTGACGACGGTACCGCGACCCGAGATCGAGAACACATCCTCGATCGGCATCAGGAACGGACGGTCGAGCGCACGCTCCGGCTGCGGGATGTACTCGTCGACGGTCTTCATGAGCGCCAGCACGGCATCATGGCCGATGTCGTCGCGCTTGCCATCGAGGGCGCACACGGCCGAACCCTGGGTGATGGGGATGTCGTCGCCGGGGAAATCGTACTTCGAGAGCAGCTCGCGGATTTCCATCTCGACGAGCTCGAGGATCTCGGCGTCGTCGACGAGGTCGACCTTGTTCATGAAGACGACCATGGCGGGCACGCCGACCTGCTTGGCGAGCAGGATGTGCTCACGGGTCTGCGGCATCGGGCCATCGGTAGCCGACACGACGAGGATCGCGCCGTCCATCTGGGCGGCACCGGTGATCATGTTCTTCACATAATCGGCGTGGCCCGGGCAATCGACGTGGGCGTAGTGGCGGCTGGCAGTCTCGTACTCGACGTGCGCCGTCGAGATGGTGATGCCGCGCTCACGCTCTTCCGGCGCCTTGTCGATGTTGGCGTAGGACGTGAAGGTGGCGCCGCCGGTTTCGGCCAGCACCTTGGTGATGGCAGCCGTCAGCGAGGTCTTGCCATGGTCGACGTGACCGATGGTGCCGATGTTGCAGTGCGGCTTGTTCCGCTCGAATTTTGCCTTACCCATGGCCGTAAACCTCTTTCTCGTGAATTCTGTTTCGTTTTTCGTGATCGCCTATGGCCGAATCAGCGCCACCGGAAGGGGCGCTGACTAGCGGCACACAGGAATAAATCAAGCCAGTTTCAGCTTGATCTCCTCGGCCACGTTCGAGGGCACTTCCTCGTAATGGCTGAACTGCATCGTGTACTGGGCCCGGCCCTGGCTCATCGAGCGCAGCTGGTTCACGTACCCGAACATGTTCGCGAGCGGCACCTGGGCTTCGATGACCTGGGCATTGCCGCGCGTGTCGGTGCCCTGGATCTGGCCACGGCGCGAGTTCAGATCGCCGATGACATCGCCCAGATAATCTTCCGGGGTGACGACTTCAACCTTCATCACCGGCTCGAGCAGCTTGATGCCGGCCTTGGTGGCGGCTTCGCGCATGCCACCGCGACCGGTGATCTCGAACGCCAGCGCCGACGAATCGACGTCGTGATAGGCGCCGTCGTACAGCGTCGCGACGAAATCGATGATCGGGAAGCCGATCAGCGAGCCCGAGGCTGCCACTTCGCGGATGCCCTTCTCGACCGACGGGATATATTCCTTGGGAATATTGCCGCCCTTGACGTCATCCTTGAAGATGATGCCCGAACCACGCTCGCCGGGCTCGACCGAGAACTTGATGCGGCCGAACTGGCCCGAGCCGCCCGACTGCTTCTTGTGGGTGTAGTCGACATCGACCTTGCGGGCGAGCGATTCACGATAGGCAACCTGCGGCGCGCCGACATTGGCCTCGACCTTGAATTCGCGGCGCATGCGATCGACGAGAATCTCGAGGTGAAGCTCGCCCATGCCCTTGATGATGGTCTGGCCCGATTCCATGTCCGAGGTGACGCGGAACGACGGATCTTCCTGTGCCAGGCGATTGAGCGCGATGCCCATCTTTTCCTGGTCGGCCTTGGTCTTGGGCTCCACGGCGACTTCGATGACGGGGTCCGGGAACTCCATGCGCTCGAGGATGATCGGCTTCAGCGGCGCGCACAGCGTGTCGCCCGTGGTGACGTCCTTGAGGCCGACCAGCGCGACGATGTCGCCGGCAAAGGCTTCCTTGATGTCCTCGCGGTTGTTGGCATGCATCAGCAGCATGCGGCCGATCTTCTCACGCTTGTCCTTGACCGAGTTCATCACGGTCGAGGCGGCTTCCATCCGGCCCGAATAGATGCGGGCAAAGGTCAGCGTGCCGACGAACGGATCGGTCATGATCTTGAAGGCCAGGGCCGAGAACGGCGCGTCGTCCGACGCTTCGCGGATCTCGTCCTCGTCCTTCAGGTTGATGCCGTGCATCGGCGGAATGTCGAGCGGGCTCGGCAGATAGTCGACGACGGCGTCGAGCAGCGGCTGCACGCCCTTGTTCTTGAACGCCGAACCGCACAACACGGGGACGAACGCGAACGCCAGCGTGCCCTTGCGGATCAGCGCCTTCAGTTCGGCCGTCGTCGGCTCGGTGCCTTCGAGGTACGATTCCATCAGGGCGTCGTCCTGCTCGACAGCCATCTCGATCAGTTCCGAGCGGGCAACGGCGGCGGCGTCCTTCAGATCGTCCGGAATGTCCTTGTATTCGAACTTGGCGCCCAGCGATTCCTCGAGCCAGACAATGGCGCGGTTCTCGACCAGGTCGACGAGGCCGATGAAATCACCCTCGAGGCCGATCGGCAGATACAGGACGGCCGGGCGAGCGCCGAGGCGATCCTTGATCATCTGCACGCAGCGGTCGAAATTGGCGCCGGTACGGTCAAGCTTGTTGACGAAGCACATGCGCGGCACCTTGTACTTGTCCGCCTGGCGCCACACGGTCTCCGACTGCGGCTCGACGCCGGCAACGCCATCGAAGCACGCCACGGCGCCATCGAGCACGCGCAGCGAGCGCTCGACTTCGATGGTGAAGTCGACGTGGCCCGGGGTGTCGATGATGTTGATGCGGTGGTCGTTCCAGAAACATGTCGTCGCGGCGGACGTGATGGTGATGCCGCGCTCCTGCTCCTGCTCCATCCAGTCCATCGTGGCGGTGCCTTCGTGCACTTCGCCGATCTTGTACGACTTGCCGGTGTAATAGAGAATCCGCTCGGTCGTCGTGGTTTTCCCGGCGTCGATATGCGCCATGATCCCGATGTTGCGGTACATGTTGAGCGGGGTTGTGCGAGCCATGATTCTTCTACCAGCGAGAGGTCTGCGGCACCGCTGTCACCAGCGGTGCCGATATGGTTGCTGTTACCAGCGAAGCTGTCCGATCATCGTTGTTACCAACGATAGTGCGAGAAGGCGCGGTTGGCTTCGGCCATCCGGTGCGAATCTTCACGCTTCTTGACGGCGGCGCCGCGGTTGTTGGCGGCATCGAGCAGTTCGCCCGACAGGCGCTGCGCCATCGTGTGCTCGCTGCGCTTGCGCGCGGCGGCGATCAGCCAGCGAATGGCGAGCGCCTGCGAACGTTCGGGACGCACTTCGACAGGCACCTGATAGGTGGCACCACCGACGCGGCGCGAGCGCACTTCGATGCCCGGACGGACATTGGCGAGCGCATCGTGGAAGACGCCGACCGGTTCGCGGCGGCTCTTGGCTTCGATGGTTTCCAGCGCCGAATAGACGATCTGTTCGGCGACGGACTTTTTGCCCTCGTACATGACGAGGTTCATGAACTTGCTCAGCACGACATCACCGAAACGGGGGTCGGGCAGGATTTCGCGCTTTTCTGGGCGACGACGACGGGCCATTTTCTAATCCTTCTTACTTGGGACGCTTGGCGCCGTACTTCGACCGGCTCTGCTTGCGGTTCTTGACACCCTGGGTGTCGAGCACGCCGCGCAGAACGTGGTAGCGCACACCGGGCAAATCCTTGACGCGGCCGCCGCGAATCAGGACCACCGAGTGCTCCTGAAGGTTGTGGCCCTCGCCGGGGATGTAGCCGATGACTTCGAAGCCATTGGTAAGACGGATCTTGGCAACCTTGCGAAGTGCCGAGTTCGGCTTCTTCGGGGTCGTCGTGTAGACGCGGGTGCAGACACCACGCTTCTGCGGGCAGGCCTCCATGGCCGGCACCTTGTTGCGGGCCTTCTGCGGCTCGCGACCCTTGCGGATCAACTGGTTGATAGTCGGCATCGTGTATCTGTCATCCTGTCTGTTCGGCAGCTTGCGCTGCCTACTCCAGGTCCGAACCGCCCTTACGGCATAAGCGCGCTTGGCACCCTGGCAGGGAACCTCACGCGCGCGGCGCAGCCTGTTGTTTCATTTCGCGTCCACACGCCGGAATCGAGGCTTGCCTGATTTCGGCCCATATACGGGAGCGCGGCCTATAGTCTTGGGGCCTCGTGGCGTCAATCGGATTCAGGCCCGGGGTCCGCCCGACACGCGACGTCAGGTTCGCCCCCGCGCTACAGCACCCCGTGGCAATGCTTGAACTTCTTGCCCGATCCGCACGGGCAGACCGCGTTGCGCGACACGACGCGGTGCCATTCGGCCAGGTCTTCCGGGTCGACGTCGGTCAATTCCGCGGTCGCCGCCAGCGCGCCGCTCAATGCACCGGCGGGCAGGCTGCCGAAGGCATCGGTGCGGGCAAAGCCGCGGCTGCCGAAGGCGTCGTTCTCGCCGGTCAGCGGGTCGATGTGCGTCGTGACGAAATTCGGCATCGCCGGCTGCGCCAGCGCCGGCGCGTCCATCTGGAACTGGGCGTGCGACAGCATCCGCGTCACATCCTCGCGGACGATGACCAGCATGCGCTCGAACAGCGCGAACGCTTCCGACTTGTATTCGTTGAGCGGCGTCTTTTGCGCATAGGCGCGCAGGTGGATGACCTGGCGCAGCGCATCGAGGGTCGCAAGATGCTCCTTCCAGTGATGGTCGAGCGCCTGCAGCAGGAAATTCTTCTCGATCTCCACCCAATTGCCCGGCGGCAGCTGCGCAGCCTTGGCCTCCATCTGGGCGTCGGCGGCAGCGACCAGCCGGTCGATGACGATTTCCGGGTCGATCGCGGCTTCCTGCGGCCAGTCGCGGACCGGCAGGTCGAGCGCCAGCGTGTTCTGGACGGCGACCTCGAGCCCCTCGACATCCCATTGCTCGGGATAGCTGTTGGCCGGGCAATGCTCGGCGACGATGGCGTTGATCGTCTCGTGGCGCATGTCGATAACGACGTCGCCGACGGTCTCGCTGTCCATGATGTCGGCGCGCTGTTCATAGACGACCTTGCGCTGGTCGTTCATCACATCGTCGTACTGCAGCAATTGCTTGCGCACGTCGTAGTTGCGCGCCTCGACCTTCTTCTGCGCCGTCTCGATGGCCTTGGAGATCCAGGGGTGGACGATCGCCTCCCCCTCTTCCAGGCTGTTGTTCATCATGCGGCTCAGCATCGTCTGCTGGCCGAAGATGCGCAGCAGATCGTCGTCGAGCGAGAGGTAGAAACGGCTGAGCCCCGGGTCGCCCTGCCGGCCCGAACGGCCGCGCAGCTGGTTGTCGATGCGGCGGCTTTCGTGGCGCTCGGTGCCGAGCACGAACAGCCCGCCGGCATCGCGCACGGCCTGGCGCTCGGTCTCCACCTCCTGCTTGATGCGGGCGACGGCGGCATCGCGCTCCGGGCCGGGCTCCAGGTCGGACAGCTCGCGCTCGACGCGCGCCTCGAAATTGCCGCCGAGCTGGATGTCGGTGCCGCGGCCGGCCATGTTGGTGGCGATGGTGACGGCGCCGAGCCGCCCTGCCTGCTCGACGATATGGGCTTCCTGTTCGTGGAAGCGGGCGTTGAGCACGACGTGCTTGACGTCTTCCTTCTTCAGGAACTCGCTGAGCATCTCGCTCTTTTCGATGGAAACCGTGCCGACGAGGATCGGCTGGTTGCGCGCCGAGGACTCACGGATGGTCTTGACGATCGCCTTGAACTTCTGGTCGGCGTCCTTGTAGAATTCGTCGTCGACATCCTCGCGCAGCACCGGCTTGTTGGTCGGGATCTCGACGACATTCAGCTTGTAGATGTCGAAGAATTCCGACGCCTCGGTG
This sequence comes from Alphaproteobacteria bacterium, assembly GCA_003241875.1. Classification (GTDB taxonomy): domain Bacteria; phylum Pseudomonadota; class Alphaproteobacteria; order Sphingomonadales; family Sphingomonadaceae; genus Sandarakinorhabdus. Next base: position 31,895 of record QBLU01000033.1, read on the forward strand.
GCCGCGGTGCCGGTCATGCCGCCCAGCTTGGGGTACATGCGGAAATAATTCTGGAAGGTGATGCTGGCCAGCGTCTGGTTCTCGGGCTGGATCTGGACGCCTTCCTTGGCCTCCACCGCCTGGTGCAGGCCATCGGACCAGCGCCGGCCATCCATCATGCGGCCGGTGAATTCGTCGATGATGATCACCTTGTCGTTGCGCACGATGTAATCGGTGTCGCGGCGATAGATGACATTGGCGCGCAGCGCCTGGTTCAAATGGTGGACGACCTGGGTGTTCTCGAAATCATAAAGGTTCTCGCCCTCCAGCAGGCCCATCTCGGCCAGCGCCCGCTCGGCCTTTTCGGTGCCGTCCTCGGTCAGGATCACCGACCGCTGCTTCTCGTCGATCTCGTAATCCTCGGACGCCAGCGTCTTCACCATCGTGTCGACCGACATGTAGAGCTCGCTCTTGTCGTCGGTCGGGCCGGAAATGATCAGCGGCGTCCGCGCCTCGTCGATCAGCACCGAATCGACCTCGTCGACGACGGCATAATGGAACGGCCGCTGCACCATCTGCTCGCGGCTGTACTTCATGTTGTCGCGCAGGAAATCGAAGCCGAACTCGTTGTTGGTGCCATAGGTGATGTCGGCGGCATAGGCTTCGCGGCGGGTGTTGTCGTCGATATTGGGGACGATGACGCCGACGCTGAGCCCGAGGAATTTATAGACCTGGCCCATCCAGCCGGCGTCGCGCGCTGCAAGGTAGTCGTTGACGGTGACGACATGGACACCCTTGCCGGCCAGTGCGTTGAGATACACCGCGAGCGTCGCCACCAGCGTCTTGCCCTCGCCGGTCCGCATCTCGGCGATCTCGCCGCGGTGGAGGACGATGCCGCCGACCAGCTGCACGTCGTAATGGCGCTGGCCGAGCGTGCGCTTCGCCGCTTCGCGCACCGTCGCAAAGGCTTCGGGAAGCACATCGTCGAGCGTCTTGCCGGCGGCGAGCTCGCCCTTCAGCTTGTCGGTCTGGGCGCGCAGCGCCTCGTCGCTCAACGCCGAAATGGTCGGCTCGAGCGCGTTGATGCGCCCCACCACCGTGCCCAGCGACTTGACGTAGCGGTCGTTGCTTGAACCGAAAAGCCGCTTGGCGATACCGCCGAATCCGAGCATGAAAATCCTAACGCGCAGGCGAACCGGCGGCCGCGAAGGGGCCGCGCTTGTCGAACCGCAGCGATGTAAGGGCGGTCGCCGCTTTCGTCAATTCGCCGGGGGGCGCATCAGGCGCCGGAACGCGTTCCCGGCGGCCGCGGCGCCGCGATCTTGCGCTTCGATTTGCGGCGCAAGCCAAAGTTCACCGCCTTTTGCACGCGCGGATAGCGGCGGGTGTAGCGGACATAGCGCCGCCGCGCCCAGGCCGAATTGCGCAGCACCAGCGCCAGGCCAAAGGCAAACACGAAGATGCCGAGCGGCCCCGGCGTCGGAATGCCGATGATCGGCGCCACCAGCATCAGGAACGCGCCGACGAACAGCTGGAACACCCGGAAGGGTTCGCTCCTGATCAGCACGTCGAGAAAGGCGGGTCGTTTCACGGGGCAGGCTCTAAGTGCCAGTTGTGGCACAGACAAGGCGCAATGGGGGCGAGGAATACCCGTTTGTGAACAATTGCCCATGGAGCAGCGATGCGACATAACCGCGTCGGGGTCGCAACGATTTTCGCTGAGCAGGGGCACATATGGTCGCGCATGTCGGAACGGTGGCGTTCCTCGGGCTCGAGGCGCGACGGGTCGACGTGCAGGTGCAGATGTCGTCGGGGGCGGCCGGGTTCCTCACCGTCGGCCTGCCCGACAAGGCGGTGAAGGAAAGCCGCGAGCGGGTGCAGGCGACGCTGCACGCCATCGGGCTGGCGCTGCCGCCGCGCCGCATCGTCGTCAACCTGTCGCCGGCCGACCTGCCCAAGGAAGGCTCCCACTACGATCTGCCGATCGCGCTGGGGCTGCTCGTCGCCATGGGTGTCGTCGCCCGCGATGCGATCGACGGCTTCATCGTCGTCGGTGAACTGGGCCTCGATGGCGCGCTTGCGCCAGTGCCCGGCGTGCTGCTCGCGGCACTGCACGCCGCCGAGAACGAGCTCGGCCTGATCTGCCCCGCCAGCCAGGGCGGCGAGGCGGCCTGGGCCGGCGAAGTCGATGTCGTCGCGGCGCCCGACCTGCTCTCGCTGCTCAATCACCTGAAGGGCACGCAACTGCTGTCGCCGCCGCAGCGCAGCCTCGCCGATCTCGTCCGCACCGGCCCCGACATGGCCGAGATCAAGGGCCAGGAAACCGCCAAGCGCGCGGTGGAGATCGCCGCCGCCGGGGGCCACAACCTCTTGATGTCCGGCCCGCCGGGATCGGGCAAGTCGCTGCTCGCCGCCGCCCTGCCCGGCATCTTGCCCGAACTGACCCCGGCGGAGGCGCTGGAAGTGTCGATGGTCGCGTCGATGGCGGGCGAACTCGAGGGCGGCCGCCTCGTCCGCACCCGGCCGTTCCGCAGTCCCCACCACAGCGCCTCGATGCCGGCGCTGGTCGGCGGCGGCGCCAAGGCGCGGCCCGGCGAGGTCAGCCTGGCGCATCTCGGCGTGCTGTTCCTCGACGAGCTGCCGGAATTCCAGCGCGGCGTGCTCGATTCGCTGCGCCAGCCGCTCGAAACCGGAACGGTGATGGTGGCGCGGGCGGCGGCGCATGTCTCCTATCCGGCGCGGGTGCAGCTGATCGCGGCGATGAATCCCTGCCGCTGCGGGCATCTGGGCGACGCCGCGCAAGCCTGTTCGCGCGCGCCGAAATGCGCCGCCGATTATCAGGCGCGGCTGTCGGGGCCGCTGCTCGATCGCATCGACCTCCATGTCGACGTGCCGGCGGTCAGCGCCGCCGATCTCAGCCTGCCGCCGCCGTCCGAAACCTCGGCGATCGTCGCCGCCCGCGTCGCCGCGCCGCGCGCTATGCCGGCGCCGCGGCGCGGACCAATGCCGAGGCCGACGGCAAGGTGCTCGAAGCCGCGGCGACGCCCGATGCCGCCGGCGCCAAGCTGCTCGCCCAGGCCGCCGATACACTGCGGCTGTCGGCGCGCGGCTATCACCGGGTGCTGCGCGTGGCGCGGACGCTCGCCGACCTGGCGGGGTCGGAGCAGGTGACTCGGCTCCATATTGCCGAGGCGCTGAGCTATCGACGGCGCGCACCGGTCAATTGACACCGCCACATTTGGGGCAGAGCACACGCAACGATAACGGTAACGGCACGTTTCACCGCCAAGCTGAGGGAGAACGGCAATGGGTATCTACAGTTTCATCAAGGACAAGCTTCTGGGCCATGGCGGCCCCGACCCCGACGCGATCAAGGCGCAGGTCGCAAAACTGGGGCTCAGCGTCCAGAATTTCGGCGTCACGGTTGCCGACGGCGTCGCGACGCTGACCGGCCTCGCCGCCAATCGCGCCGAAGCGTCGAAGATCGTCATGGCGGTCGGCAACAACGACGGCATCCAGAAGGTCGACAACCAGATGCGCGTGCCGCTGTCGTCGGTCACCCCGGCCGCGACCGCAGCCCCGGCGCCCGCCGCCGGCGACGATCATGCCGATGAGGATGCCGTGGTGTTCTATCCGGTTGAAAAGGGCGACACGCTGTCGGGCATCGCCAAGCGGCTGTACGGCAACGCCAGCCTCTATCCGCGCATCTTCGAAGCCAACAAGCCGATGCTCAGCGACCCGGACAAGATCTACCCGGGCCAGGTGCTGCGCGTCCCGCCGCTCTGATCGCGGCACGATCGACGTGAATGGGGCGGTGCCTGCCGGGCGCCGCCCTTTTTCATGTCTGCAGGATGGTTTCGACGGGCTCCTCGCCGGTGTCCCATTTGGCGATCACCGCCGTCGCCACGGCATTGCCGATGACGTTGGTCGCGCTGCGGCCCATGTCGAGGAAATGGTCGACGGCGAGGATCAGCAGCAGCCCGGCCTCAGGAATGTTGAAATAGGGCAAGGTCGCCGCGATCACCACGAGGCTGGCGCGCGGTACGCCGGCGATGCCCTTTGACGTGATCATCAGCAGCCCGAGCATGAAGATTTCCTGCCCCAGCGTCAGGTCGATGCCATAGGCCTGGGCGATGAAGATGCTGGCAAAGGCACAGTACATCATCGAGCCGTCGAGATTGAACGAATAGCCCAGCGGCAGCACGAAGCTGGCGATGCGGTTGGGCACCCCGAAGCGTTCGAGCGATTCGAGCATCTTGGGATAGGCGGCTTCCGACGAGGCGGTGGCAAAGGTGATCAGGAACGGCTCGCGGATGTCGCGTGCCAGCCGCAGGATGTTGGGCACGCCGATGACCGCCGCGCCGGCGCCGAACAGCAGCAGCCACAGCATGGCCAGCGCCAGGTAAAACCCGCCGATGAACTTGCCGAAGACGATGAGGATGCCCAGCCCCTCCACCGCGATCGCCGAGGCGACGGCGGCGAACACTGCGAACGGCGCCACCTTCATCACATAGCCGGTCACCGTCAGCATCAGGTGCATCAGCGCCTCCAGCCCGCGGGTGATCGGCTTGCCGGCGTCGCCGATGGCGATCAGCCCGACGCCGGCGAACAGCGAGAAGACGACGATCTGCAGCACCTCGTTGGTGGCCATCGCCTCGAAGATCGACTTGGGGAAGATGTGGAGGATGAACTCCTTGAGGTCGAAAGCCTTTTTCGCCAGCCCCGTCGCCGCATCGGCGGGCGGCAGCGTCAGCCCGACCCCGACGCCCGGGGCGAGCAGATTGACCATCAATATGCCCAGCGACAGCGACACCACCGAGGCGGTGATGAACCACGCCAAAGTCCGCCCGAAGGTGCGCCCGACGGCCCCGCCGCTGCCCATGTGCGCGACGCCGACAACCAGGGTCGACAGCACCAGCGGCGCGATGATCATCTTGATCAGCTGCAGGAACACGCCGGTGACGATGCTGAAATAATAGGCCGCTTCCTTGGCCTGGTCGGCGTTGACCGATGCGTTGATGACATAGCCGGTGGCGACACCGGTCACCAGCGCGACGAGAATATAGCGGGTCAGGCGGTTGCTGTTCATCGGCCGCCACGCTTCCGGCGGCAGGCTGTTCCGGTCAAGTCATTTTGCGCGCTTCGAGGCGGACCGGTGCCGGCCATCACCCTTCCCAGCGCAGCCCCAGCCACAGCGTCCGCGGCTGGCCGCGATCGATGATGCCGTCGGCGCTGAGGCCCGACACGACCTCCGCATCCCCGATATTCTCGGCGCGGGCCTCCAGAGACAGGCCGCCGAACAGCCGCAGCCGGGCGCTGGCGTCGACGGTCGTGACTGCCGGCAGGCGCCGCAAATTCTGGTCGTCGTCGAATTGCGCACCCGAATGCCGCAGGGTGACGTTGCCGCCGAGCCGATCGCCGGTCCAGGCCAGCGTGCCCGAGGCGCTGAACTGCGGCGTCACCGCCGGACGCAGGCCGTCGAGGCCGGCGGACAGCCCTGAGGCGCGGACGCGTGGATCGGCCCAGGCCGCCGATGCCACCGCGCTCCAGCGCCCGAACTCGACCCCGGCATCGGCCTCGATGCCATGCACCACCACCGCATCGAGGTTGAGACGCTGCCTAAAGGCGCCGCTGGCGCCGACAAAGCCGACCTGCGGGAACGTCCCCGGCCCGCGCCCCAGTGTGACGTTGGAGATCGCCCCCGACAGCTCGTTGGCATAGGCGGTCACCGACAGTCGCGCCGCCGGGATCGGCCGCCAGTCGAACCCGGCCTCCACCCCGCGGGCGCGTTCGAGGTCGAGCGCCGGATTGGCCGCCGTGGCATCGGCGCCGACGCGGAACGGGCGGTAGAGCTCGTTCGGCGTCGGCAGCCGGAACCCCGTATAGGCGGCGGCGCGCAACGCCAGCACCGGCGCGACCTTCCACACCGCGCCGCCGCGCGCCGTTCCCCGCCAGCCATCGCGGCCCGGCGCCGGCTGGTCGAGCGTCACCGCCCCGGTATCGCTGTCGATCTCGCGCAGGCGACCGTCCGCGATCCGCCAGCGATCGGCGCGGGCACCACCGGTCAGCGTCAGCGTGTCGGTCAGCGACCAGCTGTCCTCGACATAGAAACCCAGCGCCGATGTCGCGCCGCCGGCCTCGCGCAGCCGGGTGAAGCGGCCCGCCACCAGCCGGAAACGCTCGCGGCTGGTGCCGTCGCCGCGCCGGGCATCCACGCCGATTTCCAGGTTGTGCGCGCCGCCGACCGGCGGCCGGATGGCGAACTTGCCGCCGATGCCGGTCGCCGGCGTGCGATACTGGTCGAGCGTCGGCGTCGCGGTCGCCCGGCCGGCGCCGATGCTGGCGAATCGCGCCGCGAAATCGCGGGTCTGGACATAGGCCAGCGCCTCCACGCCCCAGTCGCCGCGATGGATGACCCGCACGCTGGCATCGGCGCCGCGGCTGGTCGATCCGGCAAGTTCGAGCCCGCGGAACCGCACATCGTCGAAGGCCCGTGCCGCGACCTGCACCTCGCTGTCGTCGCCGGCCGGCATGACGGCGCGCAACGATGCCCCCCAGCTGCGATAGCGTGCCGGAATGTCGACCGGACCGGCCTGGTCCGGCGGCAGCAGCACATAGCCGGCGCCGCGATCATAGCGGCCGCCGGCGGTGACGAAGCCGCCGCCGATCCGCGCCGTGACGCTGCCGCTCGCCGCCCAGCTGTCGCGCGAGCCGCCGGCCAGCGCCAGCGATCCCGGCGGCAACACATCGGGCCCGCCGCTCTGCAATTCCAGCGTGCCCGCCACCGCGCCGGCGCCGAACGCCCCGGCGCCGCCGCCACGGGTGACGCGGATGCTGGCCAGCGTCGCCGGGTCGATGGCGCTCCACGGAATATAGCCGGCAAACGGGTCAGCGAGCGGCACGCCGTCGAGCAGCACCAGCGCCCGCGACGCGGCGTTGCCGCCCAGCGCGCGCAGCGTGACGCCCTGGCTGGTCGGGTTCGCGGCACGACTGTCGCTGCGCCGAAACGCGGCGAGGCCGGCGACATCCTTCAGCACGTCCTCGACCCGGCCGGAGGCGGTGCCGGCAACGC
>QBLU01000034.1:0-4989 GCA_003241875.1 Alphaproteobacteria bacterium
AGTGCCGAGGCGTATCTGCGCGGCGGCGGGCTGTGGGTGGCGGCGGGGGCAGCAGTGGCCGCGATGACAGCGACGTTCGGGCTGGAGAAGGAACTGCATGTGCTCGGCGGCCTGCTGGCGCTGTTCGGCGTGACGCAGCTGTTGGCGGGCTGGCGGCGGCGCGGGGGTGGCGCGACCGGTGGGCTGGTGGAGATTCTCGACGATGTGTTCGCGATGCCGGCGACGATGCGGCAGCTGGCGGTGGTGCAGTTCTTCACCTGGTTCGGGCTGTTCGCGATGTGGATCTTCACCACGGCGGCGGTGACACGTTGGCATTTCGGCACCGACGACCCGACGGCGCCGGCCTATGGCGCAGGGGCCGATCTCGTCGGGCTGCTGTTCGGCGTCTACAATGGCGTCGCCGCGCTGGCGGCGTTCGCGATCCCGCCGGTGGCGGCGCGGATCGGGCGGCGGGCGTGCCACATGATCAACCTGGCGCTCGGCGGGGCGGGGTTGATCGGCATTGTCCTGATCCGGGATCCAGCGTGGCTGTGGTTGCCGATGATCGGCGTCGGCATTGCCTGGGCATCGATCCTGTCGATTCCCTATGCCATGCTGAGCAGGGTGCTGCCGGCCCGGAAAATGGGTGTCTACATGGGCATCTTCAATATCTTCATCGTGATGCCACAGCTGGTGGCGGCAACCATCCTCGGACTTCTGCTGAAACAGTTTTTCGACGGGGCGGCGATTGCGGCACTGGCGATCGGTGGGGCTTCGTTGCTGATCGCGGCGGCCGCGATGGCGCTGGTAAAGGCACCCGACGAGGCCTGACCCGATTCAGTCGACTCTATGCGGGCCGGCGTCGGCGGCGGACGCGCACGGAAGGCGATCGGCTATCGGACAGGTTGTGGTCACCGCATGTTTCGCAAAAATGAGCGGTCACTCGACCGTCTGATCCGGAAATCTTTATCGGAACATCGCGGCTATTCGACTGTGACGCTTTTCGCGAGGTTGCGCGGCTGATCGACGTCGGTGCCCTTGGCGAGGGCGACGTGATAGGCGAGGAGCTGGATGGGGACGGCGGTGACCAGGGGGCTGATGAACGGGTCGACCATGGGCATGGGAATCGTTGCGGTGGCGCTGCTGCCGTGTTCGGCGAGGCCGTCGGCGTCCGACAGCAGATAGACGAGGCCGCCGCGGGCCATCACTTCCTGCATGTTCGACACGGTTTTTTCGAAGCGTGGCCCTGACGGCGCGATGACGATGACCGGGACGTTTTCGTCGATCAGCGCGATGGGCCCGTGCTTCAGCTCGCCGGCGGCATAGCCTTCGGCATGGATGTAGCTGATTTCCTTCAGCTTGAGCGCACCTTCGAGCGCCATCGGGTAGTCGGGGCCGCGGCCCATGTAGAGGATGTCGCGGGCCTTCGACAGCGGCAGCGCCAGGGCGTGGATCGTGTCCTCGGTCTTCAGTGCATTGTTCATCGCCGCCGGGACTTCGGTCAGCAGGTGCACCAGCCGGGCCTCCTCGGCGGCGTCGATGCGGCCCTTGGCCTTGCCGAGCGCGATGGCGAAGGCGGCGAGCACCGCCAGCTGGCAGGTGAAGGCCTTGGTGCTGGCAACGCCGATCTCCGGGCCGGCATGGGTCGGCAACACCAGGTCGGCCTCGCGCGCCATCGATGACGAGGCGACGTTGACGACGGCGGCAATATGCTGCCCGCCGGCCTTGGCATGGCGGAGTGCCGCGAGCGTATCGGCGGTTTCGCCCGATTGCGAGATGAACAGCGCCAGGCCGCCGGGTTCGTAGACCGGATCGCGGTAGCGGAATTCGGAGGCGTTTTCGATCTGCACGGGCACGCGGGCGAGGCTTTCCAGCCAATAGGTTGCGACCTGACCGGCATAGAGGCTGGTACCGCAGGCGACGATCTGGATCCGCTTCACGTCGGCGAGGTCGAAGGGCAATGCCGGCAGCTTGATGGTTTCGGCGAGCGGATCGACATAGGCACCGAGCGTCTGGGCGACGACGATCGGCTGTTCATGGATCTCTTTCTCCATGAAATGCCGGTAATTGCCCTTTTCGATGACGGCCGCCGATGCGGAGGAGGTGATCACCGGGCGGGTCACGGGGCGATCCTCGGCGTCGAAGACCTGTGCGCCATCGCGGCCGAGGCGGACCCAGTCGCCTTCCTCGAGATAGGCGATGCGGTTGGTGAAGGGTGCGAGGCCGAGCGCATCGGAGCCGAGGAACATTTCGGCGCTGCCATAGCCGAGCACTAGCGGCGAGCCGCGCCGGGCGCCGTACATTGCGTCGGGATGGTTGCGGAACAGGATCGCGAAGCTGAAGGCGCCATGAAGGCGCTTGAGCGTGTCGGCGACGGCCTGGTCGGGGGTAGCACCGGCGTCGAGCGCCATGGTCAGCAGATGGGCGACGACTTCGCTGTCGGTGTCCGACGTCAGCGTGCGGCCGGCGGCGAGCACTTCGGCGCGCAGCGGCTTGAAGTTCTCGATGATGCCGTTGTGGACCAGCGCGACCTGTTCGGTGGCGTGGGGATGGGCATTGTCGGTCGTTGGCGCGCCATGCGTTGCCCAGCGGGTATGGGCGATGCCGCTGGTGCCGGGCAGGGGATCGGTGGCCAGCACGGCGACGAGGTTGTCGAGCTTGCCCGGCGCGCGGCGGCGATCGATGCGGCCGTCGTGAATTGTAGCGATGCCCGAGGAGTCATAGCCGCGATATTCGAGCCGGCGGAGGCCGTCGATCAGCCGGCCGGTGACGGGCTGGTGGGAAAGAATGCCGATGATACCGCACATGGTCGCGTGTCTTTCCGAACGACGTTATTTCTGCTTGCGGGCCAGGCTGGCGACCCGAAAGCGCGCCGCCCAGCCGGGCTTTTCGGTCTGGGGCGGCCGTACCAGCGCCAGCGCATCGGCGGCGACGTCGGCGGTGACGGTGCTGCCCGCGGCGACGATGGCGCCGTCGCCGATTGTCACCGGGGCGACCAGCGCCGAATTGGAGCCGATGAAGGCGCCGGCGCCGATGGTCGTCGTGTATTTGAAGAAGCCGTCGTAATTGCAGGTGATGGTGCCGGCGCCGATGTTGGCCCTGGCACCGATGGTCGCGTCGCCGATGTAAGACAGGTGGTTGGCCTTGGCGCCGCTGCCGAACACCGCCTTTTTGGTTTCGACGAAATTGCCGATCTTGACGCCGTTGCCGAGCACCGTGCCGGGGCGCAGCCGCGCGAAAGGCCCGATGTCGCAGCCGGCGGCGATAGTGGCGCCCTCGACATGGCTGTGCGCCCGGATGGTGGCGCCGCTGGCGATGCGGACCCCGGGGCCGAACACCACAAAGGGCTCGATCACCACGTCGCGGTCGATTTCGGTGTCATGGGCGAAGAACACGCTGCCGGGATCGACGAGCGTCACGCCGTCGGCCATCGCGGCGGCGCGGCGCGCGTCCTGCCAGCGCGCCTCGAGAGCGGCCAGCTCGGCGCGGCTGTTGACCCCGGCGACCTCGTCGGCGCCGGTTTCGATGACGCGCGCGGTGCGGCCGTCGGCAATCGCCAGTCCGATGATGTCGGGCAGATAATATTCCTGCGCCGCATTGTCGTTGCCGACACGGTCGAGCAGCGGCCACAGGTCGGCGGCGCGCACCGCCATCAGGCCGGAATTGCACAGGGTGGCGGCGCGCTCCGACGGGCTGGCGTCCTTGTATTCGACCATCTTCACGATGCGGTCGCCATCGGCGATGATGCGGCCATAGGCCCCCGCGTCGGCCGGCCGGAAGCCGAGCACGACCGCCGCGACATCGCCCGACAGCGCATCGCGCAGCCGCTGCATGGTGGCGGTGGTGACGAGCGGCGCGTCGCCATAGAGGATCAGCACGTCGCCATCAAAGCCGGCGAGCGCGCCCTGCGCCTGCTGCACGGCATGGCCGGTGCCGTGCTGCGGCGACTGGACCGCGACGCTGACGCCGTGGCCGGCGACGGCCGCCTCCACCTGTTCGCGCAGCGAGCCGACGACGACGACCGTCTGTTTCGGGGCAAGCGCGGCCAGGCTGTCCAATAAATGCAACACCATGGCCTTACCAGCGATGGGATGCAGAACCTTGTGCAGCGACGATTTTATCCGTGTCCCCTGGCCGGCGGCGAGGATCACAGCGGCGAGCGGGCGGGAGGATGGTGCGGCTTCGGTCACGCATCCGCCCTGCCATATCGTCCTTGCGTTGGGAAGCATTGCCGACGCATGGGGCAGGGGTGACCAATCCCGCGCGCCATGGCCTGCCGGCCACCATCGTCTTCGATCTCGACGGGACGCTCGTCGATACCGCGCCCGACCTGTGCGCCTCGCTCAACCATGCACTCGCTGTCCTTGGCCGCCCGGGCGTACCGGCGGCGGATGTCCGCCACATGGTCGGCCATGGCGCGCGCAAACTGCTCGAGCGCGGCCTGGCGGCGAGCGGCGAGACGAGCCCGGACCTGGTCGAGGCCGGGATGCCGGCGTTCCTCGCCTATTATGGCGCGCATATCGCCGATGGGTCGCGGCCCTTTGCCGGCGTGGAGGCCGCGCTCGACGCACTTACCGCCGCCGGTTGCCGGCTGGCGATCTGCACCAACAAGCCGGTGCGGCTGTCGGCGGCGCTGGTCACCGCCTTGGGCTGGGACGGCCGCTTTGCCGCGAACCTGGGCTTTGATTCGGTGGCGGCGCCCAAGCCGCATCCCGACCATCTGTTCGCCACCATCGCCGCCGCCGGCGGTGACCGGGCCGACACGATCTTCGTCGGCGATTCGATCACCGACACCAATACTGCCCGAGCTGCGGCCATCCCGGTCGTCGCGGTCAGCTTCGGCTTTTCGGATCGTCCGGCGGCCGATCTTGGTGCCGACCTGGTCATCGATCACTACGACGCCTTGTTGCCGGCGTTGCGGCAACTGCGGCGGTGACCGGCCTGGGGTGGCTCTGGCTGGCGCTGGTGGCGCTGGCGGCGTTCGTCGGTGGCCGGCTGTCGGTGCGGCAT
>QBLU01000034.1:4999-38065 GCA_003241875.1 Alphaproteobacteria bacterium
ACACTGATGCGATCGCCGAGGCGGTTCCCGCCGATCGCATCAGTGTCGAGGCGCTGGGCGATCCGGCGCTGATCGTCGATGGCGACATCGCCGTGGCCGCCAATGCCGAGGCGCGGCGGCTGTTCGGCGACCGGGTCGACGGCGGCGATCTGCGGCTGACGGTGCGCAACCCGATCATTCTCGACGCCATTGCCGAGGCCCGGGACAGCGGCACCAGCGTCGAGCGCGAACTGTCGGGCCTCGGCACCGGTAACGCCGTCTATCGGCTGCGTGTCGTCGATGCCGGCGATGGCCGGCTGCTGCTGCTGTTCGACGACATCACCCAGGCCCGACTGACCGAGCGCATGCGGGTCGATTTCGTCGCCAATGCCAGCCATGAACTGCGCACGCCGCTGGCGACGCTGTCGGGTTTTGTCGAGACGCTGCAGGGCCCGGCCGCGGAAGACGAACCGGCGCGGCGGCGCTTTCTCGACATCATGGCGCGGGAGGCGGCGCGCATGTCGCGGCTGATCGACGACCTGCTGTCGCTGTCGCGGATCGAGCTCGACAAGCATGTGCGCCCGGTGGCGCAGCTTCAGCTCGAAGGTATTGTGGCCGATGTCGGCAAGACGCTGGCGATGCGGTTGGATGGCGACGAACGGCAACTCGTCATCGACGAGCGCTTGCCGCTGCCGCCCGTCATCGCCGATCGCGACCAGATCCTGCAGGTGCTGCACAATCTGATCTCCAATGCGCTGAAGTATGGCCGCAATGGCACGCCGATCACCGTCGTCGTGGTCGCCGAGCCGGGCAGTTCGGCGCGGCCGGCGGTCGTCCGCATTTCCGTCAACGACGTCAGCGAGGGCATCGCGCCCGAGCATCTGCCGCGGCTGACCGAACGCTTCTATCGCATTGATTCGCAGCGGTCGCGCAAGATGGGCGGGACGGGCCTGGGCCTCGCCATCGTCAAGCACATCGTCGAGCGTCATCGTGGCCGGCTGGAGATCGAAAGCCGGGCCGGGGAGGGGACCACCGTTTCGTTCACGATACCCCTGGCCTGACGGCATGCATTGTCACGAAAGCGCAATATAAGTGTCATAAAGCCCACATCAGGCAGCGTTACCGCGCATCATGTGGTTGCTTCCGATCATCGAACTTCGGCGCCCGGAGCGTCCTGCGCCAGATGATCGCCGTTTCGGCAACCGCAGCGACCGCTGCGCCACGGACCAGCGACTTGCGCTGGGCAGAAGGCAGTGTGCACATGGCTGAAATCATCGCCCATACCGTCAAGGCGTTCGACGACGACATGGCGCAACTGCGGTCGCTGATCAGCCGCATGGGCGGGCTGTGCGAGACCCAGATCGCCGCGGCCGTCGCCGCGCTGACGACGCGCAACGTCGATGCGGCCGCGGTCGTCGTGGCCGAAGATGCCCGGATCGATACGCTGGAATCGGAGGCCGAGGCGCTGGCGGTGCGCATCATCGCGCTGCGCGCGCCGCTGGCCGACGACCTGCGCGAGATCGTCGCCGCGCTGAAGATTGCCGGCGTTCTGGAGCGTATCGGCGATTATGCCAAGAATATCGCCAAGCGCGCCGGCGCGCTGGCGCAAAGCCCGCCGGTCGAACCGATCGTCATCGTTCCCGAAATGGCTCGCGTGGTGATCTCGATGATCAAGGACGTGCTCGATGCCTATGTGGATCGCGATGTCGCGCTGGCGCAGCAGGTCTGCGACCGCGACCGCCGGGTCGATGATTTCTACAACAGCCTGTTCCGGTCGCTGTTGACCTTCATGATCGAAAATCCGCAGTTCATCACGCCATCGACGCATCTGCTGTTCGTGGCGAAGAACCTCGAACGGATCGGCGATCATGTCACTTCCGTGGCCGAGATGGTGATTTTCGCGGTGACCGGCGACCGCCCTTCCGAACGCACCAAGTCCGACGATACCGCCACGCTGGCGACCGATTTTTAACTGCGGGGAATGACCATGCGACCCAAGATCCTGCTTGTCGAGGACGACGCCAATCTGGTCGAGCTGGTCAGCTACAACCTTGAAAAGGAGGGCTTCGACGTCATCCGCACCGGCGATGGCGAGGAAGCCCTGGTGCTGGCGCAGGAGGACAAGCCCGACCTTGTCATCCTCGACTGGATGATCGCCAACCTGTCGGGCATCGAGGTCTGCCGCCGCCTGCGCCGCGCCCCGCTGACCGCCAACCTGCCGATCGTCATGCTGACCGCGCGCGCCGAGGAGGCCGATCGTATCCGCGGGCTCGAAACCGGCGCCGACGATTATATCACCAAGCCGTTCAGCCCGCGCGAACTGGTCGCCCGGGTCCGCGCCGTGCTGCGCCGCCTGCGGCCGGCGCTGTCGGGCGGCAATCTCGATTATGCCGGGATCATGATGGACACGTCGGCGCACAAGGTGACGCGCGACGGTGCCATGGTGCAGCTGGGGCCTACCGAGTTCCGCCTGCTGCGGCATTTCCTCGAGCATCCCGGCCGGGTGTTCAGCCGCGAGCAGCTGCTCGATGCCGTCTGGGGCCGCGATGTCTATGTCGAGCAGCGCACTGTCGACGTGCATATCCGCCGGCTGCGCAAGGCGGTGAACGGCACCAGCAACGGCGGCGAACTGCCCGACGTCATCCGCACGGTGCGGTCGGCCGGCTATGCGCTCGATGCCGATCCCGGGTCGGCACGCTAGCAGCCCCTCGAGTCGCGCTATTTGCGTTTGCCAGTGTGTCGGCTAGAGGCTGCGCGACACATCAGGGGCCGTATTTCCATGACATTGCGTTTCGACAACCGCGTTGCGATCGTGACCGGGGCTGGTGGTGGTCTGGGCCGGGCCTATGCGCTAGAGCTCGCCCGCCGCGGTGCCAAGGTCGTCGTCAACGATCTCGGCGGCGCCCGTGACGGCTCGGGCTCGTCGCTGTCGGCGGCACAGTCGGTGGTCGACGAGATCACCGCGGCCGGGGGCGAAGCCATGGCCAATGGCGCCAGCGTCACCGATGAAGCCGCCGTCGAAAAGATGGTGGCGTTCGTCAAGGAACGCTGGGGGCGCATCGACATCCTGATCAACAACGCCGGCATCCTGCGCGACAAGACCTTCGTGAAGATGACGCATGACGATTTCCGCCAGGTCCTCGATGTGCATCTGATGGGCAGCGTCATCTGCACCAAGGCGGTGTGGGAGATCATGCGCGAACAGGCCTATGGCCGCATCCTGATGACGACGTCGTCGACGGGGCTGTATGGCAATTTCGGCCAGGCCAACTACGGCGCCGCCAAGCTCGGCCTTGTCGGGCTGATGAAGACGCTGGTGCTCGAAGGCGCCAAGTACAACGTCAAGGTCAACACCGTGGCACCGCTGGCCGCGACCCGCATGACCGAGGACCTGATGCCGCCGG
The DNA here is from genome assembly GCA_003241875.1 of Alphaproteobacteria bacterium. Lineage (GTDB taxonomy): Bacteria > Pseudomonadota > Alphaproteobacteria > Sphingomonadales > Sphingomonadaceae > Sandarakinorhabdus. The sequence continues at coordinate 8,383 of QBLU01000034.1, forward strand.
AACTGCTCGCCAAGATGGGCCCCGAGACGGTGGTGCCGGCGGCCGTCTACCTCGTCAGCGAGGACGCGCCGACCAATGCCGTCATCAACGCCGGCGGCGGCGGCTTCGAGCGCAGCTATGTGACGCTGACCAAGGGCATCCATGTCGCGCCCGAGGACATGACCGCCGAGACGATCGCGGCGCGCTTTGCCGAGATCAGCGACCGCACCGGCGAGCTGGTGCCCGATACCGGGGCGGCGCAGGGTGCGGTGGCGCTGGGCGGCGGCAAGCACGGCTGAGCCCAAGCGCCGCTTGCGCGGCTAGGCTGGCGGGGCGGGCGAACGGAACGTTTTGCCTGTCACCCCGGCGAAGGCCGGTCCACGATCTCTGGCGCGGTGGGCTTGCTGCCCGTCATCCGGGCGAGGGCTGGTGCTCTCGATCACGCGAAGGAGCTGGCGCAGGGCGCATCAGGTACCTGAAATTGTGGTTCATGGGCCCCGGCCTTCGCCGGGGTGACGGTCGTACTTCCGCTCGTCTGCGCGCCGCTCTACGCCTCGACCAGCTTCACCAGCCGGCGTTCGATCGGGGCCAGCACATTGGCGAGGTCCTGGCCGCGCTTCAGCACGACGCCGCCTTCGCCATAGAGGATCCATTCGCCCTGCTTGAGCCGCAGCGCCGGGTCCTTGACGACGCGCACCTCGGGGTTCTCGGCGGCGCGGCGAAAGGCCGAAAAGCTGGCGGTTCTGGCGCCCAGGTCGATAGCATAGTCGCGCCAATGACCGGCGGCGACCATGCGGCCATAGAGCGACAGGATGCGATCGAGCTCGAGACGGGTGAAGGCGACCTGCGTCGCGCGCGCCGGCAGCGGCGAAACATTATCCAAGGGTCGACATCCTCGTCGGCTTACGCCGAGCGCTGCTTGTCATCGTCGGTAAGGGCGTTGAGGCGCGCACGCAGGTTCTCGACCTCGCAACGCAGCAGTTCGAGCTTCTGCGTCTCGGGATCGTATTTCTGGCTGCACGGCGTGCCATAGGGCATGAACGGCTTCTGATAGTCGCCGGCGTCGACGACCACCGGCCGTGCCGGGATGCCGACCAAGGTCGCGCCTTCGGGTACGTCGCGGGTGACGACGGCATTGGCGCCGACACGAGCGCGCCGGCCGACGATGATCGGCCCGAGGACCTGGGCGCCCGAACCGACGATGACGCCGTCTTCCAGCGTCGGGTGGCGCTTGCCGGCGATGCCGTTGGCGGGATCGGTGCCGCCCAGCGTCACGCACTGGTAGATGGTGACATTATCGCCGATCACCGCGGTTTCGCCGATGACGACAAAGCCGTGATCGATGAAGAAATTGCGGCCGATGGTGGCGCCGGGATGGATGTCGATCGCGGTCAGGAATCGCGACAGGTGATTGACGACTCGCGCCACGAAAAACAGGCGGGCGTTGAACAGGCCATGGGCGACGCGGTGCAGGCCGAGCGCCAGGACGCCCGGATAGGTCAGCACCTCCCAGCGCGTGCGCGGCGCCGGATCGCGGGATTTGATCGAATCGAGATAGGCGATCAGGGCCATTGTCGGTCTCCTGCGGCCGCCATTCGGCATTCCGCGTCAATTCCTGAGTCTTACCCGGTTTGACGGGGCTACGCCAGCCGGGACGGAACGGCCCGATGGCGGCTGGCGTTCCATCCGGCAGGCAAGATCGAGGGAGACAGGATGATGTCCGGTTCGCATGACGGCAAGAGTTCAGGCGAGCAGGCCAAGGGACCAGGCGAACACGCCGAGGCCGGCGACGCCGGCGCGGCGCGCCGCGCCGCCGAGACGGGTCCGCGCGAGGACCGTGACCGCTGGGGGGCCGCACAGCCACCCGGCACCGAAGAGGCCCATGACCGGGCGGGATCCGATCGCCGGCGCGGCCTTCCCGATGATGGTGGATTGGTGGAGGGGGAGGATTGACCTCCCCCTCCTGCTCGCCGGCCGGGACTTGGTGACCGGTTCGACGAGCCGCGCTCCTTTTCGACCCGAAGGGAGCGCGATCAGATGGCCTGCAGCGTCCGCGCGACGGCGTGGACGACGGAGGCGATTCGCACGGCGGCCTGGATCTTGTCGGCGCCGACATTGTGCTGCGCCAGCACCTTGTCATGGGAATCGATGCACATGCCGCAGCCGTTGATCGCCGACACGGCGAGGCTGAACAGTTCGAAATCGGCCTTGTCGATGCCCGGCGAGCCGATGACGTTCATGCGCAGCTTGGCCGGCATCGTCTTGTAGTCGGGGCGCGAGGCGAGATGGACGAAGCGATAGTAGATGTTGTTCATCGCCATCACGGACGCCGCGGCCTTGGCGGCGGTCATGGCTTCGGGCGCCAGCTTGTCGGCGGCCTCGGCTTCGATCGCATCGATGACCGGCTTGTAGCCGCAGGCATGGGCGACCGCGACGAAGGTGCCCCATTTCTGCTGGTCGGTGAGCAACTGCTCCGAAATCAGGCTGGAGACGTTGAGGCGCTGGTCCTTGGCATAGTCGGGCAGCGTCTTGGCGAGTTCTGAAAAGAGCATGGCGGTTCCTTTTGACGAGAGGCGCACAGGGAAGGGGCACGGGCAAAGCCCGTGCTGGCGTCGGACGGGTTCGGCGGACCCGAAGGGCCGCCGCCGCGCCGTCCGAGCTTGCGCCTGTCGGCGCGCAGCGTGGCTGCGCGCTCGCGGCGCTACGCTGCGGGCCGCAGAGTCTCGGCGCCTTCGGTCCAGTTGCACGGGCACAGCTCGTCGGTCTGCAGCGCGTCGAGGATGCGCAGCGTCTCCTGCGGGTTGCGGCCGACGTTGAGGCCGTTGATCGTCACGTGCTGGATGATGTTGTCCGGATCGATGATGAAGGTGGCGCGCAGGGCGACGCCGGCATCCTTCACGACGATGCCGAGCGCATCGGCGAGCAGCTTGGAGTTGTCGGCCAGCCAGGGGAAATCGGCAGCGGCAAGGCGCTCGTCCGACTTGCGCCAGGCGAAGTGGACGAAATCGGTGTCGGTCGAGGCGCCGATGAGGACGGCGTCACGATCGGCGAAGTCACCCTTCAGGTCGCCATAGCCGATGATCTCGGTCGGGCAGACGAAGGTGAAGTCCTTGGGCCAGTAGAACAGGATCTTCCACTTGCCGGGATAGGCAGTGGTGATGTCGAGCGTTTCGCCGTTGGGCAGGGCACCGACGCCCTGCTGGACGGGCAGGGTGAACGAGGGGACGGTATCACCGACGGTGAGGGCCATGATGTGCTCCAGTGGTTTTGAATAAGGGAACGCAGAACTGCGAGACGCTCACATGGGGTCGCAGGTTGTAGAAAGCCAATCGATAATCTTGACGTTACAAATCGACTGAGCCGATAAGTCGGGCATGACATTCCTGCCGACGCTGAAGCAACTGCAATATCTGACCGCGCTCCACATCCATGGCCATTTCGGGCGCGCCGCCGATGCCTGTTTCGTCACGCAATCGACCTTGTCGGCCGGCCTGCGCGAGCTCGAAAGCCTGCTCGGCGTGCAGCTTGTCGAGCGCAATCGCCGCGTCGTGCGCTTTTCGCCGCTGGGCGAACAGGTGGTTGCCAAGGCCTATGAGGTGCTGCGAGAGGCCGATGCGCTGGCCAGCCTGACCCGCGCGGCGGGAACGCCGCTGGCAGGGCCGCTGCGGCTGGGCGTCATCCCGACCATCGCGCCCTATCTGCTGCCCCGCGCGCTGCCGGCGGTGCGCGCGGCATATCCCGAGCTGAAGCTCTACCTACGCGAGGACATGAGCCAGGCCGCCTGCGAGGCGCTTGCGCGCGGCACACTCGATGTCGTGCTGCTGGCGCTGCCGTGGGAGTGCGGCGCCGTCGACACGATGGAATTGTTCACCGATCCGTTCTTCCTCGTTTTCCACCCCGGCGACATGATCGATCCGCCGCCGACCGTGGCCCCCGACGCCATCGATGATTCGCACCTGCTGCTGCTCGAGGATGGCCATTGCCTGAAGGACCAGGCGCTGGCGATGTGCGGGCGCCCGGAACTGCGCGCCGATCCGACGGCCCGCGGCACGTCGCTGGTCACGCTGGTGCAGATGGTCGCGGGCCGGCTGGGGCAGACGCTGCTGCCGAAACTGGCGCTCGATGCCGGCATCATCGATGGCACCGGGCTGATCGCCCGCCCGCTGGCCGGCGGCGCGGCGCGCACGGTGGCGCTGGTCTGGCGACAGGGCAGCCCGCGCGCCGCGGAATTCCGGCTGCTTGGCGCGGGTCTGCAGGCGGCGATGGAGACCGCTGTGGACAGGCCCGACGCCCCGGCTATGGTGCCCGCAAATCCTGGGGAGAGTGTTGAATGAAGGCTGTATTGTGCGTCGAACATGGGCCGCCGGAGAAACTGGTGGTGCAGGATATCCCGGTGCCGGAGCCGGGGAAGGGCCAGGCGCGCGTTCGCGTCCATGCCGCCGGCGTGAATTTTCCCGACACGTTGATCATCCAGAATCTCTACCAGTTCAAACCGGCGCTGCCGTTTTCGCCGGGCGGTGAGGCCGCCGGCGTCATCGATGCGATCGGCGAGGGCATAACCGACCTGAAGGTCGGCGACCGCGTCGTCGCGATGACCGGCAACGGTTGTTTTGCCGAACAGGTCATCGCCAACCGGGCGCAACTGGTGCCGATCCCGGGCGACATGCCGTTCGACATCGCCAGCGGTTTCACCATGACCTATGGCACGTCGCACCATGCGCTGAAGCAGCGCGCGCGGCTGCAGCCCGGCGAGACGCTGCTGGTGCTGGGTGCGGCCGGGGGCGTCGGGCTGACCGCGGTCGAGCTCGGCAAGGTCATGGGCGCCAAGGTCATCGCCGCCGCCTCGTCGGACGAGAAACTGGCGCTGTGCCGGCAGTACGGCGCCGACGAGACGATCAACTATGCCACCGAGGACCTGAAGGACCGCGTCAAGGCGTTGACCGGCGGCAAGGGTGTCGATGTCGTCTATGATCCGGTAGGTGACCGCTTTGCCGAGCCGGCGTTCCGCGGCATCGCCTGGAACGGCCGCTACCTGATTGTCGGTTTCGCCGGCGGCGCCATTCCGTCGCTGCCACTCAATTTGCCGCTGATCAAGGGCGCCAGCATCGTCGGCGTGTTCTGGGGCGCCTTTACCCAGGCCGAGCCGGCGCTGCACCGCGAGAACATGGCGGAGCTGCTGGCCTGGTACAACGAAGGCCGGCTGAAGCCGCACGTTTCGAAGCATTTCAGCCTCGACGAAGGCCCGGCGGCGATCCGTTGGATGATGGACCGCAAGGCGACCGGCAAGGTCGTGCTGGACGTTTGAGGGTTTTGTATGAAGTTGCGTGACACTTATCCGCTGTATCTGGCGAACAAGCCGGAGCAGCCCAACACCGACCTCGCGGTGACCGACAAGTTCACCGGCGAGGTCGCGACCCGCGTCGCCATGGCCGATGCGGCCACCATCGATCGCGGCATTGCTGCCGCAGTCGAGGCGGCGGCGCCGATGGCGGCGATGGCGGCCTATGAGCGGCAGGCGGTGCTGATGCACTGCGTCAAGCGCTTCACCGAGCGGCAGGAGGAACTGGCCCATGCGCTGTGCATCGAGGCCGGCAAGCCGATCAAGGATGCCCGCGGCGAGGCCGGGCGGCTTGTCGATACCTTCCGCATCGCCGCCGAGGAGAGCGTGCGGATCACCGGCGAGGTCCAGCCGCTCGACATTTCGGCCCGCGCCAAGGGCTATCAGGGCCTGTGGAAGCGCGTGCCGATCGGGCCGTGCAGCTTTGTCTCGCCGTTCAATTTTCCACTCAATCTCGCCGCCCACAAGATCGCCCCGGCGCTGGCGGTGGGCTGTCCGTTCGTGATGAAGCCTGCTTCCCGCACCCCTCTCGGCGCGCTGATCATCGGCGAGGTGCTGGCCGAAACCGACCTGCCGCCGGGCGCCTTCTCGATCCTGCCGGCGCATCGCGAGGGCGCCGACCTGTTCACCACCGATGACCGGCTGAAGCTGCTGTCGTTCACCGGCTCTCCCGATGTCGGCTGGGACCTGAAGTCGCGGGCCGGCAAGAAGAAGGTCATCCTCGAACTCGGCGGCAATGCCGCGGTCATCATCGACAAGGACGCCGACCTGGAGGACGCCGCCGAGCGCGTCGTGTTCGGGGCCTTCTACCAGTCCGGCCAGTCGTGCGTCGGTGTCCAGCGCATCAACGTTCATGACGCGGTTTATGATGCCTTCAAGGCGCTGCTCGTCGGCAAGGCGGAAAAGCTGGTTTGCGGCAATCCGCTCGACGAGAATGTCTTCATCGGGCCGATGATCGACGTGAAGGAGGCCGCCCGCCTCGACGACTGGATCCAGGAAGCCGTCGCCGCCGGTGCCACGCTGCTCTGCGGCGGCAAGCGCGAGGGCGCCATGCTGGCGGCGACGCTGCTGGAGGCGGTGCCGACATCGGCGAAGCTCTATCGGGAGGAAGCCTTTGGCCCCGTTGCGATCTTCTCGCGGTTCAGCGATTTCGACGCGGCGCTGGCAGAGGTCAACGACAGCCGCTTCGGCCTGCAGGCGGGCGTCTTCACGCGTGACCTGTTCCACATGCTGAAGGCGTGGGACCGGCTCGAGGTCGGCGGCGTCATCATCAACGACGTGTCGAGCTACCGGGTCGACAACATGCCTTATGGCGGCGTCAAGGATTCGGGGCTGGGCCGCGAAGGCGTGCGCTTTGCCATGGAAGACATGTCCGAGATCCGCAACCTGGTCATCCGGCGGCGGCCGCAGGACCTTTAGGGCCGGCAATACCGCGATCCTGGGCGACCGCCGGGTGCGGCGGCAACCACAGCGTTCCCTGGCCGTCCGGCGTCGGCACGCGGCGATAGCCGCGCGAGCGCGCCCAGGCCGCCAGTCCGGCGTCGGGCTGGCGGCGGCGGTTGACGCCGCTGGCGCCTTCATAGCCGGTCAGCAGCGCCGCCGGGGGCCGCCGGTCGAGATCGGCAGCCAGCGTCTGCGGTGACGTCATGCGCCAGCGCCGCAGCTCGGTGGGGCTGCGGTCGCCGGCGGTCCGGTAAAAGGCGGCGCCGCCGGCAAAGCGCGCATCGAACCGGTGGCCGGAATCGACAACTCGCGCCACCGACAGGCTGGCGATCGCGCCGGGGCCGCTGACCTGAGCGCCGATCCAGCGCGCATCGGCGGTCACCGCCAGCGCCGCCGGCGCACCGACGCGTTGCCAGGCGACGCCGCCGATGGCGAGCAGGGCGACCGCCGTGGCCGCTGCCACCGAAGTCAGCGCCGGCCGCGCCAGCCGTGGCATCCGGTCGATGTCGCGGCCGAGCAGCACGAACAGCGGCGGCAGCATCGGCATGAAGTATTGCGGCCAGGTCGGGGTCGGCAGCAGCGCGCCGACCAGCGCGCCGACGAGCAGGGCCTCGAGCATCCCGAACTGTCGGCGCCGCACGGCGACGACCGCCACCAGCACCAGCGCCGGCAGCGCGGGCCCCTGCGCCAGTGCAAGAACACTGTCGAACAGCTTGCCGGCGAGCGTCAGCCGCCCGTCGAGACCGTTGCCGAGGTACCAGGCCGCAGAGGCTTCGACGGGGAAGCGCAGCACGCCATAATCGAAGGCGCCGGGATGGGCGATGCGGGCGGCAAGGCTCGGCAGCAGGCCGATGACGCCGCCGGCGCCATAGGCGAGCACGTCCACCCAGCCGGCGCGCGCGTGCCGGGCCAGTGCCTGCCATAGCAGCCAGAGCCCGACGGCGGCGAGCGGCAGCGCCAGGCTGATCTTGGCACTGGTGGCGAGGCCGAGGGCGAGCCCGGCAAGCAGCAGGCGTGTCCGTCCGGGCGTGCCGGCAAGCGCCCATAGCGCCATCGCCATCAGGGCGGTCGGCAGCGCATCGTTGCGGGCGACCCGCGCGCCATAGGCAAAGGGCACCGAGAATGCCAGCAGGCCGCTGGCCCAGGCGGCGGTGCGGTCGCCGGCGCCATGGCGTCGCAACGCGCCATAGACGCCGATGATCGCCGCGAGTGCGAAGGCGGCGTTGGCCAGCCGCAGCGCGAGCAGGGTCCAGCCCGGCGTGACCGCCGCCAGCGGGCCGAGGATGAAGGGCTGCAGCGGCATCTGGAGGTACAGGAAGTCGCGAAACGGCAGCAAACCGCGCGCCGCCAGTGCCGCCGCCGCGACATATTGGTCTTCGTCATGATTGATCGGCTGCAGCAGCACCATCAAGGCGAGCCAGCCGGCAAGCGCCAGGACGGACAGGGTACGACGGGATGACATGGTTTGGCTTGGAAACGCACGGCGATGACCGCAAGGTCCGTCCATGACCGAGACTCCTGCCGAACCCCCTGCCGACTGGCGCGCCGTCGATCCGCGGCCGCTGATCCTCACGGCCCTGGTCGAGCCGGACGTCCAGGCGCGGTTCGAGGCGCTGCGGCGCGCCCATTACCCGGCGGCGCTCAACCGCGTGCCGGCGCATATCTCGCTGTTCCACCATCTGCCGGGTCGCGAACTCGATGCCGTGAAGCGGCGGCTGAAGGCGGTCTGTGCCGAGGTGCCGCGGCCGGAGGTGGCGGTGACCGGGCTGCGCTCGCTGGGGCGCGGCGTGGCGCTGAAACTGCAGGCGCCGCTGCTCGAGGATGTCCGCGCCGAACTGGCGGCGGGGTGGAACACGCTGCTGATCCCGCAGGACCGCGCCGGCTATCGGCCGCACCTGACAATCCAGAACAAGGTGACGCCGGCCGAGGCCGGGGCTACGCTGAAGGCGCTCGAAGCGAGCTTTGTACCGTTCACCACCCTGGCGGTCGCCATCGCCATCTGGCGCTATCTCGATGGCCCCTGGGAGGCGCTCGGCCAAGTGGCGTTTCGCGGCCGCTGAGGGGCGTGCGGGAGGGGCGACGGGCTGCGCCGCTGGCCGCTTGGCGCTGGCGGTCGCATCGGCTAAGGCTGTGCGCCATGAAGGTCTCCCGTGCGTTCCGCCCTGTCCTTGTCGCCGTTGCCGCCACGTTGGCGCTGTCGGGTTGCGCGACCAACAAGGGCCGCAAGGACCAGAGCTATGTCGCCCGCGACGTGGAGACGCTCTATCTGGTGGCGCGACAGACGCTGGAAAAGCGCCAGTACAAGCTGGCGGCCGCGCAGTTCGACGAGGTCGAGCGCCAGCATCCCTATTCGGTCTGGGCCCGCCGCGCCCAGCTGATGAGCGCCTTTTCCTATTATGTCGCCGGCGACTTCAACGAAAGCGTCGCCTCGGCACAGCGGTTCCTGTCACTGCACCCCGGCAGCCGCGAGGCGCCCTATGCCTATTACATGATCGCGATCAGCTATTATGAGCAGATCACCGGGGTCAATCGCGACCAGCGCATCACCCAACAGGCGCTCGATGCGATGGGCGAGCTGATCCGCCGCTATCCCAATACCGATTATGCCGCCGATGCGCGGCTGAAGGTCGACCTGGCGCGCGATCACCTTGCCGGCAAGGAAATGGAAGTCGGGCGCTTCTACCAGCGCCAGGGGCTGTATCTCGCCGCAATCGCCCGGTTCCGCACCGAAGTCGACCGCTATGACACGACCAGCCACACGCCCGAGGCGCTGCACCGGCTGGTCGAATGCTATCTGGCGCTCGGCATCCCCGAGGAAGCGCGCAAGGCCGCCGCGGTGCTCGGCAACAACTATCCGGGCTCGAAATGGTACGAGCGCAGCTACGCCCTGATGGCCAAGAAGGCGCCGGGCCAGATGGCGACCGCCACCGGCGCCTGAACGCGGAACGGCCCCGCTGCGCGGTTGCGCAACAGGGCCGTTACAATGTCGATCGGTTTAGCGGTCGGTGTCGCGAATCGCGTCCTTGACGCCGCCGGCAGCATTTTCGACCTTGCCCTTGACCTGCTGGGCCTGGCCTTCGGTCTCCATCTTCTTGTCGCCGACGAGCTTGCCGACGCCTTCCTTGATTTTGCCGCCGGCCTGGTTGCCGATACCGTCGATACGATCCTTGTCCATGACAGGTCTCCTTTGATGTGACTGCGTTGTTTATGAAACGAACTGGACCGGCGCCGGTTGCATGCCCTAGGGTTTGCCGGGGTGCGCCGGGGGGCTGAGATGGTTGTGACGCTGATGACGGCCGGGCTGTGCGGCCTGCTGTATTTCTGGTTGTCGTTCCGTGTGGTGGAGGTGCGTCGCTCGGCCAGGGTGCTGATCGGTGACGGCGGTGACGACCTGCTGCTGTCGCGCATCCGCGCCCATGCCAATTTCGCCGAATATGTGCCGATCTGCTTGGTGCTGATCGCGGTCATCGAACTGTCCGACAGCGTGTCGCCGCCGGGGCTCTATGCCGCCGGCATCGGGCTTGTCGCGGCGCGGGTGGCCCATGCTGTCGGCATGGAGCGCGGCGGCGCCAATCGCTGGCGGCTGGTCGGCACAATGGCCACCTGGGCGACGCTGGTGGGGCTGTCGTTCTGGGCGATGGTGCGCGCCGTGACCTATTAGTCGGCAAGCACCGCGTCGGCGACATAATGGTTGCTGCGACGCTCGGCGGCAAAGGTCGACATCGGGCCGTGGCCGGGCACGAATGCCGTCTCGCCGCCGAGCGGCCACAGCCGGCTGGTGATCGAGCGGATGAGGTCGCCATGGTTGCCACGCGGGAAATCGGTGCGGCCGATGCTGCCCTGGAACAGCACGTCGCCGACGATGGCGAGGTGTGACGGCGCATGGTGGAAAACCACATGGCCGGGGGTGTGGCCGGGGCAGTGATAGACGTCGAGAACGAGGTTGCCGACGGTGACCTGGTCGCCATCGAACAGCCAGCGATCCGGGGTGAAGGCGGCGGCGCCGTCGATGCCGTATTTGGCGCCGGCATCGGGGGCCTGGTCGATCCAGAACTTGTCGTCGGGGTGTGGCCCCTCGATCGGCACGCCCAGCCGCTCGGCGAGCACGCCGGCGAGACCGCAATGGTCGATATGGCCATGGGTGATCAGCAGTTTCTCGACGGTCACGCCGTGTTGCGCGGCGACGGCCAGCAGCCGGTCGAGATCGCCGCCGGGATCGGTGAAGGCGCCGCGCATCGTCGCCGTGCACCACAGCAGCGTGCAATTCTGTTGCAGCGCGGTGACCGGCACGATGACGGCTTGCAGGGGCGGCTTGGCGTTCATGGCCGCAGATGTGGCGGCAGTTGCGGAGCAAGGCAAGCGAGAGCACGCGGTCGCCGTCGGGCGGGGTCCGCGAAATGTAAAGCCAGCCGACAGTTTATGGCGCCTGCCTGTTAACCTTTGGCCACAATAGGTCTGGTGATGCTGGCTAACTGATTGAAAACTCCGCAACGCGGCGTTAACAATTACGGCGGTGCAACTGGCATGGAAGTTGCAATCGTTTCGATGAGCTATCTTTCATCGTGTCGATGCGACGTTCCGGCCCGACGGGTCCGGATCGCGGCGGCAATTTTGGCCGCGGGCTCGTAATCTTCCAACCATAACGGGGTCCACATGACATCGATCAAGCACCATCTGGTGCGCTTCCTGGCGCTCGGCATCACCGCCGGCGCCATTGCGACCGGCGCCAGCGCGTCGACCAATCTCGTCACCAACGGCGGCTTCGAAACCTGGGGCCTGAGCGGTTCCGACGAGTTTTCGACCAACTACGCCCCCGGCAACGGCCAGCTGCAGGGCTGGACGACACGCGGCCTCGCCTTTGTGTTCGTCCCCGGTGACCATACCGCCGTCGGCCGCTATGGCGGTTTCGAGCTTTACGGCCCGGCCAATGGCTACAACAACGGCCTGACGACCAGTGCCCAGGGCGGCAACTATATCGCGTCGGACGCCGACCGCGGCTATGGCGCGCCGATCACCCAGCTGATCAGCGGGCTGGAAGTCGGCAAGACCTACAATGTCTCGTTCGAGTGGGCGGCCGGCCAGCAGCTCAACTACAACGGCGCGACGTTTGAATCCTGGCAGGTCAGCCTGCTCGATTCGAACAATATCGTCACCACCGACTATCGCACCGCCACGGTGACCAACCCCCAGGGTGGGTTCCAGGCTTGGCGCAGCGAAACCTTCAGCTTCGTCGCCACCGAGACGGCGCAGACGCTGCGCTTCTGGGCCGATGGTGGCCCGGGCGGCGTGCCGCCGTTTGCGCTGCTCGACGGTGTGTCGCTGACCGCGGCCGCCGTGCCCGAGCCGTCGACCTGGGCCATGCTGGTTGCGGGTTTCGGGCTTGTCGGCGCCGCTGCGCGCCGGCGCGTGCGTGCCATCGCTGCCTGATGCGACAATGGGGTGGCCGGGGGTATCTCCGGCCACCCGTTTCGGCCAAGGTTTCGCCCGCTGATGTCCCTTTCCGGCCTTGCCATCGATGTTGCCCGGCTGTGCGTCTGGCTGGTCGTGCTGACGGCGGTGTTCGTGCCGCTGGAACGGCTGTTCGCCCGCGTGCCGTCGCCAGTGTGGCGGCGGGAGATCGGCATCGATCTAGGCTATTATTTCCTCAACAGCCTGGTGCCGGCGGCGTTGATCGCGCTGCCGCTGGCGCTGTTCGCGACGCTGGTGCAGCGGGTGCTGCCGGCGGGATTCCATGCCGCCGTCCATGCCCTGCCGCTGTGGCTGTCGATCCCGGCGGGGCTGGTCGTCGCCGATATCGGGTCATATTGGGGCCATCGCCTGATGCATGCGTCGCCGCTGCTGTGGCGGTTCCATGCTGTGCATCACAGCGCGGAACACATGGATTTCCTCGTCAATACAAGGGCCCATCCGGTCGACCTGGTGGTCACGCGACTGTCGGGGCTGGTGCCGCTCTATGTGCTCGGGCTGGGTGCGGCGGGGGCGGCGGGCAGCCTGTTGCCGGTGGTGATCACGCTGATCGGGACGTTTGCCGGCTTTTTCATCCACGCCAATTTGCGCTGGCGGCTGGGTCCGGTCGAGGCGCTGGTGGCGACGCCGGCGTTCCACCATTGGCATCACAGCCGCACCGACCATATCGATCGCAACTTTGCCGCGACCTTTCCGTGGCTCGACCGGCTGTTCGGCACCCATTACCTCCCCGATCACTTCCCCGATGCCTATGGCACCGTCGATGCCCAGCCGCCGACGCTGGCGGGGCAATTGCTGGCGCCGGTGGTGGCGAGGCCGCCTATTTCAGCAGGGTCTGCGTCCAGAAGGTGATGTTTGCCAGGAAGTTATAGTCCTGGTTTTCCTTCTTTCGATAGCCGTGGCCCTCGTTGGCGGCGAGGATGTGCCACGCCTGGCCGCCATTGCCGCGCACCGCGTCGACCATCTGGCTGGCCTCCGACGCCGGCACGCGGGGGTCGTTGCCGCCGGTGACGACAAGCAGTGGCATTTTCAGTTCCTTCGACCGCGTTATCGGCGAGATTTCGAGCAGCTTGCGGCGCTGCGCGGGCACGCGTTCGTCGCCATATTCGACCCGGCGCAGGTCGCGGCGATAGCCCTGGGTGTTCTCGAGGAAGGTGACGAAGTTCGAGATGGCGACGGTGCATTGCGCCGCCTGCAGCCGGTCGCCGTAGCGAATGGCGCTGGCATAGCACATGTAACCGCCATAGCTGCCGCCGGCGACGGCGATGCGGGCGGGGTCGATATCGGCGCGGGCGGCGAGGGTATCGAGCAGCGCCCCGACGTCCTTGACCGAATCCTCGCGCCTGGAGGGGCCATTGTCGAGCGCCACGAAGCGCTTGCCATAGCCGGTGGAGCCGCGAACATTGGGCGTGAACACCGCGATGCCGAGCTCGTTGATGAGGTAATTGTCGCGGCCGGCATAGTCGGGGCGCGACTGGCCCTCGGGGCCGCCGTGGATATCGATGATCAGCGGGCGCTTGCCGGGGAATTTCGCCGGGTCGGGGGTGGTCAGGAACCCCGAAACCGGCAGGCCGTCGAAGGATTTGACCGTCACCAGTTCGGGCAGGCGGTTCTGCGCGGCGTCGAGTCCGCCGGTTTCGGACCGTGTCCAGCGCGTCGCGACCAGCGTCTTGGGGTCGAGGCTCCAGGCGTCGGGGGGTGATATGGCGCTGGTCATGGTGAAGCCGATGGCGCCCCAGGGGGCGATCTCGATGCCGCCGAGCACGCCCGGCGGCAGCTTGGGCTCCCCGATGACGGCGCCGGTCCTGGGGTCGACGAGGCGCAGGCGGGCAGCGCCGGCGACATTGTCGACCGTGGCGATGAAGCTGCCGTCGTCGGCGATGTCGAATTCGTCGACGTCCCATTGGGCAGGACCGTTGACCAGCGCCCGGAAACCGTCGCGGGCGTTGATCGTGCCGAGCCGCTGGACGTCGCTGCCGACGTCGGAGGTGACGTAGATGGTGCCGTCGGGGCCGTATTTGGCGCCGGAATAGGCGGCATTGGGGCCAGGGCGGTTGAGCCGGCTGAGCACGCCGGTGCCGAGGTCGATCTCGAACAGGTCGGATCGTTCGACGGAAACATAGCGGCTGACCAGCGCCGTCTTGCCCGATGGCGCGAAATCGCTGAACGACCAGCCGCCGCCCTGCAGCGCGGCGAGCTTGCGATCGCTGCCCGGCGTGGCCGGATCGATCAGGTAAAGGTCGCTGTCGACCCCGTTGCGGCGGTTGGAGGCATAGCCGACGAGCCGGGAATCGCGCGACCAGACGGCGCCGGTATTGCGGCTCTTGCCATCGGTCAGCAGGGTCAGCCGGCCTTTCGACAGGGTGTAAAGCTGGTAGAATTCGTTGCCGCCAATGTCCTTGCCCACCAGCAGCGTCCTGCCATCGGGCGACAGCGTGCCGCCGGGCACCGGTTCGGCCTCGAAACTGATCTGGGTGCGGGCGGCACCGGGGGCAGCGACGGTGTGAAGTTGCTGGGCATTGCCGAAGCGGGTGCCGATCAGCATGCCCTTGCCGACCGGATCCCAGCCCTGGAACGACGCGCTGCGGTTCTCCAGATAGGGCCGCACGGCATCCGCGAGGGCCAGCGGGATCGCCGGCACGCCGTCGGCGGTGATGGCAGCGGGTATGGGGACCGTCTGGGCCAGCGCCGGGGCAGCAAACAGGGTGGCGGCGAGCAGGATCTGGCGCATCGAGGCTCCGGTGACAGGCAGGCGCGCAGCATAGGCGCAGCGCCGCTGGCCCGGCAAGGCGGGCGCCGCCCTGTCGCCGGGGATCAGTCGGCGGCGGTGTCGACGATGGTGGCAAAGCCGCCGAACACCATGCGCTTGCCGTCGAAGGGCATCGCCATGTCTTTCATGGGGTTGTCAGCCATCATTCGGGCGTTGCCGGCGTCGCGAATTTCGCGCGATGGCCAGACGATCCACGAGAATACCACGGTTTCGTCGGCTTCGGCGGCGACGGCGCGGCGGAAATCGGTGACCTTGCCGTCGGGAATGTCGTCGCCCCAGCATTCGACGACGGCGAGGGCGCCGAGATCGCGGAAGATTTGGGCGGCGGCCGTGGCCACTTCGACATAGGCGGCGCGCTGGTCGTGGCGCACGGGCACGAGGAAACCATCGACATAGCTCATGGTCGGGACCCTTTTGCTGGCGTTCCGGCCATCAACGCCGCAGCCTTGCCGGGTGTTCCGGGCGCTGTCGGGTCGACTGCGGCGAGGCAACGCAAGCCGCCCCGGTGGCGGCGGCGCGGCACTTGGCCTAGGAAACCCGCGTGTTCGACCCCGCGCGCCCCTTTGTGCTGCTCGACGATGTTGCGGCGGGGACGGCGCGGCTGTTCACCGGCATGCTGGAAACCGTGGTGGCGGAGGGGCCCGAGGCGGTGAGGCCGGGGCTCGATCGGCTGCGCGCGCCGGGGCCCTGGGCGGGTTTCATCGGGTTCGAGGCGGGCTATGCGCTGGAACCGCGGCTGGTGCCGCGGGCGCCGCCGGCGGGCGAGCCGCTGCTGTGGTTCGGGCGCTTTGCCGAGGATCGCGCCGTGGCGGTCGAAACGCTGCTGGGGGACGCGCCGGCGACGGTCGGCGCGGTGGTGCCGGGGGTGGCGCGCGGCGAATATGATGCGCAACTGGCGCGAATTCTGGCGCTGATCGCGGCCGGCGATATCTACCAGGCCAATCTGACCTTTGCCGCCACGGTCGCCGTGGGGGGGCATCCGCTGGCGCTCTATGCGCGGCTGCGAGCCGGCAGCCGGGCGCCCTATGGCGCCCTGGTGTTCACCGGGGCGCTGTGGCTTCTGAGTTTTTCGCCCGAACTGTTCTTTCGCATGGACGGCCGGGCGCTGCTGGCGCGGCCGATGAAGGGCACGGCGGCGCGCGGCGCCGATGCGGCGGACGATGCGGCGCGGGCGGCGGCGCTGCAGGCCGACCCCAAGAACCGCGCCGAGAACCTGATGATCACCGACCTGTTGCGCAACGACCTGTCGCGGGTGGGCGGCGACGTGCGGGTGCCGGCGCTGTTTGCCGTCGAAACCTATCCGACGGTGCTGCAGATGACATCGACGGTGACGGCGACGGCGCATGACGGCGTGACGGCAGCGGATGTTCTGGAACGGCTGTTTCCGTGCGGCTCGGTCACCGGCGCGCCGAAAATCCGCGCGATGGAGGTGATTGCCGAGGTCGAGGCCGGCCCGCGGGGCGCCTATACCGGCAGCATCGGGGTGATTTCGGCGAGCGGCGATGCGGTGTTCAACGTCGCGATCCGCACGCTGGTGATGGCGCCGGGGGCGGCGACGGCGCGACTGGGGCTGGGCAGCGGCATCGTCGCCGACAGCGATGCGGCCGATGAATGGGCGGAATGCCTTGCAAAATCAGCGTTTCTGGCGCGGCGGGGAGCCCCGGATCTTATCGAAACCATGCGCTGCGAAGACGGCAACCTGCCCGACATTGAGGCGCATCTGGCGCGAATGGCGGCAAGCGCCGTATTTTTCGGCTCGGTCCTGGATGCGGATGCGGCGCGAAATCGCGTGCGGGCGGCGGTTTCGGACGGGATTTCGGGGCGGATTCGCTTGATTGCCTGCTCAACTGGCGCGATCGCGGTGCAGGTATCGCCGCTGCCGCCGGCGCCCGCTGGTGCGGTCGCGGTGGCACTGGCGCGGCTGCCGGTCGATCCGGGCGACTGGCGGTTGCGGCACAAGACCGGCGACCGCGGCTTCTACGACGCCGCCCGCCGCGCCGCGGGCACCGGCGAGGTCGCGCTGGTCCGCGCCGACGGATGGGTGACGGAGGGCAGTTACACCAATATCTTCGTCGAACGCGACGACCTGCTGGTGACGCCGCCGCTGGCGCTCGGCCTGTTGCCGGGCGTGCTGCGCGGCCGGCTGATCAATCAGGGCCTGGCGGTGGAGGGCATGGTGACCGTCGCCGACCTGGCCGGCGGTTTCTATATCGGCAATGCGCTGCGCGGGTTGATGGCGGCGCGGCTGGCGTGAAAAAACGGGGCGACCCGGCTGGGCCGCCCCGTTGTCAGGCAGTTCAGGCGGCGACGGTGATCCGGCGGCGGCGCATGGCGGCGCCGGTCAGACCGAAGCCGGCGATCAGCATCGCCCAGCTGGCGGGTTCGGGCACGCTGGGCACAGCTGAAGCCATCGAGGTCACGATCATCCGATCGCCGCCAGCCGTCGAAAGCGTGAAGTATGACGTCCCGGTCGGAGCGCCGTTGAACTGCCCGAACAGGTTGAAGTCGCCAAACTGGCCGAAAGAGCAGAAGTCGGCTTTGCCGAACGAGCAGCCGTTGCCCATGGCCTGCCCGATGAGTTCCTGGCTGTAATCGAGCTGCGAGAACGACGCGAAATAATAGGATGCGAAATCGGTTTGAGCGAAGCTGCCGTTGCCGGTCGTCGCGCCGCTGATCGTCAGGTCGAGCAGCTGCACATTGGCGCTGGGAAAGCTGTTCTGGTTCTGTGCGCCGCCAAGGTCAGCGGGCGTCGCACTGAAATCGAAATGGCCGATCGCCGAGGCGCCGTTGTTGAACGGCGCACCGCTCCAGGTGACGGTAAAAACGGCGGCATTGGCGGCCGCAGACAAGGCGAGCGCTGCGCCGAACGCCAAAAGCTTGATTTTCATGATTGCCCCCCGGCTGTTTCGGCAACGGGAAATCCGCCGCCTAATGACCGAAGCAAAGTTATAACAACTATCGTGCCAAAACCCAAGCCACTGATATTGCGTGAAATACGGTATCGTCTGGTGGCCGTATGGCAGTCTGTTCCACACTTCGGCCCGCGCAACGAATTTCACGTCGCCGGTTGCGTCGCTTGCGTCGCCGGGGCTAGACGGTGGCGTCAACAGGACCCTTGCCCATGCCCCAGCTTTCCGCCGCCATCCAGCGCATCCAGCCGTCGCCGACGATCGCCGTGACCAACAAGGCGGCGGTGCTGAAGGCGGACGGGCGCGACATCATCGGGCTCGGCGCCGGGGAGCCGGATTTCGATACCCCCGATTTCGTCAAGGAGGCGGCGATCGCGGCGATCCGTGCCGGCCAGACCAAATATACCGCCGTCGACGGCACGCCCGAGCTCAAAAAGGCCATCCAGGCCAAGTTCAAGCGCGACAACCACCTCGATTACGGCCTCGACCAGATCACCGTGAACGTCGGCGGCAAGCAGACCATCTTCAACGCCATGCTGGCGACGCTCGATCCGGGTGACGAGGTCGTCATCCCGGCGCCGTACTGGGTCAGCTATCCCGACATCGTCAACTATACCGGCGCGACGCCGGTCATCGTCAACTGCACCATCGACGAAGGCTTCAAGCTGACGCCCGCCAAGCTGGAGGCCGCGATCACGCCGGCGACCAAGTGGCTGATCTTCAATTCGCCGTCGAACCCGACCGGCGCCGCCTATTCGCGTGCCGAATTGCAGGCGCTGACCGACGTGCTGATGCGGCACCCGCAGGTCATGATCCTCGCCGACGACATGTACGAGCATATCGTCTATGACGGCTTTGAATTCACCACGATCGCCGAGGTCGAGCCCGGGCTGTTCGACCGCACGCTGACGGTCAACGGCGCGTCCAAGGCCTATGCGATGACCGGCTGGCGCATCGGTTTCGCCGGCGGGCCGGCCTGGCTGATCAAGGCGATGGCCAAGCTGCAGTCGCAGTCGACGTCGAACCCGTGCTCGATCTCCATGGCGGCGACGGTGGCGGCGCTCAACGGCGACCAGTCGTTCCTCGCCGTGCGCAACACCGCCTTCCAGAAACGCCGCGACCTCGTGGTGTCGATGCTCAACCAGACGCCGGGGCTGCGCTGCCCGCGGCCGGAAGGGGCGTTCTATGTCTATCCCGACTGCGCCGGGCTGATCGGCAAGACGACGCCCGATGGCAAGCTGCTGGTCGATGACGAGGCGGTGGCGGCCTATCTGCTCGACAGCGAGGGCGTCGCGGTGGTGCATGGCGCGGCGTTCGGCGGCTCCCCGGCGTTCCGGATTTCCTATGCGACGTCGGACGCCGTGCTGCACGACGCCTGCACCCGCATCCAGCGCGCGGTCGGCAATCTGCGCTAGGCGGGCGGGCCGGCGCAGGGGTTGTAACGGCGGCGTATTCAGCCATGATGCGCGCCGGTTTCAGCGCTGGTGGCGGAGATGACGATGCGGTTCGGGCGGTCCATTGCCGTGTTGATTGCCGTGGCGGCGGTGCCGGCGCTGGGCCAGGATGCGTCGGAGCTGCGCTACAAGGCCGAAGCCCGCGCCGCGGCCAGGCCGGCGCTGGTGGCGCGCTATGGCCCCGACGACCTGCGCAGCGGCGAACTGCGGCTGCCGGCGGGCAAGGGGCCGTTTCCGGTCGCGGTGGTCATCCATGGCGGCTGCTGGACCGCCAGCTATGACACGTTGGGCGGCATCGCCGGCGTCGCCGATGCGCTGACGAAACGCGGCATCGCGACCTGGAACATCGAATATCGCCGCATGGGCGACCCCGGCGCCGGCTGGCCCGGCACCTTCGAGGATATCGGCGCCGGCATCGACCATCTCGCGGTGCTGGCGAAATCCCAGCCGATCGACCTGGCGCGCGTTGCCGTCATCGGCCATTCGGCGGGCGCGCACCTGGCGCTGTGGGGCGCCTCGCG
The DNA here is from genome assembly GCA_003241875.1 of Alphaproteobacteria bacterium. Taxonomy (GTDB): domain Bacteria; phylum Pseudomonadota; class Alphaproteobacteria; order Sphingomonadales; family Sphingomonadaceae; genus Sandarakinorhabdus. The sequence goes on from QBLU01000034.1 coordinate 28,263, forward strand.
CGGCCGGCTGGGGCCGCGCTTTGCGCCGGTGGTCAAGCCGGTGGCGGTGGTCGCCATCGATGGCCCCGGCGCGCTGGCGCCGTTCGTCGGCATCGATGCCAAGGTTTGCGGCCAGCCGGTGATCGTGCCGATGATGGGCGGCCCGCCCGACCAGCAGGCCGAGGCCTATGCCATGGCATCGCCGGCCGACCACCTGCCGCTGGGCATGCGGCAATTGCTGGTGATGGCGGCATTCAAGCCGTTCATGGCGCCCTATGCCGCGGCGGCGAGGGCGGCCGGCGACAGCGTCGAGGTGATCGAGGGCGGCGAGGACCATTTCGAGGTGGTGACGCCGAGCACCGCCGATGGCAGGAAGACCATCGATTTCATCGTCGACCGGGCGTTTGCGCGCTAACGGCGTGACCGCACCCGCGCCTGGTGCCGGTTGACCCGGCCAGCCATGCCCCGCGCCGTCCTTGCCAGCCTGGTTGCCGTGCCGGTCGCGGTGCTCGCCGTCGCCGGCTGGGCGTGGAGGGCGAGCGAGGCGCATCTCACCGGCTTTGCCGCGCCGCCGCCGTTCGCCGCGGTCGTTGCCGGGGATGGCGCGACCGTTGCCAAGGGCCAGCACCTGGCGATCACCCGCGGCTGCATCGGTTGCCATGGCGAGCGGTTGCAGGGGGAGGTGTTCGAGGACGATCCGCTGCGCGGGCGCTTCGTTGCCGCCAATCTGGCGAAGCTGGCGCGGCAGCAGTCGCCCGCGGTGTTCGAACGCGCGCTGCGGCACGGCATCGGCCAGGACGGCCGCGCGCTTTATGCCATGCCGTCGTATAACTTCGTGCATCTGCGCGATGCCGATGTCGCGGCGCTTTACGCCTATGCGCGCAGCCTGCCGGTCGCCGAGACCCCGCTGCCGGCGCCGCGGGTCGGCCCGGTGATCCGCTGGGCGATCGCCCGCGGCCAGGACGGCGCGGTGCCGGCGTTCGTGCCCAAGGTGCCGGCGCTGCGCTGGCAGGCCCATGCCGATCCCGCCGTCCGCCGCGGCGAGTATCTGGCGATGACGAGCTGCAACGAATGCCATGGCTTTGCCTTGCGCGGTGACGACCCCTTTGCCCCGCCCGGCAGCCCGCCGCCCGTTGGCGGCCCGCCCGACCTCGCCATCGTCGCCGGCTATGGCAGGGACGCCTTCGTGCGCCTGATGCGCACCGGCAAGCCGCCCGGCGACCGCGACCTCGGCCTGATGACCCGCGTCGCCCGCGGCCGCTTTGCCCACTGGACCGATGCGGAGTTGGAGGATCTCTATGCGTTTCTCGTGGCGATGGGGGCGCAAGCAAGGGGGCAGGGCTGAAAGGGGTGGTTAGCTGCCGTTCGCTAGCGGGTCTTTGTCGGGCGCGCTTCCGTTTCGCAGGACTAGAGAAACCGCATTGCGCCAGTCTTCCCAGAGTGCGCGGTCGATTGGTGCGCCTTGTGGCGCACTCGCGTCCAAACCCATCGTGCGACCCGTGGAAGACAGGATGTTCGCAATGTTGTCCTCGGATCGTCCCCCAACCTCCCACCATATTTCCAAAAACCGGCGCATTGCGTCGAAGGCCGCTAGTTCGTCCAAGGTGCGAAGCGGCGGAGCGCCTGTCCAATCATCCATACGCCTACAGTAACGTGGCAGCGAATGTCCGCTAGTGGGGCGAAAGCCGACAGGCAGGATCAACGGCGGCGCAAGGGTTGTTCTTAAAGGCTCCGGCAGCGTGGCTGGTCGCTTGGCGTCGCGCGCGGCGAGGCTGCGCATAAACCCGAATGTCATCCCGGCGCAGGCCGGGACCCATGAACCACCGGCTTGCCGGGGTGAGCGCTCCGGTTGCCGAGGTTGTGGGCCATGGGTCCCGGCCTTCGCCGGGATGACGGGGGGGGCGCTTTCCCCCGCCGTCGCCCGCGGCGTCAGAGTGCCAGCGTTGCCGCGTGGATGGCGAGGCCGACGGCGCCGCCGATGACGGTGCCGTTGATGCGGATGAACTGCAGGTCGCGGCCGACGGCGGTTTCGAGCTTTTCGGTGACGGTCGAGGCGTCCCAGCTGCGCACCGTGGTGCTGACCAGGCTGACGATCTCGTCGCCATAGTCGTTGACGAGGCCGACGGCGGCGCGGCGCAGGTGGAGGTTGATGGCGGCCCGCAAGGGCGCGTCGGCCTCCAGCCGGGCGCCGAGCGCCTTCATGGCGACGGCGAGCTTGCCCGGGGCGATCGCATCGGGGTTGGTCAGGCTGGCGACGAGACTGGTGCGGGCGCTGTCCCACAGGCCCTGGAGCCACAGCGCCATCGCCGGATTTTCGATGAGGTCTTCCTTGAAGCCTTCGATGCGGGCCTGGGTTTCGGGGAAATGCCTGAGGTCGAAGGCATAGGTGCGCAGGCCTTCGGCGATGCGGCGGCGCAAGGGGTGCTGCGGATCGGCGGCCATTTCGGACAGCAGCCGGCCCACCCCGCTGATCAGCGACGACGATACCTGCTCATCGACATTGACCAGTTTGAGGAACCAGTTGGTGCGTTCGGCGACCATGCCGCGGATCGTCGATTCCTGGTCGGCGAGCATCCCCGCCAGCCACTGGATGCCGCTGTCGATCAGCGGTTCGTGGCGGCGCTTGTCGATCGTCGTGTCGATGGCATCGGCGAGGATGGGGGACAATTGCACGTTGCGCAGGCGTTCGGTGGCGGCCTCGCGCACCAGGTCGCCGATGACGCGCTGGTCGAGCGCCTCGATCAGCCGGGCGATGAGCGGCCCCCAGCCGCGCTTTCGCCCCGGTGCGGGGGTGCGGTCGGCGAGCAGCCAGCGCGCTGCGGCGCCGGCGATGTCGACCTCCTCCAGCCGCCGCGCGACGATGGCGGGGGTGAGGAAATTGTCCTTGAGGAACACCGCCAGGCTGTCGCCGATGCGGTCCTTGTTGGCCGGGATGATCGCGGTGTGCGGGATCGGCAGGCCGAGCGGGTGGCGGAACAGCGCGGTGACGGCGAACCAGTCGGCGAGGCCGCCGACCATCGCTGCCTCGGCAAAGGCCTGGACCCAGGGCAGCGCCGGGTGGGCGCCGCGCCAGTACAGCGTGGCCGCGAACAGCACCGCCATGGCGATCAGCAGCAGCGTCGCCGCCAGCCGCATTCGGTGGAACGGCGTCGCCGGCAGCTCGAATGGGCGCAGCAGTTTCAGCAGTTGATCACTTTTCGCAGCGTCACTCCGCCGGCTGCGGAGTCGCCTTGACGGTAGCGCCTTCGTTGTTGGTGAACCAGCGCTTCATGCGCGGCGCGAGCCATTCCTCGGCGCCGACGGCGAGGCTGAAGGCGGCAGGAACGATGACCAGCGTCAGCGCCGTCGACACGATCAGCCCGCCGATGACGACGATGCCCATCGGCGCGCGGAAGCTGCCGTCGCCGCCCAGCGACAAGGAGACGGGCAGCATGCCGGCGACCATGGCGATGGTCGTCATGATGATCGGCTGGACGCGCTTGTGGCCGGCCTCAAGAATGGCGGCGGTGCGTTCGGCGCCGTGCTTCATCTCCTCGATCGCCATGTCGACGAGCAGGATCGAGTTCTTGGCGACGATGCCGAGCAGCATCAGCAGCCCGATGAACACCGGCATCGAGATGACGGTACCGGTCAGGTGCAGCGCCAGGCCGCCGCCCAGCGGCGCCAGCAGCAGCGAGCCCATGTTGACGAACGGCGGCAGCACCCGCTTGTAGAGGAGGACGAGGACGGCAAAGACCAACAGCACGCCGGCGACGACGGCGATGACGAAGTTGACCATCAGTTCGGCCTGCCACTTGTCCTGGCCGAGGGTGACGCGCTCGATGCCCTGCGGCAGGTTCTTGACGGCGGGCAGCGCCAGGATCTTTTCCATGGCGGTGCCGCTGACGAGGCCCGGGGCAAGGTCGGCGCCGATCATCACGCGGCGCGACTGGTTGTAGCGGCGAAGCTCGGTCGGGCCGGTGCCGAAGCTGACATTGGCGACGACCTTCAGCGGTACCGAGCCGCCGCGCGTCGTCGGCACCGGCAGGTTTTCCAGCGTCTCGATGCTGCGGCGCGAATTTTCGGCGAGCGCGACGCGGATTGGGATCTGGCGATCGGAGAGCGAGAATTTGGCGACATTCTGGTCGATGTCGCCCAGCGTCGCGATGCGGATGGTTTCCGACAGCGCCGCCGTCGTCACGCCCATGTCGGCGGCAACGTCGAAGCGCGGCTGGATGGTGATTTCCGGGCGGCGCAGGTCGCCTTCGATGCGCGGCTGGCGGATTTCGGACAGGCCGCGCATCTGGTCGACGATCTTCGACGCCGCAGCCTCGAGCTGCACCGGGTCGCTGCCCGACAGCACCACCGACAGGTCGCGGCCGTTGAAGCCGCCGTTCTGCGACTGGAAGCCGACGCGGGCATCGGGGATGGTCTGCAGCTTGGGTGCCATCGCGCGTTCGAATTCGACACTGGTGACCGGGCGATCCTTCTTCAGGGTCAGGAAGACATTGGCCGAGCCGACCTCGATATCCGAAAAGGCCTCGGCGACGACCGGGGAGGCCTGGACGATCCGGCTGGCGGCATCGGCGACGGCTTCGGTCTGGGCCAGCGTCGCACCCGGCGGCAGCGCGATCGAGATCTGGCTGTAGTCCGAATCGCGGGCCGGCTGGAAGGTGATCGGCAGGGTGGCGTAGCTGACGACGGTCAGCACCAGCGCCAGCAGGCCGATGCCCATGGTCCACCAGCGGTTGTCGAGGCACCATTTCAGGACGCGGATATAGGCGCGCACCCAGGCCTTGTCGCCATGCTCGGCCTCGCCGTGGCTTTTCAGGAAAAAGGCCGCGAGCATCGGCGTGATGAGGCGCGCGACGGCGAGGCTCAGCAGCACCGAGACGACGACGGTGAAGCCGAAATTCTTGAAGAACTGGCCCGAAATGCCGGGCATCAGGCCGACGGGCAGGAACACCGCGACGATGGCGAAGGTGGTGGCAACGACGGCCAGGCCGATCTCGTCGGCGGCGTCCATCGAGGCCTGATAGGCGGATTTTCCCATGCGCATGTGGCGGACGATGTTCTCGATCTCCACGATCGCATCGTCGACGAGGACGCCGGCGACGAGGCTGAGCGCCAGCAGGCTGAGCACGTTCAGCGAGAAGCCGAGCAGGTCCATGAACCAGAAGGCCGGGATTGCCGACAGCGGGATGGCGAGCGCGGCGATGACCGTCGCGCGCCAGTCGCGCAGGAAGACGAAGACGACGATGATGGCGAGGATGGCGCCCTCGATCATCGCCGAGATCGACGATTCATACTGCTGCTTGGTGAAATCGACGCTGGTGTACAGCTCGGTGAAGGTGATCTGGGGATTGTCCTGCTTCAGCTGCGCCAGCACCTTCTGGGCTTCGTCATAGACGGTGACGTCGGACGAGCCCTTGGACTTGGCGATCGAGAAGTTGAGGACCTGGCGGCCGTTCTTCTTCGACAGGTTGCGCTGTTCGGCATAGCTGTCCTTGACATCGGCGATGTCGGACAGGCGGACGACGCGGCCGCCGGGCACGGAAATCTGGGTCTCGCCGAGCGCCAGTGCATTCTCGGCATTGCCGATGACGCGCACCGACTGTTCGGAGCCGGCGATTTCGGCGCGGCCGCCGGCGGCGTTGAGATTGACGAGGCGGAGCTGGTCATTCACCTGGCTCGCGGTCAGCCCATAGGACTGCATGCGGGCGGGATCGAGGATGACGCGGATCTCGCGGCTGACCCCGCCCGAGCGGCGGACCTGGGCCATGCCCGGGATGGCGAGCAGTTTCTTGGAAATGGTGTTGTCGACATACCAGCTGAGCTGTTCCAGCGTCATGTCGGTGGCTTCGACCGCGAAATAGGCGATCGGGCCGCCCGACACGTCCATGCGCTGGACCTGCGGCTGCAGGATGCCCTGCGGCAGGTCGCTGCGGATATTGGCGATGGCGTCGCGGACATCGTTGACGCCGCGATCGACCGGCGTGCCGATGGCGAACTGCACGGCGGTGCGCGACTGGCCTTCCGACACATAGGAGGTGATTTCGTCGACGCCGTTGATGCCGCGCACCGCCGCCTCGACGCGCTGGGTGACCTGGGTCTCGAGCTCGGTCGGCGCCGCGCCGGGCTGGCTGACAACGACCTGCGCCGCCGGAAAATCGATGTCCGGGTTGTCGTTGATGTCCATCTTGATGAAGCTGACGATGCCGGCGAGGACCAGCATCGCGAACAGCACCAGCGGCGGGATGGGGTTCTTGATCGCCCAGGCGGAAATGTTGCGCATGGTCTGGCCTTAGCCGGGGGTGCGGGCGAGGGTGGGGGCGAGCACCGGGGCGACCTTTTCGCCCGGCCGCAGGAAGGCGCCGGCGTTGGCGACGACCTTTTCGATGCCGGTGATGCCGGCTTCGATGCTGACGCCGTCATTGCTGACCGTGCCGATGGTGACGGCGCGGCGCTGGACCTTGTTGTCGGCGCCGACGACCATGACGTAGTTGCCCTTGTCATCGGCCTGGATCGCCGACTGCGGCAGCACCGGGCGCAGCGCCTCGCCGGCGTCGATCGCCACCTTGGCAAAGGCGCCGACGCGCAGGCCCGGGGCATAGGGCACGGCGACGCGCGCCACGCCCTGGCGGCTGATCGCGTCGATGACGGGGTCGAGCAGCCAGATCTTGCCGGGATAGGCGGTGGTGGAGCCGACCGGCGTCACCCGTGCCGGCATGCCGGGCTTCAGCCGCGCCATGTCCTGTTCGGCGACGAGGGCTCGCATCTCGAGGATGCCGCCTTCGGCGATGCGGAACATCGGCGTGCCGCTGCCGGCGCCGACGATCTGGCCGGTTTCGACCGAGCGCGACAGCACCAGGCCGGCGGCCGGGGCGCGGATGTCGAGCCGGGCGATCAGCGCCTCGTTGGCGGCGAGCTGGGCGCGGGCCAGTTCGGTGCGCGCCTGCGCGCCATCGCGGGTGGCGGTGCGACGGTCGATGTCGGCCTGCGAGATGAAGCCCTTTTGCACCAGCGCCTGGGCGCGCTTGAGATCGGCATCCGCAAGGCGGGCGTCGGCCTCGGCGGAGCGGATGGAGGCACGCAGCTGCGCCGATGTCTGCACGGGGACGGCGCGATCGATTCGCGCCAGGACCTGCCCGCGGGCGACCGACTGGCCGGGTTCGACCAGCACCGCGATGACGCGGCCGCCTTCGCCCTGGACGCCGATCGCCGAGTCGCGGCGGGCAGCGATCGAGCCGGTGGCCTTGCGCGTGCCGGGGACGACGACGGTGACCTGGGGGGCGACCGCGGCCGGCGCGGCAGGGGGCGCGGGGGCAAAGAACGTGCGGTAGGCGACGATCGCGGCAACGATCACCAGCGCGATGACGACCGGCACCAGCCAGCGCGGCCGGCGCGTCGTCGCGGCCGGCTCGGGGAAGCTGTAAAGGTCTGCCGCTTGCGGGTCGGGCAGCTTGTTATGCATGTTCATGCTCTGATACGTCCTCTGGCGAGAACTGTATTACTTGAATACCCCACCGCCTGCAAGTGTGTGTGTTAGCGCAGGAGTGTGGCGATGCGAAGGCAATTTCCTGCACGAATCGTTCATAACGGGTAAGAAACACACTTGTGTGACGGTGATTGCCGGTTCGGGCAGGGCTGTGACCATCGGGAGGAGACGGCAATGGGACTGTTCGGGCTCATCGGCACCGCGATCGTCGGGCTGATCGTCGGCGGCATCGCCAAATGGCTGTCGCCGGGTCCCAAGCCCGATGGCTGCATCGTCACCATCCTGATCGGCATCGCCGGCGCCATGATCGCCAAATATGTCGGCAGCGAGGTGTTCGGCTGGTATCGCGACGGTGACGCACCGGGCTGGATCATGTCGGTGCTGGGCGCCGTCGTGCTGCTGTGGCTGTACCGGCTGGTGCGCAACCGCGGCTGAGGCGCCAACCGTTCAGGGTTGCGAAAGTCGGCAGGGCCGAAACGGCGGCCATCGCCGATCCGCAACCAGGGGTACCCTGCCGATGACCATTCGCCGTTCCGCCGTTTCCGCCGCCCTGGCCGCGAGCCTCGCCGCCGCCGTGCCCGCCATGGCGCAGGTTCCGGGCCAGACCTTCACCGTCGCCGCCGCGCCGACGACACTGACCATCGTCGCCGAGGGCCGGGTCACCCGCGCCCCCGATGTCGCCGAAGTGTCGGGCGGCGTCGTCACCACCGCGGCAACGGCGGCGGCGGCGATGTCCGAAAACGCCACCCGCATGACGGCGGTGGTGGCGGCGATCCGCAAGGCGGGTGTCGCCGATCGCGACATCCAGACCAGCGGCCTCAACCTGCAGGCGCAGTATCGCTATGAAAACAACCAGGCGCCGATCCTGACCGGGTACCAGGCGAGCAACACGGTGAAGCTGCGGCTGCGCAAGCTCGCCGATGCCGGCCGCCTGCTCGATACCCTGGTCGCGGTCGGTGCCAACCAGCTCAACGGCCCGGTGTTCAGCATCGACGACGACACCGGTGCGCTCGACGAGGCGCGCATCCAGGCGGTGGCGACGGCGCGCAAGCGGGCCGAGCTCTATGCCCGGGCTGCGGGCCTGAAGATCGGCCGCATCGTCCGCATTTCCGAGGTCGCCGGCGCGCCCGAGGAGCCGCGGCCGATGGCGATGACGATGCGGGCCAAGGCGTCGGATGCGGCGCCGCCGGTCGAACCGGGTGAGGTCGCGCTGACCGTCGACGTCACCATGGTGTTCGAACTGCAATAGGTGTCGGCCAGATTTACAGCGTAAACCTTTCGATCAGGTTTTGGCGCTGCAATTCCTTAACTTTTGCAGTTGGCCCGAATGTTGCATGGCAGCATTGGTAACAGGTATGCCAACGAGGAGTTAATAATGCGTTCTACTTTTGTGCGGTCGATCCTGGCAGCGACGGCGGCGGTGGCGCTGTCGGGCGGTGCCTTTGCCGCGACGATCATCAACGGCAGCTTTGAAACCGGTGTCCCCGACCCCGGCGCCTTTGCAACGCTGGATGCGGGCAGCACCAATGTCGACGGCTGGACCGTCGGCGGCGCCGGCATCGATTATATCGGCAGCTACTGGTTCGCCCAGGACGGCGTGCGCAGCCTCGACCTGTCGGCGCTCGGCGCCGGTTCGGTGTCGCAGGATCTCGCGACCGCCATCGGTGGCCGCTATGCCGTGACCTTCTTCATGTCGGGCAACCCCGAAGGCGCCCCCGGCCTGAAGACGCTGATCGCGTCGGCCGGTGCCGCCAGCCAGACCTTCACCATCGACGCCTCGGCGTTCAGCTCGCCGAACATCGTGTGGACGCCGTTCACCTTCAACTTCACCGCGACCGCGGCAACGACGACGCTGACCTTCACCAGCGGTGTCGACACCGCCTTTGGCGCGGCGCTCGACAATGTCGCGATCACGGCGGTGCCCGAGCCGGCGAGCTGGGGCATGCTGATCGCCGGCCTCGGCCTAGTCGGCTATGCACAGCGCCGCCGCAGCCGCCGGTCTGTCGCCGCCTGAGCTTCGGACCCGAGATGACGAAAGGGCCCGGGGGCATCCCCCGGGCCCTTTTTCGTGGCGGGCGGGGCGCTAAGGTGGATTGCAGTTTCGTTGAACCAGGAAGGCCCGCTCAGGCTGAGCTTGTCGAAGCCGTGTCGCAGGGCGGTGCTCGCGGGGGCTTCGACAAGCTCAGCCTGAGCGGATCAACTTGAATGCAGTCAGCTCTGACCGCGGCATTTCGGGCGATCGTCGCACCGCCATCGATGACGAAGCCCCGACGGCGGCGGGGCGCCAGAGTGGATTGCAGTTTCGTTGAACCAGGAAGGCCCGCTCAGGCTGAGCTTGTCGAAGCCG
>QBLU01000035.1:0-25138 GCA_003241875.1 Alphaproteobacteria bacterium
AGCTCCCTCCCCCTTGCGGGGAGGGCGACTCGCGCTTGCGCGAGCGGGGTGGGGGGCTGCCCTCGGGGAGTTGGCGGCAGATTTCCCGCCAGACGGATTGCCTGTCGCTGGCGCACGACGCGGGCGTTGGTGGTCGGGTCGGTGCTTGTCGGCATGATGCTCACCCCCACCCCGCTCGCCTGCGGCGAGTCGCCCTCCCCGCAAGGGGGAGGGAGTTCGGGCTAGCTCCCTCCCCCTTGCGGGGAGGGCGACTCGCGCTTGCGCGAGCGGGGTGGGGGTCCGCCCTCGGGCAGATGGCGGCAGATTTCCCGCCAGACGGATTGTCGGTCGCTGAGGATGTCGGAATTGCGGAACCTTAAGACGCGATAGCCGCGGGTGCCGAACCACGCCGTTCGGGCAAGGTCCGCTTCGCAGGTGAGATCATGGGATGGCCCATCCGCCTCGATGACCAGCCTGGCGGTGTGGGATGCAAAGTCGGCGATATACAAGGGCTTGAATGCGACCTGGCGACGGAAGTGCCAGGCGTCGAGCGGCTTTGAGCGGAGGATGATCCAGAGCGCGGCTTCGGCGGGGGTGAGGGCGTGGCGCATGGCGCGGGTGTTGGTGGTGGGGTCGGTGCTTGTCGGCATGATGCTTACCCCCACCCCGCTCGCCGGCGGCGAGTCGCCCTCCCCGCAAGGGGGAGGGAGCTAGTGACCGTCCAGCAGCGCGAGTGTCTTCTGGTCGCGCTGGCCGTCGAAGAAGGCGTTGAGCAGGTCCCGGAACAGCGGCGGCGCCTTATTCACACGTTCGAACAGTGTCAGGCACGACCGCAACTTGGCGGCGTCGACGTCGCCGAGCACGAAGGCGGCGCCGACATCGGTGTGGGGGCGCATCGCTTCGCAGCAGGTGAGCAGCCGGGGGCCGAGCAGCGGGTGGGCGAGATAGGCGGTCGCCTCGTCGAGCGACTCCAGCCCGTACAGGCGCGCCTTTTCGCTGAAGCCCAGCCCGCGCAGCTGCGGGAAGATGAACCACATCCAGTGGGTGACCTTGTCGCCGAAGGTCAGCTCGCGCAGCACCCGGTCGAACACCGGCGCCTGGGCGTCGACGAAGCGTTGCAGCGTCACCGGCAGAGCGCGGCGATCACATCGGCATAGAGGTCGCGCTTGAACGGCACCGCCAGCTCGACCAGCGTGTCGATCCCGGTCCAGCGCCAGGCCTTGAACTCCGGGTGCGGGGTGTCGATGGCGACATCGGCGTCGGTGCCGCGGAACGTCATGCGGAACCATTTCTGGCGCTGGCCGGCGTACTTGCCCTTCCAGATCTGGCCGACCATCTCATCGGGCAGGTCGTAGTAATGCCAGTGCGGCGTCTCTGCCTCGATCTCCACATGGTGCGGCTTGATGCCGGTTTCCTCCTCCAGCTCGCGCAGCGCGGTGGTGACGGGATCCTCGCCCGGGTCGATGCCGCCCTGGGGCATCTGCCAGGCCTCGAGCTTTGAATCGAGGCGCTGGCCGACGAAGACCTGGCCCTCGGCATTGACGAGGATGATGCCGACGCAGGGGCGGTAAGGCAGGCCCGACGGGTGCTCGCGGGGCGTGGTCGTGTCGGTCATGCGGCCTGCTGCTGGGCGGGGAGGGCGGCGATGGCCTCGTCGACCAGCGTCTTCAGGTCGCGGAGGTTGGCGTGGAGATCGTCCTGCGCGCTGGGGATGCCGCCGCGCAGCGTCACCGAGCCGTGGATCTGGCCATCGGCCTCGCGGAAGATCGTGCGCACGCCGGCGGCGATCAGCTTGGCGGCATAGGCGCGGCCCTGGTCGCGGAGCGGGTCGAGGCCGCAGGTGAAGACGAGCGTCGGCGGCTGGCCGGCGAGCGACGGCGCGTGCAGCGGCGAGGCATGGGGGTGCATGAGGTCGTGGTCGCCCATGTAGTGGCGGGTGAACCATTCCATGCCGCCGGCGGTGAGCAAATAGCCATCGGCGAAATCGACCATCGACCCGGTGTTCGCGGTCATGTCGACGCCCGGGTAGATCAGCCATTGCGCCAGGATCGGCACCGGCAGCCGGGCGCCGAGTTCCTGGCTGACGACGGCGGCGAGGTTGCCGCCGGCGCTGTCGCCCGCCGGGACGACGCCGGTGATGGCGTGGCCGATCTCCGCCGGGCTGCGCGCCAGCCAGTCGGTCGCGGCGATGCAATCCTCGGTCGCGGCCGGGAACTTGTGTTCGGGGGCGAGGCGGTAATCGATCGACACGACGGTCATGTTCAGGACGCGGCAGATTTCGGCGCAGAGCGAATCATAGACATCGAGGTCGCCGATCACCCAGCCGCCGCCGTGATAGAAGATCACCGCCGGCGCCGGATCGGTGGCGAGGGTGTTGCGGTACAGCCGCGCCGGGATCGGATGGCCGTGCGGGCCGGGGATGGCCAGGTCCTTGATTTCGGCGATGTCGGGGCGCGGCGCCTCGACCATGGCGCCCATCATCTTCATCATCTGGCGGGCGGTTTCGGCGTCGCCGTCCTCCATTTTCGGGCCAGGCTGGGCGGCGAGCAGCGACAGCAGGTTCTGCACGTCGGGGCGAACGTAGGGCATCGTCGAGTCTCCCAAGGTTTTTTCTTATTCTACGCCGCTGTCGTGGCCCGGCAAGTTACCTGCGGGTCCAGCCGGCGACATCGGCGGCGACGCGGTTGGCGGCGCGATTGAGCGCGGCGGCGACGGTGACGGGATCGGTGTCGGCGACGGGCTCGCTGACCTCGAAACGGCGCAGCGCCACCTCGGCGGCGCGCGGCGCGGCGATCTGGGCGTCATAGCGGACGCGCACGACGGGCGCCGCCGGGTCGCGGGCATCGACGCCGAAGTCGCGCAGCGTGCCGGTCAGCGTGCGCGCCGGGCTGATGTTCGACTGGCGGGTGTCGATCACCGCCTGCTCGCCGACACGCTGACCGCCGGCACCTCGACGGCGATGGTGCCGCTGCTCGCCACCGGGCCGGTCGGCGCGCCGGGGGTAGCGGTTGCGGTGAGGGTGAGCAGCGATCCCGGCGGCTTGGCATTGCCGCCGATCTGGACGAGCGGGCCACACGCCGTCAGCGCAAAGGCGGCCGCCATGGCGACATAGGGTGGCTTCATTTGGCGTCTTTCGGTTTGGCCGGCACATAGTCGGGCAGGGTACGGCCGCCGACCAGCGCACCGGCGGGATCCTCGTCGAGCTTGGCGGCGATGGCGCCCAGGTTGCCGGTGGCTTCGCGGAGCTCGCGGATCAACTGGCCGGCGGCGGGCAGCGTCTGGGTGCTGAGCGTCTCCAGGCCGGGCTGGGCGCTGGCGGTCAGCGCATCGATGCGCGACAGGCTGGTTTCGGCCGAACGGATGGCGCGGCGCAGGTCGCCGACCAGCGGCTTGCCGTCCTCGTTGAGCAGCGCGTCGGTCGAAGCCGCCAGCTTGTCGATGCGCTGCAGCGTGCCGGTCGCGGCCTTCAGCGTGGCGCGGGCCTCGGTGATGGTCGCCGCGATTTCGGGTGCGCGGTCGGCAAGCGCGCCGGTGGCGCGATCGACGTTGCGCAGGATGCCGGCGATGCTCTCGCGGTTGCCGGGGTTGAGCACTTCGGCGAGGCGCTCGGTGAGTTTCGAGATATTGTTGAGCAGTTCCGGCGCGTTGGCGAGGAGCGCGCCGAAGCCGCCGACGCGCGGCGGGATGACGGGGACGCCATAGGGGCCGATCTCGGTGATGCGTTCGGCACCCTGCATGGCGCCGGTGAGCTGGATCTGGCTGACGCCGGTGAAGCCGACGCCTTCGACCTGGGCGGTGGTGCCCTTCAGCACCGGCACGTCCTCGGCAACGGCGATGCGGACGCGGACGAACTGCGGGGTGTCGGGCAACAGCTTGATCTGTTCGATCTTGCCGACCGGCACGCCGTTGAAGGCGACTGGCGAGCCATTGGCAAGGCCGGTGATCGACTGTTTGAAGAAGATGTCGAAATGCTGGTCGTTGGAGCCGGTGAAGCGCGCCAGCCAGATGACGGCGCCGAACATCGCGATGGTCAGGGCGACGACGACGGCGCCGACGATGGCGTTGTTGCTGCGGGTTTCCATCAGATCGCTTCCATGGCGGGCCGGTCGGCCGCAGTTTCGGGCTTGAGCACCGCTCGTCCGCGCGGCCCGGAGAAATATTCTCGCACCCAGGGATGATCAAACGCCAGCAGTTCGGGAATGGTGCCGACGGCCAGCACCTTTTGATCGGCGAGCACCGCGACCCGGTCGCAGATCGCGTGCAGCGTGTCGAGGTCGTGGGTGATGAGAAAGACCGTCAGGCCGAGCGTCTGCTTCAACACCTTGATGAGGTCGTCGAAGGCCGCCGCCGAGATCGGATCGAGGCCGGCGGTGGGTTCGTCGAGGAACAGCAGCTCGGGATCGAGCGACAGCGCCCGCCCCAGCCCGGCGCGTTTCTTCATGCCGCCCGACAGTTCCGACGGGAACTTCGGCCCGGCCTCGGGGGGGAGGCCGACCATGCTGACCTTGAAGCCGGCGAGTTCGTCCATCAGCCCCGCCGGCAGGTCGAGGAACTCGCGCATCGGCACCTCGATATTCTCGGCGACGGTCAGCGACGAGAACAGCGCGCCTTCCTGGAACAGCACGCCCCATTTGCGGCGCAGGTCCTTGGCGGCGGCGGCATCCATCTGGCTGACGTCGGTGCCGAAGATCTCGATACTGCCAGCCGCGGGCTTCTGCAGGCCGATGATGGCGCGCATCAGCACCGATTTGCCGGTGCCCGAGCCGCCGACGACGCCGAGGATTTCACCGCGCCGGACATCGAGATCGAGATCGTCGTGGATGACCTGGCTGCCGAAGGCGCTTTTGAGACCGCGGACGCGGACGACGACATCGGCGTCGTCAGGCAGGATGGGGGATAGTTCGGCGCCCATCAATTATACCCCAGCGCCGAGAAGAACACCGCGAAAAAGGCATCGAGGACGATGACGATGAAGATCGATTCGACCACCGCCTGGGTGGTGCGCTGGCCGACGGATTCGGCGTTGCCGGTGACCTGCATGCCCTGGTAGCAGCCCATCAGCGCGACGATGAAGCCGAAGACGGGCGCCTTGACGAGCCCGATGACGAGATCGGAGAGCGGCGTCGCTTCCTGCAGGCGCTGGATGAACGACACCGGCGGAATGCCGAGCGAGACCCAGCAGAACAGCCCGCCGCCGATGACCGCCATCACCGAGCCGTAGAAGCCGAGCAGCAGCAGCATGATCGCCATGGCGATGACGCGCGGGATGACCAGCACCTCGATCGGCGACATGCCGATGGTTTCGAGGGCGTCGACCTCCTGGTTGAGCTTCATCGAGCCGATCTGCGCCGCGAATGCCGAGGCCGAGCGCCCGGCGACCATGATCGCGGTCAGCAGCAGGCCCAATTCGCGGAAGGTGCCGCGGCCGATCAGGTTGACGACGAAGACCTCGGCCCCGAACTGGCGCAGCTGCACGGCGCCCTGCTGGGCTATGACGATGCCGACGAGGAACAGCAGCAGCCCGACGATGGCCAGCGCGTTGACTCCAATGGCTTCGCACTGATGGATGACGGCGTGCCAGCGCAGCGGCCGGCGGCCGACCAGCGTCTGCGCCAGCACGATCAGCGTCTGGCCAAGAAAGGCGAGGATTTTCCCGATGTTTTCGGTAATGACGAACACCGCATTGCCGATGCGGACGAGCTGGTCGAAGGCGCCGTTGCCGCGCGGCACGTGGCACGGCACCGGGCGGTCGTTGGCGGCGACCTCCGCAATCAGCCGGTCGGCATCGGCGGAGGCGTTTTCGACCCGCGCCGACACGCCCGCGGCGCCCCAGTCCTGCACCAGCCGGTGGATCAGCCAGGCACCCGCGGTGTCTATGCGGCCGATGCCCGACAGGTCGATGGCGAGGTCGTTGCCCGCCGGCGGGATGGCGCGCAGCGGGCCGGCGATCGCGGCGACATGCGCCATCGTCAGGTCGCCGCGCACCGACAGCCGCCGGGCCTCGCCGGTCGTGCCAGAATCCTGGCCGGTGTCTTCGAGGGTGGGGATCGTCATGCCGGCCCATAGGTGCGGGATTGCCGCGGCCGGGGCAAGTGTTAAGGCCGTACCGGGAACGCCGGACGGGTATCGGGTATAGTGGCAGGCATGGCGAACATCAGTATCTATGACATGGACCGGACCATAACCCGCAGCGGCACCTGGACGCCGTGGCTGTTGTTCTGGGCGCGGCGCGAGGCACCGTTGCGGTTGCTGCTGGCACCATTGCTGGTGGTGGCGCTGACCGCCTATGCGACGCGGCTGATCACCCGCGGTCGGCTGAAGGAGATCGGCCACCGGCTGTTCATGGGGCGCCATGTCGCACGTGCGCGGCTGCAGGCGGCGGCGGACGCCTTTGCCGACCAGACCATCGCCGACAATGTCTTTGCAGGCGCCATCGAGCAGATCGCCGCCGATCGCGCCGAAGGGCGGCGGCTGGTGGTGGCGACTGCGTCGAACGAATATTATGTCCGCGCCATCGCCCAGAAGCTGGGGTTCGACGATGTCATCGCGACGCCGTCACGCTGGGACGAGGACCGGCTGCACCACCGGCTGGGCGGCGAAAACTGCTATGGCGATGCCAAGCGGCGGCTGATCGATGCCTGGCTGGCGCGTGCCGGGGCGCCGGATGGCCATCTGCGGTTCTATTCCGACCATATCTCCGACCAGCCGGTGTTCGAGCTGGCGGAGGCGACGGGCGGCGAGGCGGTTGCGGCCAACCCGTCGCCGGCGTTGCGGGCACTGGCAACGGCGCGCGGCTGGCGGATCGTGGTGTGGGGCGAGCCGGTGAAATCGATTTTCGAGCGCGCCTAGAGTTGATTGCCTTCAAGTTGATCCGCTCAGGCTGAGCTTGTCGAAGCTCGCGCGAGCACCGCTCTGCGACCCGGCTTCGACAAGCTCAGCCTGAGCGGGCCTTCTTGGTTCAACGAAACTGCAATCCACTCTAGCGGCGGCTTTGCTGAAAACTGATTGTCATGCTGGTGTACGCCGGCAGCCCGCGTCGTGCCGTGCACCGGCTGCTGACGCCTCGCGCATCGTCCGGCGCCGCGTTGCCGACGACGGCACACCGCCTCGCACTGGATGCTTTTTCGTCTCGCACTGTCCCGCGACCATGAAAAAGGCCGGCTGTGTCACCACAGCCGGCCCGTTTCGGTTCGATCCGTGCCGTAATCAGGCGGCGACGGCAGTCCGGCGGCGGCGCATCGCGGCGCCGGTCAGGCCGAAGCCGGCGATGAGCATGGCCCAGCTCGACGGCTCGGGGACATTGGTCAGCTCGAAGGCGATCTGCCCGGTCGTCTTGTTGTAGGTGAGCAAGTCGACGTTGGTGTTGTAGCCGATGGCATCGAAGGCCGCGACGTCGAGACCCGTCAGGACGCCTTCGGCGCTGTTGCAGATATAGGGGTTCATGATGCCCTTTTTGGCGAGGACACAGCTGAACTGGCCGTTACCCAGCTGCGGTGCCTTCCAATGCGAGGCCTGCCAGCCGTCACCGTTAAAGGTGCCGGTCGAAAACAGGCCGTTCTGGTACGCCGTGGCGCCGCCGTCGATCGAGAAATAGCTGGCGGTTTCGGTCGTCCAGTCGAGACGGCCGGCCTCCGAATAGCGGAACAGGTCGAGGGTCGAACCCCACCAGTCTTCCTGCGCCTGATAATCCTGCGAGGGGTCGCCGAGGCCGCAATCGATCGGACCGCAAGGGCCGCCGGTGCCGAGGAAGTCGTAATCGTCGACGCCGCTGACGAAGCCGAGCGCATGGCCGATCTCGTGGATGGCGACGGCATAGAAATCGATCGTGCCGGCCGTGATGCCGTTGCGGGGATTGAAATCGAACTTGAAGTCGGAGCTGAACTGGACCGTTCCGTCGATCGTGGCGCCGAGATTATAGCCCAGGGCGCGGGCGTTGGCAGTATTCACCGCGATGAAGGTGGCATTATACTTGCCGTCGGTGTCGTAGACCTTGGTCTCGTTGTCGATGCCGAAGGGATTGCCGTCGCCGTCGACGCCGGTATAGCCCGGCGTGTACATGTTGAGCGCGGAGCCGGCGCCATATTCGCCGTCGTAGAAGGTCGGGCGGACGAGGGCGGCATCGAGGCTGCTGAACTGGCGCGCGGCGATGCGGTTCGAAACGTTGATCGCCGCCTGGATCGTGCGTGCGCTGCCGGTCGAACCGAGAATCCCCGGCCCGAGCGACTGGAAGCCGACCTGCAGGTTGATCGTGATCGGGGTCGCCGACGACGTCGTCAGCACGCTCGACCAATAGGCGGCCGCGGCGTTGAAGCCGTTGTAGGCGCTGGTGCCGGGCGTGACGCCGCCGATGTTGATCAGGTTGAACTGAATGGGCGTCTCGACCGCAAGGGCCGCACCCGACGAAAGCAGCATGGCCGTAGCCGCCGCGAGATAGCCGAAACGCATGCAGTCCCCCTGTACCGTGATGACCGCAACCCCTGCGATCGGTCCGTTAACCAAAGCTGTCGAATCCGGTATGTGAAGTCAACTGCATCTTGCAACGCAGCAATAATAGAATTGCGTGCGGCGCACATTTCCGGCGCGCAATGAAAAGCCGGCCGTGTTGCCACGGCCGGCTTTCATCTCCGGCATCGCGCCGGCTGGCGGCCGATCAGGCCGTGGCGGCGACCCGGCGGCGGCGCATGGCGGCGCCGGTCAGGCCGAAACCGGCGATCAGCAAGGTCCAGCTCGACGGCTCGGGAATGGCGCCGCGGATGAAGTCGGCGTGGATGAAAATCGGCACATAACCGCTGAATTCACCCCAGCCGGCGTTCAGCCCGCCGCCGAAGTCGCCGAAATTGGCGCCGAATGTCAGGCCGTAGGAATTGATCGAGGCCAGCTTGCCGTCGATGAAGCCCGGGCCGCCCGAATCGCCGCCGGCAATGCCGACTTCGCGGGCGCCGAGGCCGAGGTTGCAGCCGAACCCGGCCGGGGCACCGACGGCCGCGGCGATCCGACACGACTGGTCCTGTGCGGCGAGGCCGTTGTCGAAATCCGAAACATAGCTGTACTCGACGTCGGCAAAGCCGAAGAAGTTCTGCCCGGCAAAGGCGCCGCCGACATCGCGGTCGGTGAAGAAGCCGCCGAACGCCGCATTGCCCCAGGCGTAGTCGTACAGATTGTCGCCTTCGCGCAGCCAACCGGTGCGGGCGCCGGCCGGCGAGGTGTTGCCGGCGGCACCGCCGACGGTCGAGCGCGTGCCATAGCCGGCGACGTTGAATTCGCTGCCGCCGATGTCACCGAGGTACAGGTCATAGACATTGGCGAAATCCGGCGCGGCTTCGGCGAGGCGCAGGATGGCGATATCGTTCTGGTCGATGACCTCGCCAGTGTAGCCAGGGTTGATGTAATAGCGGGTGACGTCGATGGCGACGCCGTCAGCCTGGAACGGCGTCCGTTCATTCGGGTCGCCATTGAAGAAATAGGCCGTGGTGCGGATCGGGCTGGCGGTGCCGAAGCCGTCGCTGACGCAATGGCCGGCGGTTGCAATCGACAGGCCGTTGCCGATGACGCTGCCCGAGCAGATGAACAGGCCCTCGGGCCGCTCGATGATCAGCGCGACGGTGCCGCGCTTGTTGGCAGTCGGGAAATACAGCGGATTGCCGCCGCCGATGCTGTTGGCCGGGACGCCCGGCAGCACGTCGGACGTCGGGGTCTGGCCGATGATGCGGCTGGCCGCCGTCCAGGTCAGGCCGTTGCGGGTGCCGCTGGCGGACTTGATGGGCTGTGGAGCGGGGGCGGCCACGGAGCCGGGCCTGCCGAACAGTCCGTCCTCCGGCCCGGTAACGCGCTCGATTGCCATTGCGGGGGCCGTGACGAGCACTGCGGCCGACAGTGTCAGAATCATCTTCTTCATAAACTACGCAACCCCACTAAGTAATGAACTAGTGATGGCAACGTAAACTGACTTGTCTTTACAAACCCCTAACGGGAAACACGGAAAATTTCAGGCGGCGTCGCCCGCGCGATGAGGGCGACGCCGCTGCGACAGAATGTCCTTATGCCGCCAGTTTGCGCAGCACATAGGGCAGGATGCCGCCGGCGTAGAAATATTCCAGCTCCTGCTCGGTATCGATGCGGCACAGTGTCGAGAAGCTGCCGGTGCTGCCGTCGGCGCGGGTGAAGGCGACTTCGAGCATCTGGCGCGGCTTCAGCGAGGCGACGCCGGTGATGTCGAAGGTCTCGGTGCCGTCGAGGCCTGCGGTCTTGCGGTCGACGCCTTCGGCGAACTGCAGCGGCAGCACGCCCATGCCGACGAGGTTGGAGCGGTGGATGCGCTCGAAGCTTTCGGCGATGACGGCGCGGACGCCGAGCAGGGTGGTGCCCTTGGCCGCCCAGTCGCGCGACGAGCCGGTGCCATATTCCTTGCCGGCGACGACGATCAGCGGCGTGCCCTCGGCCTTGTAGCGTTCGGCGGCGTCGAAGATCGCCAGCTGCTCACCCGACGGAATGTGCTTCGTCACGCCGCCCTCGACGCCGGGCAGCATCTCGTTGCGGATGCGGATGTTGGCAAAGGTGCCGCGCATCATCACCTCGTGGTTGCCACGGCGGGCGCCATAGGAGTTGAACTCGGCGCGGCTGACCTGGCGTTCGTTGAGGTAGACGCCGGCGGGCGACGCCTGCTTGATCGAGCCGGCCGGAGAGATGTGGTCGGTGGTGATCGAATCGCCGAAGATGGCGAGCGGCCGGGCGCCGGCGATGTCCTCGGTCGCCTTGGGCGTCATCGTCATGCCCTCGAAATAGGGCGGATTCTGCACATAGGTGGAGCCGGAATTCCACTTGTAGGTGGCGCCGCCCTCGATCTTGATCGCCTGCCAGCGCTCATCGCCCAGAAAGACATCGGCATAGCGTTCGCGGAACATGGCCGCCGTGACCGATGACAGCACCATGGCGGCGACTTCCTGGTTGGTCGGCCAGATGTCCTTCAGATACACCGGCTGGCCATTGGCGCCGGTGCCGAGGCTTTCGGTGGTCAAATCGGTACGGATGCTGCCGGCGATGGCATAGGCGACGACCAGCGGCGGGCTGGCCAGGTAGTTGGCCTTCACATCCGGCGACACCCGGCCTTCGAAGTTGCGGTTGCCCGACAGCACCGAGGCGGCGACGATGTCGTTGCTGTTGATGGCGTCGGAGATCGGTTCCGGCAGCGGGCCAGAGTTGCCGATGCAGGTCGTGCAGCCATAGCCGACGAGGTTGAAGCCCAGGGCGTCGAGGTCCGTTTGCAGCCCGGACTTGGCGAAATAGTCGGTGACGACCTTGGAGCCGGGGGCGAGGCTGGTCTTCACCCAGGGCTTGGCCTTGAGGCCCAGCGCATTGGCCTTGCGGGCGACGAGGCCGGCGGCGACGAGGACATTGGGGTTCGACGTGTTGGTGCAGCTGGTGATGGCGGCGATGACGACGTCGCCGTGGCCGATGTCGTAGTTGGCATTGGCGACGGGCACGCGCTGGGCCATTGCCTCCGCCTTTTTGTAACCGCCGGCGAGTTCGCCTTCGAACGCCTGCTTGGCGTTCGACAGCAGCACCTTGTCCTGCGGGCGGCGCGGCCCGGCGAGCGACGGCAGCACGGTGCCGAGATCGAGCTCCAGCGTGTCGGTGAACACGGGATCGGGGGTGTCGGTCTCGCGCCACAGGCCCTGCGCCTGGCAATAGGCCTTGACCAGCGCGACGCGGGCGTCGTCGCGGCCCGACAGGCGCATGTAATCGAGCGTCGCCTCGTCGATCGGGAAGAAGCCGCAGGTGGCGCCGTATTCCGGGGCCATATTGGCGATGGTGGCGCGGTCGGCGAGGGTCAGCGCGTCGAGGCCGGGGCCGTAGAATTCGACGAAGCGCCCGACGACGCCCTTGGCGCGCAGCATCTGGGTGACGGTGAGGACCAGATCGGTGGCGGTGATGCCTTCGGCCATGGCGCCGAACAGCTTCATGCCGACGACTTCGGGGATCAGCATGGAGACGGGCTGGCCGAGCATGGCGGCCTCGGCCTCGATACCGCCGACGCCCCAGCCGAGCACGCCGAGGCCGTTGATCATCGTGGTGTGGCTGTCGGTGCCGACGACGGTGTCGGGATAGGCGATGGTGGCGCCGCTTTCGTCCTCCGACGTCCACACCGCCTGCGCCAGATATTCGAGGTTGACCTGGTGGCAGATGCCGGTGCCCGGCGGCACGACGCGGAAGCCCTTCAGCGCCGAGGAACCCCAGCGCAGAAACTCGTACCGCTCGATATTGCGGCGATATTCGAGGTCCATATTGTCTTCATAGGCGGTGGCGTTGCCGAATTCGTCGACCATGACGCTGTGATCGATGACGAGGTCGACGGGGACCAGCGGGTTGATCTTCTGCGGGTCGCCGCCGAGCGCGGTCATCGCGTCGCGCATCGCGGCGAGGTCGACGACGCAGGGCACGCCGGTGAAATCCTGCATCAGCACGCGGGCCGGGCGATAGTTGATCTCGTGGTTCGACTTGCCGGTGCCGAGCCAGGCGACCATCGCCTTCAGGTCATCGGTCTTGACGGTGAAGCCATCCTCGAAGCGCAGCAGGTTTTCGAACAGGACCTTCATCGAATAAGGTAGCCGGCTGATGTCGCCGAGCGTCGCGGCGGCGGCCTCCAGGCTGTAATAGGCATAATCCTTGCCATCGACGTTCAGGGTGCGGCGGGTGTTCAGGCTGTCCTGTCCGATGGCGGTCATGATGCAAGTGTCCTTATGCGGCGTTGCAGCACGCTCTAGACCATGGACTCCGTCGCTGGAAAGGGCAGGAGTTGCCCCTATCCCGCCGAAGCGCCATATCAGGTGACATGGCGTCCCCCGAAATCGATGCACTGACGCAGGCGCTGGCCAGGCTGCCCGGGCTTGGCCCGCGGTCGGCGCGGCGGGCGGTGCTGCACCTGATCAAGAAGCGCGAGACGGCGCTGGCGCCGCTGGTCGCCGCGCTGCAGGCGGTGGAGCGCGGGCTGGTGACGTGCGGCACCTGCGGCAATATCGATACCCGCGACCCGTGCGCGATCTGCACCGATCCGCGCCGCGACCCGGCGTCGCTGTGCGTGGTGGAGGAGGTCGCCGACCTGTGGGCGCTCGACCGCGCGCGGCTGTTCGCCGGCCGCTATCATGTGCTCGGCGGCAGATTGTCGGCGCTGGACGGTGTGCGGCCGGAGGACTTGGCCATCGATGCGCTGGTGACGCGGGTCGCCGAGGGCAGCATCGGCGAGGTCGTGCTGGCGATGAACGCGACGCTCGAGGGCCAGACGACGATGCATTATGTCGCGGAACGGCTGGCCGGGCTGGGCGCGCGGGTGATGCAGCTGGCGCACGGCCTGCCGGTGGGCGGCGAGCTGGATTATCTCGACGAGGGGACGCTGGCGCTGGCGCTGCGAGCGCGGCGGCTGGTGGAATGACCGTCCTCTCTCCCCCTTGCGGGGAGGGAGGAAATCTTGACCCTCGCGGTCCTAATCCCTACCTCACCGCCATGGCCATTCTCGACATCATCGAAACCCCGGACGCGCGGCTGCGTGTCATCTCGAAACCCGTCGAGACCGTTACCGACGCGCATCGGACGCTGATCGCCGACATGCTGGAAACGATGTACGACGCGCCGGGCATCGGCCTCGCCGCCATCCAGGTCGGCGTGCCGGAACGCATCCTGGTCATCGACCTGCAGCGCCCCGAGGACCCCGACGCGCCGGAGCCGGAGAGCGACGAGGAGGCCAAGAAGATCAAGTGGGTGCGCGACCCCAAGGTGTTCATCAACCCCGAGGTCGTCTGGGAATCGGACGAGCTGACCGTCTATAACGAAGGCTGCCTGTCGGTGCCGGAGATGTACGCCGACGTCGACCGGCCGTCGCGCATCCGCGCGACCTGGCTCGACGAGACCGGTGCCAAGCACGAACAGGAAATCGACGGCCTGCTGGCGACCTGCCTGCAGCACGAGATGGACCATCTGAACGGCGTGCTGTTCATCGACCATCTGTCGAAGCTGAAGCGCGACATGCTGTTGAAGAAGCTGGAAAAGACGCGGCGGTCGAAGGCGGCGTGACCGCTGGCGGCGGTTGCCGCTCTACGCCCGACAGGGCCGCCAACAGCGACCGCTCAGGCTGAGCTTGTCGAAGCCGGGATCACGACTGCGTTTCGACCGGCTTCGACAAGCTCAGCCTGAGCGCGGTTCCGTGTTCAAGGTGAACCCTGTGGCACCGGCTGCGCCTTTGCCCATCGCGCATCCAGCCTTGCCTGCAATTTCGCCCCGCCGCGGCTGACCAGGGTCATGCCCTCCATCGCCGGCACGTCGCTGCCGATGATCCGCGAGCGCCAGCGATAGCCGATATCGTAGATGGCGCTGTCCTCGCGCTGGATGCCGTCGTCGAGATATTGGGTGACGATGGCGACCGGCAGGCGGCCGGCCTTGCCCGATGTGTGCGGCAGCTTGTTGAGCGCGCCGGCGAACCAGCCCGATTCGAGCCGCGGGCTGCCGACGGTATCGACCTTGTCGATGGCGAGCGCGGTCGGGAACAGGATGGTCTGGGTCTGGATCACCCGATCGGGATTCGGGCTGGCGATGGTCAGCAGCCGGCCGTCGTCGTCGGCGAAGCTGTTCAGCATCAGCGGCTTGACGGCGGCTTTCACCGCCGGCGCCGGCTGGCGTTCGGCGACGCGCTGCTGGTGCGAATCCCAGAAGCTGGCGGCCGAGATCAGCAGCGCCAGCACGCCGACCGTCTCGCCGATGGTCAGCCAGCGGCGGCGGCGCTGGGCCGGGGTCTCGTCGGCCATCAGCCGCGCGGGCTCGTGATGGCGGCGAGGATCGTCGCCGCGGCGTCGGCGGGGGGCTTCACCGTCGTCGGGTCCTCGCCCGGATAGGCGCGGGCCCGCATCGCCGTGCGGGTGGCGCCGGGATCGACGATATGGGTGCGGATGCCGGTGACGGCGCCGACCTCGGCGCCATAGGCGGTGACCAGATTGTCGAGCGCGGCCTTCGACGCCGCATAGGCGCCCCAATAGGCGCGCGGTTTCGCCGACACCGACGAGGTGATGCTGACGACGTCGGCGGCCGGGCTCTGGCGCAGCCAGGGGTCGAAGGCGCGGATCAGCCGCCAGTTGGCGGTGAGGTTGAGGCCGATGATGCGGTCCCAGTCCTTGGGGTCGATATGCGGTACCGGCGACAGGCTGCCGAGTTGCGCCGCATTGAGTACCAGCACATCGAGCCGGCCCCAGCGCGCGCCGATGGCGGCGGCGAGGCGATCGATGGCGTCGTTGTCGGCCAGGTCGAACGGCGCGATGGTGGCGGTGCCGCCCTCGCCATGGATGCGGCCTTCGGTTTCGGCGAGGCGGTTTTCGTCGCGCGCGGTCAGGATGACATGGTGGCCGGCGGCGGCGAGCGCCTCGGCGGTCGCGGCGCCGATGCCGCGGCTGGCGCCGGTGACGAGGGCAAGTGGCTTGGTGGTGTCGGTCATGGGGCTTTCTTGTGCATTATGTCACCCCGGCGCCGGCCGGGGCCCATGAACCACAAATTCGCCCGCGGGCGGTGCCGACGTGGGCAAGATGGTGGTTCATGGGTCGCGGCCTCCGCCGGGATGACAGATGAGTTTACATCACCCGCTCGGCCAGCAGGCTCAACTGGTCGGGAACCTCGATGTCCTCCTGGTCTGTCAGGCGGGTCGGATAGTCGCCGGTGAAGCAGGCGTCGCAATGCTGGGGGGCATCGTTGTTGCGGCTGGCTTCCCCGAGCGCGCGATACAGGCCGTCGATGCTGAGGAAGGCCAGGCTGTCGACCTTGATGTAGTCGGCCATGCGCGCGACATCCATCTGGGCGGCGAGCAGCTTTGACCGTTCCGGGGTGTCGACGCCGTAATAGCAGCTGTGGCGGGTCGGCGGGCTGGCGATGCGCATGTGCACCTCCTCGGCGCCGGCATCGCGCAGCATCTGGACGATCTTCAGCGATGTCGTGCCGCGGACGATCGAATCGTCGATCAGCACGATCTTGCGGCCGTTGATCATGGCGCGGTTGGCGTTGTGCTTCAGCTTGACGCCGAGGTTGCGGATCTGGTCGCCGGGCTGGATGAAGGTGCGGCCGACATAATGGCTGCGGATGATGCCCAATTCGAACGGGATGCCGCTTTCCTGGGCATAGCCGATCGCCGCCGGGGTGCCGCTGTCGGGGACCGGCACGACCATGTCGGCCTCCACCGGGCTTTCGCGCGCCAGCTCGGCGCCGATGGCCTTGCGGACCTGGTAGACGCTCGATCCGTCGACGACCGAATCGGGGCGGCTGAAATAGACGTGCTCGAAGATGCAGGGGCGCGGGCGCTGCTCGGCAAAGGGGCGCAGCGAGCGCAGGCCGCGCGGGCTGATGATGATCAGCTCGCCGGGCTCGACGGCGCGCAGGAAGGTGGCACCGACGACGTCGAGGGCGACGGTTTCGGATGCCAGGATATAGGTGTCGCCGAGGCGGCCGAGTACCAGCGGCCGCACGCCCAGCGGATCGCGGCAGGCCAGCATGCCCTCGGGTGTCAGGCAGATCAGGCTGTAGGCGCCTTCGATGCGCTTCAGCGCGTCGATGAAGCGGTCGAGCAGGGTGCGGTACGACGAGGTGGCGACGAGGTGGATGATGACCTCGGTATCGCTGGTCGACTGGAAGATCGAGCCGCGGCGCACGAGATCGCGGCGTAGCGTCATGGCGTTCGAGATATTGCCGTTGTGGCAGACGGCGAACCCGCCCGACGACAGTTCGGCGAACAGCGGCTGGACGTTGCGCAGCGCGGTCTCACCGGTGGTCGAATAGCGGTTGTGGCCGATGGCGATCTCGCCCCTCAGCTTGCGGATGACCTCGTCGCTGTCGAAATTGCCGGCGACATGCCCCATGGCGCGATGGGTGTGGAAGTCCTTGCCGTCGAAGGTGGTGATGCCGGCGGCTTCCTGCCCGCGATGCTGGAGCGCATGGAGGCCGAGGGCGGCGAGGGCGGCAGCGCCGTCTGCCCCATAGACGCCGAACACGCCGCATTCCTCATGCAGGTGGTCGTCCTCCCACGGGTCGGTGGTCAGCATGTCTTGCATCGGTAAAGGAGCCTCGTCAGCGCCGCGCTTGGGCGGCATATAGGGACTGTGGCGGGCGTTGTCGCCCCCGAAACCGAAATGGAAACGTCATATGGCCGTACGCGAGACCGGCAATCACCTCGATCCGCGCTGGGATGCTGCCGGGCTGATCACCGCCGTCGCGACCGATGCGAGCAGCGGCGAAGTGCTGATGGTGGCGCACATGAACGCCGATGCGCTGGCGGCGACATTGGCCACGGGAGAGGCGCATTACTGGAGCCGCAGCCGCCAGGAACTGTGGCACAAGGGGGCGACGTCGGGCAGCACCCAGCGCGTCGTCGAATTGCGGATCGATTGCGACCAGGACGCGATCTGGATGACGGTCGAACCTGCGGGGCCGGCGTGCCACACCGGGGAACGATCCTGCTTTTACCGCAAGGTGACGGCGGCGGGTCTGGTGCGCGATTGATGCCGATCACGGCACAAAAGGAAATGACATGGACCTGAAACTCACCGATCGCGTCGTCTTCGTCGCCGGCGGCAGCCGCGGCATCGGGCTGGGTATCGTCGAGGCGCTGCTGGCCGAGGGCGCGAAGGTCGCAATGGCGGCACGCGGCGGCGATGCGCTGGAGGTGGAGCGGGCCCGGCTGGCGGGCATCCATGGCGCCGACCGGCTGTGGACGGTGGCAGGCGACATGCGCGACACCGCCACCATCGACGCGGCCATCGCCGGGGCGGAGGCGGCGCTGGGGCCGATCTGGGGCGCAGTAGCCAATGTCGGGCTGCATCCGTGCCCGCCGGGGTTCGATATCGACGACGATACCTGGGATGCCGGCGTGTCGCAGAACCTCGATTCGGCCTACAAGCTGGCGCGGGCGGCGCTGCGGGTGATGACGCCGCGGGGCGAGGGCGCGCTGCTGATGATCAGCTCGATCGCCGGGCTGGGGGCGCTCGGCACGCCGCTGACCTATGGCACGTCGAAGGCGGCGATGAACCACCTGGCCAAGGAACTGGCGCGCATCAGCGGCCGGCACAATATTCGCGTGAACGTCATCGCACCGGGCAACATCATCTTCCCGGGCGGTGACTGGGAAAAGAACTCGACCGGCGAGAAGGCCGCGGACTGGGCGCGCTGGATCAAGCGCGAGGTGCCGCTGCGCCGCTATGGCAAGCCCGAGGAGATCGGCGCGATGGCGGCGTTCCTGCTGTCGCCGCTGGCGAGCTTTGTCACCGGGGCCGTGGTGCCGGTCGACGGCGGCCAGACGCGGTGACGATCCTCCTCGCCGGCGCCACCGGGCTTATCGGCTCGCGCGTGCTCGCGCTGCTGCCCGACGCCGTGCCGGTCGGCCGCCGGCCGACGGGGCGGGCGGGGGAGGTGGTCGCCGACTTCATCGCGCTGCCGGCACTGCCGCCGGCAAGCGTCGCGATCTGCGCGCTCGGCACGACGATCCGCGCCGCCGGCAGCGAGGCGGCGTTCCGGGCGGTGGACTTCGACGCGGTGCTGGCCTTTGCGCGGGCCGCGCAGGCGGCGGGGGTGACGCAATTCATCCTGGTCACGGCCGTCGGCGCCGATGCGACGTCCCGGGTCTTCTATAGCCGCGTGAAGGGCGAGGTCGAAGCGGCGGTGGCGGCGCTCGGATTTGCCCGGCTCGACCTGATCCAGCCCGGCCTGATCCTCGGCCCGCGTGCCGACCGCCGGCCGGTGGAGGCAATATTGCAACGGGTGACGCCATGGCTCAACCCGCTGCTGGTCGGCGGGCTCGACAAATATGGCGCGATCGACGCGGGCGTGGTCGCGGCGGCGATCGTTGCCCTGATCGACGCCGACGCGCCCGGCCGTTTCGTCCACCAGAACCGGGCCATGCGCCGCCTCGCAGCTTGACCCTTACGTTAACGTCAACTAGACCTAGGACCATGTCGTCGCAAGCTTCGGACTCGTCGCACAGCTTTGCCACCGTGGCGGTGCCGCCGCCGCCGTGCGGCGCCGAAAGTTTCACCATTACCGAGCTGGCGCTGGCCTTCAACGTGACGCCGCGGGCGATCCGTTTCTATGAGGACCAGGGCCTGATCGCCCCCGAAAGGCAGGGCCAGAACCGCGTCTATTCGCGCCGTGACCGCGCCCGGCTGGCGTGGATTTTGCGGGCCAAGAACGTCGGCTTCAGCCTTGCCGAAATCCGCGAGATGATCGACCTTTACGATCTCGGCGACGGCCGCGAGATGCAGCGCCGCGTCACGCTCGACAAATGCCGGGCCCGCATCGCGGCGCTCGCCGAACAGCGCGCCGATATCGACGCGACGATCGAGGA
The DNA here is from genome assembly GCA_003241875.1 of Alphaproteobacteria bacterium. Classification (GTDB taxonomy): domain Bacteria; phylum Pseudomonadota; class Alphaproteobacteria; order Sphingomonadales; family Sphingomonadaceae; genus Sandarakinorhabdus. Next base: position 19,337 of record QBLU01000035.1, read on the forward strand.
ATTGCAGGCCTTTTGCGCGCTCGTGGAGACCGTGGCGCCCAAGGCGGCCAACCAGTAGGACCAGTCATGCCCAGTTATCGCGCCCCGGTGAAGGACACCCAGTTCGTCCTCGATGCCGTCGTCGGCCTCGACAAATATTCCAACCTGCCGGGCTTTGCCGATGCGACGCCCGATGTCGTGCGCGCCATCCTCGAGGAAGGCGGCAAGTTCTGCGAGAATGTCATCGCACCGATCAACCTCAGCGGCGATATCGAGGGCTGTACGCGTCATGACGACGGCAGTGTGACGACGCCGGCGGGCTTCAAATCGGCCTATGACCAGTTCGTCGAGGCCGGCTGGGGCACCTTGATGGCCGATGTCGAATATGGCGGCCAGGGGCTGCCCTATGTCGTCGGCACCGCGTTCAGCGAGTATATGTCGAGCGCCAACATGGCCTTTGGCATGTACCCCGGCCTCAACGAAGGCGCCCAGGCGGCGATCGAGGCGGTCGGCAGCCACGAGCAGAAGACCAAGTATTTGCCGAACATGGTCAAGGGCCATTGGACCGGCACGATGAACCTGACCGAGCCGCACTGCGGCACCGATCTCGGCCTCATCCGCACCCGCGCCGAGCCGCAGGCCGACGGGACGCACAAGATTACCGGCACCAAGATCTTCATTTCGGCCGGCGAGCACGACCTTTCCGACAACATCATCCACCTGGTGCTGGCCAAGACGACCGGCGCGCCCGACAGCGTCAAGGGCATCAGCCTGTTCATCGTGCCCAAGTTCATCGTCGCCGACGACGGCACGCTGGGCGCGCGCAACGCCGTCAAATGCGGCTCCATCGAGCACAAGATGGGCATCCACGCCAATTCGACCTGCGTGATGAATTACGACGGCGCCACCGGTTACCTGATCGGCGAGGAGAACAAGGGCCTGCGCGCCATGTTCATCATGATGAACGCGGCGCGGCTGGGCGTCGGCGTGCAGGGGCTGGCGATGGGCGAAGTCGCCTACCAGAACGCCGTCACCTACGCCAAGGACCGCATCCAGGGCCGCGCGCTGAGCGGCCCGGCGCAGCCCGAGGCCAAGGCCGACCCGATCATCGTCCACCCCGATGTGCGCCGCATGCTGATGGACGGCCGCGCCTTCAACGAGGGCGCGCGCGCGCTGATCCTGTGGGGGGCGCTGCAGGTCGATCTCGCCAAGAAGGCGCCGACGCCGGAGGAGCGCCAGCTCGCCGACGACCTGATTTCGCTGCTGACCCCGGTCATCAAGGGCTATTGCACCGACAAGGGCTATGACATCGCCACCGCCAGCCAGCAGGTTTACGGCGGCCATGGCTATATCCGCGAATGGGGCATGGAACAGTTCGTCCGCGATGCCCGCATCGCCCAGATCTATGAAGGCACCAACGGCATCCAGGCGATGGACCTTGTCGGTCGCAAGCTCGGCCAGAACGGCGGCCGCGGCACCCAGGCCTATCTGGCGCTGGTCGGCGAAGCGTTGAAGGATGCGGCCGAGGATGATCGCCTGGCGGTGATCGCGACGCCGCTGTCGGCGGCGCTGGGGGATTTGCAGACGGCGACTTTGTGGCTGCTGCAGCATGGCATGGCAAAGCCCGACAATGCCGGCGCCGCGGCGACCGCCTATCTGCATTTGATGGGCATCGTCGCGCTCGGCCATATGTGGCTGCTGATGGCGCGGGCGTCCCATGCCGCCCTTGATGGCGGCACTTCGGACCCCGATTTCTACACGGCGAAACTGGTGACGGCGCGCTATTACGCCGAACGCTATTTTCCGGACGCTGCGGCGCTGCGCGCCAAGCTGGAGGCGGGCAGCGAAGCGATGATGGCGCTGCCGCTGGAGGCATTCTGATCACGTTGAAGCGATAACAACGCCGTCATCCCCGCGCAGGCGGGAATCCATCGCCGGAGCCAACCGGCATGGTCGAACGGCGGGAGATGGATCCCCGCCTGCGCGGGGATGACGATTGGGAGACGCAAAATGGTCGAAGCCTATATCTACGACGCCGTCCGCACCCCGCGCGGCAAGGGCCGCAAGGACGGCAAGCTGCACGAGATCACGCCGATCCAGCTTGGCACCCAGGTGCTGCAGGCGGTGCGCGACCGCACCGGCATCGACACGTCCGATGTCGACGACGTCATCTTCGGCTGCGTCGCGCCGGTTGGCGAGCAGGGCAGCGACATCGCCCGGGTCGCCGTGCTCAATGCCGATTATGCCGAAACCACCGCCGGCGTGCAGATCAACCGTTTCTGTGCCTCGGGGCTGGAGGCCGTCAACATGGCGTCGGCCAAGGTGATGACCGGTGAGGCGATGTTCGCCATCGGTGGCGGCGTCGAATCGATGTCGCGCGTGCCGATGGGCGCCGATGGCGGCGCCTGGGCGATGGACCCGGCGGTGGCCTACAAGACCTATTTCGCGCCGCAGGGCATCGGCGCCGACCTGATCGCCACCAAATACGGTTTCAGCCGCAGCGACGTCGATGCCTACGCGATGGAATCGCAGAAGCGGGCGGCGCGGGCCTGGGCGGAAGGACGCTTCAAGGGGTCGGTGATCGGCGTCCGCGACGTCATCGGCGAGGTCGTTCTCGACCATGACGAGCATATGCGGCCGCAGACCGACATGCAGTCGCTCGGTTCACTGGCGCCGGCCTTTGCCGCGATGGGCGAATCCATGCCGGGCTTCGACGCCATCGCGCTGATGAAGTATCCCGAAATCGAAAAGATCGACCACGTCCACCATGGCGGCAACTCGTCGGGGATCGTCGATGGCGCGTCGGCCGTGCTGATCGGCAACAAGGCGATGGGCGAGAAATACGGGCTGAAGCCGCGCGCTCGCATCCGCGCCATGGCGTCGATCGGCTCGGAGCCGATGATCATGCTGACCGGGCCCGAATTCGTCGCCGCCAAGGTGCTGCAACGCGCCGGCATGACCAAGGACGATATCGACCTGTTCGAGCTGAACGAGGCGTTCGCCAGCGTCGTGCTGCGCTACATGCAGGCGATGAACATCGACCATGACCGCATCAACGTGAACGGCGGCGCGATCGCCATGGGCCATCCGCTGGGGGCCACCGGCGGCATGATCCTGGGTACGGTGCTCGACGAGCTGGAGCGGACCGGCAAGGGCACCGCGCTGATCAACCTGTGCGTCGGTGCCGGCATGGGCACGGGCACGATCATCGAGCGGATTTGAGGCTTCGCGGCGGTGGGATGGCGACCTTTCGTATTCGCCGCCGCGGGGCTTCTGCTTCTTATTTACACGATGTTCGCCAGTGGCATGTTCATGCATGGCGATTGAGTTGAGGGAAATCCCATGACCGATACCGCAATCCGTTCCGATCTCGATGCTGATGGCATCCTGCTGCTTACAATCGACGTTCCCGGCCAGTCGATGAACGTCATCACGCCCGAAGTATCGCGCGACCTCGCCGCCGCCATCGCGCGGCTGAAGACCGATGACGCCGTCAAGGGTGCCGTGCTGACCAGCGGCAAGGCCAGTGGCTTCATGGCCGGCGCCGATTTGAAGGGCATGGGCGCGCTGTTCGGCACCGGGGCTCCGCTTCCTGAAGGAAAGTCGAAGATGGCGGCGCTGTTCGACGGCGTCTTCCAGCTCAACCGCCTGCTGCGCGACCTCGAAACCTGCGGCAAGCCGGTCGCCGCGGCGGTCAACGGCCTGGCGCTCGGCGGTGGCCTCGAATTCATCCTCGCCTGCCATTATCGTGTCGTCGGCGACAACTCCAAGATCACGCTCGGGCTTCCCGAAGTCATGGTCGGGTTGTTCCCGGGGGCCGGCGGCACCCAGCGGCTGCCGCGGCTGATGGGCATCCAGCCGGCGCTGATGTACCTCCTCCAGGGCAAGAACATGAGCCCGCAGGAAGCGCTCGGCTTCGGCGTCGTCCAGGCCGTCGTGCCGGCGGCCGACGTGGTCGAAACCGCCAAGGCGTGGGTCAAGGCCAACCCGACCAAGGGCGTGCAGCCTTGGGACGAAAAGAGCTTCAAGTTCCCTGGCGGGCCGGCATCGGGTCTCAATCCCGGTTTCGCCCAGGTTTTCGTCGGCGGCACCGCGATGACGCACGTCAACGCCGGCGACAATATGAACGCACCCAAAGCCATCCTCAGCGCCGTCTATGAAGGCACCCAGGTGCCGATGGACACCGCCATCCGCATCGAGAGCAAGTATTTCGCCAAGGTCGTCGCCGACCCGCAGGCCGGCAACATGATCCGCAGCCTGTTCGTGTCGAAGCAGGCCGCCGAAAAGGGCGCCCGCCGCCCGGCCGGTGTCCCGCCGATGCCGACCAAGAAGATCGGCATGCTCGGCGCCGGGCTGATGGGGGCAGGGGTCGCCATGGTGACGGCGCAGGCCGGCATCGAGGTGGTGCTGCTCGATCGCGACCAGGCCGCCGCCGACAAGGGCAAGCAGTACACCGCCGACCGGCTCGCCAAGAAGCGCACCGACCCCGCCAAGGCGCAGGCCATCCTCGATCGCATCCACGCGACATCTGACTATGCCGATCTGGCGGGTTGCGACCTGATCATCGAGGCGGTGTTCGAGACGCGCGAGATCAAGGCCGATGTGACGAAGAAGACCGAGGCCGTCGTCGGTCCCGACACGATCTTCGGCTCCAACACCTCGACGCTGCCGATCACCGGCTTGGCCGAAGCCTGGTCGAAGCCGGCGAACTTCATCGGCATCCACTTCTTCTCGCCGGTCGAGAAGATGCCGCTGGTCGAGATCATCGTCGGCAAGCACACCGGGCCGGAAGCCATTGCCAAGGCGCTCGACTATGTCGCGGCGATCCGGAAGACGCCGATCGTCGTCAACGACAGCCGCGGTTTCTACACCTCGCGCTGCTTCGGCACCTATGTGCAGGAAGGGCTGGCGCTCTTGAGCGAAGGCACCACCCCGGCGCTGATCGAGAATGTCGGCAAGCATATGGGGATGCCGGTCGGGCCGCTGGCGGTCAACGACGAGGTCGGGCTCGACCTCAGCTACAAGGTCGGCCAGCAGACCAAGGCCGATCTCGGCGACAAATACATCGAGCAGCCGGGCAGCGCCGTCATCGAGACGATGCACGAATTGGGCCGCCAGGGCCGCAAGAACGCCAAGGGATTCTACGTCTATCCGGAGAGCGGCAAGAAGTATCTGTGGCCCGACCTCGTCGCCTCGGTGACCGATGGTGCCGCCGCGACCCAGCCGACCCCCGAGGCGGTGCGCGAGCGGCTGTTGTATCGCCAGCTCGTCGAATGCGCGCGTTGTTTTGCCGAAGGCGTGCTCGAAACGCCCGAGGACGGTGACCTCGGCGCCATCTTCGGCTGGGGCTTTGCGCCGTTCACCGGCGGGCCGTTCAGCCATATGGACACAATCGGCCTGGCCAATGTCGTCGCCATCCTCGACGGCCTCGCCCAGCGTCACGGCGAGCGGTTCGCGCCGCCACAGCTGCTGCGCGACATGGCGGCGGCGGGTGAGACCTTCTACGGTCGCGCGGCGGTGAAGAAGGCCGCCTGAGTTTCCTTCCCCTTGCGGGGAGGCGACTTGCGCGCCGGCGCGGCGGGTGGGGGTGGTGCTTGCGGGTGGCCACGTGGGTCGACCCCCACCCGCTCGGCTGAGGCCGAGTCGCCTCCCCCCTGAGGGGGAGGAAAGGGGGGAATGATGACCATTGCCGAGCGCTTTCAACTGCCTTCGGGCATCGGGTTCAAGAACCGGATCGCCAAGGCGGCGATGACGGAGGGGCTGGCGGGTCGCGACGGCGTGCCCAACGACGACCATCTCCGGCTGTACCGGCGCTGGGCGGCG
>QBLU01000035.1:25148-40938 GCA_003241875.1 Alphaproteobacteria bacterium
GTTCGGGGCTGCTGATCACCGGCAATGTCCAGGTCGACCGCCACCATCTCGAACGGCCCGGCAATGTCATTGTCGACGGCCCGCTGACGCCCGAGGCGACGGCGGCGTGGCGAGCCTGGGCGGCGGCGGCGACCGGGAACGGCACTGCCGCCTGGGTGCAGATCAGCCATGCCGGGCGCCAGACGCAGGTGCCGGTCAACAAGGCGCCCAAGGCCCCGTCGGCGGTGCAGCTGAAGCTGCCCGGCGGCATGTTCGGCGTGCCGGTGCCGCTGACGGAGCCCGAGATCCACGACCTCATCGCGCGCTTCGCCCATGTCGCGAAGGTATCGCAGGACGCCGGCTTTTCCGGTGTCCAGATCCACGCCGCGCACGGCTATCTGATCTCGCAATTCCTGTCGCCGCTGGCCAACCGGCGCACCGACCAATGGGGCGGCGCGCTCGAGAACCGGGCGCGTTTCCTCCTTGAAACGGTGAAGGCGGTGCGCGCCGCCGTGGGTCCGGGCTTCGGCGTCGGCGTCAAGCTCAACAGCGCCGATTTCCAGAAGGGCGGCTTCGGCTTCGACGATTGCCTCATCGTCGCCGGCTGGCTCGCCGATGCCAAGGTTTCTGGGGGCGTCGACCTGCTCGAAATTTCCGGCGGCACCTATGAACAGCCGGCGATGATGGATTTCGAAGGCATGGAGGCGCGCGAAGAGCCGAAACTCCAGGCCAGCACCGCCGCGCGCGAGGCCTATTTCGTCGATCTCGCCAAGGCGCTGATGGTCGGCAAGACGCCGCCGCTGCTGGTCACCGGCGGCTTTCGTTCGGCGGCGGCGATGGAACAGGCGCTGGCCAGCGGCATCGCGATGATCGGCATCGGCCGGCCGTTGTGTGCGGCGCCCGATGCGATCAACGACCTGCTGTCGGGCCGGATCGCCGCCTTGCCGCGCTTCGAGGCGCAATTGCGCATCGGTCCCGGCCTGCTGGGGCCGCATTCACCGCTGAAGATCGTCCGCGCCATCAATGCCTTTGGTGCCCAGGCCTGGTATTATACCCAGCTCCGCCGCCTTGCCGCCGGCGAGCCGCTGGTGCCCGACATGAACCCGCTGACCGCCTTCCTTTCGGAAAATCGCGAGAACAAGGCACGGACACCCGGTCCCGACCCGCGGTGAAGCGCTGGCTGCTGGGGTTTGCCGGCCTGTTGCTGGCGCTGGGGTTCGGGCTTGCGAGCTATGGCGTCTGGGAGGCGCAGCTGGCGCCGCAAGTGGTGCGATACCGCGTGCCGATCATCGGGCTGCAGGCGCCGCTGCGCATCGTCCAGCTGTCCGACAGCCACGCCGGATTCGACATGCCGGTGGCGCGGCTGGAACGGGTGGTGGCGCAGATGAATGCGCTGCGGCCCGACATCGCGGTGCTGACCGGCGACTATATCAGCGGCTATGGCTGGAGCGATGCCGAGACGCGGGCGGCGCTGGCGCCGTTCGCCGGCCTGCGCGCGCGTTTCGGGGCCTATGCCGTGCTCGGCAACCATGACGGCGCCGAAGCCACGCGGCGCGGTTTCGTCGGCACCGGCGTCACCTTCCTGCGCGACGCCGGCGTCGATGCCGGGCCGATCCACCTCATCGGCAGCGACGATATCGCCGGGCCGCTGCATCCGGTCGAAAAGACGCGGCGCCTGATCCGCGCGGCGCCCGGCGATCGGCCGGTCATCGTCCTCGCCCATGAGGCCGATTTCTTCCAGTGGCTGATCCCGCCGGCGCAGTTGTTGATCGCCGGTCACACCCATGGCGGGCAGATCCTGCTGCCGTTCGTGCCGACGCCCGGCCGCGAAACCTATCAGGGCAGCCACCTGCGCGGGCTTTATGTCGAACCCGGCCAGAGCCTGATCGTGTCGTCGGGGTTGGGCACGTCGATCCTGCCGATGCGGATCGGCGTGCCCCCCGAAATCGTCGAGATCACGCTGGTGCCGGCCTATTCCGCCGGCAGGAACTCCGGCACCGACAGATAGCGTTCGCCGGTGTCGTAGTTGAAGCCGAGGATGCGCGAGCCGGCCGGCAGCTCGGGGATCTTCTGCGCGATCGCCTGCAGTGTCGCCCCCGACGAGATGCCGACGAGCAGACCTTCTTCCTTGGCCGAACGCAGTGCCATCGCCTTGGCGGCGGCCGGATCGACCTGGACGACGCCATCGAGCAGCTGGGTATGGAGATTGGCCGGGATGAAGCCGGCGCCGATGCCCTGGATCGGGTGGGGGGCCGGCTGGCCGCCCGAGATCACCGGCGACAGCGTCGGTTCGACGGCAAAGACCTTGAGGCCGGGCCAGACCTTTTTCAGTGCCTCGGCGAGGCCGGTGATATGGCCGCCGGTGCCGACGCCGGTGATGATCGCATCGATCGGAGTGTCGGCGAAATCGGCGAGGATCTCCGCGGCCGTGGTGCGGACATGGACATCGATGTTGGCGGGGTTTTCGAACTGGCCCGGCATCCAGGCGCCCGGCGTCTCGGCGACGATCTCGGTGGCGTGCTGGATGGCACCCTTCATGCCCTTTTCACGCGGCGTCAGTGCAAAGCTGGCGCCATAGGCGAGCATCAGCCGGCGGCGTTCCAGCGACATGGATTCGGGCATCACGAGGATCAGCTTGTAGCCCTTGACCGCGGCGACCATGGCGAGGCCGATGCCGGTGTTGCCGCTGGTCGGCTCGACGATGGTGCCGCCCGGCTGCAGCGTGCCGTCGGCCTCCGCCGCCTCGATCATGGCCAGCGCGATGCGGTCCTTGATCGAGCCGCCGGGGTTGGCGCGTTCGGACTTGATCCAGACTTCGGTGTCGGGAAACAGGCGCGCGACGCGGATGTGCGGCGTGTTGCCGATGGTGGCGAGGACGTTGCTGGCCTTCATGTATTCCTCCGGAGACGCGGCTGCGCCAAACTATACAGGGCGGGGCTTTTCGTCACCCGCGATCGTGTCGGGGATATCGGGGGCGGTGAAGCGATCGGCAAGGCGCAGCTCGGGAAAGCGCCAGGCCCAGGCGATGGTTACCACGACCGCGCCGATGCCGCCGGCAACGACCGCCTCGACCGGGCCGAACCACGACGCGGTCAGGCCGCTTTCGAATTCGCCGAGCTCGTTCGACGCCGACACGAACTGCATCGACACCGACGAGACGCGGCCGCGCATGGCATCGGGCGTGTGCAGCTGGATCAACGAGGCCCTGACGTACATCGACACCATGTCGGCGGCGCCGAGCACGACGAGCGCCGCCAGCGACAGCCGCATGTCGGTCGACAGGCCGAACACGATCGTCGCGACGCCGAACAGCGCGACACAGGCGAACATCACCCGCCCGACATTGCGGGTGAGCGGGCGGACGGCGAGGAACAGCGCCGTCAGCGCCGCACCGACGGCGGGCGCGGCGCGCAACGGCCCCAGCCCCTCGACACCGACGTGGAGCACGTCGCGGGCATAGACCGGCAGCATCGCCGTCGCGCCGCCGAGCAGTACGGCGAACAGATCGAGGCTGATGGCGCCGAGCACGATGCGGTTGTGGCGGACATAGCCGAGGCCTTCGACAAGGCTGCGCCATGGCGACACCTTCGACGGCTCCGGCCGCGGCACCGGGCCGATGCTGAACAGCGCCAGCAGCGTCGCGCCGAACAGCACGGCGGCGGTGACATAGGGGATCGCCGGACCGGCGGCATAGAGATAGGCGCCGAGCGGTGGTCCGACGACGGCGCCGGCCTGCCAGCTGATCGAATTGAGGGCGATCGCCGACGGCAGGATGTTGCGCGGCACCAGGTTGGGCGCCAGCGCCGACAGCGACGGCCCGGCAAAGGCGCGGGCAACGCCGAACAGGAAGGCGACGATGAATAGCGCCTCCAGCGTCGCGCGATCGTGCAGCACCAGCCAGCCCAGCGTCGCCGCGCACAGCAGCTCGAGCGCCACGGCGGCACGCGCGATGTAGCGCCGGTCGACCCGGTCGGCGATGACGCCGACAAGCAATGTCAGGCTTAACAGCGGCACGAACTGGACGAGGCCGACCATGCCGAGCAGGAAGGCCGCATCGCGCGGCGCCATGGTTTGTCGGGCGATATCATAGACCTGCCAGCCGATGACGATAACCAGCATCATACTGGCGACGGTCGACATGAACCGGCTGGCCCAGAAGGCGCGGAAGTTCGGGATCAGCAGGGGTGCGGGAATGGCGGGCACGGTTGCCGACGCGTTTAGGCAGCCCGGCGACCACCCGCAATCGAATAGTCCGGAACGGAGAAAACCTGCGGATGGCAGGGAAACGGATTGTAATTGATGAACGATTCATCTACGAACCCTTAGGCGATCTGGGGAGGGACCGTTGGACACCGTTCGTGAACTCTTAGGGTACCTGCTGGGCGTCGCCTTCTGCATCGGCGGCCTGGTCCTGTGCGGTATCGCCTGGATGGGTCTGCAGAACGAATTCGGCTGGCAGCTGGCGCTCGCCGGGGTCGTCGTCAGCATCCTGGTAAGGGTCAATTTCCCGCTGGTTGTGGGGCTGTTCCTCTATGCCCACAATCTCTGGGGCTGGTCGCAGGCCGAATCGATCGCCTTTGCGGTGCCGGGCCTGCTGCTGCTGCTGCCCAGCATTGCCACCGAAGTGTTCAGCGTGCTCGTCGGCGCGACCCAGCGCCGCTAGGCGGTTCGGCGGCTCAGGTCCCGGTGATTTCAACGAAGCTGTCGAGCACGCGCTTGGCGCCGGCATGCTCGAAATCGATCTCCAGCTTGTTCCCGTCCACCGCGGTAACGACGCCGCTGCCGAACTTGCTGTGAAAAACCTTCGATCCGATCGCGACATCGGGACGGCCCTTCAGCCCGACCGATACCGCGCTGGCGCGTGCCTCGATCACCGGCGCGCGTGACGCCGCGCCAAAGCCGCCGTTGCTCGCCGCCCGCGCCCAACCCGGGCCGCGGCCGGCACCGCGCGCCACGTCGCCGAACGGATCGCCGCCGGCACCCGATCCGTTCAGCGCCGCGCGCCAAAGGCTCGGCCCGCCGCTGAGCGTGCTGGTGACGTCGACGCTGGCCGGCGGCAATTCGCTGATGAAGCGCGACGGGATCGCCGCGGTCCACTGGCCATAGATCTGGCGGTTGGCGGCGTGATAGATCGTCGCGGTCTTGCGCGCCCGGGTGATGCCGACATAGGCCAGGCGGCGTTCCTCCTCGAGCGCCTTGGTGCCGCCCTCGTCCATGGCGCGCTGGCTGGGGAAGACGCCTTCCTCCCAGCCGACGAGGAAGACATAGTCGAATTCCAGCCCCTTGGCGGCGTGCAGCGTCATGATCGTCAGCTTTTCGGCGGCATCCGACGCGTCATTGTCCATGACGAGGCTGACGTGTTCGAGGAACGCCGTCAGCGACGGGTAATCCTCCATGGCGCGGGTCAGCTCGATCAAATTCTCGACGCGGCCATCGGCCTCGGTCGACTTGTCGGCCTGCCACATCGCGACATAGCCCGATTCCTCGAGGATGATGCGGGCGAGCTCGGCATGCGGCAACTGCTCGGCCTGGTCGCGCCAGCGGGCGAGATCGGCGAGAAAGGCCTTCAACGAGCGCCGCGCCGCCGGGGTCAGCTCGTCGGTTTCGACCAGCGCGGCGGCGGCCTGCGGCAGCGGCCGGTCCATGCTGCGGGCCAGCGCGTGCAGCCGGCCCATCGCCTTGTCGCCAAGCCCGCGCTTGGGCACGTTGACGATGCGTTCGAAGGCCAGCGCGTCGTTCGGCGAGGTGACGATGCGGAGGTAGGCGAGCGCGTCGCGGATCTCGAGCCGTTCGTAGAAGCGGAAACCGCCGACGATCTTGTAGGGCAGGCCGATCGAGACGAAGCGATCCTCGAACGCCCTGGTCTGGAACTGGGCGCGCACGAGGATCGCCATGTTGTTGAGCGACACGCCCTCGCGGCCCAGCCGTTCGGCATCGTCGCCGACCAGCCGGGCTTCCTCCGGCCCGTCCCAGACGCCGACGACCTTGACCGGCGCGCCGCTGCCGGCATCGGTGAACAGCGCCTTGCCGATGCGGCCCTTGTTGTGGGCGATGAGGCCATTGGCGGCGGCGAGGATCTGCGAGGTCGAGCGGTAATTCTGTTCGAGCTTGATGACCGTGGCGCCGGGAAAATCCTGCTCGAACTTCAGGATGTTGGCGACTTCGGCACCGCGCCAGCTGTAGATCGACTGGTCGTCGTCGCCGACGCAGGCGATGTTGCGGCGTTCGGCGGCGAGCAGCGTCAGCCAGCGATACTGGGCGATGTTGGTGTCCTGGTACTCGTCGACGAGGATGTACTTGAACCGCTTGCGATAGTCGGCGAGCACATCGGGGTGCGCGTCGAAAATCGTCAGCATGTGCAGCAGCAGGTCACCGAAATCGGCGGCGTTGAGCGTCGCCAGCCGTTGCTGGTAGCGGGCATAAAGCCGGGCGCCGGAGTTTTCGGGGCTGTCGCCGAAGCTCATCGATTCGCCCGGCGGCACGTCGCCCGGCAGCTCGCCGCGGTTCTTCCAGCGGTCGATCATCCCGGCCAGCTGCTTGGCGGGCCAGCGCTTTTCCTCCAGCCCGGCTTCGGCGATGACCTGCTTCATCAGGCGCTGCTGGTCATCGGTATCGAGAATGGTGAAATTCTGCTGCAGGCCGACCAGCCCGGCATGGCGGCGCAGCATCCGCGCCGCGATGGCGTGAAAGGTGCCGAGGAACGGCAAGCCTTCGGCCATGTCGCCGACCAGCATTTCCATGCGGTGGCGCATCTCGCGCGCCGCCTTGTTGGTGAAGGTGACGGCGAGGATTTCCGATGGCCAGGCCCGCCGGCTGAACAATATGTGCGCCAGCCGCGCCGTCAGCGCCCGGGTCTTGCCGGTGCCGGCGCCGGCGAGGATCAGCACCGGGCCCTCGGTGGTCAGCACGGCCTTTTGCTGGGGCGGGTTGAGCCCGGCCAGCCACGGCGCTTGATCGGAGGCGGGGAGCGAAGCCATTCGCGAACAAGTAGAGAACGCGAGGCCAAAAGCCAAGCCGCAGCTTGCCACAGTTGAAGCCCGTGCGGATTTGGCTAATCAGACTGGCGATGACCACGCCGCCGCTCTCCGTCCGCATCGCCACGCCTGCCGACCTGCCGGCGCTGCACGTGCTGATCGAGCGCGCCTATCGCGGCAGCGACGGCGCGCCGGGCTGGACCCACGAGGGCCATCTGTTCGACGGCCCGCGCACCGATCTCGGCGCGCTGGAGCTGATGATTGCCGAGCGCGGCCAGTATATCCTGGTCCATGAACAGGGCGGCATCGTGCGTGCCTGCGTGCTGATCGCCGCCAACGGCACCCGCATCGCCTATCTCGGGCTGCTTTGCGTCGACCCGTTCGCCCAGGGGGCGGGGCTGGGGCGGCGGATGATCGCCGTGGCGGAAGGCGAGGCGGTCGCGCGGTTCGGGGCGACGCGGCTGGAAATGACCGTCATCGACGCGCGCAGCGACCTGATCGCCTGGTACCAGCGCTGCGGCTATGCGCCGACCGGCGAGGTGCGGCCGCTGCCGGACAGCGTCGGCGGCGCGCTGCGGCCGCTCGACCTCGTCGTGCTGGCCAAGGCGCTGGCGACTTAAACCAGCAGCCGCCGGGCCGTTGATCCTGCCATCGGGCCGCCCGGCCGATGGGGAGACGTCGATGTCCGCAATGTTCCGGCCGCCGATCGCGGTGACATCGGCGATCGGCTGGCGGCAGGTCTTCGGCTTCGGCCAGGGCGCGGACCCGTTCTTTGCGCGCGTCCGCGCCGCGCAGTTGCAGGCGCTGAACCGCTATGTGCCGTTCAACGTCACGCTGATGACGATCAACATCGCCGCGATGATCTGGTCGATGCGCGCCGCCGCCGAATTCGATTTCCTGCTGGGCTGGGGCGCCTTGATGGGCGGGCTGGCGCTGTTGTGGACGCTGCGGTTTCGCGGCGTCGCCCGGCGCGGCGATGCGATCGAGGCCAGTCGCGAGATGTTCTGGAGCGTGTCGGCCGAGGTCGGCGCCTTTGGCGTGTGCTGGGCGGCGCTGGTGCTGCACATGCTGCCGCTCGCCGCGCTCGATGCCCAGGCGCTGCTGGTGCTGCTGTCGCTGACGGCGATGGGCGCCTGCGGCTTTGCGGCGGCGGTGATGCCGGTGTGCGGCATCGCGCTGGTCACCGTCATCGGCACGGCGACGGTGGCCGCCATCCCGCCCGGGTCGCCGCTGGCGTCGCCGATGGTGGCGCTGGCGTTCCTGACCTTTGCGCTGCTGATCGTCCGCGGTGTCATCGTCACCAGCTTTGCCATGATGGCGCGGATGCGCACCCAGAGCGACCTGACCGAGCGCACCGAGGTGGTGCGGCTGCTGCTCAACGAGTTCGAGGCCAATGGCAGCGACTGGCTGATCGAGGTCGATACCGAGGCGCGGCTGACGCATGTCTCGCCGCGGCTTGCCGATGTCGCCAAGCGCCCGCGCGAGGCGCTGCTCGGCCAGCCGCTGCTGGCGCTGCTCGGCGACGAACGCCACCGCGAGGGCCGGGCGTCGGTCAAGGCGCTGACCAACAGCTTCATCGCCCGCCGCGCCTTTCGCGACATCACCATCCCGGTCGCGGTCGCCGGCGAAACCCGCTGGTGGGCGCTGTCGGGGACCCCGAAGATCGACGGCAGCGGGCAGTTTTCGGGCTTTCGGGGTGTCGGCCGCGACGTCACCGAGGTGCGGCGCAGCCACGAACGCATCGCCCAGCTGGCGCGTTTCGACCCGCTGACCGGGCTCGCCAACCGCGCGCTGTTCCGCGAGGCGCTCGACGATGCGCTGGCGCGGGCGACGCGGACGCAGAAGTGCTGCGCGCTGCTGTTCATCGATCTCGATCGCTTCAAGGCGGTCAACGACACCATGGGCCACAGCGTCGGCGACAAGTTGCTGCGCGAAGCGGCCGGCCGCCTGCGCGATGCCGTCGGCGGCGGCGCGACGGTGGCGCGGCTGGGCGGCGACGAGTTCGCGGTGATGCTGCCCGAGGCGCAGCCGCGCCGCGCCGAGGCGGTGGCGCACAGCATCGTCGAGGCGCTGGCCCGGCCCTTCGAGATCGACGGGCAACTGGTCGGCATCGGCGGCAGCGTCGGCTATGCGCTCGGCCCCGCCGACGGCGCCAGCGTCGACCGGCTGCTGAAAAGCGCCGACCTGGCGCTGTACGAGGTCAAGTCCAACGGCCGCGGCGCCGCCTGCCGCTATGTTCCCGAAATCCGCGAGCGGGCGGACGAACGCCGGGCGCTGGAGGCCGACCTGGCGCAGGCGCTCGATCGCGGCGAGCTGTCACTGGCGTTCCAGCCGGTGGTGGAGGCGGCCGACGAGCATATCGTCGGCTTCGAGGCGCTGCTGCGCTGGACGCATCCGACGCTCGGCAACATCCCGCCGACGAAGTTCATTCCCGTCGCCGAGGATACCGGGCTGATCATCCCGATCGGCCATTGGGTGATCCGCACCGCCTGCGCCTGGGCGGCGCGCTGGCCGAGCGACATCCGCATCGCCGTCAACCTGTCGCCGGCGCAGATCGACGATCCGGCGCTGATCGCCGTCGTCGAGGCGGCGCTGGCCGACAACAAGCTCGATCCGGCCCGGCTGGAGCTGGAGATCACCGAGAGCCTGTTCCTCAACGAAAAGGCGGCGACGATCGAAAAGCTGGCGGCGCTGAAGGCGATCGGGGTGCGCTTTGCGCTCGACGATTTCGGTACCGGCTATTCGTCGCTGGGCTACCTCCACAAGGCCGCGTTCAGCCGCATCAAGATCGATCGCAGCTTTGTCTCGCGCGCCACCCAGAGCAATGGCGAGGCCAGCGCCATCATCTCGGCGATCGTCAACCTGGCGCATTCGCTCGACATGGCAACGACGGCGGAAGGCACGGAAACCCGGGCGGAATTCGAGGCCATACGCGCCCTCGGCTGCGAGCAGGTCCAGGGCTATCTGTTCGGCCGCCCGATGCCGCCCGAGGCCGCGACGGCGCTGGTGGTCGAGACGCCGGCGCGGCAGCGGATGGCCGCCGAATAAGGCGCATCCCGCGATCCCGCGCACCGGCCCCCGCTTGCCCGATCCAGGGCTTGCAAGCGTTTCTACGCAACCTCGTTCATCCGGCCGCGTTTCACGGCGGCGTTACGAATTTTCAGCTGGATCGGCGCAATCCGGGGTGAGGTCTTCCAGCCGTGGCTGCTCCGTGACCGGAGCGACCAGGCTGCCGAAGGCGATTAAAGAGGGAACGAACATGGGTTGGATTATCGCACTGATCGTCGGTGGCGTCGCAGGCTGGCTGGCCAGCATCGTCATGGGCCGCAATGCCTCGATGGGCATCTTTTTGAACATCGTCGTCGGCTGCGTCGGCTCGCTGATCGGTAATGCGCTGTCGGGTCCGCTGTTCGGCATTCGCGGCAGCGTCCAGTCGTTCTCGCTGACCGGGCTGATCATCGCCTTTGTCGGCGCGGTCATCCTGCTGGCGATCGTCAACTTCTTCCGCCGCGGCACCGCGCGCTGAACTGATGGTGTCCCCGGCCGCCTCGCGGCCGGGGACATGTCATTCGACCCACGCCTTCAGCAGCGTGTGGGCAATCGCCATCGGCGGCGGCGCCAGCCAGTCCCCGGTGCCGGCAAGTGCGGCGCGGACCTCGTCCCGCGTTACCCAGCGCGCCTCCTCGAGCTCATCGGCATCGATGTTGATGTCCATGTTCACCGCCTCGGCAAAGGCCGCGATCATCAGCGATGACGGAAACGGCCAGGGCTGGCTGGCAAGGTAGCGGACGCGGTTCACGCGGATGCCCGATTCTTCGTACAGCTCGCGCGCCACGGCTTCCTCCAGGCTTTCGCCGGGCTCGACAAAGCCGGCCAGTGCCGAGAAAAACCGTTTCGGAAAGCCCGGCTGGCGGCCGACCAGCGCATGGTCGCCCTTGATCGCCAGCATGATGACGACCGGGTCGGTGCGCGGGAAATGCTCGGCATTGCAGGCCTGGCAGGTGCGCGAATAACCGGCCTTGTTGAGGACGGTCTGGCCGCCGCAGACAGCGCAGAACTTGTGGCGCGCATGCCAGTCGAGCAATGACCGCGCCTGGGCGATGATTTCGGCCCGGCCGTCGCCGAGCTGGACCGTGGCGGCGCGGGCATCGATGATCTGGCCGCCGAAATCGCTGACCAGGTCGGCACCACTGGCGGCGGCGGCAAAGCGCGGCGCGCCGCCGTCCTTTTCCCCGGCGAGCCCGAGAAAGACGGTGACCGCGTCGTGCGGCACGTCGGACCGATAGGCCCAGAGAATGTCGGGGTGCTCGCCGGTGGTCAGCACCGGCTTCAGTTCGTCCATGACCAGCCAGCGTGCATCGGGGCGGGCGCGCAGCGCGATCATCGAGGCCGGGTCGCGGCGCAGGTGATCGGCGCGATCGAGCGGCGAGCCGGTGATGCCGACGGGGGGAACGCTCCAGCCGGCGAACGGGTCAGTCATGCAGCCTCCAATGATGTGGCGCGCGCCAGCATCGCGGCCTTTTGAAACAATGTCGGCAATCCCGCCGTCGCCACGTCATCGACGTTCAGCCAGTCGCCTGCAAGCGCCGGTTTTGCCGGCAGGTGCAGCGCCCTGACCGCCAGCACCAGCTCGAAATGGGTGAAGCCGTGGCTGACGGCGCCGAGATCGCGCCAGTCGCCGGCGATCGGCGGCGTCGGATCGCCGCGCCAGTCGCACGACGGCAGCGCCCGCATGCCGCCGAGCAGGCCCTTGCCCGGGCGCACCACGGTGAGCACCTGGCCCTCGGCCTCGATCCACCAGGCGGTGCCGTGACGGGTCGGGCGCGGGCGTTTTGCCGCCTTCACCGGCCAGCGCGTCGGGTCGGCGCTGGCGGCGGCGCGGCAGCCCGGTTGCAGCGGGCAGATCAGGCAGCGCGGCGCCCGCGGCGTGCAGATGCGGCCGGCGAGGTCCATCAGGCCCTGCGCGAAATCGCCGGCGGCGTCGGCGGGCACCAGCGCGGCCAGTTCGGCGCGGATGCGCGGCCGCGCGGCGGGCAGGGGGGTGTCGATGGCGTGGAGGCGGGTGACGACGCGCTCGACATTGCCGTCGATGACGATGGCATGGGCGCCAAAGGCAAAGGCGGCGATGGCGGCGGCGGTATAGTCGCCGATGCCGGGCAGGCTGCGCAGGCTGGCCTCCTCGGCCGGAAAGCGCCCGCCATGGTCGCGGACGACGGCGCGGGCGCAGGCGAGCAGGTTGCGGGCGCGGGCGTAATAGCCAAGGCCGGCCCAGGCCTGCATGACCTCGCCATCATCGGCGGCGGCGAGCGCGGCGACGGTCGGCCAGCGTGCCGTGAAGGTGGCGAAATAGCCTTGCACGGCGGCGACCGTCGTCTGCTGCAGCATCACCTCCGACAGCCAGACGCGATACGGCCAGTCGGGGTCGGCGGGCAGCGGCGCGCCGGGCGGGTTGCGCCACGGCAAGTCGCGGGCGTTGCCGGCGTACCAGTCGAGCAGGTGTTTTGCCGCGCTATCCGTCACAGCCTCGCTATGGCATGGAATGCGCCATGGCCAAAAAGCCCGAAATTGCCGCACCCGCGGAACGCTCTCGCCGCGCCCGCGCGGTGGCCGAGCTGGTGCCCGCCATCGGTGGCCAGGCCTTTCGGCGCTTCGGCTTCACCCAGAGCATCATCGTCGAGCGCTGGCAGGAGATCGTCGGCGAACGCTATGCCCGGCACAGCCGGCCCGAATCGCTGGCGTTTCCGCGCGGGCGCAAGGATGGCGGCACGCTGAAGATCGCTGTCACCGGCGCGCTGNCGCCGAAAGGCCTGGCCACCGATGGCGGGCACCAGCTCGGCCACCGCGCGGGCGCAAGGATGGCGGCACGCTGAAGATCGCTGTCACCGGCGCGCTGGCGCCGATGCTGCGCCACGTCGAGCCGCAGGTCATCGAGCGGGTCAACCGGCTGCTCGGCTATGCCGCGGTCGAACGCATCATGCTGCGCCATGCCGACATGGCGCCGACCCGCGCCGCGCCGCCGCCCGCGCCGGCGGTGGAACTGACCGCCGAAACCCGGTCGACGCTGCGCGACATCGCCGATCCCGAGCTGCGCGCCAGCCTCGAATCGCTGGCCCAGGCGCTGAGTTCGAGCAAGGGCCCGCCGATCGTGCGGTGAGCTTTGGACAAGCCGTCGTCATGCCGGCGTTCGCCAGCATGACGGGCGTGGGGGGACGATCCGCCGCCCCTCTTGTTCCACCCCCGCCGTTTGCCTATGCCTGTCGCCTAGTCCCTGCTGTTGTTTTAAGATGAGGTCGGCCTTGAAACTGTCTCCTGCTCGCCTGCTCGGCGCGACGTTCCTGCTGGCGCTTGCCGCCTGCGACAAGGCCGCGACGACCAGCACCGCCGCCACCGGCACCGGTGATGCCGCCGTCGCCGCCCCCGCCGACGGCAACTGGCTGGCGGTGACCGCGGCGACGCCCGAGGGCGGCTTTCGCATCGGCAACCCCGATGCCCGGGTGAAGCTGCTCGAATTCGCCTCGCTGACCTGCCCGCATTGCAAGGATTTCGAGGCCGAGGCGATGGACACGATCCGCAACAAATATGTCGCCAGCGGCAACGTCAGCTATGAATTCCGAAACTTCGTGCTTAACGGCCCGGATTTCGCCGCGTCGCTGCTGGCGCGCTGCCAGGGGCCCGACCAGTTCTTTGCGCTGCTGACGTCGTTCTTCCAGGACCAGGAGAGCTGGACCAAGCCGTTCATGACGATTGCGCCGGCCGAACAGACGCGCATCGGCGCCCTGCCGCAGGACCAGCAGATCGCCGCGATGGCGACGGCGGGCCAGCTCGACGCCTATGTGCGGACCCGCGGCATTCCCAAGGCCAAGTTCGACCAGTGCCTGACCGACAAGGCGCAGATGGACAGGATCGAGGCGCTGCGCAAGGAAGCCACCGACACCTACAAGCTGACCGGTACCCCGGGCTTCGTCATCAACGGCCAGACCCAGGACGGCGTGTTCACCTGGGCCGACCTGGAGCCCAAGCTGCAGGCGGCGCTGCGGTGAGGGCGCTGGCCCCGCTGGCGCTGGCGATCCTGCTGGCGGGCAGCGGTTCCGCCGTCGCCGCCCCGGCGCGGCCGGCTGCGAAGGCCGCAAAGGCCGCCTGGGTCGATGTCTATGCCGCGACGCCCGAGGGCGGCTTTCGGCGCGGCAACCCGGCGGCGGCGGTCAAGCTCATCGAATATGGCTCGCTGACCTGCTCGCATTGTCGCGATTTCCACGGCGAGGCCAAGGCAGCGCTGGCGAAGCAGATCGCCACCGGGCGGCTGAGCTATGAATATCGCAGCTTTGTCCTCAACGGCCCCGATCTTGCCGCCTCGCTGATCGCGCGCTGCTCGGGCAATGCCCGCACCTTCTTCTCGTCGCTCGACAGTTTCTATCCCGACCAGCCGCAATGGCTGCAGCCGTTTGCGAGCGTGCCCGAGGCCGAATCGAGCCGGATCGCGACGCTGCCCGAGGACCAGCAGATCCCCGCCATCGCGGTTGCCGGCAAGCTCGATGCCTATGCCGCCAAGCTCGGCATGTCGCGGGCGCGTTTCGATGCCTGTGTCGCCGACAAGGCGGCCGCGACGCGCCTGCTCGACATCCGCAAGGGCGGCGTCGAGCGCTTCAAGGTTACCGGCACGCCGGGCTTTGTCATCAATGGCGTCTACCAGGAAGGCGCCTATAACTGGGCGGCGCTGGAGCCCAAGCTGATGGCGGCGCTGAAACCTTAGATGGCAAGCGCCGAAATCCGGGGGGGTCGATAGCGACGGTGGAGTTCAGGCGGCTCAGGCTGGCGGGATTCAAATCGTTCGTCGAGGCGACCGAACTGCGCATCGAACCCGGGCTGACCGGCGTCGTAGGGCCCAATGGCTGCGGCAAGTCCAACCTGCTGGAGGCCCTGCGCTGGGTGATGGGGGAGGGCAGCCCCAAGTCGATGCGGTCGGCCGGCATGGACGATGTGATCTTTGCCGGCACCGCGCAGCGCCCGGCGCGGGCCTTTGCCCAGGTGACGCTGGCGCTGGCCGGCGCGGCCGGCGAGGAAATCGAGGTCAGCCGCAAGATCGAGCGCGGATCGGGATCGGACTACCGCGTCAACGGCCGTGACACCCGCGCCCAGGACGTGCGCCTGCTGTTTGCCGATCGCGCCACCGGCGCGCATTCGCCGGCGATCGTCGGCCAGGGCCGCATCAGCGCGATCATCGCCGCAAAGCCCGTCGAGCGCCGGCAATTGCTGGAGGAAGCCGCCGGCATCGCCGGGCTCCACGTCCGGCGCCGCGAGGCCGAGATCCGGCTGCGCGCCGCCGAGGCCAACATCGCCCGGCTCGACGATGTCGTGAAGGCGATCGAGACCCAGGCCAATTCGCTGCGGCGACAGGCGCGCACGGCGGAACGCTATCGGGCGCTGTCGGACCGCATCAAGGTTGCGGAGGCGCAGCTGCTGTTCGCGCGCTGGCAGGCGGCGCAGGCGGCATCGCAGGCGGCGCGGACGGCGGCGGCGGACGCCGAGGCCCGCGCCGGCGAGCTGACCCGGGTTGCCGCGGCGCTGGCGACGGCGGCGGCGACCGCGGGTGCCGGGCTGCCCGACCTGCGGCTGGCAGAGGCCGAGGCGGCGGCGGCGCTGCAGGCGCTGCGCGGTTCACGGGCGCTGCTCGATGCCGAAGCCGCGGCGGCGGTGCGCCGGCGCGGCGAGATCGAGGCGCTGCTGCTGGCGGTGGCGCGCGACACGGCGCGCGAGGCGGCGCTGGCCGAGGATGCGGCGGCGGCGGATGCACGGCTGGACGGCGAATTGCAGGCGGTGACGGCGGCGCTGGCCACCGC
>QBLU01000035.1:41029-41263 GCA_003241875.1 Alphaproteobacteria bacterium
CTGGCGGCGCAGTCCGACGCGGAGGCCGCCGAAGCGGCGCTGGGCCGGGCGCTCGATTCCCATGCTGCCGCGGCGGCGCAGGCGCGAGCAGCGGCGGCGGCGGTCGAAGCGGCGGCGGCGCGGCTGGCGCGGGCAGAGGTGGAGGCGCGCGATCTGCAGGCGCGGCTGGCGCGGCTGGGGCCGGCGCCCGAGACCGATGGGCTCGGGACGGCGGTGACGGCGGCGAGCGAGGCG
>QBLU01000036.1 GCA_003241875.1 Alphaproteobacteria bacterium
GGCACTGCCGCCGGTGCCCACATCGGGGTCGGCCGCGCCCGCCGCGGCCGCGGCGAACAGCGTCGCGGCACCGGCAATGGTCAATGTCCCCGACACGGCGTCGTCGGGCCGCGCCTCGGCCAGCGCCAGGGTGATCGTCGCTGCCCCGCCGATGGCATCGCCGCCACGGGTGCCGCCGACGCCGCCGACAGCGCCGGCATCGGTTGCAAGGCTCGCGATGGCCATGCTGCCGGCCGCGCCGGTACCGGCATGCTGCGTCACCAGCAGTCCCGCGCTGCCGCCACGGGCGTTGCCGCCGCCGGCCCGGATCGCGCCGGGCCCCTGTCCCAGGCCACCGGCGCCGCCATCGGCATGGACGTCGAGCACCACGTCATCGGCCGTCAACGGCCCGCCGCGCGCCGCCAGCATGGCGCTGCCCGCGACCGCATTGCCGCCGGCGCCGCCCCGGCTGGGGCCATCCGGCCCGACACCACCCGAACCACCGCTGCCGGCTTCGGCGCCGGCATCGACGGATACCCGGCCGAATTCGGCAAAGCCGACCAGCGGATCGGCGATGCCCCCGGCAATGATGCCGATTTCCCCACCGCCACCGGTGGCATTGCCGCCATTGCCGCCCGTGCCGCCGACCGCACCCGGGATACCGAGCGCGGCACCGCCGTCGCCGCCGCGGCCGCCGATCGCCTGGTTCGCCACGATGACGTCCAGCAGTTCGACCTGCCCCGCCGCCGCACCGACCAGCAGCTGGACAGCGCCGGCGACGGCCGCCCCGCCATCGCCACCGGCGACCCCGGGCAGCGCCTGCTGCGAGCCCGCGCCGCCCATGGCATCGATGCCGATCACCAGCGCGCGCGCGGTCAATCTCGCCGGCGCCAGGCCGGCATCGGGGCCGTTGCCGACGCCATTGATGCTCGCCAGCGTGGTGGCGCTGCCGCCAGCGCCGCGCTGCGCATCACCGCCCCGTGCGCGCGCATCGAGGGTCAGGACGCCGTTTACCAACAGCGATCCGCGCAGCACGTCGAACGACACGGAGCCGCCGATGGCGTCGCCGCCAGTCCCGCCATTGCCCGCCACGGCGTCTGCCGACAGCAGCAGCGAGGCGTCGATATCGACGCTGCCGCGATTGGCGACGACCCTCACGCCCCCCGCCGCCGCATCGCCGCCGGCCCCAGATCCCGAGCTGCCGCCGAAGGTGTCGGCCAGCAGCGGTGTCATGCCGGCGATGGTGATCGTGCCGCCGGTGCCGCCGGACGCCGCCGATGCCGCCGCCAGCAGCACCGTGCCACCGGTCGCCGCACCCGCCGCGCCGCTCCCCTCGACATTGCCGCCACGGGCGGTCAGATCGACGCTGAAACTGCTTTCGACGTCATCGACGGTGATGGTCGATCCGGCGTCGGCGGCGCGGATGACCAGGCTGCCGCCGAAAGCATCGCCGCCGCTGGCGCCCGATCCGCCCGATGCCGTGCCGAGATATTCCAGCCCCGAAGCGATGGTGATGCTGCCGCCGCCCGTCGCGACGATCGTGCTCGCCGCCGCCCTGCCGATACCGCCGGCAAGCGCGGCACCGGCGCCGGTGCCGCTGGCGTCGACCGAGAGCGTCGGCAGGGCGATGGTGCCGCCGTTGGCAATGATGTCGACGCCGCCGCCGCTACCATCGCCGCCGTTGCCGAACCCGCCCAGCCCGGCGCCGCTGACATCGATGAGGCCGATAGCCGCCACGCTCAAGATACCGGCGCTGGCGATCGTCACCCGGCCGCCGCTGGCGCTGCCGCCGACAAAAATGTCGGTGGCGACGATCCGGCCGGCGGCGGTGATTTCGGCGCTGCCGGTCAGCGCCAGGCTGCCGCCCGCCGCCGTGGTGGTCGCGATGTCGCCGCCGACCACGGCGATGCCGGCACCCTCGAGCGCCGTTGCCGAGGCATCGAGGCTGACCGAACCGGCGATGGTGACGTTGCCACCCGCCGCGAGCGCGATGCTGCCGCCGCGGGCCTGGCCTTCGAAGCCGGCAGCAACCAGGCGGCTGCCCTCGCCGCCCGCCATCAGCGTGCCGCCATCGATCAGCAGTGCGATCGACCCGCCGATCCCGTTGCCGGGCGTGACACCGCCGAATGGTACTGCAACACCAAAGCCCTGGGCCTGCGCCTCCACGCCGTCGCGCAGTGTGACGCTGCCGAGCACCGACCCGATGCGGACCTGGCCGCCGACGCCGTCCCCGCCGCGGGCACCCAGGGTATAGGCGTCTCCGCCAGAACCATCGGCTGCCAGATAGGCAAAGCCGTTGACGCTGATGCTGCCAGTGACGGGCGCCACGCCATTTGCCCATTGTTCCAGCCTGATGCCTGCCGCGCCGCCGGTGCCGCGGCCTGCAACGCCGGCGGAACCGCCGCCGGATCCGCTGGCGTATATCTCCAGGTTGCCGACCGACACCGTCACCGGATTGCCGCTGACATCGTGGGGGCTCGCCAGCAACAGCCCGGAGCCGCCGGTGCCGCTGCCCCCGGCGCTGAACCTGATATCCCCCTCGCGCACGCCCGCGTCGCCGCCGATGCCCTCGATGTCGATCGTGGTTGCGCCGGTGCCGAGCGAACCGCCGCGCGCCAACAGCAGCGCGCTGCCGCCACGGGCGTCGCCGCCACGGCCGCCGATGCTGTCGCCGACGCCCGACCCCGGCTGCCCGCCGGACCCGCCCTCGGCAAACATTTCGAGAAAGACATCGCCCAGGCTGACGCTGCTGAGGATGACCGGCGCGCCGACCGCGCCGGACACCAGGCCGATCTCGCTGACCCCACCAAAGGCATTGCCGCCGCGGCCCCCGTCACCACCCAGCGCATCCGGATCATCGCCGCCCCGGCCACCGCCGCCGCTGCGCGCCGCCGCCTCGACCAGCAGGCCGCCGACCGTGATCGTGCTGTCGACACCGCGCGCCGTCAGCCGCAGTCCCGATCCTGGCGCGGCGTCCGGCCCGCCACCGGCGACCGCGGCGTTGCCGCCGTCACCGCCCGCGCCGCCATCCACGCCATCGCCGCCGCTGCCCGCAAAGGCATTGGCGTTCATCAGGAAACTTCCCGCCGTCAGGCTGGCGGTTTCGCCTGTGCCCGACGTGATGATCCAGTCGATGCTGCCGCCATCGGCATCGCCGCCGCGGCCGGCCAGCGCATCGCCGCCGACCGCGCTCGTGCCGACCACCACGCCGCCAGCGACGCGCACCGTCGATCGGGTGACCAGCAGGTTCGATGTGCCGCCAACGGCATCGCCGCCGGCCGTGCCGCCGCCGCCGACCGCACTGACCTCGACACCGAACGCACCGATGGTAACGTCACCATCGGTGATCCCGATCAATGCCTGGCCGCCGCTGGCGGTGCCGCCGTCGCCCGGCCCGCCACCGCCTTCGGCGCCATTGCCGGCCAGGGCCCGGGCATCCAGCGCCAGCGTGGGGCCGAACGCCAGCGTGCCGTTGTCGACCGCCAGGTCGATGCGACCCCCTTCGGCACTGCCGCCGTCGCCCGAAAAGCCGCCACCGCCGGTCGCCAGCGCCGACACCAACATGGCGATGTCGGTCGCAAAGTTGCCGCCGTTTGCCGCCTG
Source organism: Alphaproteobacteria bacterium (assembly GCA_003241875.1). Taxonomy (GTDB): domain Bacteria; phylum Pseudomonadota; class Alphaproteobacteria; order Sphingomonadales; family Sphingomonadaceae; genus Sandarakinorhabdus. The sequence continues at coordinate 3,583 of QBLU01000036.1, forward strand.
GAACGCCACCTGGCCGCCCGTCGCGCCACCGCCGACGCCCGCGGACCCGCCGCTCGCTTCGGCCAGCAGCCGGATCTGGCCGCCCGGCTCGATCGTCGTGATGCTGCCGCCGTCGGCGACGAGCCGGGCGAGGCCACCGCTGGCCGCCCCGCCGACGCCGTTTTCATCAGCCCGGCCACCGATCCCGCTGGCATCGACGGCAAAGCCGAGGGCGGCCGAAACCACGCCGCCGGTGCCGTTGGTGGTCAGGCTGGCGATGCCGCCGGCACCCGTGCCGCCGGGGAACTGTCCGCCCTCGCCGATAGCAGCCACGCCGAGCGTGCCGGCAATCGTCAGCCGGGAATCCTGGCCAGCGGTTGCGGTTGCGACGCCGCCCCTGCCGTTGCCGCCGCCGCTACTGTCCTGGCTGGAGGCGCCGCCGCCATAGCCGCCGGCGTCGAGCGTCGCGTCACTACCGATCGCCACGATGCTGCCGGCCTGGGCGCCGAGCGTGATCTGGCCGCCCTGTCCGTCACCGGCCCCGGTGTCCGAAACGCGGCCGCCGACGCCTTGCGCCCGCCCGATGAAGACGCCGGCGGAGATGGTCGCGTTGCGCGCCGCAAACAGGCCGCCACCTTCAAGATTGCCGCCGCCCTGGCCGTTGCCGCCGGCAAGGAAGCCGTTGCCACCCACCCCGCTCATGTCGATCTGGACGAGGTTGGCCATGCTTATCACCCCGCCATCCGTCGCCACGATGTCGACCGTGCCGCCGGAACCATTGCCGCCGATGCCCTGGTCGATGCTGTCGCCCCCGAACCCGCGCGCGTTGGCCCTGACGACGGAATCGCCACCGGTGACAAGAACCCTGCCGCCGTCGAACGCGCCGATGCGGCTCGAGCCTGCAACCCCGGTGCCGCCGATGTCGCCGCCGCCGCCCTGCCCGTCGGCGTTGGTGGCGATGCTGCCGGCCGAGATGGTGCTGCCGGCAAAGGCCGTGATGTTGGCGGTGCCGCCAAAGCCGCTGCCACCCGGGGCATCGAAGGCGTCATCCCCGACGCCGCGCGCCGACGCCACCAGGAAACCGCCCACGGTCAGATTTGCGCCACCCTGGGCAGAGACCAGCGTCAGCCCGGCGTTGCGGCTGGCACCGTCCGTCGCCGACGAGAAGGCGTCGGTGCCGATCCGCGCATCGCGGGCGATCGTCATCGCATTGCCCGCGGTCGCCATCAGCGTGGCGACACTGCCGGCCGAGAGCGTCAGCCCCGCTGCATAGCTCGCAACGCCCTGGACGTTCTCGGCCCGCGCAGCGGTCTTGGCCTTGCCCTGCACATCCGACGTGTAGTTGGTGGCATCGAGGGCGAGGCTGGCCGCCCCGGTGCCCCCCGACGGCTGCTCGGCAAACGGCGTGGCGGCGCTGACGTCGGTGATGTTGTGGCCCGCCGACAAGATGATGGCATTGCCGGCCACATCGGCGGCGCCGGCGATGTCGAAACCCAGGTTGCCGCTGCCGGTGATCAACAGCGTTACCGCGTTGTTCTTGGGCATCGCCATCAGGTAGATGCGGTGCGGGTCGCTGATCGTGCCGGCCGCGCCCGTGGTTGTGCCGCCATGGACGATCGCATCGCTGGCGTCGGTGCCGATCGTCGCGGTCACGTCGAACAGCCCGGCGTTGTAGCTGATGTCGACGGCCTCGGCCGCGACCAGCGCCGCGCTGCCGTTGACGTCGATCACGCCCGCCTGCCGAATGCGGGGTGCCACCGCCACGACATAGGAGCCGCCGTTGAGCGCATTGATCCGGGCGCCCGCATCGATGTCGATGGCCGCCGTGCTGCCGCTCGCCGACCTCAGGCTGTAGCTGGCGCCGTTGAGAAAGCCGCCATTGCCGTCGGTGACGGGATCATTGGCCGTCAGCAGCAGGTTGCCGATGTTGAAGCGTGCCGTCTCTCCCAGCAGGATGCCGCCCGGCGCATAGAACCACACCGAGCCGCCGGCTCCGGAATTGACGGTGCCGTTGAAGGCGATGACGCGCGACGGATCGGCGGCGATGATGCGATTGAGCACGGTGTAGACACCGCCGGGCACCTGTCCGGCGATATAGTCGACGGTGTTGCCGGCCGGCAGGAAGTCGATCGCACCGCCGCCGATGGCGGTGTCGGCCGGCGTCCAGTTGATCGTCGCCTGCGCGGTATTGACGATGACCAGGTCGAGGCCGGGCTGGCTGCGATCGATGAAGACATCGCCGAAGGTCGGCACGCCCGCACCGTCAAAGGCCTGGCCGAGCGCCGGCGCCGTGGTCAGCGGCTGTGCCACGAGCAAAGCCGCAAGCACGCGCCGAGACGGCAGGTGGCGGTCGCGGACCATCAGCGGTCTCCCCAGGGCAGCAGGCGGGTCGTCAGCGACACCAGCAGCCGGACGTCGCCGCTTTGGACCCGGCCGGCGTCACGCAGCGGCACCGCGAGGCTGACATCGACCCGCGCCTTGTCGGCCCAGCCGAGCCGCGCCCCGGCCCCCACCGACGTCACCTGCTGCGGGTCGAAGCCTGCCGGCGTGCCGCGATTCCACACCCATTCGGTGTCGACAAAGGCATAGGGCTGCACGCCGACGCGGTATTGCGACAGCAGACCGATGCGATCGTGCCGCAGTTCGGCCTGGAAACCGACGCCGCTGTCGCCGGCCAGCGTGCCGGGATCATAGCCGCGGCCGATGGTGTAGTTTCCGGCCGAAAACTGCTCGATCGAAAACAACGGCGCGCTGGAAATCTGGGCGCGCGGCAGCAGCGCCAGCGTCATCGTCGGCGCAAACCGCCACTCGGCCAGCCCGGTGAAGCGCAGCACCGTCGCCGTCGGAGAGCCGTCGACCTGGCTCGGCGTCACCACGCCGGCGCCGCAGGCCGCGATATCGGCGAGGCAGTTGGGGCTGGCGTTCAGGATGTCGAGGCCCTGCCGCAGTTCCAGCAGCCCGGCGAGGTGCCAGCCGATGGTGCCGCCGGGCCCGACGCCGCGCATGTCGACGGCATCGAAATCGAGCCGGCCATAGAGCACGCGCAACCGATCCCGCGACAGCGCCTGGTCGGGCAGGCCGGTGCCGGCGTTGAACCGCACCCGCTGGTCGACAAGGTCCAAGCCCAAGGCGGTGCCGATCGCCAGCGCCTGCGATCGCACCAGCGGATAGGTCGCCTCGACATTGGCGATCAGCGACCGGGCATGGACCGAGATCACCGGGTCGCCGGTGTCGGGCGCGGTCCAGGCATAGGTGAAATTGCCGCCGAACCGCAGCCCCTGGCCGCCGATGGCGAAATCATGGCCCAACTGCAACACCTGCTGCTCGGCGAAATCGGCGGTCGAATAGAAGGACACGCTGGTGCGATCGCCGAGCCCGGTCAACCCGTTGAACTGCGCGCGCAACTGCCCGCCCCAGCGCCCGGTCTGGGCCGGGGCGTAATCCTGGATGCCGAGGTCGATCGCGACGGCTGTGCGCTTGACCGACACCTCCCCGATCATGTCGCCGGGCGCGGTGCCGGCCGGTTTCAACGCCAGCCGCACGTCGAGCCCCGGCATGTCGCGCGCCAGCAGCAGATACCGCTCCGCCGCCAGCCGGTTGAACACTGCCCCGGTGGCGATATGGTCAAGATAGCGCGCCACCTGGCGCTCGTTGCGGCCGGCATCGCCGCGCACCCGGATGGCGGTGAGGCGCGCGTACAGCACCTCGAATGTCACCGCGCCGCCCTCGATGCGTTGGGTCGGCACCTGCACCGCGGCCAGATAGCCCTGGCGGCGCAGGATCGTCGCCGCGGCATCGCGGATCTCGCAGACGACGGCGATCGGCTGTTCGGTACCGACATAGCGGCGCCAGGCCGGCTCCAGCGCCGCGGGCGAGACCGGGCCCAAATTGTTGAAGGTCGCGGCGGTCAGCGTCACCTTGATCGCGGCATACGCCGGATCGGCCAGCGTACACGGGCTGCGTTCGATGTCGCCTTCGACGCGCAGCCGCGACGGGGTGGCCAGGGGCTGGCGCCGGCCGGGATCGATCTCCTCGCGCGTCGGCAGATTGACATTGGGCGTGACGACCTGAGCCATTGCCGCAGCGGCGCAGAGCAGCGCCGTTGCGGCAGCGGCGCAGAGCAGCGCCGGCAGCACAAGCAGCTGGACGCCGACGCGACCGCCCTGACCCCCTGGCATCGTCAATGCCCCCCCAAGGACCAAAGGCTATGCCTGTCGCGTCACCATGTCATTACCGAAACGACAGCGGTGGCTGTATAAATCCGCCAAATCGTCATGTTGCCGCTGGCGAGCGCCGGCGCTAACCCGATGCCAGCCATCGTTGGAACCCCGCCATGACCGCAGTATCGCCGCCATCCGATCGCCACCTGACGCTCCGCCGGCCCGACGACTGGCATGTCCATCTGCGCGATGGCGCGATGCTCGGCGCCGTCGTCGGCCATACCGCCCGGCAGTTTGCCCGTGCCATCGTCATGCCCAATCTGAAGCCGCCGGTAACGACGGCGGCGGCCGGGGCTGCCTATCGCGACCGCATCCTGGCGGCGCTGCCGCCGGACAGCGACTTCACCCCGCTGATGACCTGCTACCTGACCGACGGCATCGATGCCGACGAGATCGCGCGCGGCCATGCCGAGGGCGTGTTCACCGCCGCCAAGCTGTATCCTGCCAACGCCACCACCAATTCGGCGCACGGCGTCACCGATGTCCGCCATATCCGCGCCGCGCTGGAGACCATGCAGCGCATTGGCATGCCGCTGCTCATCCATGGTGAAGTCACCGATGCCGATGTCGACATCTTCGACCGCGAGGCAGTGTTCATCGACCGCACGCTGGCAGGGCTGGTGCGAGACTATCCGGCGCTGAAGATCGTCTTCGAACACATCACCACCGCCGACGCCGCAGCTTTTGTCGAGGCCGCGCCGGCGACCGTCGCGGCGACGATCACCCCGCATCACCTCGCCATCAACCGCAACGCCATGTTCGAAGGCGGCATCCGCCCGCACCTTTACTGCCTGCCGGTGCTGAAGCGCGAGACGCACCAGCTGGCGCTGCGCCGCGCGGCGACCTCGGGCAACCCGAAATTCTTCCTCGGCACTGATTCCGCCCCCCATGTCGCCTCGACCAAGGAAACCGCCTGCGGCTGCGCCGGCATGTTCAACGCGCCGTTCGCGCTCGAAAGCTATGCCCGCACCTTCGAGGAGGAAGGCGCGCTCGAGCGCCTCGAAGGCTTTGCCAGCCTGTTCGGCCCGACCTTCTATGGCCTGCCGGTCAACACCGGCACGGTCACGCTAGAGCGCACGCCGGTGACCGTGCCCGACCGCATCGGCGACGTCGTGCCGTTCCTCGCCGGCGAAACGCTCGGCTGGCGGTTCGCCGGCTAGGGTCGCTTGGAATCTGGTTGAATTATAATGCCTCCGACAAGCTCAGCCTGAGCAGATCGATCCCAATCCAATCGACGTCAGTCCAGATAACGCCGCCCTAACGCCGTCAGGTCGTCCGCCAGTTCATAGACCATCGGCCGCCCGGTCGGGATTTCCTCATGGACGATGTCGTCGTCCGAAATCCCCGACAGATGCTTGACCAGCGCGCGCAGCGAGTTGCCATGGGCGGCGATGATCACCCGCTTGCCGGCCTTCAGTTCCGGCACGATGGCGCTGTCCCAATAGGGCAGCACGCGGGCGATCGTGTCCTTCAGGCTTTCGGCGTCGGGGATGGTGATGCCGGCATAGCGGCGATCACCGGCCAGATCGTATTGCGAGCCACGCACCAGCGGCGGCGGCGGCACGTCGAAGCTGCGGCGCCAGATCTTGACCTGATCCTCGCCATGCTCGGCGGCGGTCTCGGCCTTGTTGAGCCCGGTCAGGCCGCCATAATGACGCTCGTTGAGCTGCCAGTTCTTGGTGACCGGCAGCCACAGCCGGCCCATCGCCTCCAGCGCCAGGTTGAGCGTCTTGATCGCCCGCGACTGCACGCTGGTAAAGGCGATGTCGAAGTCGAGCCCCGCCGCCTGCATGGCCACGCCCGCTGCCGTTGCCTCGGTCACGCCCTGCTCGGTCAGGCCGACATCCCACCAGCCGGTAAAGCGGTTTTCCAGGTTCCAGGCCGACTGGCCGTGGCGAAGAAGGACGAGACTGGGCATGAACACTCCGGTTGTTGTGTGCCGCCGCTTTGCCAGTTGCCGCGGCCGCAGCGCAAGCCATCACCGCGCGGCACGCTGCGACCGACGGCGCTCAGCCGAGCGCGAGGATCGCGGCCGCCACGGCCCCCGGTCGCACGTGATGGATCATGTGGCCGACGTCGGGCATCGCCTTGCCGGCCGCGGTGGACAGCTCGGCGACCAGGCGCTCCGACTGCCCCGACTGCTTCACCATCTTGTCGCCGTCGCCCCACAGCACGACGATCGGCAGCTTGAGCTCCCCATAGCGCTCGGCGAGGCGTGCGGCATTGGCCGGCATCTGGGCGCCGTCTTCCGCCGAGGCGCGAACCTGGCTCGGCCGCAGCATCAACCCGAAGGGCATGCCGTCACGAAAACCCGGCGTCACCGCGGCCGGCGAAAAGACGAGCTTGTTGCCAAGTGGACCGATCAGCCGCGTCTGCACCGGGGCCCAGGCATCGGTGAACACCCGGCCGAGAAGTGGCACCTCGGCGATGTTCAACAGCATCGCGTCGGGCCTTGCGGTCGGATAGTAATAGCCCGCCAGCAGCGCCAGGGCCTTGACTTCGGCGGGCCGTGCCAGCGCCCAGGCGATGGCGACCAGCGTGCCCCAGCTGTGGCCGACGACGATCGGCCGGGTCACGCCGATACGCTCCGCAGCGGTCGCCAGCAGTGCAGCCTGCGCCTCCGCCGTCCAGTCCCGGCCCTCGGGCCGCGCGGTATAGCCATAGCCCGGACGATCGAAGGCAATCACGCGGTGGGTCATCGCCAGGCGCTCCACCAGCCCGGCTGCGGCGAAATCCTGCACCAGCGAGCCATTGCCGTGGATAAGCACGATCGGATCGCCGCTGCCGCCGGTGTCGGTGTAATGGACGGTGACGCCGTCGACCTCGATCACGTCACCGATCGGCGGAAATTCGGCCTCGGCGGCCGCCGCCGCGCCCTGGTTCAGCACCGCCGCTGCGGCCAGCGCCACCACGCCGCCGGCCACCCAGGGGGCCACCGATCCTCGTTGTCCTGCCATGTCCGTAACCTTTGAATTACACCGGGAAAGCCCAAGCAACCCGCCTCGGCGGTCGGGGTTCCCGGTGCAAGGCAGGCCACGTCGGGCTAACCGGGGAAGAATGCCCCCGCGACGCCCGGGTACACGACCGGGCTCGCCGTCCCGTCCGCGCCGACCGCCGAAACGCCGAAGAACCAGGTGTCGATGTCGATGCCCTTCAGCGTCACTGAGGTTTCGCCCCCGGGCACCTCGCGGCTGTTCGTCCAGGCCGGCGCGGTCGTCGGACGCCACCAGACCCGGTACCTGGCAGCGGCCGGGACCGGCTGCCAACTGATCTTCGTGTCGGGCGAAACCTGGCCCTCGATCGTCACCCCCGCCGGCGTCGCGGGCGCCGTCGCCAGCGCTGCCAGCGCCGTGATGTTGAGCGTCGTCACCTTGGCCAGATAGGCGAAATCGACACCCGACAGCAGGTCGCCATAGGCACGACCGTTCTCGGTGCGGATATTCTGGTGCTGGCGGTCGTAATTCTCCTGGCGCTCCGTGATGCGCACCGCGGGAAAGCCGGCCTGCAGCATCGGCACCTGGTCGCCGCCGCGGCCGAAACGGTCGGTGCGGTACACCTGCTCGACGGCGATGCCGGCCTTGCCCTGGAGGCCGGCGATGTAGCGCGACAGGTTGCGCGCCGGGCTGTCGACCTCGCCGCCGTTATAGCGGCGGCGGCTGGCTTCCTCCGGCGTCTCGGTCGCCCTGGTGCCTTCCGAGAACACCCGCACCGTCTTGTCGTCGCGGGCGCCGCCCGACCCCGTCGAATTGCCGACGATGTCGTTGTTGAGCACGGCCTGCACGCGCCAGCCCTTGGCCTTTGCCGTTTCGGCGAGCAGCGTGCCGCCGAACAGCCCCTGTTCCTCGCCCGACAGCACGGCAAAGACGATCGTCGCCGGGAATTTCTGCTTCGACAGCACCCGCGCCGCCTCGATCACCGCCGCGGTGCCCGAGCCATCGTCATTGGCGCCGGGCGCGTCGCCGACGGCGTCGAGCGGATCGGAATTGCGGCTGTCGATATGCCCCGAGATGATGACGACGCGGTTGGGGTCGCTGGTGCCCGGCAGGATCGCCATCACGTTGACGATCTCGGTCGGCACCGGCACCCGGGGGCCCGACACGGTCTTGGCCGGCGTCTCGATGACCAGGCAACCGCCGCAGTCCTTTGAAAATTCGGCGAATCGCGACGCGGCATAGCGGCGGGCGGCGCCGATGCCGCGCGTTTCGGACCGGGTGTCCGACAGCGTATGGCGGGTGCCGAAGCCGACCAGCCGGGTGATCGTCGCCTTCAGTTCGGCTTCTGACACCGGCGCCGGCGCAGCGTGCACCGCCCCCGATGCCAGCAGAATGGCGAGACCCGGTACAAGACGGCGCATAATCGATCGACCCCTGGATGTGATGTGCCCGACTGCCATGCGCCGCCGGGGCTGGCAACCGGGCACCGCCTCGTCCTATCGTCGCGCGCAAAGGGGACAGCCATGCTGCCGATCATCATCTCGCTGGCCGCCACAATCGCCGCAACGCCCGGCGAACGGCCGCGCTTCCGCGAGGCGGGCCTTGCCGTCGGCACGCTGCCGACCGGGCCGGTCAATGCCATCACCGATGTTCCCGGCGTCAGGGTGGGCCAGGTCACCCGGCATGACGGCGACAACATTCGTACCGGCGTCACCGCCATCCTGCCCCACCCCGGCAATGTGTTTCAGGACAAGCTGCCCGCCGCCTTCTACCGCGCCAACGGCTTCGGCAAGTTCGCGGGGTCGCCCCAGATCGACGAGCTCGGCGAGATCGAAACGCCGATCGTGCTGACCAACACGCTCAACGTCGCCGAGGGCATCGCCGCCACGGTCGAATGGACGCTGGCGCAGCCGGGCAACGCGGCGGTGCGGTCGGTCAACGCCGTTGTCGGGGAAACCAACGACAGCTATCTCAACGACATCCGCGGCCGCCACGTGACCAAGGCCGACGTCACCGCCGCCATCGCCGGCGCCGCGCCGGGCCCGGTCGCCGAGGGCAGCGTCGGCGCCGGCACCGGTACCCAGGCCTTCCAGTACAAGGGCGGCATCGGCACCAGTTCGCGCCGGCTGGCGAACGGCTGGACCGTCGGGGTGCTCGTCCAGACCAACTATGGCGGCCGGCCGTCCATCCTCGGCGTGCCGATCCCGCCGGCACCGGCGCGCACCGCCGACATCACGACCAGCATCGGCGGCGGCTCCATCGTCATGATCGTCGCCACCGATGCGCCACTGTCGGACCGCAACCTGGGCCGGCTGGCAAAGCGGGCCATCGTCGGCCTGGCGCGCACCGGCAGCATCATGGAAAACGGCTCGGGCGATTTCGTGCTGGCCTTCTCCACCGCCGCCGAGGTCCGCCGCACGCCGGCCCGCCGGACGGCCGTGGCGACGGTCGCCGACGTGCCCAACGACGGCATGAACGACCTGTTCGTCGGCGTCGCCGATGCGACCGAGGAGGCGATCTACAACGCCATGTTCAAGGCATCGGCGGTCACAGGCAACGGCCACCGGCTGGACCCGATCGACCTGAAGACGGTGATCCCGCTGTTGAAAAGCCGGCGCTAGGCTCGCTGGCACGGACGCTGGCGCCCGCGCTGGCACCCGTCCGCACCCGCTCAGGCTGAGCTTGTCGAAGCCGTGTTCAGGCTGCATCTAACGGCTTCGACAAGCTCAGCCTGAGCGGGCTTTGTGGTTCACCCGAGTTGAAACCGCCCTAGCGCGCAAACAGCTTCGTCAACCCCCGCGGCTGGCAGCGCTGGTATTGGTCCGCCGCCCAAACGCTCGCCCCCAGCTTCGCCGCTGCATGCCAGGGCCAGCGCGGGTCATAAAGGATCGCCCTCGCCAGCGCGATCATGTCGGCGTCACCGGTGCCGATGATGGCCTCGGCCTGCTCGGGCTCGGTGATCAACCCGACGGCGATGACGGGGATGCCGACCGCGGCCTTGATCGCCCGTGCCAGCGGCACCTGATAGCCGGGCCCGACCGGGATTTTCTGCAGCGACGACAGGCCGGCGCTCGACACATGGATGGCGGCGCACCCCCGGGCTTCGAGCGCGCGGCAAAAGGCGATGCTGTGTTCGATGTCCCAGCCGCCGTCCACCCAGTCGGTGCCCGACAGCCGCACCGTCACCGGACGGCCGGCCGGGAACGCCGCGCGCACCGCGTCGAAGATCTCGAGCGGAAAGCGCATGCGGTTTTCGAGGCTGCCGCCATAGTCATCGGTGCGCTGGTTGCTGAGCGGCGACAGGAACTGGTGCAGCAGATAGCCGTGGGCCGCGTGGATCTCGACCAGGTCGATGCCCAGCCGCCCCGACCGCCGCGTCGCCTCGACAAAGCCGCCGCGCACCCGCGCCATGCCGGCAGCGTCGAGCGCCGTCGGTGCGTTCTCGCTAGCGGCAAAAGGCAGATCGGAAGCCGATACCGTCTGCCAGCCGTTGGGCGCATCGGGCGCGATCTGCGCGCCGCCAACCCAGGGCAGGTCGGTCGAGGCCTTGCGCCCGGCATGCGCCAGCTGGATCGCCACCGGCATCGGCGAGTGGCAGCGGATGCTGGCGAGGACGCCGGCGAGCGCCGCCTCGGTCGCATCGTCGTAAAGGCCGCTGTCGCCATAGGAAATGCGACCTTCCGGCACCACCGCCGTCGCCTCGATGACCAGCAGACCGGCGCCGGATTGCGCGAGGTTGCCGAGGTGCATCACGTGCCAGTCGGTCAGGCAACCATCGACGGCCGAATATTGGCACATCGGCGCGATGACGATGCGGTTGGATAGCGTCAGGTCGCCAATGGCGATCGGCGTGAACAGTTTCGGCATGGACAGGCTTTCGATGGGACAATGCGATTACGGGCGGCAACGCGCCGGCGTCAACGATTGCCCCAATTAGGCAGGTGGACACCCGCCCGCACGGCTCCATAATCCGGCAACAAGACCAACATCGGGAAGTATGCATGGCCGAACCGTTCAGCGACAGCGAAGCCGACATTGCCGCCCGGCTGGAGCCAGTGAACATCCCGGCGCTGCTGGCGACGCTGATTCATTTCACCGGCAACGCCGATCACCTCGATGCCTATCCGCTGCCGGTCACCGATGTCAGCACCTGGGGCGATGAAAACGGCGGCATTCCGCTGGCAAAACAGGCCGAGGCTCGCGCTCTGGCGGCGCATCACCTCGCCCGCTGGCGCGACGCCGGCTATCCGGCGCTGCCCCGCCCATCGGCCGCCGCGGTCGATCGCGCCATGCATTTCGTCGCCGGCGGCCAGGTGCCGGCAGAATATACCGACCTGCTGACCAGCGAGCTGCACCTCGACGGCACGCCGACCGCCAGCGGCATCACCATCGACGCACCGGACGAGGCCAAGGCTGAATTCCCCGTCGTCGTCATCGGCGCCGGCATGTCGGGGCTGCTCGCCGGCATCGCGCTGAAGGAAGCCGGCATCCCCTTCACCATCATCGACGCTCAGGATCGCGTCGGCGGCACCTGGACCGCCAACCGCTACCCCGGTGTCCGCGTCGACACGCCCAACCATCTCTACAGCTATTCGTTCGAGCCGGCGCATGAATGGCCTTACCGCTATTCAACCGGCGACGTGCTGCAAGGCTATTTCGAGCGTATCGCCGCCAAATACGGGTTGCACGAGCACATCCGTTTCCGCACCCGCGTCGACGGCGCGACCTGGGACGGCAAGGCCTGGCAGGTGAAGCTCGACAGCGGCGAAACCCTGCCCGCCCGCGCCGTCATCAGTGCCGTCGGCCAGCTCAACACGCCGAAACTGCCCGACATCCCCGGCGTCGGCAGCTTTGCCGGCCCGGCCTTTCATTCGGCGCAATGGGACGCCGGCGTCGACCTGAAGGGCAAGCGCGTCGCCGTCATCGGCACCGGCGCCAGCGCCTTCCAGATCGTCCCCGAGATCGCCGGTGATGTCGCCTCGCTGGCCATCTTCCAGCGCACTCCGCCCTGGCTGCTGCCGAGCGCCGTCTATCACGACAAGGTCCCCGACGGCGTGCGCTGGGCGCTCCGGCACATGCCCTTCTACGCCAACTGGAACCGCTTCGGGCTGTTCTGGAGCCTGACCGAGTTCCTGCGCCCCGCGGTCGCGAGGACCGATGGCTGGAACCAGCCCGGGTCGCTGTCGCAGATGAACGCCGACCTCCGCATGCTGCTGGAGGCCGCGCTGGCGGCACAGCTCGGCGACCGGCCGGACCTGCTGGCCAAGTCGATCCCGCCCTATGCCCCCGGCGGCAAGCGCATGCTCGTCGACAACGGCGTCTGGGCGACCGCGTTGAAGCGCGACAATGTCGAGCTGATCACCGACCCGGTCGCGGCGGTCGAAGCCGGCGGCGTACGCCTCGCCTCGGGGCAATCGGTGGCGGTCGATGTCATCATCTACGCCACCGGCTTTACCGCGTCCGAGTTCCTGGTGCCGATGCACATCACCGGCGAGAACGGCGTCGACCTGCGCACGCAATGGGATGGCGACGCGCGTGCCTATCTCGGCATGACGGTGCCGGGCTTTCCCAATTTCTTCATGATCTACGGCCCCAACACCAACATCGTCGTCAACGGCTCGATCGTGTTCTTTTCGGAATGCTCGGTCCGCTACATCATGGGCTGTCTCAAGCTGCTGATCGAGGAGGGCAAGACCGCGCTGGAGCCGCGACCCGACGTAACCGCGGCCTTCAACGACAGGGTCGATGCCGAAAACGCCCGCATGGCCTGGGCCGCGCCCGACGTGAATAGCTGGTACAAGAATGCCAAGGGCCGGGTGGCGCAGAACTGGCCGTTCGCGCTTGTGGACTATTGGAACGCGACGCGGACGCCCGAAAAGGCCGATTTCGAGGTGACACCCTGAGCCCGAAGGCCCTCGCCTTCGACGTCTTCGGCACCGTCGTCGACTGGCGGTCGAGCATCGCGCGCGCCGCCGCGCCGGTGCTGGCAGCGGCCGGGCGGAGCGATGTCGATGCCTTTGCCTTCACCGACCAGTGGCGGCAGCGTTATTTCCTGATGATGCGCGACGTCGGCAAATCGACACGCGGCTTCGTCAAGCTTGACGTGCTGCACCGCGAGATGCTCGACGCCGTGCTGGCCGCCATGGACATCGCGCTCGGCGAGGCGGAACGGCAGGAGTTGACGCTCGCCTGGCACCGGCTCGACCCCTGGCCCGATAGTGTCGAGGGCCTGACCCGGCTGAAGCGCAACTTTCCGATCGTAACCTGCTCCAACGGCCATATTGCGCTGCTGGTCGCCATGGCCCGCCACGCCGGCCTGCCCTGGGATGCCATCCTCGGCGCCGAGATCGCCGGCGCCTACAAGCCGGCAAAGATCGCCTATCAGGCGACGGCGGCGGCGCTCGACATTGCGCCGGGGGAGCTCTGCCTCGTTGCCGCGCATCACGGCGACCTGGCGGCGGCACGGGCGGCCGGGCTGCAATGCGCCTTTGTCCATCGCCCGATGGAATATGGCGGCGCCCCGGCGCCTGACCTCGCCTATGCGGCGGCATGGGAATATCGCGCGACGAGTTTGCTCGACCTGGCGGATCAGTTGGGCTGCTGAACCCCACCGCCGTCATCCCCGCGCAGGCGGGGATCCATCGCCCGCACTTCGTCACGCGTGATCAAGGTCGGGTGATGGATCCCCGCCTGCGCGGGGATGACGTGAAGTGGAGCGACGTCCGCCACAACAAAAAAAGGGCGTGGGGACTGGCCCCACGCCCTTTTTCCGAATTCCGGATCACCAAGGATCCGGCCGTCGCTAGCGCCGGAAAAACCGCCTCTGGTTCATCGGCATGGGCGCGGTCTTCTCACGGAAGACGATGCGACCCTTGTCGAGGTCATAAGGCGTCATTTCGACATGAACCCGGTCGCCGACGATCGAGCGGATGCGGTTCTTGCGCATCTTGCCCGCCGTATAGGCGATGATTTCATGCTCGTTTTCCAAACGTACGCGGAAACGGCCGTCGGGCAGGATCTCGGCGATCACGCCCTCGATCTTGATAACCTCTTCTTTCGGCATAAGCGCGTCTTAGGCCATCGAAAGATTGACAGCCGAAGCGCGGCCCTGGCGATCGTTCTCGAGATCGAAAACAACCTTGGCGCCTTCGGCGAGGTCGGAAAGACCGGCACGCTCGACGGCCGAGATGTGGACGAAGACGTCCTTGGAAGCGCCATCGGGAGCAATGAAGCCATAACCCTTGGTGGCATTGAAGAATTTGACTGTGCCAGTGGCCATGTCAGTAACCTTTACGTTCGTTTAGAAATTTCGCCGGAAACAGTCCGGCAAAATGCTTGTTGGACCGTTCGGTCGAAGAGGGGGCCGAAGCACCGCGGATCGCTTGCAGGCACCTTCGCGCCAGCGGCCAATGCGCGTCTTTTGACGAAAAAGCAAGCTTGGCAAATTCTTGATGTGCGATTCTGCGGCGTTTCGCGCTAGGAACGCGCTCGCCAGCCAGCCAGGGAAGCCCCCATGAAGACCCGCGCCGCCGTCGCCTTTGCGCCGAAAACCCCGCTCGAAATCGTCGAGGTCGACCTCGATGGGCCCCGCGCCGGCGAAGTGCTGGTGGAGATCATGGCAACCGGCATTTGCCACACCGACGCCTATACGCTGGACGGCCTCGACAGCGAGGGCCTGTTCCCGTCGATCCTCGGCCATGAAGGCGCCGGCATCGTCCGCGAGATCGGCGCGAACGTCACCAGCGTTGCCGTCGGCGACCATGTCATCCCGCTTTACACCCCTGAATGCCGCCAGTGTAAATCGTGCCTCAGCGGCAAGACCAACCTCTGCACCGCCATCCGCGCCACGCAGGGCAAGGGCCTGATGCCCGACGGCACCTCGCGGTTCAGCTACAAGGGCCAGATGCTGCACCATTATATGGGCTGCTCGACCTTTTCGAACTTCACCGTGCTGCCCGAGATCGCAGTTGCCAAGATTCGCACCGACGCGCCGTTCCAGACCAGCTGCTATATCGGTTGCGGCGTCACCACCGGCGTCGGCGCCGTCGTCAACACCGCCGATGTGCGGCCGGGCGACAATGTCATCGTCTTCGGGCTGGGCGGCATCGGGCTGAACGTGCTGCAGGGCGCTCGCATGGCCGGCGCCCATTTGATCATCGGCGTCGACATCAATCCGGCGCGGGAGGACTGGGGCAAGCGCTTCGGCATGACGCATTTCGTCAACCCGAAGACCGTGGAGGGTGACCTCGTCCAGCATCTTGTCGCGCTGACCGACGGCGGCGCCGACTACACCTTCGACTGCACCGGCAACACGACGGTGATGCGCCAGGCGCTGGAGGCCTGCCATCGCGGCTGGGGCACCAGCATCATCATCGGCGTCGCCGAGGCCGGCAAGGAAATCAGCACCCGCCCGTTCCAGCTGGTGACCGGCCGCAACTGGCGCGGCACCGCGTTCGGCGGCGCCAAGGGCCGCACCGACGTGCCCAAGATTGTCGACTGGTACATGACCGGCAAGATCGAGATCGACCCGATGATCACCCACGTGCTGACGCTCGACGAGATCAACAAGGGCTTCGACCTGATGCACGCCGGGGAAAGCATCCGCTCGGTGGTTGTCTTTTAAGCCGTCGACACAAGCCTAAACCCGCTCACGCTGAGCTTGTCGAAGCGTCATGCCGACAATGGGTCGACTATATCCGGCTTCGACAGGCTCAGCCTGAGCGGCCAGTTGAAATGGATTGAGCTTGATGATCGAAACCCTCTCCTCCGCAGCCTGCCACGGCGGCCGCCAATCCTTCCACGCCCACGCGTCGACCAGCACCGGCACGACGATGAAGTTCGGCGTTTTCACGCCTCCGGGAGAAGGCCCCTTCCCCGTTCTCTGGTGCCTCGCCGGCCTGACCTGCACCGAGGAAACCTTCGCTATCAAGGCCGGGGCGCAACGCGTCGCCGCCGAACTCGGCCTGATGCTCATCACCCCCGACACATCACCGCGCGGCGATGGCGTCGCCGACGACCCGGCGTACGACATGGGCCAGGGCGCCGGCTTCTACCTCGACGCCACCGAAGGCCCCTGGGCGCCGCATTTCCGCATGGCAAGCTGGATCATCGACGAGCTGCCCGGCGGCGTCGTCGCCAATTTCCAGGCCGACATGGAACGCCAGTCGATCACCGGCCATTCGATGGGCGGCCATGGCGCGCTCACCCTCGCCCTGCGCCACCCCGGCCGCTTCCGTAGTGTCTCGGCCTTCGCCCCGATCGTCGCGCCGAGCCACGTGCCCTGGGGCCAGAAGGCGCTGCCGCTCTACCTCGGCAACAACCCCGCCGCCTGGGCCGCGCACGATGCCGTCGCGCTGATCGAAGCCGGCGCCCGCGTCGTTGAACTGCTCGTCGACCAGGGCCTCGCCGACAATTTCCTCGCCAGCCAGCTGCAGCCCGAACGCCTCGAAGCCGCCTGCACCGCCGCCGGCATCCCGCTGACCCTGCGCCGCCACGCCGGCTACGACCATGGCTATTGGTTCATCCAGACCTTCATCGAAGACCATCTCCGCTGGCACGTGGCGAGGCTGGCCTGAAGGTCCGCAGGGTCGCGAAAGCGTTCAAGAACGTAAAAGGGGCGTGCCGCGGCCATGATATTCATGTGTGCACGACCTACCCGATTGCGCTTCGTCCAAGTGTGTCCAGCAGGCCTGAATCGAGGTGCTTCAGGATACGCCTTAGTGCCGCGACGTTGCTCTCGTCTTCGGCGGTTTCGAGCGCTTCCAGCAGCACCTCGCGGATGTCGTCGGCTCCAACCCGCTCCATCTCCCAATTCGGATACAGACGCTCGCGCTTTTCCACGCTTCGGTCCAGAGCGACGATGTCGTAATGGCGCGGATCGCTATGCAGGCTGGCGATCAGCGTCGCCACCGCAGCGGGCGGCCCCTCGATCCACTGGAAGAATACGCCGCTCCCGAAAACCAGCACCCCGGTGATGCCGAGTTCGACATTGCGGCGTTGCGCAAAGTCGATGATGCGGTCAACCTCGACGTCGTCGACGCCGTCGCCTGCACGACTGCAATATG
The DNA here is from genome assembly GCA_003241875.1 of Alphaproteobacteria bacterium. Classification (GTDB taxonomy): domain Bacteria; phylum Pseudomonadota; class Alphaproteobacteria; order Sphingomonadales; family Sphingomonadaceae; genus Sandarakinorhabdus. The sequence goes on from QBLU01000036.1 coordinate 20,779, forward strand.
CGAAAGTATCGAGAATCGACGCTACACTGTCCAAGTCAGGGCCGCGTGGAAAACCGATTTCGTCAAACATGGATTGGCTCGCTTCTTTCATGCCAGGCAGGCCGTGCCAACCGGTAGATCCGCGTCAGTTAGTGACTACCCGCGATTTTCCTAAGCTGCCATTCTGGCTTCCGCCCAAATCCCGTCGCTCCACGTCCTGACAACGCGCTACACGTGCCCCACAACCCGGCAAGTCTCCCGATCGTTGCGCCCTCCCCGCCAACCCGCTACGCCCCGGCCATGCTCCCGCTCCACGGCCTCAAGGTCATCGATCTCTCCTCGGTCATCTTCGGCCCCTATTGCGCCCAATGGTTCGCCGACCTCGGCGCCGATGTCATCAAGCTGGAGGCGCCCGAAGGTGACTCGACCCGGCAGACCGGCCCGGGCCTCGAGCCCGGCATGGCGGCGCTGTTCCTCGGCAGCAATCGCGGCAAGCGTGGCCTGGTGCTCGACCTGAAAAGCCCCGAGGGCCAGGCCGCGCTCGACCGGCTGCTCGAAACCGCGGATGTGCTGCTTCATTCGATCCGGCCGCAGAAACTGGCGTCGCTGGGGCTGGAGCCGGCAGCGCTGCTCGCGCGGCACCCGCGGCTGGTGTTCGCCGGGCTGCACGGTTTCGGCGAGGCCGGGCCCTATGGCGGGCTGCCGGCCTATGACGATGTCATCCAGGGTATGTCGGGCATCGCCGACCTGATGGCGCAATCGACGGGCAGCCCCCGGTACATGCCGACGATCATCGCCGACAAGGTATCGGGGCTCACCGCCGGCCTTGCCATCCTCGCCGCGATCATTCGCCGCCAGACCACCGGCAAGGGCGGCTTTGTCGAAATCCCGATGTTCGAAACGCTGGTTGCCTTCAATTTCGTCGAGCATTTCTACGGCCATCATTTCGATCCGCCGCTCGGGCCGCTCGGCTATCCGCGCGTCATGGCGCCGTGGCGCCGGCCGCTCGCCACTGCCGACGGCCATGTCTGCATGATGGCCTATACCAATGCCCATTGGCGCGGGTTCTTCACCGTCGCCGGCGCGCCCGACCATATCGCCGACCCGCGTTTCGCCAGCATCAGCACCCGGACGACGCATATCGACGCCATCTATGGCCTGGCCGGCGATCTCGTGCGCCACAAGACGACAGCCAAATGGCTGCAATTGCTCGAAGGCGCGCAGGTCCCGTGCGCCCCGGTGATCCCGCTCGACGCGCTGGAAACCGACCCTCACCTGGCCGCGACCGGCTTTTTCACCCGCATCGACACGCCAGCCGGCCCGCTGCGCTATCCAGGCGTGCCGGTGCTGTTCGATGGCGAGCGCCCGCCGGTCGGCGCGCCGCCGCACCTCGGCGAACATACGGCGCAGGTGCTGGCGGAGGCGGGCTTTACCGAGGCCGACATCGCCGCGCTGCTCGCCAGCCGCGCGGCGCGCCAGGCCTAAAGCCCCAGCGCCCCGGGGTTGAGAATGCCCTGCGGATCGACTGCCGCCTTGATGGCGCGAAGCAGCGCGACGCTCGCGGCGTTGCGGCCTTCAAGAAAGGGATAAAGCTTGCCGATCTGGAAATGCACGCCGCCGTGGCGGTGCATCAGCGCGATCACCTCGGTGCGCATGCGCTCGATTTCGGCGCGCGCGGCGTCGCTCTGCGGATAGCGCGGCAGGCCGGCGAGATGCTCTGCCGGCGCCATGCGATCATGATAGATCGATCGCGCATCGGGCCAGTAAAAGGTGGGCTCATAGAGAAAGCCGCTGTTCACCGTCATGAACATGCCGCCCGACACGATGCCGTGTTCATCGAGGACGCCGCGATTGGTCGCCCAGTAATCGACCAGCGCACGGTGAAAACCCGGCACCCTGTCGTGCGGCAGCAGCGTGTGCATCGGCACCCAGCGCTCCCCCTTCGGCCCCAGCACGTTGGTCAGCGGTGCGAACGGCATGCCGCGGACGACGGTGGGCACGGTGTTGGCAATCTCCTCGCCGTGCGCGGCGGCGATGCGCCTGACGGTCGCGATCCGGGCACGCGCCTCGGCGGCATCGACGCCCTCGACGGTCCAGTGCACGGCATAGGTCGCCGCCTTCAGCGCGCGATCGCCGGCGATGGCCATCCTGGCGAGGCTCTTCATGCCGCTCGCCATCGATGGTGCCGATTTCATGACGCTGGCGGCGATTTCCGCCTTGGCGGCGACGCCGGCCTGGCGGCCCAGCTGCCCCTGCTGCAAGGTTGCATCGAGGCCGAAATTTTCGTCGAGCACGCCTTCCAGCGCCACCAGCCGCATCGCCGTGTGCATCGCATCGAAGCTGGCAAAGCTGAAGCTCGCCGCCTCGAAGGATTCGTGACGCCGCGTCAGCCGCAACGTCATCCGCGCCTTGACGCCAAAGGCACCGCAATCGCCGGTAAAGAGGCCCGCAAGATCGGGACCGAAATGGCGGAAGAAGGCGACGCTGTCGCTGCTGCCGGCGCTCCCGGTGACCAGCAGCGCGCCGGTGCCGGTGACGACTTCGATATTGACCAGGCTTTCGGCCGACACGCCGACGCCATGGCTGACGCTGTGCTGCGACATCGACCCGCCGATGGTCGCCGCTAGCCCCGAAAACGGCCCCTGGAACGGCGTGCGCAGTCCGCGCGCCTGCAGGGCGTCGTAGAGTTCGGCCCAGGTCACGCCGGCCTCCACGGTGACGACGGCGTTGATCTCGTCGATGACCATGGCCTTCAGCCGCAGCATGTCGATGGTGACACCGCCTGGCCGGGCATGGATATAGCCGTCGGTGTAGCTGGCGCCGCCGCCGCGGACGGTGACCGGCGCCCCTGCCGCCGCGCAGGCCGCGACCACCGCCTGCACCTCGGCAACGCTGCCCGGCCGGACCACTGCAACCGGCATCTCGCCTGCACGATAGCAATCGGTGCCGGCAAAGCGGCGGTCGTCCGCGCCGGTCAGCACATGCGCGGTACCGACGGCGGCCACCAGCGTATCGATCAGCGTCGGTGCCGGGTACAGCTGGGTGGCCATCGCAACTCTCCCGCAATTTGTCCGGACACGATGCCAGACGCGCGCCCGGCAGCCAAGCCGCGTTGCGACATTAACCCACCGGTCATTGGCAGTCTGGCAGCAGGCGCGCTAGACGATGCAAAACATGCCTCTTGGAGATTACATGCGCCTGTCGATCGTTGCGGCCCTGCTGCTCGCCACCCCCCTCGCCGGCCCGGTGCTCGCCCAGCCCGCCGCTGTTGCCGCGCCCGCGCCTGTCGCTGCGTTGGTCAAGTCCGTCGACATTCCGCACCAGGATTTTACCCTGCCCAACGGGCTGCGCGTCATCGTCCATACCGATCGCAAGGCGCCGATCGTCGCGGTCAGCGTCTGGTATCATATCGGATCCAAGGACGAGCCCCAGGGCAAGACCGGCTTTGCGCATCTGTTCGAGCACCTGATGTTCGGCGGCAGCGAGAACAACAAGGGCAGCTATATCAAGACGCTGGAGGGCATCGGCGCCACCCAGCTGAACGGCACCACCTGGTTCGACCGCACCAACTATTTCCAGAACGTGCCGACGCCGGCGCTGGAATTGGCGCTGTATTTCGAATCCGATCGCATGGGTCATCTCCTTGGCGCGGTGACGCAGGAGCAGCTCGATGTGCAGCGCGGTGTCGTTCAGAATGAAAAGCGGCAAGGCGACAATGATCCGCTCGGCCTGACCGAATATGCCAAGCTCAAGGCACTGTTCCCCGACGGCCACCCCTATCGCCATTCGACCATCGGCAGCATGGCCGATCTCGATGCTGCCAGCATGGACGATGTGCGCAGCTGGTTCCGCGCCAACTATGGCCCGAACAATGCCGTGCTTGTGCTGGCCGGGGACATAGATGCGGCGACCGCGCGGCCGCTGGTGGAAAAATATTTCGGCGACATCGCCAAGGGGCCCGACGTCGCCCGCTATCCGGCGCCGGTGCCAAAATGGACGACGACCCGCCGCGAGACGATGTACGACCAGATCCCGACACCGCAGCTGTCGCGCAACTGGGTCGTTCCCGGCCGCACCGATCCCGCCGCGCCGCTTGTCGACGTGGCGTTGACGGTGCTGGCCGGCGGCAGCAGCTCGCGCCTGTACAACGACCTGGTTCGCGACAAGAAGCTCGCGGTGGCGGTATCCGGCGGCGCCCAGGCATTCGAGAAGAACAGCCAGGCCAGCATCGACGTCACCGTCGCCAAGGGTGTCGACCCAGCCAAGGTCGAGGCTCGCATCGATGCGATCGTCGCCGAGTTCCTGAAGACCGGCCCGACCGCCGATGAAGTCACCCGCGTTGCCACCCGCAACGTCGCCGGCACAATCCGCGGCCTCGAAGCGGTCGGCGGCTTCGGCGGCAAGGCGGTCGCGCTCGCGGAAGGCGCGGTCTATGCCGATGATCCTGACTACTACAAGGTCGAGCTGGCGCGCTATGCCGATGCGACGCCTGCCAGCGTCGCCACCGCGGCGCGAACCTGGCTGGCGCGCGGCGATTACCGGCTGACTGTGCTGCTCGGCAAACGGCCCCTCGCCGAAAATGCCGCGCCGACCCGGCTGAAGCCGGCGACAGCGCCGCCGATCGCCGTCAAGCCGCGCGATCCGGCGCCGCCCATCGGCGGCACCCCGTCGCTCAGCGTCGCCAGCGTCGAGCGGGCCACCCTGTCGAACGGCCTCAAGGTCGAGCTGGCACGCCGCGAGACCATCCCGGTCGTGCGCCTGCTGCTGTCGTTCGACGCCGGCTTTGCCGCCGATGACCGCAGCAAGCTGGGCGTCCAGGGCCTCGCACTCAACCTGCTCGACGAAGGCGCCGGCACGCTGACCGGGCCCCAGATCGCCGAGGCCCGCGAACGCCTGGGTGCCGGCATCGGTGCCAGTGCCGCACAGGATCGCACCCGGCTGACGCTCGACGCGCTGAAGCCCAACCTGCCGGCCAGCCTGGCGCTGTTCGCCGATATCGTGCAGCGGCCGACCTTCGATGCGGCCGAACTGGAACGCGTCCGCGGCCAGACGCTGACCGGCATCGCGCAGGAACTGGCCGATCCAGGCGGCATCACCCGCCGCCTGCTGCCGGTGGCCCTCTACGGTCCGGCCCACCCCTATGGCGTGCCATCGTCGGGCAGCGGCACGCCCGAGGGCGTCCGCGCCGTGACACGCGCCGACCTCGTGGCTTGGCACAAGCGCTGGATTCGCCCCGACAATGCGACGTTCTTCGTTGTCGGCGATATCAGCATGGCGGAGCTGAAGCCGCTGCTGGAGGCGAGTTTCGGCACCTGGGCGCCCGATCCCGCGGTTGCAAAGGGCAGCCGCAGCTTCCCGCCGGTCGCGCCGCCCAAGGGCGCCCGCATCATCCTGGTTGATCGCCCCGGCAGCCCGCAAAGCTATATCCGCGGCGGCGTCGTGCTGCCGATCAAGGGCCGCGAGGACCCGATCGCCCTGCGCGCCGCCAATGATATCCTCGGCGGCCTGTTTAGTTCGCGGCTCAACATGAACCTGCGCGAGGAAAAATCCTGGGCCTATGGCGTCGGATCGGGGATCAGCGACGTGGAGGACCGGCTGTCGGCCCAGATCACCGCCCCGGTGCAGGCCGATCGCACCGGCGATTCGATCGCCGCGATGATCGCCGATGTTAAGGCGCTGACCGCCGGCAAGCCGATCGTCCAGGCCGAGCGCGACAACAGCATCGAGAACACCGTCCGCTCGCTGCCCGGCGATTTCGAAAGCGGGGGCGCCCTGCTCGGTGCCATCGAGAAGAACGCCGTCTATGGCCGCGGCGACGACTACTACGGCAAGCTGGTGCCGCGCCTGCAGGCACTGACCCCGGCCCAGCTGAACGACGCCGCACGCATCCTGTCGACCGACAATTTTACTTGGATCGTCGTCGGCGACCGCAAGCTGGTCGAACCGCAGCTGAAACAGCTCGGCTTGCCGGTGGAGGTGCGCTGAACTCCGCACTGCAGCGGCCGCCGGTAGCTTCTGCCGTTTCGATACAATCCCGACACCGCAATCGCCGCTATGGTGAAGCGGTAGTGGTTGCGTAGCGTTCGAAAACAGTGGTGAGGGTCCTTCCGGTTTACCGCGGTTGGCGCCGACCGGACACCGATCGACCAGCGGGGCAGCCCGGCACTGCGGCCCGGAACTCTGCGGCATCTTGACACGTTCATGAGGTCGAACCGGGACGCATCCAGCCCGGCACCGCAAAGGATCGCCCCATGACGCTCGGCACCATCCTGATCATCGTCGTCATCCTCCTGCTCGTCGGTGCCTTGCCGAGCTGGGGCTATTCTTCGGGCTGGGGCTATGGGCCGTAGGGCATTCTCGGCACCGTTCTCGTCATCCTGATCATTCTGCTGGTGCTTGGGCGCCTGTAGCGCCGGCCCCCATCGCCACCGCGCGCAAGAACGTCGCCAGCGTCAGGATACTGAAGCCCGCGGCCAGCACGAACGGCGCGCCCGGCAGGTAGAACGGCGCGCCGGGGCTGGAAAAATAGGCAAAGCTGCCGGTCATCAGCGGCGGCCCCATGATCGAACTGAGGCTCTGGATGCTGCTGACGGCGCCCTGCAGTTCGCCCTGCTCCGATGGGGCCACGCCGGCCGACATCATCCCCTGCAGCGATGGAAAAACCAGGCCCTGCAGTGCGGCGACGGTGATGCCGACGTACATCATCCAGCCGGCCCCGGCGAAGGCGTAGATCAAATAGCCGGCGATACCCGAAAACGTGCCGGCGATGACGATGTTGCGGGCGCCGTATCGCGGGATCAGCCGCCGCGACAGCACGCCCTGGACGAGCGCACCGGTGACCCCGACAGCAGCCAGGCTCCAGCCGACCTGCCCCGGCGTCCAGCCGAAGCGCTCGATGCCGAAATAGCTCCAGGTCGCGTAGAGCGACTGATAGCCCATGGTCCACAGCAGCACGGTCAGCGCCAGCATCAGCACGCGCGGATGGGCAGCCCGCAGCCGCATCAGCGCGCCGGCGGGGTTGGCACGCCGCCATTCGAACGGCCGGCGGTTTTCCGGCTTCAGGCTCTCGGGCAGCACGAAATACCCATAGGCGACGTTGGCCAGCGCCAGCCCCGCCGCCAGCAGGAACGGCAGCCGCGCGTCGTATTGCGCGACGATGCCGCCCAGCGCCGGACCGATGATGAAGCCGAAACCAAACGCCATGCCGATGATGCCGAAATTGGGGGCGCGCTTTTCGGGCGGCGAGATGTCGGCGATATAGGCATAGGCCGTCGGGAAGGACGCACCCGTCACGCCCGCCACCAGCCGGGCCGCGATCAGCCAGGCAAGTGTCGGGGCAAAGGCCATCGCCAGATAATCGAGCCCGAAGGCCGCCAGGCTGGCAAGCAGCACCGGCCGCCGGCCGAACCGGTCGGACAGGCCGCCGATGATCGGGCCGCAGAGAAACTGCGTGATCGCGTAAAGGAACATGATCAGCCCTGCGACTTCGGCGGCGCCCGCCAGGCTGCGGCCGGTCAGGCGGACGATAAGGGCGGGAAATACCGGGATGACCACGCCGAAACCGATGGCGTCGATCAGCACCGTGACGAACAGGAACGCCAGCGCGCGATTGGTGGATCGGTCGGTGGTCATCGGTCCAGGCTAGTGCCGCGTCACAGCCAGGTCACGTGCCCCATCTTGCGCCCGGGCTTGACTTCGCTCTTGCCGTAAAGGTGCAGGTGCGCGCGGCGATCAGCGAGCAGCGTGGCCCAATCGTGGACATCGTCGCCGAGCAGGTTCTTCATCAGCACCGACGGCGCCGTCAGTTCGGTGGAGCCGAGCGGCAGTCCGCACACGGCGCGAATATGGTTTTCGAACTGCGAAGCGCGGGCGCCCTCGATCGTCCAATGGGCGCTGTTGTGAACGCGCGGTGCCATTTCGTTGAAGCGCGGCCCATCAGCCGTTGCAAAGAATTCGAGCGTCAGCACCCCGACATGGCCGAGCGCATCGGCGACCTGCCGCGCCAGTGCGGTGGCAGCGGGCGCCTGGGCGACGACCTCGGCGGGTGCCGGAACCGTCGAGGTATCGAGGATGCCGGCGACATGGCTGTTATGCGGCACATCCCAGGTGACGATCTCGCCATCGACACCGCGGGCCAGCACCACCGAGAATTCATGGCTGAAGCAGACCCAGGCCTCGAGGATCGCCGGTTGGTCACGCATTGCCGCCCAGGCGGCATCGACATCATCTGGTGCCGTGATGCGGGCCTGGCCCTTGCCGTCATAGCCCATGCGCCGGGTCTTCAGCACGGCAGGCAGGCCGATTTCGGCAATTGCTGCCTCGAGATCGGCACAGCTGTCGACGGCGCGATAGGTGGCAGGCCGGCCGCCCAGCGCCTCGACAAAGCGCTTTTCGGCCAGCCGGTCCTGCGCGACTTCCAGGCTGTCGGCGCCGGGGTGTACCCTGACCTGCCGCGCCAGATGCCGGATGGCGGCGGTGTCGATGTTTTCGAATTCGAAGGTCACGACATCGACGGCGGCGGCAAAACGGTCGAGCGCCGCCAGATCGTCGTAGCGGGCGCGGGTAACCGCCGCGGCGACATCGCCGGCGGGCAGTTCAGCCTCCGGCGCCAGCACATGGACGCGATAGCCCATGCTGGCCGCCGCCAGCGCCAGCATGCGGCCAAGCTGCCCGCCGCCGAGGATGCCTATCGTCTTGCCGGGTTCGATCACGAGGGGCCGGGTTCCGGGGTTTCGGCAACGCCGGCAGTCTGCGCCGCGCGCCACGCCGCCAGCCGCTCGGCGAGCGCGGTGTCGTTGAGCGCCAGGATCGCCGCCGCCAGCAGGCCGGCATTGATCGCGCCGGCCTTGCCGATGGCAAGCGTGCCGACCGGAATGCCGCCCGGCATCTGGACGATCGACAACAGGCTGTCCATGCCGCTGAGCGCCTTGGATTCCACCGGCACGCCGAGCACCGGCAGCGCCGTCATCGCCGCAGCCATGCCCGGCAGATGCGCCGCCCCGCCGGCGCCGGCGATGATCACCCGCAGGCCGCGGGCGGCCGCGCCGGTGGCATAGTCGTACAGCCGTTGCGGTGTGCGGTGGGCGCTAACGACCCGGCTTTCATGGGCGATGCCGAGCGCCGCCAACGTTTCCGAGGCATGGCACATGGTTGCCCAGTCGGACGTCGATCCCATGATGATGCCGACGATCGGATCGTGCAACGCGGTGGCTCCCCCCAAGGCAGGAAGCGGCGGACCTTAGGGATGACGCCGCGACAGGGCAACTGCCGCGCCAGCAGGCGTCAAACTTCGAACCCGGCCGCACATGAAACGGGGGCCGCGGCTGTTGCCGCGTCCCCCGGGTCACAAACGATTCAGGCTGGCTAGAAGGCGCCGGTGATCGAGAACACGACCTTGCCATTGGAGATCGGGTCGCCGCCGGGAATCTGGAACTTCGAGAAGTTCGGCTGCAGGCGCAGGTAGTCGAAGCTGGTGTCGCTGATGTCGGTGTCGACATAGGCGACGCCGAGCGTGACCGGGCCGGCAACGAAATCGAGACCGATCAGCCAATCCCAATAGGAACCGGTCGGCGCGACGCTGGTGCCGTTGGGACCAAGGCCGGGATTGCCGTCCGAATAGCCGATATGGGCCTTCAGCGTCAGCGGCGTATCCTTGATGCCGAAGGTGGCATCGCCCCAGAGGTACAGATTGTCCTCCTTGTCGCCGATCCGGCTGTTGATGTCGTTCGACCAGTTGCCGAGCGCCGTCTGGTTCCAGGCATAGGCCACCGCCGCCGTCAGGCCGATCGGACCTACGGTGCCGCTCAGCTTGGCATAGGGCTCGAAGAACGAGGTCCGCGTGGCGCCGCCCGGATACTGGTAGAAGGTGCCGCCGATATCGAGGGCACCGCCACCGACCGGCAGCTTGTAGCCGGCGAACAGGTCGAGTTCGAGGTTGGGACCGCCGAAGGTGCCCCAGCCGGCAAGGTTCGATGCCCAGAAGCCGCCGTAAAGGCCCGATTCGTGGTTGAGCGTCAGGCCGCCCTGGACGGCGAGGCCGTTGTTCGACTGCGACACGCCGCGGAAGCGATAATCGGAGACCAGGCCAACACTGCCCGAAACCTTGAGCGCCGGGGTGGCCTCATCGGCGGCAAGCGCGGGCGAAGTCAGGGTGCCGGCAAGAATCGCCGCGCTGATGAAGATATGACGCATGGAACATTTCCCTCTCTTTGGGGGTTGAATGTTCCTCTCCCACCTGCCGGCCGCTCCTCTCATGCAGCCTTACGGCCGCCGGGGCATTGGTCCACCAGTGCAAAAAGCCTAGGGCCGTGTTGCCCCGCTTGTATAGCTGCATTGCAGCATTTTACAGATTGTCTGGCATGCTGTTGCGCAAATGACACGATTTACGGGTGATCCGTAAGCCGCTGCATGTCCTTTTTGTCACAATCCTGCGCTACGCTGGTTCACCCTGGTCGAGCAGCGGGGTGATGAGCTGGTCGATCACGTGCCGCGCGGCGTCGGCCGGCAGCTTTTGTTCGAAGCGCAGCCGCGCCCAGGTATCGAGGCTGAGCAGCATGTCGAGCGCTTCGAAAATGGCGGGATTTGCAGCAAGATGCGGCGGGACCAGGACCTGCAGCCGAACGCGCAGCAGGGTGACGGCACGCTCGTGATAGGCCTGGATCGTCGGCGATTCGTGCCGATGCGCATCGGCGGCGCGCTTGAACGGCAGCAGGCGCTCATAAATGTCGACGCGCCGGTCAATGGCTTCGAAGAGCTGCGGGCGCCAGCCGACCGATTCGAACGGCGCCAACGCCGCCATGTAGACCCGGCCGAGTTGGATGGTCATCTCGGCGTAGAGACTCTCCATGTCTTTGAAGTGCCGGAAGACGCTACGCAGGCCGACCTGGGCCCGTGCCGCAACATCCTCGGCGCTCGGCGAGATCGCGCCGTCCTCGATAAGCGACAACATGGCGCCGACAATGCGGTCGCGACTCTGTTCGGATCGACGGCGGCGACCGTCGGTCGAGGGCATGGCGCTGTTCATCGGCGCCAAAGTAAACGCTTCTTTCAATTCGACCAATAGATATAGGGCTCGCCCGGTTTCGGCTTGGTACCGAGCGGCCTGTCGATGGCAATGGGGCTGCGGATCAGCGACTGCCAGGCCGGTGGCTGCTGCCCGGCATCGTGCGCCTTCAGCTTGGCCTGCAGGGCCGCGACGATATCGGGACGGCTGGCAGCGACATCGGTTTGCTCGGTCGGGTCGTTAGCGAGATCGTACAGGACATCTTGCCGCGGCAGGTCGAGCGACTGGAGTTTCCAGCTGCCGTCACGGACCACGCGATAGCGGCCGCTGCGCCAGAACAGTGTCTGGTGCGGCACGCCGCCGGCCTTGCCCTCCAGAAACGGCAGCACATCGACCCCATCGACCGGCCGATCGCGCGGCAACGGCGCGCCAGCAGCCGCCGACGCGGTCGCATAGATGTCGAAATGGCTGATCATCTCGGCATAGCTCGATCCCGGCGCGATGCGCCCCGGCCAGCGCATCATGAACGGCACATGGGTGCCGCCTTCGTAAAAGGTCGCCTTCCAGCCGCGAAATGGCCGGTTGACGTCGGGCAACCCGATATAATGCGCGCCGCCATTGTCGGAGGTGAAGATCACCAGCGTATTGTCGTCGAGCCCCTGCGCCTTCAATTCGGCCATCACCCGGCCGACGCCGCGATCGACCGACCGGATCATCGCCGCATAGACTCGTAGACGGTGGTCCTTGATCTGCGGCAGCGCGTCGTAATCGGCCTTCAGCGCCTGCAGCGGCGTGTGCGGGGCATTATAGGCGAGGTAAAGGAAGAACGGCCGGTTGCGATTGGCCTTGATCGTCGTCACGGCCTGGTCGGTCAGGTAATCGGTCATGTAGCGATCCGGCGCAAAGCGCGGCGCGCCGTTATACTGGACGCTGAACGGCAGGTTCGCCCACAGGAACTTGTCGATCGGATCGAAGTCCTGCTTCGAATTGACGACGTTCGGATCATCGTCGGGCAGGAACTTCTGCCCGCCGATGATGAAGCCGAGCGATTCGTCGAAGCCCTGGTCCTCGGGCCGCATGCCCCGGGCCTCGCCGAGATGCCATTTGCCGAGGTGCAACGTGTGATAGCCGCGTGATTGCAGCTGTTCGGCGATGGTAATCTCGCTGGCCGGCACCCCCTTGGCACCGGGTTGGGCGGCGCGGCTAGCCGCCTCCTCGTCAAAGATCGCCTTGTGCTCCCAGCTGCTGGGGAATTCGGCGATGTTGCGGGCAAACATCGCGTCGGGGCGGAACAGGCTGGTCGGAAACCAGGCCGGCAGCCGGGTGTCGGTCGGCGTGAATTCATAGCCGAATCGCGTCGGGTAACGCCCGGTCATCAGCGCGGCCCGCGATGGCGCGCAGGTGGCGTTGCCGGCATAGGCGTTGCCGAACACCACGCCGTCATGGCCGATGGCATCGATGTTGGGCGTTGCCACCCCGCCTGCGCCGGTGCCGGTCAGACTGATGTCGTTCCAGCCGAGGTCGTCGGCCATGATCAGGATGATGTTCGGCGGCCGCTGGCCGGCCGCCGGTGTCGCAGGTCCCTGGTTCCAGGCGACGGCATGATTGGGTGCCGTCGGCCCCGCCATCCAGCCGGCGATGTGCAACTTGATGTAGTCCCGCGACGCGACGACACCGATGGCAAGCGCCGCCGTCGTGCCGAGCAGAACCATGGCCCAGGTTTTCATGTGCGTCCCCTATCTGCTCAGCATGGCGCCAAGTCAGCGTGCTGAAAAGCGCCGGTACGCCAGCAGCAACAGGCCGATCATTACTGCCTCCACCGTCATCGGCTGGATCGCCGTCGGCGCCATGCCGTCGACAGGGATCGAGATCACGCGGCCGAACAGCGCCAGGCTCAGCATGACCAGCGGCACCTGGAGCGGCCGCGCCTCGCCGCGCCAGGCGCCAACGAGCGCAAATACCGAAGCGCCGATGAAGAAGCCGGGGAAATCGGCGCGCAGCGTCGCCATGCCCTGGGTGCCGATCGGCGACAGGAAGAACGCCGCCGCCGGCTTCAGCGGCGCGACCAGGAAGGCCAGGCCGATGGCGATGTTGAACAGGCCCACCAGCCCGATGACAGCCCGCATGACGTTTCGCACGATCTCTCTCCCAGCTTTGGCAGCAACCTAGGCGGCTTTGAAGCGCATGGCAATATTTCAGCATTGTAAGTGCCATAATTGCCGAGCATCATGCACGCGATTGGGGGCGGCATGATGCGGATGGTCAGAAAACTGGCGTTGGGCGTGGCCGGGCTGGCGTTGGCAGCGGGCGTCGGCGTGAAGCTGTTCCAGCCCCGGCTCGGCGAACTGGCGCTGGCACGCATCGCCGGGGAGCGGGTCGGCCGCGATGTCACCGCCGGGCTTCCGGATGGCCTGCATGTCATCATCTGCGGCAGCGGCTCGCCGCTCCCTGATCCGACCCGGACCGGCCCCTGCACCATCGTCATTGCCGGCACCCATATTTACCAGGTCGACGCCGGCGAGGGCGGCACCCGCAAGCTCAACCAGATCGGCCTGCCGATCGGCCGCATCGAGGGGCTGTTCCTCACGCATTTCCATTCCGACCATATCGACGGCCTCGGCCCGCTGATGCTGCTGCGCTGGTCGGGACGATCGAACACCGGCCCGCTGCCGATCCACGGCCCGCCAGGCGTCGAGACGGTCGTCGCCGGCTTCAACGCGGCCTATGCCCAGGACAATGGCTACCGCACCGCCCATCACGGGCCGGCAATCATGCCGCCATCGGGCGCCGGCGGCCGCGCGATGCCGTTCGCCATCGGCGCTGCGCCGGTCGTCGTCAGTGATGCCGATGGCGTCAGGATCACCGCCTTTCCGGTCAACCACGCGCCGGTCCAGCCCGCCGTCGGCTATCGCTTCGACTACAAGGGCCGGTCGGTGGTCATCAGCGGCGACACCGCACCGTCACCGTCGCTGGTGCGGGCGGCGAAGGGCACCGATTTGCTGGTCCATGAGGCGTTGCAACCGCGGCTGGTCAGGATTCTGACGGCGACGCTCGCCAAGGCCGGCCAGGCCAACACCGCCCAGATCACCCGCGACATCCTCGATTATCATTCGACGCCCGAACAGGCCGCCGATGCCGCAAAGGCCGCCGGGGCCCGCGCGCTCGTCCTCAACCATATCGTGCCGCCGCTGCCGCTGGGCTTTGCCTATCCGGCTTTCCTCGGCGACGCGGCCACGCATTTTTCAGGGCCGATAACCATCGGCGAAGATGGCATGATGCTGGACCTGCCGGCCGGCAGCACTGCCATCACGACAAGGAAACTGCTCTGATGAACCGCGTCCTCGCCCATACCGGGGCCCGCTATCCGATCATCCAGGCGCCGATGGGCTGGATCGCCCGATCGCAGCTCGCCAGCGCGGTCTGCAACGCCGGCGGCCTCGGCATCATCGAGACATCGTCGGGCGAAACCGCCAACTGCCAGGCCGAGATCCTGAAGATGAAGGACCTGACCGACGCGCCGTTCGGGGTCGTTTTGCCGATCCTGTTTCTCAAGGACGACGCGATCCTGCGCTTCATCTCCACGTCGGGCGTCAAGTTCGTGACGACCTCCGCCGGCAGCCCGGCCAAGTTCCTCGGCCCGCTGAAGGCCGCGGGCATCACCGTCTACCACGCCGTGCCGACCGTCGACGCGGCGCGCAAATGCGTCGAGGCCGGCATCGACGGCCTGGTTGTCGAAGGCGCCGAGGGCGGCGGCTTCAAGAACCCCGAGGAAGTCTCCACCCTCGTCCTGCTCCAGGCCATCCGCCGCATCACCGATGTGCCGCTGGTCGCCGCCGGCGGCATCTGCGACGGCAAGGGTATGGCGGCGGCCTTCGCGCTGGGTGCCGAGGCGGTGCAGATGGGCACGCGGTTCGTCTCCGCCGCCGAAAGTCCGGTCCACGCCAACTACAAGCAGGCGATCATCGATGCCCGCGAGACCGGGACCTATGTGCTCAACAAAAAGGCCAGCCCCTGCATCCGCGCGCTGAAGACGGAACGCACCGCGGCGATGCACGAAAGCGGCCTGATGCCGCCCGATACCTTCAAGCGCATCCTCGAGCTCTATTTCGGTGGCGACATGGAGGCCGCCGTCGGCCTCGCCGGCCAGACCGCCGGGCTGATCGACGAGGTGAAGACTGCAAGGCAGATCATCGACGAGACCGTCGCCGAGTTCCACGCCATCGCCGGCCGCATGGGCGCCCTGGCCAGCAGCGGAGGCTTCTGATGTACACGCTCTATGGCGCGCTCGGTTCGCCCTATTCGATGAAGCTGCGCGCCGTACTGCGCTATCGCCGCCTGCCGCATGCCTGGGTGCACGGGCCCGAGGCGATGGCGATCGCCGGGTCGAAAGTGAAGGCGCCGGTGATCCCGGTGCTCGAATATCCCGACGGCAGCTTCCACAATGATTCGACGCCGGTCATCCTCGACCTCGAGTCACGCCACACCCACCGCGGCGTCGTGCCGCCCGACCCGGCCACCGCCTTCATCGCCGCGCTGATCGAGGATTTTGCCGACGAATGGCTGACCAAGGCGATGTTCGGCTATCGCTGGCTGCGCAATGTCGACCAAGTCCAGATGAGCCGCTGGCTGGCCTATGACCAGATGAAGGGCGGCGGCATCGAGCGGTCGCAGGCCGCCGCCGAAGCGTTCCGCGCCCGCCAGGTCGGCCGCATGGCGATCGTCGGCTGCACAGAGGCCAATTTTCCGCTGATCGAGGCTTCGACCCGCGCCGTCATGGCAGCGCTGGAGGCGCATGTCACCGACCGCCACTGCCTTTTCGGCAGCCGGCCGTCGCTGGCGGAATTCGGTCTGTACGGCCAGATCTCGCAGCTTGGCGTCGATCCGACACCGGAGGCGATGCTGCGCGCCGACTACCCCTACGCCTTCCGCTGGCTGCTCCACATCGACGACATGAGCGGCATCGACGGCGACTGGGACGCGCCGGGGACCCCGATGGCGCCGGTGGTGACAGCGCTGCTCGCCATCATCGGCGCACTCTATTTCCCCTTCCTCGACGCCAATGCCGCCGCGCTGGCAGCGGGTGCCGAGACCTTCACGATCACGGCGATGGGTCACGGCTACACCCAGGGCACGTTCAAATATCAGGCCAAGTGCCTTGCCGAGTTGCGCCGCCACTATGCGGTGCTGCCCGGCGAGGCACGGGCGCGGCTCGAACCGCTGCTCGCCGAAACCGGCTGCCTGCAAGCCCTGACCTCGTGAGAAGAGGACAAGCCGACTCCCTCCCCCCTGCGGGGAGGGCGACTCGCGCAGCGAGCGGGGTGGGGCTCGCGCGAGCCGTCACGTGTGAACCCCCAACCCGCTCGGCTGGCGCCGAGTCGCCCTC
>QBLU01000037.1 GCA_003241875.1 Alphaproteobacteria bacterium
TGATCATAGGCAGTGCGCACGACATCGGCGGCGGTGCGGGTGAGGTGCGTCGCCGCGAGGCGCAGCCGGGCGCGAATGTCGGCGGTCAGCGCGACGCCCGTCGTCGTGCCAGTCAGTCGCTGTAACCTATAGTCTACAATATGAAACTTGACAGAAACGTTGTTGCGACGGACAGCTCGACATGTGGTGGGGGCTGCTGAAACGAACGCTTGGCGGGTGAATCCCCGTCTACCGGGCCATCGCTCGGGCGTTCCTGCTTTGCCGTGCCAGCCTGTCAGCGTGCAAGGCTGGACCCTCCCGGCATTGGTCATTATCGCGGTCACCACCGGGCATACGCTTAGTCACGCCGTCAAGTCGCGTAACATAACTGGTATCGCCGTCACGGCCATCGCCTTGTCGATTGGTGCGGTCACGCCGTTGAACCAGCTTGTGCGGATGCTCGGGGGGCCGTTCCACGGCATCAGCCGCTGCGACCTCATCCAGGCCTGGGACCAGCACCCCAAGTCGAGTGCTCCAAAAAGCCATTACTTGGTGGAAACAAGCAGGTTGCCGGCGCTAATAAGGCCGCAGCATCCCCATGTTCATGCAACCGGACCAACACCTGTGCCGTGCCAAGACCGGAAACTTTGACATGACCTTTAAAACGGACAGCCAAGCGCGCCATGCCGCAGTTAGCCCATCTGCGTCGCACGACACACCGGTTAGCGCAGCCCGAAGTCTTGCAGCTGCGCCCGTTCGGGTGAGCCCGGCCGTCGCAAGGGCACGGCTGCTGCGGATGCACTTCGAGGCTGGGGTGGGCCATATCGGCGGCAATCTGTCGGCGCTTGATGTGCTGCTTCATCTGCATGCGAACGTGATGGGCACCGAAGACCTGTTCGTGCTGTCAAAAGGTCATGGTGCCGGCGCGCTGTATATTGCGCTCTGGTCGGTGGGTCGGATCAACGATGCCGAGCTGCAGAGTTTTCACAAGGACGGCACCCACCTGGGCGGGCACCCCGTTGCCGGCTGGCACGACGGGATCACGTTTGCCACCGGCAGCCTTGGTCACGGTCTCGGCCTTGCCGCCGGCGCGGCGATGGCGCGCCGGCTGGATGGCAAGGGCGGCCGCATTTTCTGTCTTTTGTCCGACGGCGAGTGCGAAGAAGGCTCTATTTGGGAAGCTTTGATATTCGCCCACCACCAGCGGCTGTCGAACCTGGTCGTGCTTGTCGATGCCAATGGCCTGCAAGGTTTTGGTTCGACCGGAGCCGTGGCGTCGCTTGAACCGCTGCTGCCGCGATTTGCCGGTTTCGGATTGAATGTGGTCGAGATCGACGGCCATTGCAGCAAGGCGCTCGATGCGGCGCTCGCCCGTCCCTGTGATGGGCCATCGGTCATCGTGCTCCGCACGATCAAGGGCCGCGGCGTGTCGTTCATGGAGGGGCGCATGGAATGGCACTATCTGCCGCTGAATGAGCGCCAGTATCGACAGGCCCTTGAGGAGCTTGCCGAGCCGGAACTTGCCGACGCGGAGCCGGGCGCATGATCGGTCGCAGTCGATGAGGAATGCGTTCTGCGACGCGCTGGTGGAGCATGGAACGGCGACGTCGCTGGTGTTCCTGACCGGCGATCTCGGCTTCATGGCATTGGAGCCGCTGCAGGCGGCACTCGGAGACCGTTTCGTCAATGCCGGCGTTGCCGAGCAGAACATGATCGGCGTTGCCGCCGGAATCGCCAGTACGGGGCGGCAATGCTGGGCCTATAGTATTGCACCGTTCATCTATGCCCGACCCTTTGAACAGATACGCAACGACGTCTGCCTGCATGATTTCGATGTGAAACTGGTCGGTAATGGCGGCGGCTATGGCTATGGCGTCATGGGCGCCACGCACCACGCGATCGAGGACTATGGCGTGATGTGCGGCCTGCAGAACATGCGCGTCTTTGTTCCCGCTTTCGCCAAAGATGTCGCGCCAGTCGTGGCGCGGATGGCTGCCGATCCGCATCCTGGTTACCTCAGGCTCGGGCGCTGCGAAAAGCCGGCGGATCTTGTGCTGCCCGACTATGCGCCCTGGCGCTGCCTGTTGCGCGGTGATGCCGGCGTGCTGGTGATTGTCGGGCCGGGCGCCGGCGGCTTCCTGGCGATGGCAGCGACCCTGCCGCCGGAATCTCGGCCGGACATCTGGGTTGCCACCGAACTGCCGCTGCGTTCAGACATGCTGCCGGCCGCTGTGCTGGCTGCCGACCGCCTGTACGTCGTCGAAGAGCATGTGGCACAGGGCGGGGTCGGCCAGATGCTCGCCCATCTGCTGTTGCTGGCCGGCGCCGCGCCGCGCCGCTTCCGACATTTCCATGCCGATGGCTATCGCTCGGGGCGCTATGGATCGCAGGCCTTTCACCGCGTCGAAAACGGTATCGATGCCGCCGGCGTTCTCGCGGAAATCGCGACTTGCGCATGATTGAAACGGATCTCGGTGCCAAGATCCGCGGCTTGCAGGGCCCGATCCTGGTGCTCGGTGCCAGCGGCTTTATTGGCGCCAACCTGCTGCGGATGATGCTGCGTCATCGCAGCGATGTGTTCGGTACCAGTTCCACCGCGTCGGCGTGGCGACTGGAAGGCGTCAAGAACGAACACGTCATGGCCGGCGACCTGCTGATCGAACAGTCCGTCTCGGCGCTTCTGGATGCGACGCGCCCACGTACGGTGTTCAACTGCCTCGCCTATGGCGCCTATTCCTTTCAGGCCGACACTTCATTGATCTATCGCACCAACATCGACCTGACGGCGCGACTGGTGGAGGAACTCGGCGGCCGCGACCTGCACTGCTATGTCCATGCCGGCAGTTCGTCCGAATATGGTGACAACGCTGCCGGCCCGACGGAGGATATGGCGCTGTTTCCGAACAGCCATTATTCGGCATCGAAGGGCGCGGCCGCCGGCGTTATTCACTATGCGGGCAAAAAGCTGGGCTTTCCCGGCGTGAACCTTAGACTCTACTCGATCTATGGTCCTTATGAGGATTCGGCGCGTCTGGTTCCGACAGCTGTCCTGAACGGCCTCGATCACCGGCATTCGCGCTTTGTGGATCCCGGCGTTTCGCGCGACTTCCTGTATGTCGACGACGCCTGCGAAGCCTTTTTCGACGCAGCGCTGAATCTGCCCCGGGCGTGCCACGGCGAAAGCTACAATATAGGCAGTGGCGTGCAGACAACGATCGGTGCCTTCGCGCATCTCTGCAAGGAAATGTTCGACTTGCCCGGCGAGCCCGAGTTTTCGATGCCGAGCCGACAATGGGACGTGGCGGGCTGGTTTGCCAATTCTGAAAAGGCGCGGCGCGATCTTGGCTGGTCCGCACGCACCCCGCTTCGCGACGGAATGGTCCGGATGGCCGAATGGGTGCGCCAAATCGAGCGGCCCGAGCGCTATGTGCAATCGTCGAAAAGCCTCGGACGCGACGAAACCTGGTCAGTCTCGGCAATCATTGCCTGCTTCAAGGATGCCCAGGCCATCCCCATCATGCACCAGCGGCTGACGGCCGTGTTCGACAAGTTGAACATCGGCTACGAAATCATCTTCATCAACGACAACAGCCCCGATGATTGCGAGGAGGTTATTCGCGCCATCTCGGCGCGCGATCGCCATGTCATCGGCGTGTCGCACTCGCGTAATTTCGGATCGCAATCGGCATTTCGCAGCGGCATGGAGATCGCCGGCAAAAGCGCCTGCGTGCTGCTGGACGGTGATCTGCAGGACCCGCCAGAACTGATCGAACAATTTGTCGAACAATGGCGCGGCGGACATGATGTCGTCTATGGTCGCCGAGTTTCCCGCGAGGCACCGTGGTACATGGCGATGTCGTACAAGGCCTTTTACCGCGTTTTCGAGCGGTTCTCCTACATCGTGGTGCCGCGCGACGCCGGCGATTTCTCGCTGCTCGACCGCCGGGTTGTCAGCTCGTTGCTAAGCTTTCCGGAACGCGACCTGTTTATCCGCGGCATCCGCGCCTTTGCCGGGTTTCGCCAGACCGGCGTCGACTATGTCCGTCCCGAACGCATGTTCGGCGTGACGACCAACAGCCTGTCAAAGAACATCGGCTGGGCAAAGAAGGGTCTGTTGTCATTCAGCAATACGCCGCTCAACATGCTGAGCGCGGCCGGCGTCATCCTGTTCCTGGGTTCGATCCTGCTGGGGCTCGTCTACATCGGCGGGCGCCTGTTGTTTCCGGCGGCAGCACCGCGCGGCTTTACCAGCCTCGTCCTGGTGGTCATCTTCTTCGGTTCGATCAACATTCTGGCCATCAGCCTCATCGGCGAATACATCGCCAAGATCTTCGAGGAGGTGAAGCGCCGCCCGCATTTCATCCGACGCAGCTTCATTCGGGATGGCGAGGTCCGGTCCGCCACTGACCCCGGGCATCTCTCATTCGTGCAGCAATGAATGAGGTTTTTCGCTTCGGCCTCGCAGGCATCTTGAATGCCGCGTTCGGCTACAGCGTTTTTGCGCTGCTGATTCTTTCTGGCGCATGGGCCGGCGCAGCGCTGGTTATCGGCACCTGCGCCGGCGTGCTGTTCAACATGCAGACGTCGAGGCGCCTGGTGTTTCGAATACGGGGCGACGCAGGCCGCTTCATCGCAGTTCAGGCAGCACTCCTGATGCTGAACTGGGCCGCGTTGCGCGCCCTGAATGCCATTCACCTCGGTGACCTCGTCGCACAGGCGATATTGATCCTGCCAGTCGCGGCCCTGTCCTATGTCATGCAGAAGCGACTGGTCTTTCGCGGCCGCGACGACCCCAGCTGATGGCAGCACGGCGGAATCTCGTCAACGCTAACAGGGACATGTTCAAGCCACCGACATTTGTGTCGAATGCCACGGCGTTAAACCGGCTGCAAAACAAGTTGCGGCGTTTCCTTGACCTGCAGGCGGGATCGATCTGGCGCGACCTCCGGCACGAACTGGCAACTGCGCGCGGGAATCTCCTCGATGTCGGCTGCGGTGCCCAGGTCTATCGTTGCCTGTTGCCGCCTGCTGCGAGCTATCGCGGGATCGACGCGGCCGATGCCAAGGGCCGGTTTGGCTATGACGTGCCCGACACGCACTACTTTGTGGCCGACGAATGGGGCGTCGCAGACGCGTCGTGCGACATTTTGCTGTTCACGGAGGTGCTGGAGCACATTGCCGACCCGGCGGCGTTCCTCGCGCGAGCGCGTCGCTGCCTCCGCCCTGGCGGTCGGGTGGTCATGACCGTGCCCTTCGCTGCTCGCTGGCATTATATTCCCGAAGATTATTGGCGCTTCACGCCCTCGGGACTCGCGCGCCTGCTCGACGGTGCTGGCTTCGACCAAGTCGATGTCCGGGCGCGCGGCAATCCGTTGACAGTGGCATGTTACAAGCTGATGGCACTGCCGCTCATGATGATCGGCCAGAGCAACCTGCTGGTGCGCGGCCTTGGCGGGCTGCTCTTGCCGCTCGTGGCAGTCGTCGCGGCGATCGGAAACATCTCGATGGTTTGGGATTGGGGCGATGATTGCCTCGGCTATACCGCCACAGCCCGGGCAAAGTTATGAGCAGCATGGATCTGGTTGCATCGCTGCAGCATCGCGACTGTCCCGTCTGCGGTGCGGCGGCTGCTGACGCTACGCCCTTCATGGCCTCGACGCTCGATTCGACGCGGCTAAGTCCCGAAAGCTTTGCGTCGCGCAAAGTACCCGAATTCATGTCTTACCGCCTGGTCACCTGCGCAACCTGTGCCGTGGTCTTCGCCAGCGAGGCGCCCGCCGCCGGCGCACTCGCCAACGCGTACCATCAGGCAGACTATAGTTCGGCGGACGAGGCGCGCTTTGCCGCGGAGATCTATGCCGAGGCACTTCGCCCGTTTGTCGAGGGACTTTCCCGCCGCGGTATTGCCCTCGAGATCGGCACGGGTTCTGGGGTGTTTCTCGGTCACCTGCGCGACATGGGCTTTGCTGATCCCGTCGGCATCGAGCCGTCACCTGCGGCCATCGCCACCGCCGCGGACGGCATCCGGCCGATGATCCGCGAAGGCATCTTCACCGGCAACGAGTTCGCCGAGAACACTGTGTCGCTTGCCTGCTGCTTCATGACGCTCGAGCACATTCCCGACCCGCGCGGCTTTGTCGAAGCAGCGTTCCGGATGCTTGAGCCCGGCGGAATGATCGCGATGATCACCCACGACTATAGCGCGCCGCTTAACCGCCTACTCGGCCGCCGGTCGCCGATCATCGATATCGAGCATCTGCAACTGTTCTGTCCGGCGGCGCTGCGTCACCTCGTTACCGCCGCCGGCTATGAGGCGCCGACCATCCGGTCTTTTCGAAACGTTTATCCGGTCCGATACTGGCTGCGCTTGCTGCCGCTACCCGCCGGGTTGAAGCGTGCCCTGATGGGCGCGGCGGAGACGACCGGCGTCGGCGGCATGGCGATCGGCGCCAACGTCGGCAATCTGCTGACGGTCGCCCGCAAACCAGCAACAGGCTGACCCCTACTCATATCGCAGTGCCAGCGCCGGGCTGCTGCGGGCGACCTTCAGGGCGTGGCCAATGATCGTGGTGGCGGCGATCGCGGCGGCCATGGTGCCGGCACCGATGAACCATATCGGGCTGAGGTCGATCCGATCCGAAAAGCCGTTGAGCCAGTCGCGCATCAGCCACCAGGCGACCGGCCAGGCGATGATGTTGGCGATCAGCACCGGCTTGGAGAACTGCCAGACCAGCAGCCTCACGATGTCGCGGGTGCGGGCGCCGAGCACCTTGCGGATGCCGATCTCGCGGGTCCGGCGCTCGGCGGTGAAGGCGGCAAGGCCGTAGAGCCCGAGGCAGGCGACGATGATGGCCAGGCCGGCAAAGGCGGCGAAGGTCGTCGCCCGGGCCTCGTCGGCATCATATTGCTGGCGGACGATATCGTCGGCGAATTCCGCCTGGAATGGTACCAGCGGGGCATAGCGTTTCCACACTGCCTCCACGCGGTCCCGCACGGCGCCGGCCTGGCTGCCTTTGACCCGGACGACCATTTCCGAAAGATAGCTGCGGTCGTGCATGAACATGATTGGCTCATAGGGATCGCGGAACGAGCGCAGCCGCAGGTCGGGCACCACGCCGATGATGGTCGCCGGCACTAGGCCGAACTTTTCATCGACCGCGGCGACCCGGATGGTCTTGCCAACGGCCGCCTGCGGCGCACCCAGCCCGAGCTTCCTGACTGCCTCGCCATTGAGGACGATGTTGATGCCGCGGGCCACCAGCGCGCGCTGTTCGTCATCGGTTGCCTCGCTGCCGGCGCCGGCACGGCCCTCGTCACGGGGATTGCCCCGCTCGAACAGGCGCCCGGCGATCGGCTTCAGTCCCATGGCACCGAAGAAGCCGGTGTCGACATTATAGTTGCCGACCTCGATCGGGCGGGGATTGCCGTCGATACGCACGCTGGTGTTGATCCGGCTCTGGGTGTTGACGGCGATGGTCGTGCGGCCGACGCCTTCCACGCCGGGCACCCGCGCGACGGCATCGACCAGGTTTTCGGCAACGGGCTCGATCTGCCGGCGGCCGATGCCGGTAACCTGCAACAGCCCCGTCCGGTCATAGCCGGCATCGGCGGAGCGGACATAGGCGGTCTGCGCGGCGACGACCGCGGTGCAGATGACCAGGGCGATCGACACGGCGAACTGGCCGACGACCAGCGCGCTGCGCAGCCGGCCCGACCCTTGTGTATCGGTGCCGCTGCGATTGGATTTCAGCACGGGGGCCGGATCGAAGCGCGACAGCACAAAGGCCGGATACAGCCCGGCGGCGATGCCGACGACAGTGACCAGCGCGATGATCGGCAGCAGGATGCCACCGGTGCCGAGATAGTGGAGCCTGAGATCGGCGTTGAGGAAGGCCGACAGCGCCGGCAGCGTCAGCTCGACGATAGCGAGCGCGACGATCATCGCCAGCACCGCGACAACCAGGGATTCACCAAGGAACTGGGTGACGAGCTGGCCGCGGCTGGCGCCCATCACCTTGCGCAACGCCACTTCGCGGGCGCGCTGGCCGGCGCGGGCGGTCGAAAGATTGGTGAAATTGATGCACGCCATGGCCAGGATCAGTACGGCGACCAGCGCAAAGGTGGCGATGGTGCGCGGATCGTTGCCAGGCGTCAGCCCGCCATCGCTGGCCTCCCCAAGATGGACGTCGGTGACCGGGACCAGCTTCCAGTCGGTGGTGTCGCCTTCGCTGACCATCACGCCGCCGACGTCATAGGGGGCGATGTTGCGCTTTTCCCAGGCCGGCAGCCGAGACGCGAGGTCGGCCGGGGTGACGCCCGGCCGCAGGCGGACATAGTTGTAGCCGGCGTTCCAGCCGAAGCGGGTGTAGAATTCGGGGGGTTGGCGGATGACGGCGGTGTTGTAGGGCACCACCATCGTCATCGCGATGTGGGAGTTTTTGGGCAGGTCGCGCACCACCGCGGTGACGTGATAATCGATGACCTTGCCATTGCGGACCATCGACAGGGTCTTGCCGATCGGATCGACTCCGGGAAAACGGCGGGCGGCCTCGCTTTCGCTCAGCACCAGGCCGTTGATGTCCCGTAATGCGCCGCGCGCTTCGCCCCGCACGACGGGCAGCGCGATGATCTCGAGAAAAGCGGGGTCGGCCATCAGCACCTCGGCGGTGGAGGCGACGCCGTCCTGAAGGATGACCGGCGCACCGAGGGCGACATAGGCAACGGCTTCGATCTCCGGGAAGTCCTTGGCCAGCGTGCGGCCCACGGCATAGGCCGACATCTGCGACCCGTGCTCGCGGTTGTTTTCCGGGTCGTTGTAAAAGGTCTGGACCTGATAGACACGCTCGTGCCCCGGCAACCAGTCGTCATAGCTGGTTTCATAGCGGACAAAGAGCAGCAGCATGATGCAGGCTGCCATGCCGATGGCGAGGCCGAGGATGTTGATCGCGGCAAAGGCGCGGTTGCGCGACAGCGAGCGTAGGCCGGTCATCAGGTAGTTCTGGAGCATGGTCGCGATCCTTCAGGCGGCGCGGCGGGTTTCGAGCAGCACGCGGCCGTCGAGCATGTTGACGACGCGGCCGGCATAGTCGGCATGCGCCGGGCTGTGGGTGACCATGATGATGGTGGCACCGTCTTCATTCAGGCTGCGCAACATGCGCATCACTTCCTCGCCATGGGCGGTGTCGAGGTTGCCGGTCGGTTCGTCGGCGAGGATCAGCGGCGGCTCGGCGACGACGGCGCGGGCGACGGCGACACGCTGCTGCTGGCCACCCGACAGCTGGCTCGGCCGGTGGCCGGCACGGTGGGCGATGCCGACCTTGTCGAGGACCTTGTCGACGCGCGCCCGGCGCTCCGCGCTGCTGATGCCGTGGTAGAGCAGCGCCAGCTCGACGTTTTCGCGGACCGTCAGCTCGTCGATCAGGTTGAAATTCTGGAAGATGAAGCCGATCCGGCGCTTGCGGATGTCGGTCAGCTCGCTCTCGCCGAGCCGCGCTACCTCGCGGCCCTCGAGCAGGTAGGAACCTGCGCTCGGCCGGTCGAGCAGGCCGATGATGTTGAGCAATGTCGACTTGCCGCAGCCCGACGGGCCCATGATCGCGACGAACTCGCCGGCTTCGATATGCAGGTCGATATTGTCGAGGGCGGTCGTCTCGACCGTTTCGGTGCGATAGGCCTTTCGCAGGGCCGACAAGGTGAGCATGAACTATTCTCCTGAAAGCTTGAGGCGTTGCTTGTCGGCAAAGCCGGTATAGGCCGAGGTGATGACGAGGTCGCCGGGAACGAGGCCGCCGATGACTTCGATGGTGTCGGGGTTGCGGCGACCGAGGCGGACGGGGCGCTTTTCGGCGCTGCGACCGTCCGCGGCGACGACAAAGGCGATGGCTCCACCTGACGCCTTGTCGAAACTGTCCTGGTAGAAGGCCCCGTTCGGCACCAGCACCGCCGGCGCCGGATCGCCGAGGGTGAGCTTGGGTTGCAGGGTCTGGCCGCGCTGGAGCGTCGGCGGCTCGCCGCTGTCGAAGGTCAGGTCGGCGGTAAAGGTCCCGCCCGTCACCTGCGGATAGATTTTGGCGACCGTCAGCGGCCAGGTCCTGCCGCTCCATTCGACGCTGGCGCGCTGGCCGGGGCGGACGCGCCCGAGATAGAATTCGTCGATCTCGGCAACCAGCTTGTTGCGACCGGCGCTGTCGACCTGGCCGAGCCGTTCGCCGCGCGTCAGGCTCTGCCCGACCTGGGGATTGAAACCCGACAACTGCCCCGATACGGGCGCGCGGATGACCAGCGCGTCGAGGCTGGCGCGGGCGAGGCGAAGGTTGGCGGTCAACTGGCTGCCGGCGCTGCGCAATTGGGCGAGCTGGCTGCTCTGCAGGCGCTCCTCGGTCGCCATGGTTTCGGCGGTGATGGCGCGGCGGCGACCGAGGTAGAGCGTTTCGTCCTGCGAATCCTTCAGCGCCTTGCCCGAGACCCAGCCGCCGGCCGCAAGGCGGGTATCGCGATCGAGCTGGCGCGTTGTTTTTTGCACCTGCCATTCGATCTCGGCGAGGTTGCGGCGGTTCTCGAGCCGGCTGCGTTGGAGCTCGAGTTCCTGCGAGCGGAGATTGTTGAGCTGCTGGCTGACATCGGCTTCGCGCGCGATGACGTCGAGCTGCAGGGTGGCGTTGGACAACATTGCCAATGGTTGTCCTGGCGTCACGATCGCGCCGTCCTCGACGAGAACGCGTTCGATGCGGCCGCCTTCGACGGCATCGAGGAAAACGGTGACGAGCGGGGTCACCCGCGCCCGCAAGGGCACGAAATCGTCAAATGTGCCGGATTTGACCGTTCCGATGGTCAGGTTGCGGGTCGAGATCGTCTGCGAATCGACGCTGTCGGCGACCAGCCAGACGACCACGCCGCCGGCAATGACCAGCGCTGCCGCACCGATCAGGATGCGTCGGGTCAGTGGCATGCGGCGGCTTTCGACCTGGCGGTCCATGGCCGTGCCGCTATGCTGGGCGTCTGTGGTCTTCAGGCTGATGACGCTCATTGCGGCTCCGTCGATGAAGGGGGGCTGGTGGGCGCGCGAGGGGCAGCACGCCCACCAGCGGCAGGCGTCACTGGCTGACGGTGTTCGTCGGCGCGGCGGCGGCTGCAACCATGCCGCCGGCACTGCGCGCGGCGAGCATCTCGACCTGCGGCAGGGCATTGGCGACGGCCGTTGCGACACAGGCGCGCTCAGCCATCACGATGGCGATCGGCCGGAGCCCGTTGGTGACGCAGAGCCGATCTGCGGCGCGGCGGACCTGGGCGTCGACCTTGGCGCGAACGGCTGGGTTGCCGAGATTGTGCAGCGGGACGCTGATCGAGGTCGTCGGCGCTTCGGCGGCGAGCACCGGCGTCGCGGCGCCGACAGTGGCGATCGTTGCCGAAGCAGCCAGGAGCAGGGCGAATGTGGTGCGGAGAAGGGACGTCATGGCAGGGATCCTTTGGTCTCGTGTGGCCGGGGGTGAGCCACACCGACGGCTTTGCAGGGATCGTGCCAAGTCGCTAAGTTGCTGTTATTCATAGAGCGAAGCCACCAGCGTAGAAAAACGCCATCGCCGTGCTGTTCATTTCCGGACAGTCGCTGTACATTTCCGGACGGTATTGGAGAGCGATGGCCGCGACCGGCACTGCCCTGATTGTCGATGACGATGCCGATGTCGCGCTGTCGGCACGCCTGTTGCTGCGTCCGTTCTTCGCCGAAATTATCGTTGCGCACGATCCGGCGGCGATCCCGGCGTTGCTGGCTGCGCATGATCCCGATGTCGTGCTGCTCGACATGAATTTTGCCCGCGGGCAGAGCAGCGGCGCCGAAGGCTTTCGCGCGCTGGAAGCCATTCGCGGCATCGATCCCAACAGCGTCGTGGTCGTCATAACCGCCTATGGCGGGGTCAATATCGCCGTCGAGGCAATGAAGCGCGGTGCCACCGATTTCGTCACCAAGCCCTGGGACAATGAGCGGCTGGTGGCGACGGTAAAGACCGCGGCGGCCTTGCGCGGCAGCCGCCGTGAGGCATCCCACGCCCGCCAGCAGGTCGCCGAGATTGCCGGCGTCGCCCGGCCCGAAAGCCCGCTGCTCGGCACCTCGCCCGCCATGTCCGCGGTCCAGGCCCTGATCGATCGTGTCGCGCCGACCGATGCCAATGTGCTCGTGCTGGGCGAGAACGGCACCGGCAAGGAGTTGATCGCGCGCGAGTTGCACGCCCGCTCGCGCCGTGCCGGCGGACCTTTCCTGTCGGTGGACCTGGGTGCCGTGGCCGAGACGCTGTTCGATTCAGAGCTTTTCGGCCACAAGAAGGGGGCCTTTACCGATGCCCGCGCCGATCGCATCGGGCGGTTCCAGGCGGCCGATGGCGGCACGCTGTTCCTTGATGAAATCGGCAATCTGCCGCTGCATCTCCAGCCCAAGCTGCTGACGGCGCTCGAGCAACGGCAGGTGACGCCGGTCGGGAGCAACCGCAGCGTGCCGTTCGACGTCCGCGTCATCGCTGCCACCAACCTGTCGCCGGCGATGCTTGCCGATGAACGCCGGTTTCGGCCCGACCTTCTGTTCCGGCTGAACACCGTGGAAATCCTGCTGCCGCCGCTCCGCGAACGGCGGGAGGATGTGCCGCTGCTGCTCAATCATTACTTGGGACTCTATGCGAGGAAATACGGCAAGCCGCTGCCGGCGTTACCGGACGAACTGGCGGGCCAGTTGGCGAGCTATGCCTGGCCGGGCAATGTCCGGGCGCTCCGCCATGCCGCGGAGCGGGCGATCATCCTTGCCAGCGGTGACAGCTTTGGCGCAGAGGACTTTCCGCTGCCGCGCGCTGCCCCAACCGTCTCGCCGGCAGCCGTGCCGACCGAGGCCGAGACCGACATGAACCTCGAACGCAGCGAACGACGCATCATCGAGAGGGTGCTGCAAAAGCACGCCTACAACATTTCGACAGCGGCGGCGGAACTGGGATTGACGCGGGGATCCCTGTACCGCCGCATGGAAAAGCACGGCCTGTGAGCGAGCGCAGCCGCCTCGCCAGCCTCGGGCGCCGTTTCGAATTCGGGCTGGCGCTGCGGATCGGCGTGCTGCTGCTCGCGGGCGCCGCGCTGGCTTGGGCGGTGACGCGACCCGGTCTGTACGCCACCAGCCTGCTTGCAGGGCTGGTAACCGGCATGGCGATGGCGGAACTGTGGCTGTTCCTGCGTCGCACCAACCTGGCCGTCGCGCGTTTTGTCGAAGCGTTCGAACACGGTGACTTTGCGCAGGGCTTCGGCACGCTGCAGGCCGGTGCCGGCTTCGATGCGCTCGGCGCCAGCATGGACGGCGCCATCGCCCGCATGCGCCGCGAGCGGAGCGCCGCGCAGGATGACAGCCGCTATCTGGCGGCGCTGGTCGAGGACGTGCCGAGCCCCCTGATCAGCATCGCTGCCGACGGCCGCGTGGCGCTGGTCAACAAGGCGGCGCGGCGGCTGTTCCCCGGCGCGGGGGTGGTGCGGCTGGACGATCTCGCGAGCTATGGCGTGACATTTGCTGCGGATGTTGCGGGGCTGAAGGCGGGCGAGCGGCGCCAGACCCGGATGCTGGTGTCGGGTGTTCCGACGGCGGCGCTGCTATCGATGGCCGAGGTGCATCAGGGCCCCGGGGCGACCCGCATCGTCGCGGTGCAGCCGATCCAGCAGGAGCTTGATCGCGCCGAACTGGCGGCGCAGACCGATCTGGTGCGCGTGCTGACGCATGAAATCATGAACTCGATGACGCCGGTGACCTCGCTGTCGGCCACTGCCGCCGGGCTGATCGCCGCAGCCGACAAGGGTGACGATCCGGCGATCAGCGATGCCCGTGCCGCCATCGAAACGGTCGCCCGGCGCGCCGAGGGCGTCATGCACTTCGTGCGAACCTACCGCCAGTTGACGCGACCACCCGAACTGCGGCGCGGCCGCGTCGAAGTCGCCGTGCTGTTCGCCGAGCTTGGCCGGCTGTTCGCCAGCGATTGGCCGGCGTTGCCGCTGGCGGTGACGGTCGAACCCGCCGGGCTGGCGATCGATGCCGATGCCGATTTGCTGGCCCAGCTGCTGATCAACCTGCTGCGCAACGCGGCCGAGGCTGTCGCCGGCGGCCCCGACCCCCGGATCGCACTGGCTGCTGCGCTGCTGAAGGGCGGACGTGTGGCCATCGACGTGGTCGACAATGGCCCCGGCATCGCCGATGAACTGCGCCAGGATATCTTCCTGCCGTTCTTTTCCACCAAGTCGGAAGGCACCGGCGTCGGCCTCAGCCTCGCCCGGCAGATTGCATTGGCGCATGACGGCGCATTGGTGTGTGAACCCGCCGATGGCGGTGGCACCCGCTTCCGCCTGACGCTCTGACACTATTCGGGTCACATGTCTGTAAAGCGCAACATCGCGGCGAACTATGTCGGCAGCGTCGTTGCCAGTCTGTTGTCACTGCTGCTCGTCCCGATCTATATCCGGTATCTCGGTCTCGAAGCCTATGCACTGGTGGCGCTGTTTGCCGTCATCCAGGCGTGGATGGGCCTGCTTGATCTGGGCATGGCGCCTTCGCTAGGGCGGGAGATGGCCCGGTTCACCGCCGGCGCCATGCCGATCCAGGCGATCCGCGACCTGCTTCGCAGCCTGGAGTTCTTGTATTTCGGGATCGCCGCAACAGTCGCGGTCGTGCTCACCCTGTTTGCCGGCGGCATCGCGCGCCATTGGCTGAATGCCGAAAACTTGCCGGTGGAGACAGTGGCCGGGGCGCTGTCGATGCTCGGTATCGTCGTCGCCATGCGATTTTGCGAGGGTCTTTATCGCAGCGGCATCATGGGCCTGCAACAACAGGTCTGGCTGAACGGTGCCGGCGTCGCCCTCAACCTGCTGCGCAGCCTGGGCGCGCTTGCCGTCATCGTGCTGGTCGCGCCAACGGTGCAGGCCTTCTTCATCTGGCAGGGCCTGGTATCGCTGCTGTCGCTGATCGTCCTCGGCACCAAATTGCGGGCACTGCTGCCGCAGCCGCCGCGGCCGCCGCGGTTCTCGAAGGCTGCACTCATTGCCGTCTACCGCTTCGCCGGCGGTGTCTTCGGAACGGCCTTGCTGGCATTGCTGATGGGGCAGGGAGACAAGATCCTGCTGTCGCGCCTGCTCACTCTGCCCGAATTCGGCACATACATGCTGGCTTCGACGATCAGCGGCGGCCTCTGGCTCGTCGGCGGCCCCGTCGTGCTGGCGGTGTCCCCGGCGCTGGTCCGACGTTTCGAAGCCGGCGATGACGCCGGGGTCAGCGCCGCCTACCACCAGGCGTCGCAACTGGTCGCGGTCGTCGCCGGCCCGGCAGCGATGCTGATGGCGCTGTTTCCCTACGGGCTGCTGTTTGCCTGGTCGGGTGATGCTGCCCTGGCGGGGCGGGCGGCACCGATCCTGGGGCTGCTCGCGATCGGCACGTTGATGAACGCGCTCTATCAGGTACCGCATTACCTGCAGATGGCATCCGGTTGGACCGGCATGACGCTGCGGTTGATGCTGGCGGCGGTAACGATCATGATTCCGGCGCTGCTGTGGCTGGTGCCGCAATATGGTGCCATCGCGGCGGCGGCGATCTGGGCAACGGTCAACGTGCTGTTCGTGCTGGTCGGCGTGCCCCTCCAGCATCGGCGCCTGCTGCGCGGTGAGGCGGCGCGCTGGTATCTGGTCGATGTCCTGCGGCCGCTGCTCGGCGCCGGCCTGGTCATGGCCGGCGCCTGGGCGCTGCAGCCCGCAGTGACGACCGGGCGCCTGGGCTGGCTGGGCTTCTGCATGGCGGCGGGGCTGGCGGCGCTGGTCGCATCGGCATTGCTCGCCGATGTGGTCCGGCGCAGGGTCTGGGCCTTCATGACAGCACGCCTCGCGGCCGGTTGAGCGCAAAAACCTATGACTTGTCGGTGCACGCGCCCTAAACAGGCGTCACATTAGACCGACAGGGCTTTGCGGCCGGGGGGCTTCGCGTTGGAAGAACTGCTTGTTTCGATCCGGGTCGAACGACGCTGGCCCTTGCAGGCGGCGCTGGGGCTAGCGGGCTTGTGGCTGGCCGCCGAGATCCTTGGAATGGCGCGACAGATACCGCCGCTGCCGGATATCGCGGTCGCGATCTTGCCGCCAATCGCGCTCGGGCTTGTGATCTATGCCCTGCTCGCGCCGGGCAAGACATCGCTGGCACTGTCGGAGGTGGGTTCGCGGCTGGCTGACGCCCGCGATCATGTCGCCGGGCTCGAAACGGCGCTGGGGCGGGTCGACAATGGTGTTCGCGATACGGCCGGACAGCTGCGTGACCTCGCCGCCGCCGGCGCGGCCGCCTTGCCGGCGATGGCCGCCGATGCCGAGGCGGTGCAGGCCGCGGCCGAACGCATCGCTGCCTGTGGAGAGGCCGCGGATCGGGCGACCGCCGCACTGCGAGACGCCTTGCCCGATGTGGCGCGCACGGTCGGCAATGTCGGCGACACGCTGCGCGATGTCGGCGGCGAAAGCGCGACCCAGTTGCGCGCTGTAGAGACCATGCTGGCGGCCGTGCAGGCCCGCAATCACGAGGCGGCGCGCCAGGCCGACGCCGCGATCGCCAACATGGCGGCGCTGCTGGCGCGGATCGACGAGGCGTCGACACGCAACACGACGGCGCTGTCGAAGCGGGCCTTTGCGCTTGATGCGGCCGTCGACGGCGTGCTCGAGCGGTCGGCAAATGCCGTCGGCCAGATCAACGAGCAGGTCGACAGCCAGATGCGCAGCTTTGCCGCCGGCATCGAGGCAACGGCACGGCAACTGCAACTGTTCGGCGACGACGGGGCGCGCCTGTTCAACCAGAGGCTCGAGGCCCTGCTGAAGACGTCTGGCCAGCTCACCACCGAATTCGCCGCGCATGATGCCGGGGTCGTGGGGCTCCACGGCGCCGCAACCGAACGGTTCGCCGATTTGCAGGATCGTCTGGCCGCGCTCGAACAGGTCGGTACCAGCACGCTCGACGACATCAATGCACGCATTGCCGGCTTCCAGGATCGCGTCGCGGCGCTGCAAGGGCTGCTCGATGCGTCCCAAGCCACGCTGGACGGTCTCGACGTTCAGTCCGGCAAGCTCGGCGGGACGGTTGCCGAGGTGCATGTCATCCTCGGCGAGCGGCTCGACGAAACCCGGCAGTCGATCGTAGCTCTCGACAGCGAGACGCGTCAGATGCTCGACGCGGTCGCGTTGCTCGACAGGTCGGCACAGGCCGGCGCAGCCGAAGTCGCGACCGCTGCCGCCGCCGTCAGTGCCGAGCGCCACGCCATCGTCGATCTCGCCGGCACGCTCGGCTCGCATTTCGATGCGGCAACCGCGACGCTGGCCGACATCCGCGTCGCCAGCGTGGCCGCCACACTCGAAAGCGCCGAAGCCTTCGATGCCGAGCTGGTCCGCATCAAGGATGTGGCGGCGAGCACGGCAGAATCGATGCGTGGCAGCCTGGCGACCGTGGTTGATGATGCGATGGCGGCGCTGCGACTGGCGGCTACCGGCGGCAGCGATGCGGCCTTTGGCGAGCCGGTGCGGGCGCAGCTTGTCGAGATCCAGGGTGCGACGGCGCGCGCCGCCGACACCGGGCAGGAACTGTCACGGCGGCTGGCGATGCAGATGGTCAGCATGGTCGAAACCGTGGCGGCGGCCGAAGCCCGGATCGATCAGATCGAGACGCGGTTCGACTTGCGCGAACGCAATTCGATGGCGGCGCAATCGATGCGGCTGATGGGCCACCTCGATGCGGCGCTTATCGATGTTGCGCGACTGCTCGCACTGCCGGTCGGCGAGGATGAATGGGCGCGGTATCTGCGCGGCGATCGCGGGGCCTTTGCGCGAGCCATCGTGCCCCTGCTCGATCGCGAGATGTCACGCCGGCTGGCGCGGCTGCATACGCATGATGACGCTTACCGCAGCATTGCGGCGACCTATATTCAGGCCTTTGAGAGCCTCATCAACCGCCTGCTTGGTGACCGCGATGGCGAGGCGCTGGCAGCGACATTGCTGTCGTCGGATATCGGCAAGATCTACGTTGCCATCGCCGAGGCTGCGGATCGTATGCCGCCAAGTCGTTGAGGCGGCCGGCCTGGAGCGACCGGCCAGTCCCTCACGCCACAGCCGTCACTTGACGAGGCGGACGAACGCATCCCCGAGCTGGCCGCCCTTGGGGCACTTCATCAGCAGTCGAATGTCGTCATAGTCCCGGTCTGTCCAGGCCGGGTCGGTCCAGCTGCCGTTGGCGCCCGACTGCCCGGGCGGGCGATCCTCCCAGCCGAAATACATGAACTTGCCGGGTGCACAGGCGCCCGTCGCTCTATCCGGCGTGCGATCGCGGCCCTTGCGCCCGATGAACGACGGGAGTCGGCTGTCGCACTGGGCGGCGGTGTTGCACAGTACGGTTTCCAGGCTGGCCATGGTCAAACCATCGAAATGCTCGACGGCGCCGGTGATCCGAGTGTCGGTGTAGTAATTATGCTCCGGCCGGAAGGGTGCGGTGCCCGGGTTCAGCCAGAGATTCGTCATGCTCTTGGCATGCCTGATATTGCGCAGGCGGAAACTGATGCTCAGCCCGGTCGCACGGCAATCGGGCCAGACCGCCGTTACCGGGGGCGGCGTCGAGATCACGCCCGAGGTCACGCTGACGACGTTGTCCATGTTGTTGGAAATGAGCGTCATCTGTGACCGACGGGCTTCAGGTGCTCCGGTGCCCGCATAATTGTAGCAATAGGCGTAGATCTCGTTGTAATCGCCAGCTTCATTGTCGAGATTCGTCGACTCCGGCGGCTCGTAGTTGCTCGATTCCGGCTTTACCGCGATGGCGGTCGCGGTGACGGTATTGAAGAAATAGGTCCCGAACGTCGACGTGAACTTGTTGCCCCGACCAGGCGATCGCGTAAGGACAACCTTCACCGCGTTCGAATCGGGGGCGACAAGGGGCGTGAAGCCGCCGACGTTCTGATACTTGCCGACCGTCACATCGGTGGTCGTGATCGCGCCGGAGAGCGCTGCAGGCAGGTTCAGCCGGCCATAGGTGACAGCGACGCTGGCGGGGCTGGCGGTGACGTCCTGCGCCGCGGCGAGGGCCGCCGCATCGGCAGCGGTCTGCAGTTCGTTTCGCGCCAAGGCGTAGCGGCTCATGTCGAAGCCAAAGCCGATCGCGCCGATCAGAACCGGCGTGAGAATCATGAAGACCACGCCGGTGGCGCCCTGACGGGCGCGCAACAACCGTGCCAAGGCGCCGGCGGCAGGCCTGTCTGCAACTGTGGTGATGAAATCAGCCGTCATAGGGAAGTTCCTGCCGTACAATTACGGAAGTGGAAAGAATCCAGCTCGGCGCCAGTGTGAAGTAGGGCAGCGGCGTTGCTGTACGCACCGGCGCAGACACGGTAAGCCTCACGCTGCTCTTGAGCGGATTAGCGTTGACGATCGGCGTGGTCGTTACCGTCGCCGCATTCGAAACCCAGGCGGGCATCTTGCTCTTCACGGCCGCTGACGCTGCCGCCGCGGTGAGCGAATTGACACCGATCTGGCGTGCGGTGTTTGCCGCCGCAAAGTGCATCGAACCATACGCAACGAAAACAAATCCGAACTCGATGATGCTGAACAGCACGAATGTGAACATCGGCACGAGAAATGCGAACTCCACAACGACACTGCCGTCCTGACAGGCCGAAACCCGACGCAATCGCGCGGCCACAAGGCGACGGATCATCATTCTACCTTCTGCGTCGTTGAAGATCTCAGCAGGCATCCTGGCGCGAAATCGGTGAGAACCTTCAGATTGCAGGGGTAGGTCGCGCGAACCACCGCCGCCTGACCCGCAGCCGTCGCCATCGCCGTCGCGCAGGCTGCATTGCTTGCACAGGTCGTACCGTTGATGACGATGGTAATCGTCGTCTGAGCCGGCTTGAGGCTTGGTGCTGCCTCGAAAAACGCCGTGCGTGCATCGGCCCAGATCGTCGCATTGGTGCGTCCGACACCGACCAGACGTGCGGCGCTCTTGGTCGCTGTGCTCAATACTTCCTTGTGGTAGAATGCGACTCCGAACCGCGTGGTCCCGAACAGCATTGTCAGCATCAGGGTGAACAGCAGCGCGAACTCGACAGCGACGGAACCGCGCCTGTCGTTCGACAGGCGGCTCATCTTGCCTTCCCTCTGTCTTTGCCAACGCACCTGAGGCTCACCCGATCTTGACCGTTGCGACTCGCAGATCACAAAAGTAAATAAACGATGTATTTTGCTAACGAATTCTCGTTACGGAGTCAATCGTTACGCAGCCATCTCGGTAAGTCAGAACCCTTCTGGTACCAAAAAAAGCGCCGATTTTGCAATTTTCACGTTCTGCGCGGCAGAAAATCGGCTTCGACCGTCAAAAACCTAACCAATTGGCCATGCCGGCACCGCCCACCAGATCGTACCGGCCGCAATAGCAACGGCATAGGGCAAGGGTGCATCGCTGTGGAGTAAACGCGGCAGCCGTTCAGGTTCGACGTGCACTCGGCCTACCGCCGAACGCGTGGCGAGCAGCACGATGGCCAGGATGCCACCTGCCAGCGCGGTGGCTGTGAGTTGCAAGGGAAGACCATCAAGTGCCGTCCACGCCGCGACGCCGGTTAGCAGTTTGACATCGCCGCCGCCCATCCAGCCACGGCTGAAAACGAAAAGCCCTACCCCGAACACCAGGAGCACCGCGCCGAGGTGGGAAAGCCAGTCGAAACCGGGCGTTGCCAGACCATAAGCGATCGCCAGGCCAACGAGGCCGATCGACAGTCCGTCGGGGATCTCGAAGGTCGTCAGGTCGAACAGCATCGCGGCCACGACACAGCCAAGCGCTGCCAACGCCAGAAGCATGGGAAACGACAGCATCAGCGGCGTGGCGTCGGGCCGGGACTGCGGTCGCCGGCCAGCACCGAATCCGGATCGAGCTGCGTCTTACGATGGCTTCGCAGATACTCGATGTTGGCCCAGGCCACGCGGTCGAAGCGTGTGTTGAGCGACATCGCCCGGTTGAAGTAGGTTTCCGCAGCCTCGGTATCGCCACGCGCCATGGCCGCAAAGCCAACCGTATTGAGGTCGTTGGCGAGCGTTTCCTTTGTCGATCCGGAAAAGGCGTCGCGATAACGGCCCTGCATCGCCCGAGCGAAGCGCAGGTTGGTCTGCGTGATGGACGACGCAGGGTCGATCGCGGCGGCCGCGGCCAGATCTGTCTCGGCCTTGGCATAAAGCGCGCGCAGGCTGCGCGAATAACCGCGATTGGTCAGTGCGGCGACCGATCGAGGGTCGATGGCGAGCACTGCGGCATAGGCCTTGTCCGCCGCCGGCCAGTCGCGCTGGCGATCGGCAATAACACCGCGTGCATTCCACGCCCGCAGGAGCCCGGGCTCGGCAGCAAGCGCGGCCTCGATCGCTGCCGTGGCCGCCGGCAGATTGCCCTGGCGCAGCCGTGCCAGCCCCAGCCCTTGCTGTGCCCGGGCCGCCAGGGTCGGCTCGGCAGCAAGCTCGGTGAATTGCGCCCCGGCGCCGGCGATATCGCCACTTGCCAGCGCCAGTTCCGCCAACCGCAGCTGAAATTCCGGCGAGGGGTCGATGGGCAGCGTGCGACCGATCATCGACCTTGCCGAATCCAGCCGTCCGGCGGCAATGGCGGCGTCGATCGCAGCCAGTATCGCGGCGCGCTGCTCCGGCGTCGCCGGCGCGCTGACAGGGGCTGGCGGGCTGACCGGCTGCGCCTTGCGTGCGCTTGCCGGCGCGGCATTGCTTGCGACGATGGCCAACATCAGGACAGCCGGGCGATGCCGCCACAGCGTCCGCAAAAGCCGTTCGGTCATGCGGCGCGAATCCGCGCAATCAAGGCTTCCAGTCGTGCGATCGCGGCTTGGCGGTCGGCGTCCGGATCGGCCGCAACGCCGGCAACGTCACCGCGCATCCGCGCTGCGAACCGGTTGAGCTCGACGACGTCGCTGTCGAACGCCGCAACCGCCGTTGGTGTTTCCGGCACCATGCCGGCCCGGGGCGGACCGGCGGTCGGTCGGTCGGTGCGGCGTGAAGACAGCAACCACGCCGGCGCGCCTTCATGGCTGCGGCTGTCGGTATTGCCCGTCCGCGGCGCCAGCAACGGTGCGACATCCCCCTGGTCGTTGTGTGCCGGCGTGACCGGCGCGCTGCGGCTGCGCCGACGTGCGGGAGGCGCATTGGCGGCCGTCTGCACATTTGCCGGGGTCATGCGGGCAGCGGCGGGAACGCTGGCGGCGGCACTGGCGGCGGCCCGGCGGGCGGCGACGCGTGCTCCGGTCGGCTCGACGAGCGCGATGGCCTCCGGAATCGACAAGGTCATGGTGCGCGACGTGGCGGGGGCGCTGGTGGTCAAATAGACGACGGCCGGCAGTTCGCCGGATGGCGTGTGCGTCAGGTTGCCGATGCGAACCATGTCACTGGGGCGGGCGACCTGCGGGGCGTCCCGGCGCGTTATGGTGACCAGCGCCGCATCGTCGCCCAGCGCCGCCACGAGGGCGCTGTCGGGCGCGGCGGTCCCGAAGACCAGGCGCTGCTCGCCGCTCGCCAGCACCTCGATGCGTGCGCCTGGTGTCGGCGCCTGCGCGCTGGCCTGCATCGACCGGGCGGCTGTCGCGCCTGCGCGGGTGGCGGCGTCGCGCATCTGCACGGCCACCAGCGCAAGGACGCGTTGGCTGGCGGCGCTTACCGCCGGATCGCGGGCCTCGCCGGCGCGCTGCAGGATGGGGATAGCGGCGGCAAACTGCCCCTGCAGGTACAGGGAGTAACCCAGGTTGTTGAGCACCAGCGGGGAATCGGGCGCGATGGCGAGCGCCGATTCATAATAATCGCGGCTGATGTCGTAGCGGCCGAGGCGATCGTAGCAGACCCCAAGGCCGTTCAGTGCATCGACCGACTGCGGTGCCTCGAGCAACGCCTGGCGGAAGGCTCCCATAGCCCCGGTGACGTCGCCGGCGGCGAGCAGGCCGCGACCGGTCTGGTACATGTCGCCGCTGGGCGCCGGCGTGTTGCGAGCGTTGACGCGCAACCCTTCGGAAGCAACCGGCCGGGCCTGTGCCGACGCGGCTTCGAGCAGGGCCATGCCGATGGCGGCCCCGGTCAATGCGGTTTCGCTGCGGCCCATCCTATTTCTGCCCCGGAACGGAAACGCTGGTCTGGCCGCTATCGGCGGCGAGCGCATTCTTCATGTTGATGATCGGCGGGATCAGCAGCACGGCCAGCATGGTCGGCAGCAGGAAAACCACGAGCGGGATCGACAGCAGCACCGGAATTCGGTGCGCCTTTTCCTCGGCGCGCATGCGGCGCGCCTCGCGCATTTCAGCGGCATAGACCTTCAGCGCCTGGCCGATGCTGGCGCCCAGCCGGTCGGACTGGACAACCAGGGTGACAAAGGCGCCGATCTCCGGGATGGCGGTGCGGCGAGCCAGGGTGCGCAGCGCGACTTCCCGCGTGCGGCCGGCGCGCAGTTCCAGCGAGACATTGGCAAACAGCCCCGCCAGCAGCGGGTGCGAGCCGACGATCTCGGTCCCGACCCGGCTGAAGGCGGCATCGATCCCGAGGCCGGCCTCGACGCAGACCAGCATGAGGTCGAGCGTGTCGGGAAAGCCGTTGAGGATTTCGTCACGGCGGCGTGAAGCACGCCCGTTGACGATGTAGTTCGGCAGATAGAGTCCTGCCACCGCGGAGCCGCCGAGGATCATGTAAAGGTTCTGCGGGGACGGCCAATCGTTCATCAGCGCAATGACACCCAGGGCCAGCAGCGGCAGCAGCAACGTCAGCACGGTGCGCAACAGCACAAAGGCGCGAGCCGCCCAGACCTGGTCGAACCCGGCCAGCATGAGCCGCTCGCTCAGCGCATCGCCATTGGAATCGGTCAGCGACAGACCGCGCCGTTCGACTTCC
Source organism: Alphaproteobacteria bacterium (assembly GCA_003241875.1). Taxonomy (GTDB): domain Bacteria; phylum Pseudomonadota; class Alphaproteobacteria; order Sphingomonadales; family Sphingomonadaceae; genus Sandarakinorhabdus. Next base: position 23,908 of record QBLU01000037.1, read on the forward strand.
TGGACCATTTTGGCCCAGACCGACTGGGTCTGATCGGTCCGCAGGCTGCCGCTGCTGCTGCTGTTATTGGACGTCGGCGCCGTGGTCGACAGGCGCTCGGCGATGTCGACGCGGCGCCCGACCATGCTGCCGGCGGCCATCACGACCAGCACCACGGCAAAGAAGATCATTGCCATGATAATGAGGGTCATCGCATCGCCAGTCATCGCATCAGACCTTGATTGCCACGATCTTGCGCATCAGCAGGATGCCGCACGTGTACATTGTCAGCACACCGATCACCGCCGGCAGGAACCAGGGGTCCTCGACGACATCGAGATAGAAGGACGGGGTGCCGGCAAAGGTCATGATGAAGGCAAAGATCGGCAGGCCGCTCAGCATCATGCCGGTCATCTTGCCTTCGCTGGCCAGTGCGCGGACCTTCAGCACCATCGACGCCCGGTCGCGGATCACCTGCGACAGGCCCTGCAGGATGTCGGCAAGGCTGCCGCCGGTTTCGGATTGGATCGCGACCGACACCACGAACATCTGGATATCCTGGGTCTGCACGCGATGGGCGAGGTTGGCGAGCGCGTCGCGCAAATTGTAGCCATAGTTCATCTCGGCCACGACCAGCCCGAATTCGGACGAGATCGGGTCGGGAACCTCGGTCACCAGCAGTTCGAGCGCGCTGGTGACCGGATAACCGGCGCGCAGGCCACGCACGAAGATGTCGAGCGCGGTCGGGAACTGGGCTTCGAACAGCTTGATGCGCTTGGTGGCGCGCACGTTGATATACATGATCGGCAGCACGACGCCGATGGCGACCGCAAAGATGACGATCAGCAGATAGGCGGCAAAGGATTGGATCTGCCCCGAAATGCCGCCGAGGATCGGGAACAGCACGCCGACCGTGACCGTCGTCGACCCCATGATGGTCAACAGCCGCGGCACGCTGGTTTTCATGCCGGCCTGGCTGAGCCGGTTCTCGAAATAGCGGAACAGCCCCGGCAGCAGCGACGCCGAGGCATTGGACGTGTCACGGCGCAGCGACGCGAGGATCTCGGAGTTGGTGGCACCGGCGGCGAGCAACTGCATGCGCTTGCTGACGCGCGACTGCGGGCCCTTCACGTCTCGCCAATAGATGAAGATGCCCTCGATCAGCAACACCACCGCCAGGAAGACGACGGCATAAAAGATCAGGGCGGGATCGAAATAGCTGCTCATGCCGGCGGCGTCTTTGCGCGATACGGGTCGAACAGGCTCGACGGCAGGTTGATGCCGCGGGCGTTCAGGACCTCCATGAACTTGGGACGGATGCCCATCGGGCGCATCTCGCCAAGCACTTCGCCGTTCGGGCCGAGGCCCTCGCGGACGAACTTGAAGATCTCCTGCATCAGGATGATCTCGCCTTCCATGCCGGTCACCTCGGCGATGGATGTCAGCTTGCGGCGGCCGTCGCTGAGGCGCTCGAGCTGCAGCACGACATGGATGGCGGAGGCGATCTGGGCCCGCGCCGATTTAGGCGAGATGTCGATGCCGCTCATGCCGATCATCTGTTCGACGCGGCTCAACGCATCGCGCGGCGTGTTGGCGTGGACGGTAGTCATCGAGCCATCGTGGCCGGTGTTCATCGCCTGCAGCATGTCGAAGGCCTCGCCCGAGCGGATTTCACCCAGAATGACGCGGTCGGGCCGCATGCGCAGCGCATTCTTGACCAGGTCGCGCTGGTTGACCTCGCCGCGGCCTTCGATGTTCGCCGGCCGCGTTTCCAGGCGGACAACGTGGCGCTGCTGCAGCTGCAGCTCGGCCGAATCCTCGATGGTCACGACACGTTCGTGCGAATCGATCGATGCCGACATGGCGTTCAGCATCGTCGTCTTGCCCGAACCGGTGCCGCCGGCGATCAGCACGTTGCGCCGGCTGGCGACGACGCCGCGCAGCACTTCGGCGCATGAAGCCGGCATCGAGCCGAGGCCGACCAGCTTGTCCATGTCGATCGGCGTCTTGGAGAATTTGCGGATCGACAGCACTGGGCCATCGAGGGCCAGCGGCGGAATGATCGCATTGATGCGGCTGCCGTCGGCGAGCCGGGCATCGACCATCGGCGACGATTCATCGACGCGCCGGCCGACCCGGCTGACCATCTTGCCGATGATGCGCAGCAGGTGCGCATCGTTGGCAAATCGGGTGCCGACCTCCTCGATCTTGCCGCGGCGTTCGATGAACACCATGGTCGCCGAATTGACCATGATGTCGGAAATCGTCGGGTCCTTCAGCAGCGGCTCGAGCGGCCCGAGGCCAAGCAGTTCGTCGAGGATGTCCTCTACCAGCTGGCGGCGCTCGGTCATGTTAAGCGCGTGATTGATCTCCTTCAGCATGTCGGTGACGATATCGCCGATATCGCGGCCGACCTGCTCGCGGCTCATCGTTTCGAGCGCCGCGAGGTTGATGCGTTCGATCAGCTTCTGGTGGAGCGTGACCTTGAGCTCGGTGTAGCGGTCGAGCCGCTGGGTATCGATGGCCGCCGGCTTGGGCGGCGGTACCTTGACGACGGGCGCCGCTTCGGCTGCCGGAGCCGCGGACGGCTTTGGCGGCGGCGGCGCCGCGGTTGCGGTCGTGTCGATGCCGGTTGCGACCGCCGGCGTGCCGCGCTTGGTGGGCCAGATCATCGCGGCCCTGCCTGTTCGGCGCCGATCATCGAGCTCAGGTCGGCAACCATGGCGCGCATGTCCTTTTCGATGCGTGAGCGCACCTTGATGGATCCGATGGCCTTGCCTTCGTCGATCGCGGTGCTGATCGTCGGGTAATCGTTGGCGACTGGAAAGTTGACCTTGCGGCGCAGCACGGTCTCGGCCTGCGAAAGATCGGCCTTGCCGAACATCGGGGTGACGATGCGGTTGAGGACGAGCCGGACGCGGTCGCCGAGGTCATTGGCCTCAAGCACTTCGATCTGGCGTCGCGCCTGGTGCACGCCCGGCACGGTCAGACCGGCGATGAGGCAGATGGCATCGGATTTCTGCAGCGCGCTCAACGACCAGCTGATCCACGCGCCGGGCAGGTCGACAAGCACCACGTCATAGCATTGCGCGGCGAGATCGAGCAGGCGTTCGACAAACTCCGGCGTCAACGCATCGAGCGGCATCATGTCCCGCGGGCTGGCGATCACGCTGAGGCCCGAGACATGCTTGTCGGCCACCGAACGCAGGAATTCGGCATCAAGCCGATCGCCGGCGTCAAGCAGGTCGGCCAGCGTCAGTTGCGGCTTGAGGTTGAGATAAAGTGCGGCATTGCCGAACTGCAGGTCGAGATCGATGAGGCAGACGCTCTGTTTTTCGGCCCAGATCAAGGCGGCCTGGCTGGCGACGGCGGTGGTGCCGACCCCGCCGAGCGCGCCGACAAAGGTCAGGATGCGGCCGCCGCGCATGCGCGCCTGGGGCTGGACCTGGAGCATCTGGTGGCGACCGGTCTCGATCGCCTGGTGCAGCTCATCGGGCGTGAACGGGACCGGCAGGACATCGACAGCGTCTGACCGCAGGATCTTGCGGGTCAGCGCGACGGTGAGGCCATGGACCGCGGCGATGACCGGCAGGTGGTTGCGGTGCGCCTGGACGAAGCGCTCGAATTCCTCGAACTCGCGGGGATTTTCGGCATCGAACTGGGCAATCAGGACATCCGTTGCGCGCACCATCGGCCCGTTGCTGGCAAAGCCGGCCAGCGTGCCGGCAAAGATGCGTACCGATGTATCGGGCAATGCCAGTCGCGATTCATCGAGCAGCGCTGCCGTTTCGGGATCGAGCACGATCGTGACTCGCAGGGCCGGGCTTGCAGGCTCCAGCACCTTGTCAATGGCAGGCGTCGCGGTCCGACCTAACACAATAGCTCTCCGATAAATCTCACCCGATTGGTAACAGCTGCTCGCCAAACGTCATTGAGGGGCACCGCCACCCATTGTGTTCCGGCTACCGGACGAATCCGGCTTTTTCACCGTTCCGGCCAGGTAGCGCTTGTAGGCCTCCGAGCTGTGATGCCCGTTGCCACCCTCGATGGGCACGCCGGCATATTGCGGCGTCATATTGACGGTTTGCACGGCGACATTGTTCTCGACAGCGTTGCCGAGTTCCATGGTCTGGGCGCACGCGCCGACCGCCAGCAGCGGCAGCAGCGCAAAGGCTTTCGTCATCCGCATGGTCACCTCACGATATGGCCGAAGTCGCCGGCGACGCCGCCCGGCCGGGGGCTGCCGGTCGCCGGCCCGATGGTCCGTTGCGGCACGCCGACCTCGCTCTTGCCGTTGACGAAGGCATCGACGTCACTCGGTTCGAGGACACGATCGGTCGGCAAGGCCAGCGCGCCGGGCGCAACCGGGCGTACGATGCGTGGCGTGACGATGATCACCAGCTCGGTTTCATTCTTGCGGAACTGGGTCGACCGGAACAGCAGCCCGATGATCGGCACCTTGCCGAGCAGCGGCACCGCGCTGATGGTGTCGGCAAAGTTGGACTGGATCAGCCCTGCGATCGCCAGCGATTCACCATCGCGCAGTTCGAGCGTAGTGCGCGCCCGGCGTGTGCGGAGACCCGGCACCGTCAGGGCGCCGACGGTGATGCCGGCCGCACGGTCGAGCTCGCTGACCTCCGGGGCGACAATGAGGTTGATCAGGCCGTCCTCGAGGACCGTCGGCGTGAACGCCAGGCTGACGCCGAACTGCTTGAATTCATAGGTGACCTGGCCGGCCTGGGACAATTGCGACGGCACCGGGAATTCGCCGCCGGCGAGGAAGCTCGACGTTTCACCGGACAGTGCCATCAGATTGGGCTGGGCAAGCGTACGCACCAGGCCCTTCTGCTCGAGGGCGTCGATCTGGAACGAAATTCCACCCGGGAAGGAGAAGCCCGCGCTGAAATTGCCGACGCCGCTGCCGGGCGCAAAGATCTGGCCGCTGCCCGTGCCGTTGAAGAACGACACGTTATTGATGCCGAGCTGCTTGACCGTCGAACGCGACATTTCTGCGAAGCGGACTTCGAGCAGGACCTGCTGCGGCGATCCCACCGACAACAGGTTGACGGTCTTTTTCGGGGCGTATGTCTCGGCAATCGTCATGGCGCGGTCTGCCGCGGCGGCGCTGCTCACCTTGCCCTCGAGCACCAGATTGTCGTTCGACGTCACGACGCCGATCGATTCGGTCGGCAGCAGCTCGGCGAGCTTGCGCTTCAGGCCCTGGGCGTCAGGTCCGACGACGACATCGATGACAGCAAGGATACTGCCGCGCCGGTCGATCAGCGTGACGTTGGTCGAGCCGATCGACTTGCCGAGAACATAGACCGAGTTCTGCGACACCGGCACGACATCGGCAATATCGGCGTTGCCGACGATCGCCTTGGCAAGGGCACGGTCGACGCGCAGCGTCTGCGACTTGTTGATCGGTACCTGCATCACGGCGCCGGTCCGGGCATCGATCGCGTTGCCATAGTTGATCGGCGCTTCGACCGGTTGCGGCCGCGGCGCCGGCCGGCCCCGGGCCGGCCTGGCGTCGGCGGGGTCGCCCCCCAGCAGCAGGATGACGGCTGCGGCGCCCAACAGGCCCCAGCGCTGCGTCAGGGCGGTCGCCACGGCGAGGCGTGCGACCAGCGGAGAATTCCAATGCACGGTCAAGTTGCTCATGTCGATCATGACCCCGAAGGCACGGAATAGCGGGTGGAAGTGGCGCCGCGGAAGACTTCCATCGACGGACCCGACGGGCGCGGTGCGGCCACGGGACCGGCGGCAGGGCCGGCGGGCGCCGCTGCCGGTGCGGCCGCCGCCTGGCGCTTCAGCACGCGCGTCACGGTGCCGTCGTTCAGGTCGAAGATCTGGGCCGTTTCGAGCCGCAGCCGGCTTTCGTCACCGATGTTGCGCAGGGTGAGCGAAAGGCTGCCGACACTCTGCGCCAGCGCCAGCTTCTGGGCCTGCAGGGGTGTCACCTCGATGGTGGCAGTGCGGGTGATCTCGGGCTTGTCCTTGCCGACATTGCTGTCCTGGCCGACGGCGAGAACGCGAACATTCTGCATCAGCACATCGGTGTAGGGCAGGCTGTCGCCGTCCGCCGGACGGGTCAGGAAGACATCGACGCGATCGCCCGGCGCCACGAAGCCGCCGGCGGCCGACGATTCGGAAATCGGGACCGAGGCCGCCCGCATCGTCGGACCGAGCAAGGTCGAGGCACTGAGCCGACTGACCTTGCCGGACAGCGCACTGACGGTGACGAGTTCGTTGGTATCGATGGCGCGCAGCGCGACCTTGTCATTGTCGCCGACGGCCTCGACGATGCGCTGGAAGGTGCCGGGCGGCAGCGCCGCCGCCGGGAACTCCACGACCTTCAGCTTTTCAGCCGTAATTTTTTCGCCAAAGACGAACGGCGCGGAGGCGACGACGGCGGAGACGGTCTGCACCGCCACGCCGCCGGCCGGTTGCTTGCTGGGGTCAGGCAGCAGGAACATCCGCGCCAGGAAGACCGCAAGCATGCCGAGCACGACGGCGGCGACGAGCATCATGATCGATGATCTACGCATCGTACGTTCCCATGATAGCGGATCGGGCAGGAGCAGACGCATCGGAACTCACTACGACCCCGCGCGCCGAAGCTTGCGCCGCCGTGCAGCTGGTGCTGCGACCTGGCCCGATCCGTGTTTCGGCTCCCCAAGGAGCGCAGCCTGTCGGGCCATGTGGTTGCGGTTCAATAATGATCTTTACTCCGTGGCAGTTGCTTGCGAGATCGGGTTCGATCCAACGCGCACCCTGCACGCCCCTCCGAGAAAAGCTCTAATACTATATTAACTTATCGGATATTCTTAAACATCCGTGTCAGTTTAGGCGAAGCGACGGGATACTGACCGTCATTGCGCACCGGCGGTTGTCGCCGGTCCATCGACGGCATCGATCAGCTTGCGTTCGAAATGCGGGTGCCGGCGGCACTCAGCCGGTCGTTCACCGTCGTTCCGAGGCGCTGGCCACCGGCAATGATCGCAATGCAGATCAAGGCCAGAAGCAGCGCATATTCCGACGAGCTCGCCCCCCGGCGTTCATTCCAAAAGCTATGGATGAATGTCATTGTATATTGCCCCCGCGTGCCGTGCTTACAGCCATCGAACGTCGCGTCGGCCTTCACGATCCGGTTGGCAGGCCCCCTGTTCGGCGATCGCCGTGAGCTTGCGTCAGCGCGTTGGTCTTGTCCGTTCTCAGGCTGGTCGCCGGCGAACAACGCCGCAATGGTTGGGGCCCGCGACTGTTACCAGCCGCGGGCCCCGCACATCATTACGAAGCGTTCGAGATCGTGCTTGCGGTCGCGGACAGACGAAGATTGATCTGGTTACCCAGACGGCTGGCGCCGGCGATGATGGCGACGCCGACGAGCGCGATGATCAGCGCATATTCGGCGGCCGAGGCGCCCGAGGTATTCTTCTTCAGATTGCGGAAATTCTTGATCATAGCCCTGTTCCCTCTGTTGTCGGCGTGATGCCGGATGATGCCTAGCGACCCGGACGACTCCGGATAACGAGACAAGGACCGCCGATGTTTAGGGAGGATTGAATGAACAGCTCACGCCCCCCCGAGCGACAACCCTTAAGGCTCAATAACAAACCAAATAAAAAGACACAACATTAAAAGGAGGTTGAGCCCGACAGTTCACAATCGACGTTACCTCGTGGCATCTCTCGCGCCCTCATATTAACTGTATGAAACGCCATGTAGGAACTTGATACCATTCAATATTCTTTAGCCGAGTGACGGCCTAGAAACGACAAGCGTTAAGGCGCTTGAGACGCTGTCGAGTTTGCAATCGGAGGCGCGAATCGCGCCGAATCGGGTGTCGACGGGATGCCGTTGTTAATGGTTCGTCTGACGGCCGGCCTGCACCTGTCGGGCTCGTTCCCAGCCGAGTGCGTGGCCGACGATTGCTTCGATATCATTAAATCGTGGGGTCCAGCCGAGTGCGGCCGCGGCGCTGGCGTCGGCAACCAGACGGGCGGGATCGCCGGCGCGACGTGGCCCGACGACATGCGGCAGCGGCGCGCCGGCGACGCGCCCGAGCGCGTCGAGAACCTCGATCACGCTGCGTCCCTCGCCATAGCCCAGGTTGAAGACATGGGTCTGGCCGGGGGTGGCGAGACAGGTGCGGAGCATCAGGACATGGGCCTCCGCGACGTCGCTGACATGGACATAGTCGCGGATGCCGGTGCCGTCGGGGGTCGGGTAATCATTGCCGAAGATGGTGAAACTGTCGCGCAGCCCGGTGGCCACATGGCTGGCGATCTCGATGAGGTGATGGGGGTGGTGGCTGTTCTGGCCCGACCGGCCCTGAGGATCGGCGCCGGAGACGTTGAAGTAGCGCAGGATACCCACCGCCATCTTGCCGTCGGCGGCGACGATGTCGCGCAGCATCTGTTCGGCCATGGCCTTTGACCAGCCATAGGGGTTGATCGGCGCGATCGGTGCGGTTTCGGACAGGGCGTCGCCTTCGGGTTCGCCATAGACCGCGGCGGTGGAGGAGAAGACGAGCGCGCCGACGCCGCATTTTGCGGCCACGCGGCCGAGCGCCAGCGTCTCGACGACGTTGTTCTGGTAGTAATCCGCCGGCTGGCTGACCGAATCGCCGACGCTGATGCTGGCGGCGAAGTGCATGATGGCGCCGATATTCTCCCGCGCGATGACGTCGGCGACCAGCGCTTCGTCGCCGGCGCGGCCCTGCACGAACACCGCGGCAGGGGGCACCAGCAGCGTCGAACCCGTCGTCAGGTCGTCGATGATCACGACCTTGTGGCCGCGATCGAGCAGCGCCAGGGCGGCATGGCTGCCGATATAGCCGGCGCCGCCGGTGATCAGCACGGGGGGCAGGGCGGCTTCGTCGACCTGCGGCAGCAGCGTCGGGGCGGTCTGGGGCATGGTTCACTCCATCAGGGCGGCAATATCGCGGACGGTGGCCGCGCCTATCACGCGACCTGTCAGAAGAACAGTTTACGCAAAGACAGCGTCACGGTTCGACCGATGGGGTCGACAAGGTCGCGTTGATAGCCGATCGGCACCGTGCCGCTGCGGTCGCGGACGTTCAGCCGGGCGTCGGTGAGGTTGTTGATGGCGAGGCTGATGCGGCTGCCGCGCAGCCAGGACGCGCGCTTGACCAGCTCGGGCCGCTGGCCGAGGTCGGCGAACAGGCGCAGGTTGAGCGTCGTCAGGCCGGAAAAGCGCAGGTCGCCGGGGGCCACGGTGGCGCCGCTGGGGTCGGCGAGCACCTCGGTGGCGCTCTGCCAGTTGAGCCCCAGGCGCGCGCCGAGGCCGCTTTTGCCGACGCCGGCGCGCAATTCGATCTCGTGGCGGGGCTGGCCGCCGCCGCTGCCGGTCGCCGAGCCATTCAACAGGTCGAGCACCGGACCGCCGTCGCGGATCAGGATGCGTTCGGTCAGGTGCCAGGTGTGGAACAGCGACAGCTGGAAACGGCCGTCGAGCCCGCCGCGGCCACCACCACCACCGGGGCGACCACCGCCCGGGCGGTCACCGGGCGGGCGCCCGGCACCGGCGCCGGCGGCACCACCGGCTGCCCCAGGCCCGCCCGGCGCGCCGCCGGCGGCGTTGCGGCGGGCCTCGAAGGCGGCGCGGCGGGCGGCGGCGGCGGCGAGTTCGGCGGCGCTGGCCTTCAGCGGCTGCGAAAAGGTTAGCCCCCAGCGCAGTTCCTCGCGGTCGGAGCGGGCGAAATTGACCGGCCGGTTGTCGATCGACAGCAGGGTGCCGCCGGCATCGCGGACGAAGCGTTCGGGAAACGCCGCCTCCAGCTCGGCGGTGGCGGTGGGGAAACCGGCGATCGGGTTGTCGATGCGGCTCTTGTTGTAGTTGGCGGTCAGCGCGACGTCGCGGGTGTCGAAGGGCTTGAACGTCGCCCCGAGCTTGAAAACCCGGCGGCTGTCGGCGACGAGGTTGGGGTTACCGCCATCGATGCGGCTGATATCGGCGGTGGTTCCGGTCAGGAAATCGAACACCCGGACGTTGGGGGTGAGCAGTTGCGGGTTGCCGAGCTGCTGGATCGTCGGCGCGCCCTGCTGGTTGGTGACTGATGCGATGAGGGTCAGCGCCGACGACGGCTTCCAGTTAAGGCCATAACCTGTCGTCGTCAGCGTGCCGAAGTCGGACAGGCGGTCGATTGCGATGTTGAAATTGGCCGAAAGATCACCGATCGCCGCCAGCACGTCGTTGCGCCGGCTGGTCAGCGGCAGGTCGAAACTGCCCTGGAAATTGCCCTGGGTGCGGGACAATTCGGTCAGGCGGTCGATGCCGGCGCGGGTCGAATCGCTGCGCAGCGCCAGCGTCTGGGCGCCGGCCTTGATGCTGGCGGTCAGCGATCCGGCCGGAACCGGCAGCATCGTGCCGCTGGCGACGACCTGCAGGTCGCCGATGTCGGTGTTGGTGCGGGCGCGGTCGCGCAGCAGCGCACCGTCGAGGGCGGCCGGGCCATAGGGGTTGAGGGCCGGGTCGCCGGCGAGGATGCGGGCCTGGGCGGCGGTCACGTCGATGCCGCGGTCGGTCAGCGTGTCCGATTCGGCGTGGTTGTAGTTGCCGGTCAGCGTCCATTGCCAGCGCGCGACGGTGCCGTTGAGCGCCAGCCCGGCGCGGCCGGTCCAGCTGTCATTGGCCTGGACGAGCGCGTCGGGGCCATAGCGAAAGACGCCGACATCGTTGGCAAAGGGCGAAAACGGGCTGCCGGCGGGCAGGGCAAGGGTGACGCCGGGCAGGCCGACGCGGCTTTCGGTGCGCGTCGCGGTCAGCCCGCCGCTGAATGTCGCCGCGATGTCGCCGAAGACGCTGGTGCCATAGCTGCCGGCCAGCGACAGGGCGCGGTTGTCGGGCAACAGGGTGCGGAAGGGGGTGATGTCGGTAACATTGGCGGCATTGGCGCTGGGGACGAAGCCGGACAGCGTCGGCGCGGCGGTGGCGGCCCCGGCGGGCACCCCGGCGACGGTCACCGCGGCGCCGGCAAGGGCGCTCAGCGCCGGGTCGATCTCCCCGCCCGGCACCGGCGTGGAGATGTTTCCGACGAGGTCGAAGGGGCGGCGCGGGGTTCCGGTGCGGATATCGCGGTCGCTTTCGAACAGTGCGGTGTCGCGGGTGACCTCTGCCTCGATGCTCAACCGCTTGCCGTCGCGGATCCGCAGCCAGTTTGCCTCGATTTCATAGTTCTGGCGGTCGCCGCCGGTGGGCCCGCCGACGTCGATTTCACCCGTCACGGCGCGAAAACGCTCGCGCAGCACGAAGTTCACCACCCGCTGGTCGGCGGCATAGCCGTATTTGAGCGCGACTTCCTCGGGCAGGACTTCGACCCGCAGCAGGGCTTCGGGGGGCAGCTTGCGGATCTCGGCAAAGCCGGCGATGCGGCGGCCGTTGAGGAGCACGACGGGCTGTTCGCCGCCGCGGCCGCGGCCGCTGCGCACCTGGGGGGCGAGTTCGTTGAGCAGATCGGCGATGCTGCCGGCGCCGATGGCGCGAATATCGGCGGCGCGAAAGGCCACTTCGGGGGGAATGTCGCCGAGCACGGTGCCGCGTTCACGGGCGCCGTTGACGACGATGACCTCTTCCTCGACCGCGTCGGTGTCGCCGCCGGTGGGCGCGGCGTTGCCGGGCTGCTCGGCGGGGGCCGGGTCCGGCGCCGCCGTCTGGGCGCGAAGCGGGGCGGCGAGGGTCAGCGCGGCGAGAATCGAAGCCGAGGCAAGACGGGCAGGGCTTGTGGTCACGCCATTCCTTTGGGTAATCTGCGGTGTTGTGCGGTCGGATAACGCATGCGGGGCGGAAAATCCCCCGTTGCGATGCCGAACTGCCCGGCTGCGACAATCGTTGCGGTGGGCGTTGCGAGCCAGTTGCTAGGGACGCCGGCGCCCGGCTAACGTCGGCGGATGCACAAGACCTTTCCCATCGATGCCGTCCGCGCGGCGTTTCCGGCGCTTGCCCTCAGCGATGGCGGGGTGGCGCGCGGCTATTTCGATGCGCCGGCGGGCACCCAGGTGGCCGGCCGGGTGGTCGAGGCGATGGGCCGCGCGATGATCGAGGCCTGCGCCAACGACGGCGGGACGTTCCGCACGTCGCAGGCGGCGAGCGCCATCGTGGTGGCGGCGCACCGGGGCGCCGCGGCGCTGTTCAATTGCGACCCCGACGAGATCGTTTTCGGCCTCAACACGACGTCCCTGTTCTACCAGTTTGCCGCGTTGCTGTCGCGCCACTGGCAGCCCGGCGACGAAATCGTGCTGACCCGGATGGATCACGACGCCAATGTGTCGCCCTGGCTGCAGGCGGCGGCGGACAAGGGCGTCACCGTGCGCTGGCTGGAATGGGATCCCGAGACATTCGAGTTCCGCTACGACATGCTCGACAGCCTGATCGGCGCGCGCACGCGGCTGGTGGCGGTGGGCCAGGCGAGCAATTTCCTCGGTACCATCAACGATGTGGCGCGGGTCTGTGCGGCGGCGCGGGCGGTCGGCGCGGTGTCGGTGGTCGATGCGGTGCAGTCGGCGCCGCATGTCGCCATCGATGTGCGGGCCATCGGCTGCGATATCCTGTGCGCCTCGGCATACAAATACTTCGGTCCGCATGCGGCGACGCTGTTCCTGGCGCGTGACCTGCAGGCGAAGCTGCGGCCATGGAAGGTGCGGCCGTCGGTGGAAACCATGCCGACGCGCTTTGCGCCGGGCACGCCGAGCTTCGAAGCCCAGGCCGGCACGCTGGCGGCGATCGAGCATTTCGCCTGGATCGGCAGCGAAAGCGGCGGCGCCGCGGCCGATGCGCCGTTGCGGACGCGGCTGCTGGCGGGGTTCGACGCGGTGGTGGCGTATGAAACCGACCTGATGCGGCAGTTCCTCGGCGGGCTGGCGGCGTTGCCGGGGGTGACGCTGCACGGCATCGGCAATGCCAACCGGCTGGCGTCGCGGGTGCCGACCTTTACCTTCAGCATCGCCGGGCATGACGCGCCGGCGGTGGCGCAGGCGCTGGCGGACCGCAATATCTTCTGCTGGGCGGGCTATTTCTATGCCTGGGAGCCGGCGAGTGTGCTGGGTTTGCGCGAGGGACCGGGGGCGGTGCGGATCGGGCTGTCGCATTACAACAGCGCGGCGGAGGTCGACGGGGTGCTGGCGGCGTTGCGGGACATCGTCGGGGGATAGTCGCGGCGACGTCGCGTCATGCTGGCGGACGCCAGCATCCACAGGCGGGCGGGTGGTGGCTGTGGG
>QBLU01000038.1 GCA_003241875.1 Alphaproteobacteria bacterium
CTGAAATCCTGGTTGTCGAGGTCGAGCGTAAGCTCTTCGCTGCCGGCAAAGGGCGAGGGCACGGCGCGTTCGACGCTGGCGCCGCCGGGGACGCGGCCCGACGAGGGGGTGCCGACGACGATCTTCGACCCGTCGCGACCCTCGGCGCCGAAGCCGCCGACGGCGAGATTGCCCTGCGCCAGCGCATAGACCTCGCCGTCGGCACCCTGCATCGGTGCCATCAGCAGCGTGCCGCCGCGCAGCGACTTGGCCTTGCCGAGGGCGGAGACGGTGACATCGAGGCGCTGGCCGGGCTTGGCAAAGGGCGGCAGCTCGGCGGTGATGATCACCGCGGCGGCGTTCTTCAGCGCCGGGTTGACGCCCGGCGGCAGCAGCACGCCCAATCGAGCGGCGGCGGATTTCAGCGACTGGACGGTGTATTCGAGATTGTCGTCACCGGTGCCGGACAGGCCGACGACGATGCCATAGCCGGTGAGCGCGTTGGCGCGGACGCCGGCGAAACGGGCGATGTCCTTGATGCGCTCGGCCTGGGCCGGGGCGGCGAGGAGGAGCGCGATGATGCCGACTGTGAAGATAGCCAGATTCCTACCCCTCAGGGGGGAGGCGACTCGCGCCCTTGGCGCGGCGGGTGGGGGTCGATCGACTGTGGCCACGCGGGCAGGACCCCCACCCGCTCGGCTGGCGCCGGGTTGCCTCCCCCCTGAGGGGGAGGAGAATGTCTCGCGCATCACAACGGGGACACCTTGGCAAAGAACCGTGCCAGCCAGCCCTGGCGGCTCTGGTCCGCAATTTGCCCGGTGCCCGAATAGCGGATGCGGGCGTCGGCGACGCGCGTGGACGCCACGCTGTTGTCGGGGCCGAGGTCGTCCATGCGGACAAGGCCGGTCAACTGCACCTGTTCCTCGCCGCGGTTGAGGGTCAGGCGCTTTTCGCCGGCGATGGCGAGGACGCCGCCGGGGAGGACGCGCGCGACGGTGACGGTGATGTCGCCGGTCAGCTGGTTGTCCTGCGCCGCGGTGCCGCTGCCCTTGAAGCTTTGCGTCGAGCCGCCCGAGGTCAGGCCGGCCGGCACATAGGAGAAGGGCGGCGCGTCGGGCAGGGTCAGCCGCGTGTTGCCGTCGCGGCTGCTGTCGGCGGTGGCGGACTTGCGGGCCTGGGTGCGTTCGACCAGGCGGATGGTCAGCAGGTCGCCGACGCGGCGTGCCCGGCGATCGCTGGCGAGGCCGGCAAAGGTCGCGGCATTGTAAAGGCTGCCGGTCTGCGGCGTCGGCGGTGCCACGGGCGGTGGCGGCAGCGTTGCGGCGACGCCGAGGGCGCGGCCGAAGCCTTCGTCGGCGCAGCCCGCCAGTGCAAGCATGACAAGGCCGATGGCAACGATCAGCGCCGGCCCCTGGAAATCGAAGCGCCGGCGGGGCCGCTGCAGGGCGCTGCGGCGCAGGTTGCGCACGTCGAACGGGTCGCTGCGGCTGCGGCGCCGGCGCCCAGGGCTCTTGGTTGCGGCGGCGATCTCAGACATTCTGGGTCACATATTTGGCCATCTCGTCGGCGGCGTTGATGACCTTGGCGTTGACCTCATAGGCGCGCTGGGTCTCGATCATGTCGACCAGCTCCTGCACCGTCGACACATTGGAGCCCTCCAATGCGCCCTGGCGGATGCTGCCGGCGCCATCGACCCCGGCAACGCCGGTCTGCGGGGCGCCGCTGGCAGCGGTCTCGGCATAAAGATTGTCGCCCCGGGGTTCGAGCCCGGCGGGGTTGAGGAAGCGCGTCACCTGCAACTGGCCGGCCTCGACCGGGGCGGCCTGGCCCTGGATCGTGGCCGAAACCAGCCCGTCGGGGGCGATGGTGATAGCCTGCGCGCCTTCGGGGATGGCGACGCCCTGCGCCAGCCGCAGCCCTGCCGACGTCACCATCTCACCGGTTGCCGACAGCTTGAACGAGCCGTCGCGGGTATAGCCCTGGGTGCCGTCGGGCAGGGTAACCGCGAAGAAGCCGGCGCCGTCGATGGCCACGTCGAGGGCATTTTCGGTCTGGACCAGCGTGCCCTGGGTATGGATGCGCTCGGTACCGTTGACGCGGACACCGGTGCCGGTGCCGAGCCCGGTGGCGTACTGGCTGTCGGCGCCCGATGGTGCGCCGGCCTGGCGCGGGTCCTGGTACATCAAAGTGACGAAGGCGGCGCGATCGCGCTTGAATCCGGTCGTGTTGACGTTGGCCAGGTTGTTCGAAATCGTCCGCATGCGCTGGTCGAGCGCATCGAGGCCGGAGCGGGCGATCTGCAGGGCGGATGTCATCGGAGTGGCTTCCTTACTGGCTGTCGAGCGCCATCAGGCGCGCGGTGCGTTCGTCGATGTCCTTGGCGAGGCCGAGCAGCCGGGCATTGACCTCGAACCCGCGCGATTGCTCGACGAGTTCGGTCAGCGCGCCGGCGGTCTGGACATTGGAATTTTCCAGCGCTCCGGTGGTCAGCGTGGCGGCGCGATCGACCGGCAGCGGAGTCTTGGTGGTGAACTGGCCGTCGAGACCCTTGTCGAGGTCCTTCAGCCCGGCGCCGGCGACGAGTTTCAGCTTGCCGAGGCTGGTGAAGGCGTCACCGATGCGCACCGACAGCCCGCCATCGGCGGCGATATCGAGGCTGGCGCCGGCGGGAATTGTGACCGGGCTGCCGCCGGCGTTGAGCACGGCCTTGCCGTCGCCGGTCTGGAGGACGCCGCCGACGCTGACCGACAGGTCGCCGCGGCGACTATAGGTCTCTGTCGGCACGCCGCCGACCACTGGCCCCTGCAGCGCCAGCCAGGCGTCGCCGGCCAGCGCAATGTCGAGCGGGCGGCCGGTAATGGTGATGCGGCCGGGGTCGTCGGGGGTGGTGACGCTCGGCGCGCCGGCCTGGGCGCGGCTGACGGCGCTGTCGCCGTCAAGATAACGGCCCTCGGCAGCGATCAGTTCGCGGCGAAAGCCGGGCGTGCCGGCGTTGGCGAGGTTGTTCGCCGTGACCTGCTGGGCCCGGCTGCGGGCATCGAGGCCGCTCAACGCCGTGTAGATGAGGCGGTCCATGGCCTTACTGGCGCAGGTTGATGATGGTCTGGAGCAGCGTCGTGTCGGTCTCCATGGCCTTGGCATTGGCCTGGAAGTTGCGCTGCGCCGCGATCAGACCGACGAGTTCGATGGTCAGGTCGACGTTGGAACGCTCGAGACTGCCCGACAATATGCTGCCGATGCCGTTGCGCCCAGCCTCGCCGGTGAGCGCGACGCCGCTGTCGGGGGTGACGACATAGCTGGCGTCGCCGATCTGTTTCAGCCCTTGCGGGTTGGAGAACATCGCCACGGCGACCTTGCCGAGCGTCTGGATCTCGCCGTTGGTGAAGCTGGCGCGCAGGGTGCCGGCGCTGTCGACGGCGATGCTTTCGAGCTGCCCGGTGGGAAAGCCGTCCTGTTCTATGGTGGCGCGCGCGAAACCGCCCGATTGCTGGGTGGTGGCAATGCCGTGATCGACGGCGAGGGCCATCGCCTGGCCGCCACTGCCGGGGGAAAAGGCATCATAGGCGATGGGCGTGACAGGGTCGGTGAGGGTGCCGGTGGTGTCGAACACCATCGGGATACCGGCGACGCCCGCGACTGTCAGCTCGTTGCCGTTGACGACGACGTGCGCGGTCCAGCGGTGGAACGGGTCGAGCGCCGTCGGGACTGACGTCTTCACATAATAGATGTTGGCGGCCAGCGGGTTGCCGAGCGAGTCGTAGACGGTGGTCGAAGTCGAGTTGTTGAAGGTCGCCGGGTCCTCGGGATTGAAGACATAGGGGTTCAAGGGCGTGTAGATCGGCTTGTTCGGGATGATCTGCGCGTCGGCGGGCAGGTTGACCGACAGCCGGATACTGCTTGTCGCCTGCGGTACGCCCGAGGTCAGCGGCAGCCGCGCCGAGATGGTGGAGGCGAGATCGGTCGACATGATGCTGCCGTCGGTGGTGGTCGGGAACAGCTGCAGCCGACGCCCGGAGGCATCGACGACATAGCGTTCCTGGTTGACTGAGAAGCCGCCGTTGCGGGTGAAGCTGACTTCATTGCCGCCGATGCCGCTTTTGACGGTGAAGAAACCCTGGCCGGAGATGGCGAGATCGAGCGAGGAATCGGAGGATTCGATCGGCCCCTGGTTGAATTGCTGGGCAACGGCGCGGACGCTGGTGCCCGATCCGATGGTGCGCGACGGGGCCTGCAGCGGCGAATTGGAGATGATGTCGCCGAAACTGACGCGGCTGCGCTTGAATCCGTTGGTGCCAACGTTCGCAATGTTGTTGGCAAGGGTGGATAGTTCGGTCTGCGCGCCCGAGAGTCCGCTGATCGACGTGTAGAAGGCCATGGCTTCAGTCCTTTGCGGTGGTGGCGGCGATCAGGCGATCGAGCTTGGTGGCGATGGCGCCGAGCGCCGAATTGGTCTCCGCGATGCCGCTGACGGTCGAAAACTGCGCCATCTGGGCAACATATTCGCTGTTATCGACGGGCTTGGTGGGGTCCTGGTTCTTCAGCTGCGCGCTCATCAGTGCGAGGAAATCGGACTGGTCGAGCGTCGTCTTGTGGGCTTTCGGGACCGTTGCCGATGTCGTCGGGATGGTGCCGGGGATGCCTGATACCGCCATGATCAGCGGCCCAGCCGCAGCGTATCGAGCGCCAGCGCCTTGGCAGTGCCGAGAACCTCGACATTATTGGCATATTGGCGGGCGGTTTCGACCATTTCGACAAGCTCCTGGTTGGGATCGACGGCGGCGGCCCAGACGTTGCCGTCCTTGTCCGCGAGCGGATGGCTGGGGTCGTGGCGGCGTTCGGGGGTGCCGGTGCGCTCGATCGACGCGACATCGACGGTGGCGAACTGGCCCTGGTAGGCGGTGGCGAACACCGGCCGCAGCGCGCGATAGGCACCCGCCTCGGTGCCGGCGATGGCACCGGCGTTGGCGAGGTTTGACGCGATGTTGTTCAGCCGCACCAGCTGCGCCGCCATGGCGCGGCCGGCAATGTCGAAGCTGTTAAGGCTCATTCGCCGCCCTTCAGCGCGGCCATGAGGGTCTGGATGCGGCCGCTGAGAAAGCTCAAGGAGGCGCGATAGTCGATGGCGTTTTCGGCAAAGGCGGTCTGTTCGGTGGCGAGCTCCACGGTATTGCCGTCGAGCGAAGCCTGCACCGGCACGCGGTAGCGGATGGCCTGTGTCGCGCCGAACTGTCCGGTGACGCCGGCAGCGCCGGCCTCTGCCAGCGCCGCCTTGAAATCGAGGTCGCGCGCCTTGTAGCCGGGGGTGGCGGCATTGGCGATGTTCGACGCGATCAGATCGAGCCGCTGGGCCCTGAGGCGCAGCGCCGCTGCCGGTTGGCCGAGCTGGCGATCGAGGAAATCGGGTCCGTTCATGCCAGGGGTAAAGCAAGCGCCGTGCCAATTGCCGTTTACAGGGGGAGAGGGCGGTGCCAGGCGGCCCGGGCGGCAAGATATTGCCGGTGGAACGGTAAAAACCGGCCGCTTGAGGGATCGCTTTGGCCGGGTTTCGCCGCATCGGCGCAACTGGCGCGATTTTTGCTGGGCGGAGCGACATTCGTTACCGAAAGAAGGAACGCCGATGCTGATCGCGATGCTGCTCGCTGCCCCTGCCTTGATGGCACCCGCCGTGCTGCAAGCGCGGGTGGAGGCCTTTGCCGGACGGCCGGCGCTGGTCGATGCACGGCTGCTGCTGCCCGATTGCCCCGATCCGGGCTTTGCCTGGGCCAATGACCGCAGCGTGGCGGTGCGCTGTGCGGCGCCGGCCTGGCAGGTGTTCGTGCCGGTGGTCGGCGGCCGGGCATCGGTCGTGGTGGCGGCACCGGTGATCCGCCGCGGTGACCGGGTGATGGTCGAGGCCGGCGGGGACGGGTTTGTCGTCGGGCTTGAGACGGTCGCCGAGGCCGACAGCCGCGACGGCCGCGTAGCCTTGCGCGCGCCGGGCAGCAACCGGCGGCTGACCGGGACCATCGACGCCGACGGCCGCGTGCACATAAATGGTTTAAATGGCATGGTGAGCGGCCGTTAACCGCAAGCATGGCAGCCCCCCGCCGTAGCTGGGGGCATGAGCCAGGAGGAGGACGCAGTGATCGATGGCATTGGCAGGGGCCAGCCGCCCGGGGCGGTGTCGGCCAGGCCGCCCGCAACCGGCCCGGAGGTATCCGCCCCGGCCGAGGCGGTGCGAGCCGGCACCGACAAGCCGGCGATCCGCGAGACCGCAGCGACGCTGTCGGGCATCGCGGCCGATCTGGCTGCGAAGCCGCCGGTCGATACGACCAAGGTCGAACGGCTGCGCGCCGCTATCATCAGCGGCGATTATCTTGCCGATCCCGATGCGATCGCGACGGCGATGATCGCGCTCGAAACGGTGCCGCCCAGGGCCTGACATGGCCGACACCGATCACCCCGGCACGGCCAACAGCTTTATCCGGCTGATCGACGCCATCCGGGCCGAGATTGCCGCGCTGGAGGCCGAGGACGCCGCCGCCATCGAGGCGGCGACCGCTGGCAAGCTGGCGGCGCTGCGATCCGTCGAGGCCGATATCGCCGCCGGCACCCCGCCCGACAAGGCGCTGCTCGCCGATGCCCGCGACCTCAATGCCGAGGCGGCGCTGCGGGCGCGCGCCAAGATGCTGGGCGTCGAACGCCGGCTGGCAGCGGTCTCCACGGCCGCCGGGCGGCCGGCGCCGCTGGTTTACGGCCGGGATGGGCGCTGGGGGTAGCCGGCGGGCGCATTTCACCCCGATTTTTTGTCAGCGCTCGACGCGTTCTGAGAAAATCGTCATCCCCGCGAAGGCGGGGATCCATCGACCGGTGTTTCGATACGGGGCCCTGGTCGGGAGATGGACCCCCGCCTTCGCGGGGGTGACGCGTTTAAAGGCTGCTCCAAATCCTCGGGCGGCCTTTTTCGTGCCGAAACGGCGGTTGATGCCGCCATTTCGGCGCTTTCCGCCACAGTGACTGGCACGTCCCTTGCATCGCTGCTGCCGATGGCGGGCGCCGTGCCCGCTGCGATCCGGCAGGGAATGGCAGGCGATGGTACAGGTTTCGGCGGTGGAGGCGATGACGGCGCGGGTGACCGGTGCCGTGCGCAGCGCCGCCGCGCGCACCGGCGTCGATTTTTCCTATCTGATGGCGCAGGCGCGGGTTGAATCGGGGCTGAACCCGGCCGCCAGGGCCAGGACATCGAGCGCCAGCGGCCTGTTCCAGTTCACCGCCGCGACCTGGCTCGAAACCGTCCGCAAGCATGGCGCCGAGCATGGCCTCGGCTGGGCCGCCGACGCCATCGGCGCCGGGGTGGCCGGCGCCGGCAGCGCGGCGCGCGCGACCATCCTGTCGCTGCGCGACAACGCCGATGCCGCGGCGCTGATGGCGGGGGAATTCGCCGCCGACAATGGCGCCGCGCTTGCCACCAAACTGCAGCGCGCCGTCGGGGCGACCGATCTGTACATGGCGCATTTCCTCGGGGCCGGCGGCGCCACCCGGTTCCTGAAAACACTGCAGAGCGCGCCCGAGACAGCGGCTGCGGCGCTGTTCCCAGCGGCGGCCGCGGCGAACCGCTCGGCGTTCTATGCCCGCGATGGCGCGGCGCGGTCGGTGGCGGACGTCTATGCGCGCTTTGCGGCGAAACTCGGCGCCGGCGACAGCCCGGCGCCGCCGGCGAGCCCGCCGCCATCCCGGCCGGCGCAGTTCGGCAGCGCCTTGCCGGTGAGCGGCAACGCCTTGCCGGTTGCCGCCGACCGGGCGCGGCTTGCCTATCTGCTGCTGGCGGAGCTCGGCGCCTGATGGCCGGCATTGCCCTTTCGCTGCGCCGTGCCGATCCGCGGGCCGCGCTGCTGCCCGCTGCCATCCTGATGCTGGTGCTGCTGATGGTGGTGCCGGTGCCGGCGGTGCTTCTCGACGGCTTCTTCATTCTCAACATCGCCATTTCGCTGATCGTGCTGATGGTCGCCATCAACACGAGGAAGCCACTGGATTTCTCCGCCTTCCCGACGGTGCTGCTGTTCGCCACCTTGCTCCGGCTGTCGCTCAACGTCGCCTCGACCCGCGTCGTCCTCGTCCATGGCCATGAAGGCACCGCGGCCGCCGGTCATGTCATCGAGGCGTTCGGCGCCTTCCTCGTCGGCGGCGATTACGTCGTCGGCATCTTCGTCTTTGCCGTGCTGATGATCATCAACCTCGTTGTCATCACCAAGGGCGCCGGGCGGGTGTCGGAGGTGGCGGCGCGCTTCACCCTCGACGCGCTGCCCGGCAAGCAGATGGCCATCGACGCCGATCTCAACGCCGGGCTGCTGACCGCCGACGAAGCCCGAAAGCGTCGGCTGGAGGTCACCACCGAGGCGGATTTCCACGGCAGCATGGATGGCGCGTCGAAATTCGTGAAGGGCGATGCCGTCGCCGGCGTGCTGATCCTCGCCATCAACATCATCGGTGGGCTGATCCTCGGCACCGTCCAGCACGGGCTCGGCATCGGCGAAGCGGCGCGGGTCTATCTCCTCCTCGCCATCGGCGACGGCCTCGTTGCCCAGGTGCCGGCGCTGCTGCTGTCGATCGCCGCCGCCATGGTGGTGACGCGGGTCGGGTCCGAGCTCGACCTTGCCGGCCAGGTTACCAGCCAGTTCGCGCAAAGCGCCAGCTGGGCGCCCGTGGCGGTCATCCTGGCGCTGCTCGCGGCGCTGCCGGGGATGCCGCATCTCGTTATCCTCGCCACCGCCGCCGGGGCCGGCTGGATCGCCTGGAAATTGCGCAAGCCCATCACGGCAGCCGCTGTCGCCGAGGCGCCGGCCCCGACCGCCACCATCGAATGGTCCGAAGTTTCGGACGTCGCGCCCGCCAGCCTCGACATCGGTTTCGGGCTGGTACCGCTGGTCGACGAGGCGCGCGGCGCGCTGCTGATGGCGCGGATCACCGGCGTGCGGCGGCAATTGTCGAAGCAGCTGGGTTTTGTCCTGCCCCCCGTCCGTGTCCGCGACGACCTGGCGCTGGCGCCGTTCGCCTATCGCATCGCCATCGCCGGCGTGACGGTGGGGGAGGACCTCGCCTTCCCCGACGATGCGCTGGCGATCGAGGCCGGTCCGGTCGAAGCCGAGATTCCCGGCCGTCCGGTGCGCGACCCGGCGTTCGGCCTGCCGGCGCGCTGGATCGACCCGGCCGAAGCCGATCTCGCCACCGCCGCCGGCTATACCGTCGTCGATGCGGCGTCGGTGATCGGCACCCATCTCAATCACCTGCTGTCGAGCCACGCCCATCGCCTGATCGGCCAGGACGAGGTCCAGGCGATGCTCGACACGCTGGCGGATACGGCGCCGGCGCTGGCGGCCGGCCTCGTCCCCAAGCTGATGCCGCTGGCGACCGTCACCGCGGTCATCCAGCGGCTGGTCGAGGAAGCCGTGTCGGTCCGCGACACCCGCACCATCATCGCCGCGCTGATCGCCCATGCCGCGCGCTCCCCCGACCCGGCGGAACTGACCGAACTGGTGCGCCCGGCGCTGGGCGCGGCGATCGTCCAGACGCTGGCCGGCCTGCGCGAGGCCGTCGCCGCCATTGCCATCGATCCGGCGCTCGAAAACCTGCTCGCCGGCGCGGTGCGGGCGGCGCCGGGCTCGGCCTGGCCGTTCGGTCCGGAGCTGGGGCAGCGCGTCGGAGAAGCCATCGGCGCGGCGGCGGAGGGCCTGATGGCCGACAACCGCCGCTTTGCCATCGTCACCACGCCGATCGTGCGCCGGCCGTTGTGGGCGCTGCTGCGCGTCCGCCTGCCGCAGCCGGTCGTGCTGTCGTTCACCGAAATCCCCGACGATCGCACCGTCGATGTCGTCGCCGTTGTCGGCGGCGCGACCGTCCCCGACCTGCAAGGAGCCTGACCCGATGGATGCCCGCCTTGGCCATGATCCGGCGCTTTACGCCCCGGTGCGGCTCGCCCGGACCGACCCCGAACGGCTGGTGTCGTCGCACCTAGGGCTGGTCAGGAAGATCGCCTGGCATGTCCATGCCCGGGTATCGTCGGCGATCGATGTCGAGGACCTGGTGCAGATCGGCATGATCAGCCTGATCGAGGCGGCGCGGGCGTTTGAGGATCGCGGCCAGGCGGCGTTCGCCACCTATGCGACGGTCCGCATCCGCGGCGCGATGATCGACCAGTTGCGCAAGGGCGCGACGCTGGTCCGCTCGGCGATGCGGCGGCGCCGCGAATGGGGGGCGGTGCGGGCCAGCCTGGAGGGGTTGCTCGGTCGTGCCGCGACCGATGCGGAAATGGCCGAAAAGCTCGAGCTGACGCTGGAGGCCTATCGATCGGCGATGGCGGCGACCCAGGCGGTCCACACCGAATCGATCGACGATGTCTATTCGGATCACAGCGACTGGTTCGCCGACGATACCCCCGATGCCCATGACCAGTTGGCATCGAAATCGATGCACGCGGCGATTTCGGGCGCCGTCGCGACCTTGCCCGAACGCGAGGCGATGGTGCTGCAGCTGTATTTTGTCGAGGAGCTCAACCTCGAGGAGATCGGCCAGGTGCTCGGCGTCGGCGCGGCGCGGGTCTGCCAGATCAAGAAGGCGGCGCTCGGCAAGCTGCGCGGCAAGCTCGGCGGCTGGGACGATGATTGACCGCGGGTGGCGGCTGGGGCTTTAAGGCCCGGTCTGCCCACGAGGTTTCCCATGTCCGACGCCCTGCGCCCGCGCCGTTCCGCGCTCTACCTGCCGGCGAATCGCGACAGCGCCATTGCCAAGGCGCGCACGCTGCCGGCCGACTGCATCATCCTCGATCTCGAAGACGCCGTGCAGCCCGATGCCAAGGATGCGGCGCGGGACAAGGCGCTGACGGCGGCCAATGCCGGCGGCTGGGGCGATCGCGAGCTGCTGCTGCGGGTGAATGGCCTCGGCACGCCCTGGTCGGCGACGGATTTCGCCGCGGCGCGGGCAGGGGGCTTTGCCGCCATCGTGGTGCCCAAGGTCGACAGCGCGGCGATGGCGGCGGCGGCCGTGGCGGCGGCGGGCGATACCCCGATCTGGGCGATGATCGAGACGCCGCGCGGGGTCATCGACGCGCCGGGCATCGCCGCGGTGCCGGGCGTCGGCGCGCTGCTCGCCGGCATGGCCGACCTCGCCAAGGATCTCCAAGCCCGCCCCGACGCGGCGCGGACGCCGCTGCTCTACAGCCTGTCGGCGATCGTGCTGGCGGCGCGGGCGGCCGGAAAACAGGCGTTCGACGGGGTGTTCACCGATATCCAGGACGCCGCCGGCTTCGAGGCCGAGGCGCGCCAGGGGCTGATGCTCGGCTTCGACGGCAAGTCGCTCATCCATCCGTCGCAGGTCGAACCGTGCAACCGGGTGTTTTCACCCAGCGCCGCGGACATTGCCGAGGCCGAGGGGCTGATCGCCGCCTATGAGGCCGGGCTGGCCACCGGGGCGGGGGTGACGACGTTCAGGGGCAAGATGGTCGAGGTGCTGCACGTTGCCGAGGCACGGCGCGTGCTGGCGCTTCAGGCGCCGGCATAGTCCCGGTACCAGTCGACGAACGCCGGCACGCCGACGGCGAGCGGCGTCGCCGGAGCATAGCCGAGGTCGCGCCGCGCCGGGCCGATATCGGCCCACGTCGCGGTGACGTCGCCGGGCTGCATCGGCTGCAGGTCGAGAACCGGCGTAGTGCCGCAGGCGTTGCCGATCAGCTCGACGAGCGCGCCCAATTGCTCGGGCTGGTCGTTGCCGAGGTTGTAGACCGCGTGCGGGCTGAGATAACCGCCGGGTTTCTCGCTGTCGTCATCGGCCGGCGGCCGGTCGAGCGCGGCGAGGACGCCGGCGACGATGTCGTCGATATAGGTGAAATCGCGCTGCATCGCGCCGCCGTTGTACAGCGGCAGCGCCTCGCCGCGCAGCACCCGCTCGGTAAAGCGCCACAGCGCCATGTCGGGCCGGCCCCAGGGACCGTAGACGGTAAAGAAGCGCAGGCCGGTCATCGGCACGCGATAAAGATGGGCATAGCTTTCGCTCATCAGCTCGTTGGCGCGCTTGGTGGCGGCGTAGAAGGACACCGGCCGATCGGCGCGGTCGGCGACCGACAGCGGCAGCTTTGCGGCATCGCCATAGACCGACGACGACGACGCATAGACGAGATGGGCGACACGCTGGGTGCGCGCCAGTTCTAGAATTTCGAGCTGGCCGACGAGGTTGCTATGGGCATAGGCCCGCGGCGCCTCGATCGAATAGCGGACGCCGGCCTGGGCACCGAGATGGACGATGGCGGTGATCGCGGTGCCATCGATGGCAGCGGCGAGCGCGGCCTGGTCGGCAAAGTCTGCAGCGACGAAACGGAAGGCCGGGTGCGCCCCGATCAGTCGCGCGATGCGGACGTGCTTCAGCGCTACCGGGTAATAGGCATTGAGGTTGTCGATGCCGATCACCTGCTGACCGCGGGCGAGCAGGGCGCGGGCGACATGGGCCCCGATGAAGCCGGCGGCGCCGGTCACCAATATCGTCATGCTGGCGGTCCCACTCCAAACGCGTTGCCTCCCCCTTGCTTTCAAATCCCGTTCGCGGCTAGGGGAATATCGGGTCGAAGGCGTATAACAGCCTCAGCTGCGTACAAAGGATAGCCTGCCCCTTGTCCATGCCGACCCTCTCCGCGGTCACGGCGATCCTCTCCCTGCTGATCGCTTTGCTCGTCGGGTTTTTCGCCCGTCCGCTCGGTGAAGCGCTGTTGTTGCTGGATTTTCCCGATACCGACGGCGGCCGCAAGCGCCACGCGACCGTGACCCCGCTGGTGGGCGGGCTGGCCGTGGCGATCGCCATCGTCGGCGGTGCCTGGTTGTCGGCCGTCATCGTTCCCGAGGCAGCGCCGGCGCTGCACCTGGGCTGGCTGGCGGGCTCCGTTGCCGTCATGTTTGCCATCGGCATCGCCGATGATCGCTTTCACCTGTCGCCGATCCTGCGCCTCGGCGCGGCGCTGACCGTGCTGCTGCTGGTGATCAGCGAGGCACCGGATTTCAGCCTGGCATTCCTGCGCTTTTCGGGGACGGGCGAGACCTGGCTGCTCGGCCGGCTGGGAGATGCCTTCACGCTGCTGTGCCTTGTCGGCCTGCTGAATGCCGTCAACATGGCCGATGGCAAGAACGGCATTGTCACCGGTATGGGGTTGATCTGGGCGGTCATCCTGGCCCTGCACGCGCCCTCGGCGATGCTGCCGGTGCTGGCGGCGGCGGCGGTCGCGCTGGCGGTGATCTGGGGCTTCAACATGGCCGGCAAGTTGTTCCTGGGCGACGCCGGCAGCTATGCCATATCGGCGTTCTTCGGGCTCGCGGCGGTCTATGTCTACAACCATGATTTCGAGGTGATGCGCGCCGACGACGTCGCCGTGCTGTTCGCCATCCCGGTGTTCGACACGGTGCGATTGATGGTGGTGCGCGTGGCGCACCGGCGCTCGCCGTTCGAGGGCGATCGCAACCACCTCCATCACCACCTGTACGCCAGCATCGGCTGGCCGCGTGGGCTGTGGATCTATCTGGCGCTGGTGGCGGTGCCCAATGCCGGCGCCGTACTGCTGCCGGGCACGGGGCTGGCGTGGCTGGTCGTCTCGTTCGTCGCTTATTGCGGCGTCATGTGGGTGACCCGCTTCAGCGCCGCCCAGGCCGAAGCCGCCGCCCGCCCGGCGGAATGACGCAACACGCTTTTTATATTGCCGCCGCCGCCGCGCTGACCTAGGTCGCATGGCTTCGCATTGGGGCGTCGCCAAGTGGTAAGGCACCGGTTTTTGGTACCGGCATCCGCAGGTTCGAATCCTGCCGCCCCAGCCAATTCCCTCGCCAGAGGGTTCGCGGCGATATAAGTCAAGGAGTTAGCCAGCATTTATGTTGGCTGGGGCGGCACTTTAGCCAGTCACTGTAACCGGTGGGTGTAGCCACAGCCATGCCAACGATCATGTCAGATTGCATGCTCAACTGTTACTCGGACACCTTACCTGGTGATATCCGACAGATGCCCATGTTCGGCCCATATCTCCCTGGGTGCTGGGTGGCTTATGAATCCTGCCGGACTGGCCGATGCGCCATAGGCGCCGCTGGCGTGAATGGCGATTACATCGCCTTCGGCAATTGGCGGCAGCATGGCACCCGTCGCCAACTTGTCGATTGAGGTGCAAAGCGGCCCGTGCAGGTTGACGACTTCGGTTGGCTCGCCGCCACCGACCCGGTGCAGCATATAGTTGCGGCGCAAGACCATGCCGAATTGCCCAGTTGCAGCGAGATGCGCGTTCAGCCCGCCATCACAAAGCGCAATCCGGGACCCGCGGGAGGTCTTGGTTCGCACCACCCGGGTCAGAAATACCCCGGCTTCGCCCACCAGGTGCCGGCCGAGTTCCAGAACGAGTTCGGTCGCGCCAAACCGGGGGTCAGCTCGCAAAGCATCGAGATCAGGCGAAATTGCGGCGGAAACGGCGGCCGTGTCGAGGTGCGTATCGCCGGCGTGGTAGGGAATGCCGAGACCCGATCCGAACACCAGCCGTTCGGGTGTCATGTCCAGCGCCACGCAGAATTGCTGGAAACAGGCAATAAAGATGCGCCAGTTTTCGGCAATCGCGTCGGGTCGCAGCGACTGGGTGCCCGAATAGATATGCAGGCCGGAAATCCGCAAGCCGGGCAGGGCGGCGATGTGGCGCAAGGCTGCTTCCGCGACTTCGACATCAATGCCGAAGGGACTGCAGCGCCCGGCCATCTGGTCGCCGAACCCCTTGGGCACCCGGTCGGGCGCCAGACGGACTAGGACGCGTTGCTGAACGCCTGCAGCGATGGCCAGCCGATTTGCGAGGTCTGCCTCGTCCAGGCTTTCCAGCACGATATCGCCAATCCCCGCGGCGATGGCTTCGGCAATTTCGGCTTCACGCTTGGCCGGGCCGGTGAAGCTGAGGTCCGCAGCCGACCATCCGTTTGCCAGGGCCAGTCGCACTTCGCCGAGCGACGATACATCGAGCATAGGTACGCGCCCGAGCAGCCAGCGCAGCAGCACCGGGTTGGGGTTTGCCTTCATCGCATAGCTGAGCTTGAACCAGCGCCCGAAATCAATGCCCAGACGCGCCAGCCGGGCCTCGATGCGATCAGCAGAGTAAAGGTACGCCGGCGTGCCGAAGCGCTCGGACGCTGCCGCCAGCAGGGGGTCGAGCTCAGGCCAGGGTTGCCGCATATTCAACAATCCGTGAAATGGTGTCGAAGTTGTCCAGCGTGACGTCTGACGGGCGGACATCCGCCCCGGTCGCGTCTTCGACAAAGGCAATAAGGCTGACCATTGCCACCGAATCCAGCAGGCCCGAACTGAACAAGGGAGATTCTGGCGTCAGCTCTTGGACAGCGACGAGGTCGTTTTGCAAATATGCGAGCAGGCTGTCCACGTTCACGGCGCGTATTACAGGCATCAAATTCCCCCTCTCAGACCAAAGCGATGGCATGACCACCTCGGCAACTCCTGATGATTTCCGGGCGATCCAGCTTTCCGCTAGGTGTACGCGGCATCAATCCTGCCCAAGCGTAAAACCGGTCCGGAATCATATATCCCGGCATGACCCGGCGGCACGCAGACCGTAATGTCGCGGCATCGGTTTCGCCTGGTACAACACAGGCCAGATGAACCGCCTGCCCCATGTCGGGGTGCTCGACCGCAAAGGCTACGCTTTCGGTAACCAGTCCAGTCCGGGCCGCATGATCTTCGACCTCGGTCGGGCTTAGCCGGAACCCCATGGTCTTGATCATGTCGTCTATGCGGCCGACGAACCACAGGTCGCCATCGGCGTCGATCCGGACCAGATCGCCCGACCAGACGACGGGACGGTCAGCCAGGATTGCCGCCAGTTCGGGACACGGCCGGATGCGCGCCGCCGTCTCGGCAGGCCGCTCCCAATAGCCCAGCGAAACAAGCGAACCGGCGTGCACGAGTTCGCCCTGCTCACCAGGGCCTGCCGGGCCGATGCCGTGCCGCACGACATGGACTTGCGCATGCGGCACAGCTTGGCCGATCGCTCCTTTTTTAGCCAGGAATCGCGTCGGCGGCAGATAGGTCGACCGAAATGCTTCGGTCAGCCCGTACATGAGATAAACATCTATTCCCGGAAATACCTGGGGGATTACCTCCAGAATCTCAGGCGTGATCTTTCCTCCTGTGTTCGTGATCCGTCGCAAAGTCGGAAATGCCGTTGGCGCGTCGAGAAGATAACGCACCACCATCGACCACATCGTCGGCACCCCGGCGATTCCGGTCACGGCATTGGCTATCGCCGTGCGCACGATCTCGGTTGCAAGGGTGACCGGCTGATGCACCACAGTGCCGCCGACCCGCAGCATCGTCGTCAACTGGTTGAGGCCGGCGTCGAAACTGTAGGGGAGCACCGACAACAGCCGGTCGGTTTCATCAAGGCCGAGATAGTCGATTACCGACAGGGCGCCGATCCGGATGTTGCGGTGGCTGAGCATCACGCCCTTGGGATTGCCCGTTGAACCCGACGTGTAGATGATCGCAGCCAACGCGCCGGGGTCGGGATTTTCAGGGGAGAAGCCAGGATCGGCCCGTTCGCCTGTCCAGTCCGAAAACCGGACGTCCTCGGCGGGCCCGCCATGGCGCACCACGATCCGCTCCAACGTGTCCGGCAGTTCGTGCCGGGCAAGCGCGTGCGCCACGACGGCCGGCACCACCGCCGCGCGCGCCCGGCAATCGCGGGCCACGAACAACAATTGGTCGATGGTCATCTGGTGGTTGACGTTGACGACCACCGCGCCGAGCCGCCAGGCAGCGAACATCGCCACGACCTCGTCGATGCACTTCCGAAAGTGCACGATCACGCGGTCACCCGGCGCAATGCCGAGCCGGCGCAGTTGATCGGCCAAACCATCTGCCGCCGTGGCCAGTGCGCCGAAGCTGATGTCGTGCCCGGGATCGATCAGGCAGATCTTGTTGCTCCGCTGCCGCAGATTGGCCCAAAGCAGTTCCCAAATCGGGTAATCGGCACCGGGGATGTGGGTTGAATCTGTCATCCTTCGGACTTTTTCTGGCGTGCCGCCATCGCCGCCAGCGAAGGATAGATCTTGGCAGGCGAGCCTATCACGATCGAATCAGGCGGAACATTCGTCGTGACTGCGGTATTGGAGCCGATCCGCACGCGGTCGCCGATATTGATCCGGCCGAGGACGGTCGAATTGACACCGATAAAGACGTCGTTGCCGATGACCGGAGCGCCCTCGCGCATGTTCGTGCCGATCACGACATTGTGCATTACGCCTACCCTGTCGCCGATGATCGCGTCCGGATGGATGGACAATGAACCTTCGGAATTGATGAGGTGGAAATCCTTGCCGATCACGGTCTGCGGCGGGATCCAGACCTTGGTGATGTTGAGGATCAGCAGCTTCATCAGGCCGTAAACCAAGTTGGCGATCCAGCGTGCCAACGGGTTGCGACGATGGAGCGCCCATCGGCCATAATGGTAGACCGCCATCGACACGAAGCCGGGACTTGCGAGCGTCCGCCTGAATTGGCGATAGTCCGACACATAGTCCTTAAACATCGCGCAGCTTCCTTGGCGATGCGCCGGCATGTCCGGACTCCCGCGGGCGCAGGTCAGCGCGCGCAACCAGCCGGTTTCGAGAGAACTCGGCCCATGCCAGGTGGAAGCTGGTCACGCGACGCGATCCAGCGTCGCTTCGATCTCGTCGAGCGACACCTCGAAGCCGCTTGCTGTGCCCGTACCGATCACCACCGCAAAGCCCAGGCCCAGCCTGTCAGTCATCAGCTTCATCGCCGCTGTCACCCTGTCGGGCGGGAACAGCGCGAGAAAGGTGCCCCCGGGTGCCATGACCGCGAGCGCGTGGGTAAGCTGGCTTCCCTCTACGCCGATCGCGATGCGCGCGCCGGCGCAAGCAGCAACAAGGTCGGCAACAGTGTGTGCCTCGGCGTCGATGGGCATTATGCCGTACCGTTGGTGAAGATCGTTGGCCAGTTGGGCCTCGTTGCGCAGACGCCGGGCATCACCGCTGGTACCGCGAAGCAGGAAGACGCCGGGGTGCGGTGCAAAGCTCCGGCCCGCCAGAAGCCGCCGCCGCCGATCAGCAGCGCGCGCGCGCCGCCCCGCGTTGTTCTGGAGGTCATCGAACATCACAAGATCGTCCAGATGCGCCGTCTCGATCCGCATCGGGGCCATGTCCAGCATGGCTTCATAGCAGGCCCGATGCCCTGCCGAGTCCTGCCGCACCGTGAACGTCTGCCCTTCGAGTTCGGCGAGGCGATAGATTTCGCAATCGTCCATCAGCCAGTTGCCGAAGTATCGCAACCCGATCCAACTATCATAGAGCGCGCCCGACAGCGCCAGTCGCGGCCGCCCCGCCAGCGGCACGCGTGACCGCCGCGGCCGCAGGTGATGTTCGGCCCCGCCCTTGTAAAGTACGCCGTCGACCAGATCGACATCATGGAACCGATAGGCGATCGTTGGCCCGATACGGCACTCGCGTGCAAAGGTCAGCGCATGCAGGGTCTCTGCTGGTGACCCAAAGACCGTGTCACGGATCCGGACCAGCTGCCCGGCAAGCACAGTCGCAGCCGGGAACGCAACCACCTCTGCCGGTGCCGCTTCCCACCTGTCGGCGGCAAGTGCCATGAAGTCGGCGTTCGAGTCGCTTGCGGCGCGCCGGATCCGGTTCATCAGGGGACGCAAGGCCATCATCAACCCATCAGCGTCCCGGATGCGCGGAGCCGATCGATTGTCGCTGCCGCAGCGGCCTCGATCCGGGCATGATCCGACATCGACGGGTGCCAATGACAGCCGCGATGATCAAGCCCCGAGACAGGCACCAGCGAGACGGGCGCTCCGCCCGACTGCAGCGATGAGGCGACACGGGCTAGCTCGGGCCGCGGGCCGCTGCCTGCGTCCGGGACGGCAAGGATCAGGATCGGCGTTCCTGGATTGTTGTTCGAGAGCCGATGCAGAAACCCGCCGAGCGCCTGTTCGAACGCTTTGGACAGCGCCTCTTCGTCTTGCCATGCATCTGTCGGACGCAGCGGTTCAACAAAATCGTTTGCGCCGACCTCGACGATGATCAGCCAGGCGGCAGGATTGGGCGGGGACAGCGGAGCGGCCCGCGATGGCAACACCCGGTTGTGTACCACCAGCATCGTCTGGTCTGCCGGCGCGCCGGAAAAGCTTCGGATCAGCCCGATACCCGACCGTGCCATTACCGCCGCCTCGGCGTCATAGCGGCGTGCAAGCCGGGCCGGATAGGCTTGCGACGTGTCGGTCGACAAGAACACGTCATCGCCGTTGCAGTGCCGGCTTGCGCGGGTGTTGCCATAGCCAACGGTATCGCTGTCACCATAGTAATCGATGCGGCGACCGGACAGCGGGGGCGGCGGCAACGGTGAGCCGGGCGGGGGCACGCCAAGGCCGACAATCCGGCGGGGGCTTCCAGCCTCGGACAGACGCTCCAGCCGCAGACTGTGGATGCGGTCTCCGAGCCCTTCGAGCATGGCGACGGCTTTGCCGGGACGGGTGATTTCGGCGACTGCGCGGCCGTCGACGATCAGGCGGAAGCGATTTTCAGGGTCGTCGAAAGCAATCCGCACCGCATCGCCGCGAAATTGCGCCAACACCACGACCCCCGGCCATTCGTGAAAAAGCCCCGGCCCGCCGTCCAAATCGGGCAGCACCCGACCCTCAGCAGTCCACGTCAGCGGGGCGCCGATGTCTGCCACAGGGCGTCCGGTGCCAAGGGTAATACGGGCACCATCCGCCAACGCAACGGCAGGAGGCGGCATAGTAATCGGCGCGGGCGCCATCACCCTGTCCACAAAGCGAGAAGCAGCGCGCGTCAACAAGGCAATCGCGCCGAAGATCGCCAACACCGCGGCAATCCGTATTGGACGGTAAGCTACTTTTGACGCTCGTCCCCTACGCAACATCAGCTCCCCTGGCCGAAGTATGAAGGCCTGTGATGCGTAACAGAAAGTGGGCCCCGCACCTCGCTGTCAGAGGTAAACTAGCGCACCAGCACGGTAGGACAATCCCGGCTTTTACCCACGGCAGATTGGCGTTTGCCCGGAAACAAGCTGACGACCCATTGAAGAGATTGACCTACGCCCCATGGACAAACGGTACCCACAGTTTGATCGAGGCGATCGCGCCGAAGCCAAGGTAGGGCTCGCTGGTTTTGACGTATCGAGTGGCGGCCCGGCGCCAGTTGAAGCATCCCGGGTTTTCCAGAGGCGGCTTGGCTTGAGTCCAGCGACCATGTCGAGGTCCTGTTTAATGACGCGTACCCTTTCCCGGCGCTACGCCACCCGTGACGGTGCGTAAAAGCCTTTTCTGTAGCAAGGCGACGTTCCCGCTGGCGTTGAGCTTCAAGGGCAGCGACACACCCCGCGCTTAGCCGCTCGTGATCAGTTTTTGTCCCCTTGCGATGGGGTGGACGCCCCCTGACGGCATTGATGTGCCAGAGTGGAGGTGTTCATCACCACTGGAGG
The DNA here is from genome assembly GCA_003241875.1 of Alphaproteobacteria bacterium. GTDB lineage: Bacteria > Pseudomonadota > Alphaproteobacteria > Sphingomonadales > Sphingomonadaceae > Sandarakinorhabdus. The sequence continues at coordinate 20,497 of QBLU01000038.1, forward strand.
AGGCGTCCGTGAGCGAGGTTAGCACAGTCGGCATTGATCTGGCGAAGTCGGTTTTTCAGGTTCACGGCGCAGACCCGAACGGCGCCGTACTCGTCCGCAAGAAGCTACGGCGGGATCAGGTCCTGGGGTTCTTCGCGACGTTGCCAAGGTGCGTGGTGGCGATGGAGGCGTGCGCGAGCGCTCACTATTGGGCCCGCGAGATCGCTGCTTTGGGCCATGACACGCGGCTGATCCCGCCGGCCTATGTGAAGCCGTTTGTGAAGCGGCAGAAGAACGACATGGCCGACGCAGAGGCGATCTGCGAGGCGGCGCAGCGCCCGACGATGCGGTTCGTCCAGGGCAAGAGTGCGGAGGCGCAGGCCTCGGCCGTGGTGTTCCGCACCCGCGACATCCTCGTGCGCCAGCGCACCCAGTTGATCAATGCCTTGCGCGGGCATCTCACCGAGTTTGGCCATGTCGTGCGGCAGGGTGTCGGGCACGTCGGCAAGCTGGTCGAGATCGTCGGCGACCCGGCCTCCGACATTCCGGCGGAGGCGCGACCGATACTGGTCGTCATCGCCGATAGCCTGCGGGCGCTGCAGTCGCAGATCGCTCTCCTCGACCGCAAGATCGCTGCCCGGGCAAAGGCAGACCCGGTGGCGCAGCGCTTGATGACCGTCCCGGGCGTCGGTCCGGTCACCGCCACCGCCCTGGTCGCACTGGCGCCGGCTGCGAGCACGTTCCGGCGGGGTCGCGACTTCGCGGCCTGGCTTGGCCTTGTCCCGAGACAGCACTCGAGCGGCGGCAAGGAGCGGCTCGGGCGCACGACCAGGATGGGCGAGCGCAGCCTGCGACGGCTGCTGATCCTGGGCGCGAGCTCGGCGACCAAGGTCGCGGCGCGCGATCCCGACAAGGCCGGCGCCTGGCTGGGCGGCATGCTGGCACGCAAGCCGCGCATGCTTGTCATCGTCGCGCTGGCCAACAAGATGGCGAGGATCGTCTGGGCACTGATGGCCCATGGCGGATCCTACAGAGCTCCGGCCGTGGCGGCATAACCGCCACGGCTCGAGGCGTCAGGGACGCAAGGAAGGTCAGCAGAGAGGTATGGCGCAACGGTCAGAAGACGGGGTCGGGAAAACCAGTGAAGTGTCCAGGCGCCTCGAGCGCGCCCTTGCGGTCTGGACCCGATCCGCGATCTCCATACAGGCCAGCAGCCGTGATGATGGCTGCATCAACAGGCCGGACACACGGAAGCACCTGAACCCGCGCAACCATGCCCCTCAAAAACCTCTTGCATCCAAAGGGGCGTCCACACACGGACACGCCGGCCAAGACACTTTCAGGCATTGTGCCGGTCGCCGGGCTAACCCCGACCTGTATGCCGTGCGAGCAATGCTCCTACCGCCGCGCCCGCAAAGCTCACCGTCAGCGGCTCATATTCGGCCACGGAGGTCAGCACGCCGAGGTAGGGGGCCAACTGCTCGCTCGTAAGGCAAAGTGGCCCAGTGTGGACAACTTCCGATGGGCCGTCTCGCTCAAGTGCTATGTACAAGGCTTCTTCCAGCTGGCTCAAATTTTCGAAATTGCCGAAGCCTGCAAGTAGCTGGTCGCCAATCGTTTTTATCAGCGGCTGAAAAGCGAGCCCGCCGGGTGTGCTTACTGTCGCCAGACGCGCCTCCATCGTAGCTGGTTTTTCATAGCAGCGGATCAAGCGAATGTGGCGCCCACATTCCACCCCCAAAACCGCGATCGGTAAAGCAGGGCGGGACTGGTCCTCCCGGCGCCCTTGCAGACACTTTGCCAAGAGCGACCCAGACCTATCGAGCGCCTAAGCTGGATCGAAGCAGTAGCAGCACAACCCCATAGGTGATGAGCTGCGTCTACGAGTTGGAGATGGCACGTTGGAGGAGAAACATCGTTGGTGCATGATCCGCTGATGCAGCGCCATAGCTTGATCGTTCGAGGCATATGGGCCACTTGCCTGTTGATCGGCGGGCTGAGTCACGCCCGCACGTTGATCCAGCACGGGCTCCTCTGGGACTATGGAGGGGCAGCCAAAGCCAGCGGCATTTACTGGTCGAGCCTCACGATCATTGACCCCGCAGTGGCAGCCCTGCTTTTCGTCCGCCCGAAGGTCGGGATCGTTGGTACCATCGTGCTCATCACGACGAACGTCATCCATAATGTGACTGTGACCGCTCTTGCCGACACCGCCGGAGATTTTCTGGCTCGCGCTGCCAATCCGTTTATCGGCAGCCAAATTGTCTTCATGGTTTTCGTGTTGGCAACGGCTCGCATCGCCTGGCTCGGTGTCGACGACAGGAGACAGCCAGAGCCAAGCCGGTCAGTTTGAGCGTCGGTTTACGGACGCCGAATTCAACTCGGCGGAAAATGGAAATGCGACACGAATCTTAAGTTGACGAAACATGACAGTTTTGTAATAAATAGCGAATGTACGCTTTCGCGACACATCAACGTTTCCGCCATCACGCCGGCCAACTCGCCGCGCGTGATTAATCTCGAACTCGGCGCTTAAGACCGAGTTCGAGACATATTCGATCGTTCTCTCGGGTGTCTTTGGGCGCTCGTAACTCGAACAGGCGGAAATCGAAACCATGTCGGAACCGAAATGTAACACGGCTGATCGCCGTGTGGAGACAATTGTGTTGTACGATCCAAACGAAGGCATAGTCCGGAAGTTGGTGACGAGACGAAAACACTTCTTCTCGAGAGAGTTTGATATCGAGGTAGTAGACGACGAGCCAGATATCGGTCCCCCTGCGCACTCATCCACATCATTCCGCTTGTTCTCGAGGCGTGGCATGAGTCTGGTTTTAATGCTCATTGCTTTAGGCGTTCCCGCGCTAGTTTACAGCATCGCTTAACTACCTGTCCTGCGCCGGTATGTCGGGAAAGGGTCGACATCGTGAAGGTGGGAACGCCAGGGCCTTGGCGAAGCGAGGTTCCGGGTTGTCACGATTTGGCGGTCGGATCCTCGCCGGTGCTTCGGCGCAACGCTGCGTGGACGCGTACACGTTCGAACAACTGGTCAAGATCCTCGCGCGCGATATCGAAGGTTTCGCCGAGATCGGCGAGGGCGGCGTCGAGGTCCTCCGGATGGGGTACGGGGTCATCGCCTGCAACGAACGGCGGCGCAGCGGTGACGGCGGTTCGATGCGGATAGGAATGCCGCGACATCCTGTGGAAGAGCAAGCCGGCGGCCGTGAGTATCACGGCATTGACGCCGACGGGCAGGATCGGGAACATCCAGCCTGCTGCCGCAACCGCAGGTCCGCCGATGACCGCGGTCAGCGCTGCTGCGCCGCCGGGCGGATGCAGGCAACGCAACAGCGACATGGCGAGGATCGCGCCGCCCACCGCCAACCCGCTTGCGAGTGCGACCGATGGCACAACCGCCGCCACCGCCACGCCGACCAGTGCTGATACGATGTTGCCGCCGATCACCGACCAGGGCTGGGCGAGCGGACTGGCCGGGACGACAAAGATCAGGACTGCGGAAGCGCCCATCGGCGCGACCAGCAAGAGCCACGCTGAGGTGTCGCCCACAACCACCGCGGATGCCACCGCCGTGAGCGCGATGCCCACGGCGGCCCCACCGCAGGCGGCCAATCGGTCGCCAAACGATGCGCCGGCTAGAATTGGGGCAAAAAAGGTTCGCACGCGTGTTCCTGCCTGAAATTGCATCGTTGTTGCAGCTTGGGCGCTGCCAAGCCAAGGCGGAATTCCATGAAGGGCATCGTTTGAAGCGCCTCCGACATATCGGAATGCTGAATTAGCGCTAACGTTCAGTGAGGACCTTTGCCATCATGCTAACGAGCTCGGCGATGGGCCCGTCGCCTTCCCAAGCATAGATCGAGAGCTCGAGCGATGCCTCCGGTGTAAAAATGGCGCTGCGCCGGACGGCGTGGCCAGCGGTCGTGCTGACCGGGAGCACAGACACGCCCAAGCCCGCCTCGATCGCCGACAGCACGCTCGCCAGACTATTGCCGGTAAAGGCGATGTACCAGCGCCGCTGCGACCGCTCGATCCGATCAATCATCAGGTCACGGTAAAGCCCACCGGGAGGGAAGGTTACCAGCGGGATAGGCTCGGGCCAGGCGTCAAGTTGCTCAGCGGCCTCGAACCAGGACAGCGGCTCGGGGAAGCTCGCACGGGCGTCGCTGTCCGCCACCGCCGCCTTTACGATGGCGATATCGAACTCGCCCGCGCGATACCGCTTTGACAAATCGCGGCTGAGGCCGGTTGTAACGTCGAGTCGGATTTCGCGGTGGCGTTCGGCAAAGCATGCGAACTGCCGGCTCATTGCAGAGGTGACGATATCGTCCGGAACGCCGATGCGAATAGTTGCAGTTCCGGCCGGGTCGGCTAGCAGCACCTCAGCTTCCTCCTGCAACGCTAGCAGGCGCCGCGCATAGCCGATCAATCGCTCACCCGCCGGCGTCAGCACGACCGGGCGCGCCAGCCGGTCGATCAGGCGCTGTCCGACCGCCGATTCAAGTCGTCCCAGTTGCTGGCTGACCGTCGACTGTGTGGAATTGAGGCGATCCGCGGCGATCGTGAAGCTTGCCGTATCGACGACAGCGACGAAGGTGCGCAACAGTCGGGGATCGAGCATGCAATCATTCTACTCCTGAATGATTCCTATTCAAACATGTCATTCGCAAATGAAGCCGCTGACGGTTATGCGTGCCTGCAAGGTCGGGCATCATCGTCGATAGCGTGCGCATCGTTTCAGCAAGGAAGGCTCCCTGTGAAAATCATCAACATCCCGCTTGCGCTGCTGCTTGGCGCTGCCGCGCTTCCCGCGGCCGCGGCTGAAATCTCGACCCACGTCCTTGACCTGGCTCGTGGCGTCGGCGGCACGGCAGTGCCGGTCACCCTTTCGAAGCGCGACGCTGGCGGCGCCTGGGTCCCGGTCGGTACGGGCCAGACCGACGCCAATGGCCGCGTGCGCAGTTTCGACGACGCCAAAGCTTTCGGTACTGGCACATATCGTCTTCAGTTCGACATGACTCGCTACCCGGATGCGTCCGCGACGCCGTTCTTCCCTGAAATCACATTGACGTTTACCGTGGCCGATGCGGCAGCACATTATCATGTGCCAGTCGTCGTCAGCCCATACGGTTACTCCACCTATCGGGGGAACTGAACATGGCCGGTGCTCTGATGCTCCTGCTGTCGGCAGCGGCGATTGCAGCGCCTGCGGTGCCGCTGGAGCGCAAAACAGTGTCGCTGGCGCTCGCCAACGAACTGGCCAGCGCGGCCATCGCATCGTGCCGCGCAACAGGCAGGGAAGCCGTTGTCGCAGTCGTCGATCGCGGCGGTAACTTGGTTGCGCTCCAGCGCGGCGATGACGTCGGTCCGCACAACACGCTTGCGGCCCAGCGCAAGGCCTTTACGGCCTTGTCGACGAAAACGAGCACCTCCACGCTGGCCGATCGCGCTGCGTCCGATCCGACGTCGCGCAACCTCGTCACTGTACCGGAGCTATTGCTGCTCCGCGGCGGCCAGCCTCTATCGGTTGCGGGCGATGTGATCGGTGCAATCGGCGTTGCCGGAGCGGGTGGAGCGCCCAATGATGACCGCTGCGCATCTGAAGCGAACAGCAAGGTGCTGCCGGCATCCAAGCCGCGTTCGTGAACGTCGGTGCCAGAGGCATTGCAACATTCGCGATCTTCCGCCTTGGCGCGGTTGATCAGCCGCGTGTGGGCAATGCCCTACATCCTGCTCACGTTCACGGCTCTGTTCTGGGCCGGCAATTCAATCGTGGGGCGGGGCGCACGCGAAATGGTGCCGCCGCTAGCGTTGTCGTTCTGGCGGTGGAGTCTCGCCCTCCTGATCCTGCTGCCCTTTGCCTGGCCGCATTTGCGCCGCGACGCAGCAAACCTTCGCAGCGCCTGGAAATGGCTGGTCGTCCTCGGCGTGTTGGGGATCGGGACCTTCAACACGCTTCTCTACACCGGCCTGCAGACCACGAGTGCTGTCAACGGCCTGCTCTTGCAGTCGCTTCAGCCCGGCCTGATTCTGCTGCTGGGGGCTTTGCTGTTCGCCGAACGCACGCGCCTTCTGCAACTGCTTGGCATCGCGCTATCGATCGTCGGCGCCCTTGTGATCATTTCAAAAGGTGATCTGGCTTCGCTGCTGGCGCTCGAATTCGATCGGGGCGATCTCGTCATTGGCGCCGCCGTGATCGTTTGGTCACTTTATTCCGTGTTGTTGCGAAAGCGCCCCAAGGTACATCCCCTCAGCTTTCTGGCTGCCACGCTGGCCGTCGGCGTCAGCGTTGTATGCCCTTTCTACCTTGCAGAAATCGCCAGCGGTCGGCTTATCGAGAGTCGGCCCGAAAGCTGGCTTGCGATTGCCTATGTCTGTGTATTTCCCTCACTCATTGCCTATCTATGCTTCAACCGCGGTGTCGAACTTCTCGGGTCGGCCGCCGCGAGCCTCTATCTCAATATCATGCCCGTCATCGGCGCAGTCCTCGCCACCATGTTTCTGGGGGAGGCGATCCGATGGTTCCACTTTGCCGGCATGCTATCGATCGGTATCGGCATCGTCTGCGCAACGAGAAAATCGTCGCGCACCGGACCGAGCCCGGACTCTTGACCGCGCCGCACGATGTTCCGTTCAACCACCGAGTCGCCGGAACCGACATCGCGCAACGCTTTGTGTCGAGGTCGGCTTGCGCGGGACATTCCGGATCGACTGCGTTATCTGTCAGCGATGAATATGAATTTCTTCAAATCGGCCTCACGCGCCTTGCCGGACCTGGCCATCGATTTCGGGACGGCGAATACCCGCGTGGTGGCGCCTGGCCGCGGCATTGTGTTCGACGAGCCATCGCTCTGTTGCTTCAGCCTCGACGATGTTCGTCCGCAGTTGATCGCTGCCGGCAATGATGCGCTTCCGATGCTGGATCGGACCGGACGCAGCGGCCGCATTGCCCGGCCACTGGCGCGGGGGGTTCTGGACGACATCGGAGCGGGCCGAGAAATGCTTCGCTACGCCATCAGTCGGAGCGGCTTGAGCCGCCGGTTGCGGGCGCTGCACGCGGTCATCGGAATCCCGGCGGACGCGACACAAGCGGAGGCCAACGCGCTGATGACGACAGCACGCGATGCCGGGCTCGGGCATGTCGAGTTGATCCCCGAGCCTTTGGCTGCAGCAATCGGCGTGGGCCTTCCTGTCTGGGAAAGCCAAGGCGCCATGATCCTCGAATGTGGCGCTGGGACGACAGAAGTCGTTGTCCTGTCGATGGGTGCAATATGCTTGCGGCGATCGGTTCGCCTGGGTGGGCTTGCGCTGGATGCGGCAATTGCCGAACATTTGCAGATCCGGCACAAGTTGCTGATCGGGGCTGCGACGGCCGAGCGGCTAAAGCTTGATGTCGTTGGGCCGGTTGGAAAGTCGTCTGACACGATCGCGGTCAAGGGCCGGAGTGTTGTCGTCGGCGGGCCAGCGACGATCGAGATCAAGCGGCGCGAACTGGAGACGATCGTTGAACGTCATGCGATGAGCATTCTCGCTGTGGTACGGGACGCTCTAAGTGAGACATCCCCTGAACTGTCGCGCGATATCCATGACAATGGCATCATGCTGACAGGAGGCTGCGCGGCGATCGGCATGATTGGGCAGGCCGTCCGTGATGGCACCGGCTTGGCGACCCATGTCGCCGATGATGCCTTGCACTGCGTGGCCAACGGACTTTGCCGGGCCGCCTGACGCTGTGTGCTGTTCCGTCTGACTTGATCCCGGCACACCCCTTTTTCCAGATAGCCGACCCCTCCCGTCGGCACGTCTCGGCGTCGGCGTTCGTTGCTGCGATGCGACCTAGTCCTTTGCGACCAGGACCAATTACGTTTCCTGCAGGGACTTCCTGGTTTCGAATATGGCCAGCAAGGCATCGGTTCGCCGGTCTAGGAGGTCGGCCAACGAGTGGCGTTCGAGCACGGCGAAGAACGCCGCGAGGGCTTCGTCGATCACGCTGGTCAGCCGACATGCCGGGGCGATGGGGCATTGCGGGCAATCGAGCAGCGTCAGTCCCTCAGCACCGGTTTGGGTTTCGCTAGCCCGCATTACGGCGCCAACGTTAATCGCGCTCGCGGCGCGGGCCAACCGGATGCCGCCGTGGCGGCCACGAACGCTGGTGACGTAGCCGGCCTTGCCGAGCTGGTGGACGACCTTCATCAGGTGGTTCTGCGAAATGCCATAGGCGCGGGCCATCTCAGGAATGGTGCACACGCGATCGGGTCGTGCGCCGAGATACAGCAGCACGCGCATGGCGTAATCGGTATGGCGGGTGAGGCGCATAGGACCCTGTCAGTCTGCCGGAATATACATGTAAATTCGTTGCATCTTTCGTCTGCAAGGAATACATATATTCACGATACATGATTGGAGTCGAGCGATGGCCGACGGGCACGACATTACCGAGGCTCAGATTGCAGCGTTGATCCCGCGTTTTTATGGCCGGGTTCGGGCCGATGCGATGATCGGGCCGGTATTTGCCGGCGCGATCGACCATTGGCCGCCGCATCTTGAGAAGCTGGTGGCGTTCTGGTCGTCGGTGATGCTGACGACCGGTCGCTACAAGGGCAATCCGATGGCGGCGCACATGAAGCACCTCGCCATCATCACGCCGCCGATGTTCGATCGTTGGCTCGAACTGTGGGCACAGGTGACGGCCGAAACGCTGCCGGCCGACATTGCGGCGGTGTTGCAGGCCAAGGCCGAACGCATCGCCCAAAGCCTGAAGCTGGCGCTGTATTTCCGCCTGCCGCCGCCCGGCACGCCCGTGTTGGTGGCGGCCTGACATGGGCGCCTATCGATCGACACCGGTGTTCGACGAGGTGACGCTGCCCGCAGCCTTGCGCGCCGATCATCGCACCAAGGCCGGCACCTGGGGAGTCATCAACATCCTTGAAGGACAATTACGGCTGACATTTGTCGATCCGCCGGCGTCGCAAATGCTGTGGCCGGGTCATCCCGGGCTGGTGAAGCCCGGGCAGACGCACTTCGTGACACCTGTGGGCGCCATGCGGATGCGCGTCGATTTTCACGATGCAGCACCGGACATGGCGGCCCTGACAACCGCCGACGATCAGGAGGTATGACCATGGCCATATCGACACGGGACGACGCGCGGACCAGCAAGGCGCGAACCAGTTTCTGGCGCCTGATCGCCTATCTCGCCATCGCCGGCGTGGTGATGGTCGCGGCTGCGCTTTACTATCTCTCGCTGTATGGCCCGCTGACGCCGACTCTGATGCTGACCACCGGCGTCGGGGTGTTCGTCTCCATCTTGCTCGGGGGCGGTTTGATGGCCGCAGGATTCCTCAGTTCCAATAGCGGCCATGACGAGCGTGCCGCGGGCGCGACCACGATCCCGCCGACCGTCGACGAATAGCGCAACTGGAAGCCGACAAATGGACGATTTCATCGTGGCACGCGTCGTTCATGTGATTGCGGTGCTGCTTTGGATCGGCGGCGTCGCCTTCGTGACACTGGCATTGATGCCGGTGATCCGCGCTGACCAGGCACCGGCAGCGCGGATCAAGGCCTTCCACATGATCGAACGGCGCTTTTCGGCACAGGCAAAGTTTTGGGTGCTGCTGGCGGGTACCAGCGGTTTCTGGATGGTCTGGCGCTATGACATGTGGAGCCGCTTTGCCGAGCCGCGACTGTGGTGGATGCACGCGATGGTTGGCCTGTGGCTGATCTTCATGGCTATGCTGTTCGTGCTCGAACCCCTGGTTCTGCATCGCGCCATGGCAGCACCTGACCCCGAGGCGCGCAATTTTTCGCGGATGGAGCGTGTCCATCGCGCCTTGCTGGTGCTGGCGCTGATCACGTTGTTCGGGGCGGTTGCCGGCAGCCACGGCATGGCTTGAGCATGCTGCGTGTCAAACCCCGGAGGGCCTTGTTGCTGCCTCCAAACACCTGAAGATGCCATGATGGCTCAGACCAATGGGACAATGAGGGTGGCGCGGAACCAGTGGGACCGCGCCACAGCGCACATCCTGTACCGGGATTGTCCAACGCGGAACTGGTGCAATTGCGTGTTCGCGTCATCGCGCTCGAGAATATGGTGATTGCGCTGCTTGCCGATACGTCGGCGCTTCAGCTGTCGCATGTGCCCGAAAGCTCGAGAACGACAAGGCGACCATGTGCGGGCGGTCGAAATTTGCGAAGCACAGGCTGCGCCTTCGAGAGACTGGGAAATCGCGGAACGAGCAGCCTGCGCTATTTTTGCATAGTCAAAGTCGCATCGAGCCGGGCAAGCGCGTCGCGGCGGCAACCCATATCCCAGGTTTCGGCAATTGCGACCCAGGGGTTGGCGTTGGCGCTGCGACATGCGGCGACACTGTCGGCGCGGACGCCGCCTAGGCGAAGGGGATCCTGGCGGGTGCGGAACATCGCCACGTAGGCGTCGAGCAACGACACGTGGCCGCCAACCGCCGCAGGCGCAAGATAACGGGCGGGACCAACGACGACCTGCGTCTGGCCATCCGCATGCAACAGCACCATGCGGGCGCCGACAGGAACATCACGCAAAGCGCCGCTGGGGATGATGGCACCGGCGGGGCCAGCGCTGGCCGATGATTGCAGCACAAGTACATCGGCCAGCACCGGTGTGCTTGCCAAAGTGATTGACAGTCCAAAGAGAACCGTAGTCTTGGCAGATAGGCAAGGCACGACTGTCCTTTCCGAATGGCTTGGCGAAACCGCAGACTGGAATTGTCATGCTGAAATGTCCCGTGTCGTGATGGCTGTGGGCGTACGAAACCTGGCGGGCAGGGGATAGGCGACCACGCTGGCGTGCGATCAGGTCATCAGCACGGCGACCTTCTCCAGCGTCCTGACGATGCCCCAGGTGATGGGGGCCAGCACCGCAGCCCAGCACAGCGCGATGACCATCGTTGTCCTGCCGCTCAGCGCCGGCACTGTGTCGTGATTTATGGCCGCCGTCGCGCCACGCAGCGTCTCCGGCGGTTCGTCAAGACCGTGAAACCGCTGGTCGACGGGCCGGATCAGCAGGTTGGCGACGAAGGCGATCAGCAGCAGCCCGGCCAGGGCCTGGTAGATCGGTGGGTAGATCAGGTCGCGCGGTGTGCCGGCGGCGATGGCGGCGTCGCGCATGCTGCTGACGATGAAGGGTCCGACGATCCCGGCCAGCGACCAGGCGCTGAGCAGGCGGCCATGGATGGCACCGACATAACGCGTGCCGAACAGGTCGGCGAGATACGCCGGCACGGTGGCAAAGCCGCCGCCGTACATCGATGCCAGCACGCAGAACACGAGCACGAACAAGCCGAGGCTGGCCCCGTTGAGGCTGGGCGCGACGAGGCCATAGAGCAGGGCACCGAGCGCGGTCATGATTGCAAAGGTGGTCTTGCGCCCCAGCCGGTCCGACGCGGACGACCACAGCGGCCTGCCGCCGATGTTGAACAGGCTGATCAGCCCGACAAAGCCCGCGCCGACCGCGGCGGCGGCGGCCTTTTGCGCAGTGTCGAAGGCGGTGAAGGCGACATTCGAGCCGATAAGCCGACCGCCGAAGATCTCCTGCACCATCGGCGAGGCGACACCGATGATGCCGATCGACGCCGAGACATTGAGCAGCAGCACGAGCCATACCAGCCAGAACTGCGGCGTGCGGTGGGCGTCGCGCAGATGCACATGAAAGCCTGTGCCCCCGCCGGCGCTGCCAGGTGCGTGCCAAGCTGCGGGAGCCCAGCCCGGGCGCGGCACCCGATACCCGAACGCCCCCGCCATCATGAAGACCAGATAGATTGCGGCGAGGCTGAGCATGGTTTGCCAGACGCCGACCTGGATGTCGTTGGCGAAGTGCCGCATCAACAGGTCGGCAAGCGGGCTGCCGACCATCGCGCCGCCGCCGAAGCCCATGATCGCCATGCCCGTCGCCAGGCCGCGTCGATCGGGGAACCATTTGATCAGCGTCGACACCGGCGAGATATAGCCGATGCCAAGACCGATCCCGCCGATCAGTCCGGTGCCGAGCCAGATCAGCCAGAGCTGATGGATGGCGACGCCATAGGCGCCGATGGCCATGCCGCCGCACCAGCAGAACGCAGCGACGACCCCCGCGCGGCGGGGGCCGACGCGTTCCAGCCAGCCGCCCCACAGTGCCGCGGCGGCACCCAGCACAACGAAGAAGATCGAATAGGTCCAGACGAGGTCGCTGACGCGCCAGTCGCACGCTGTCGTCGTCAGGGCATCGGCAAGGGACATGCCGGCGCAGACGACTGGCTCAGAGATGCCGATGGCGCGGGCAAGCGGCAGCCAGAAGACGCTGAAGCCATAGGCCATGCCGATGCACAGGTGGATCGCCAGCGCGCAGGGTGGCACCAGCCAGCGATTGAAGCCCGGCGGCGCCACGGTTCGCGCCGCGTCGAGCAGGCCGATCTTGCCTGGCGCGGCGCGGCCAAGGGCCTCGGTCATGGTGCAAAGTCTCCGGCGGTGACCACCGGCAGAGGTTGGCCATGCGGCAATCTAGCGGCTGGGGTACAGCGGGCAAGCGGCGGGTGCGTCGCAGCCTTGCGGTCGCAACCTGAAGGGCAGCAATGGTGGCGATTTCCAGCCCGTTCGCGACCGACCCCGAAGCGCTAGCGGCGAACGGCAGGTTCCCAACTCCGTTCAGGCCAGCGGAGGCATTCCCAATGTGGCCTGCCACCGGGCTTGGACGGCAATGGCCTTCCCGGTGCCGTAGACATAGCGGTCCGGGCGAACCAGGACCGCATCGACCGCATGATGATCGAGCCATTCTTGCAACGAGGCGGCAAAAGGCGCCAGCAGCCCCTCGCCGAGGGCATCCCGGGTAATCAACCGGGCGTCCGGCCCGAGCACATCGTCGAGCCTGCTGCCGTCGCTGGCCACCAGTTGCGGAAAATAGCGTCCGGCTGCCGTCGATCCGGCCAGAATCGCGCCTGCGCCGATCGGGGGGTACGCCGGAGGGCCATCGGGCAGCTTGCCGAGCATCCTCGCAAGCGCGAACTTCATGTCGCGCCACCCTGCGCTGAGGCGGTTCGTGGTGCACACCATCCGTCCCATCATGATCGCCATGTCGATGGTGGCGCGCAGATTGGGCGCGCGTTCGGGCTGATAGGTGTCGAGCAGGGTCTCGGCCGCTGCGCCTTTCGTCACCGCCGCCAGCTTCCATGCCAGGTTGGCTGCATCGCGCAGGCCGGAGCACAGGCCCTGACCGGCGAAGGGCGGGGTCTGATGCGCGGCGTCGCCGGCCAGCAGGACCCGGCCCTTGCGCCACTGCCGGGCGATGCGGGCGCGGAAGGTGTAGACCGCCGTGCGCTCGATCCGCACCGCCCCCTCGACCTGCCACGGCGCGAGAAGGCGCCGCACCGAGGCGTCGGAGCTGATCTGATCGGGCGTCTCGCCGGGCAGGATCATGAACTCCCAGCGGTGCCGCCCTTCGCCCATCATGACGCAGGTGGTGGGGCGCGCCGGATCGCAGATTTGCAGGTTGGCGCTGGGCAGCCGGGCCGGGTCGTCGACCAGCACGTCGACGACCAGCCAGGGTTCCTCGAACCCCAGATCCTCGAAGGCGATCCCGCAGGCTTTGCGCACCGGACTGCGCGCGCCATCCGCGCCGACCAGCCAGAGCGCGCGAATGCTGCGTTCGCCCTCATGCGTGGCAAATCGTGCGGTGATGCCGTCACCATCCTCGGCAAAGGCCAGGATCTCCCATCCGCTTCTGAGTTCGGCGTGCTCCTGTTCGAGCAGCGCGTGCCGCAAGGCCGCCTCAACCGAGGGCTGGTGGATCATGTTGGCGATGGACCAGCCGCCGGGGCCGGTCCGGTCGGCGCCGGTGAAGCACAGCAGCACACGGCCGCGGGCATTGCGGAACTCGTACCGGCCGGCGCGGCGGCTGGTCGCCATCACGGCGTCGGCGGCGCCGGCTTCCTGCAGGATGCGCATGCCTTCATGATCGATATGCGCCGCGCGCGGCAGCGGATAGATCGCCGTATCCTTCTCGGCGACGATCACGCTCACCCCGCGCTTCGCCAGCAGCGCGGCCAGCGTCACGCCGGTCGGCCCGCCACCGATGATCAGGACGTCACAGTCCATCGGGCGATCAGAGGCGACGGTCACGACGCGTCAGGCCTCGGCGACCATGATGCCTTCGATGTGGCCGAGGCGGTCGATCTCCGTCCGCAGCACATCACCCGGCTGGAGGAACCGGCGCGGGTCCATCGCCGCGCCGATCCCGCCGGGGGTGCCGGTAAACAGGCAGTCGCCGGGTTCCAGCGTCATCCCGACCGAGAGGTGCTCGACCTGTTGCCAGACATTGTAGACCAGGTGGCTGGTGTTCGAATTCTGCCGTTCCTCGCCGTTGACAGTGCAGCGCACGCCGAGGTCATGCGGATCGCCGACCTCGTCGGCGGTGACGATCCAGGGGCCCATCGGCGCGTGAGTGTCGAAGCTCTTGCCCAGCGACCATTGCGGCACGGCGTGCTGCCACATGCGTTCGGTCACGTCATTGCCGACGCAGTAGCCAAAGATCGCGGCAGGCGCGTCGGCGGCGGCGATGTGCTTGCCGCCGGCGCCGATCACCGCGACCAGTTCCGCCTCGTAATCGGGGGTCGTGGTGCCGCGCGCGATCAGGATCGGGTCATGGGGTGCGTTGACGCTGGTCTGGGCCTTGGTGAACCACACCTGCCGCTCGGGCGTGCCGAGGCCGCTTTCCGCAATGTGATCGGCATAGTTGAGGCCGATGGCGAAGATCTTGCCGGGGCGCGGGACGGGGGCTTCGAGCTTCACGTCGCCAAGCGGGATGCCGCCGGTGCCCCGGGCTGCCTTGACCTCAAGGCCGTGCTTCAGGGCCGCCCAGTCGCGGATCAGCTCGATCATGCTGCCGGGGACGCCGGTTTCGATGACGGACTCGCCGACGACGATCCCGGTGCGCGTCTGGCCAAGGTGCGTGAAGGTGCAGAGCTTCATGGTTCAGGCTTCCTTGGGTGAGCGGGCAAACAGGCGCTTGATGCGCAACTGGAGCGCGGTGACGAAGGCGACGAGGCCGGGGGGTGGGGCGACACGCCCGGCGAACATCGGGTGCGGACTGCCCCACTGCACCGCGAGCAGCGCCTGCATCGTCTGCGTGTTCGGCGGGTCGGCGGCGGTGAACAGGTCGCCATCGGTCCAGTGTTCGAGCTCGTTGCCGAAGGGGTCCTTCCAGTAATCGAAGATCTGGCTGCCCATGATGTGCCGCCCGACGCCCCAGGCCGCCTGGCGCCGGCGGGCCTTGAGATGTTCGTGGCCCAGCATCAGGTCATCGAGGCTCTCGACCTCGAAGGCGGCATGCAGCAGGCCGAGCGCACCGGGCAGTTGCGCGAGGAAGATGGTGTGGTGATCGGACGGCAGATCGCCGCGGTCGCAGCGCATGAAGGCGCCGAGCGCGACGTTAGGCGCGGCCTCGATCTCGTCCGAGGTGATGAAGCCGAAGCGGTCTTTCCACCAGCGTTCCGAGGCGCGGAAATCGCTCACCTTGAGGACCGCGTGGCCGATGCGGCGGACATGCGCAGGGGCGGGTGTGAGCCGGATGGCCTCGCGCTGTCGGGGCT
>QBLU01000039.1 GCA_003241875.1 Alphaproteobacteria bacterium
TCCCCCCGGCCCCCTCCCTTGCAGGGAGGGGGAGAAGGGTCAGGCGGTGACTTCGGCGTGGGCCCAGTCGAGCCAGTGGGTCAGCGCCTCGATGTCGCTGGTATCGACGGTGGCGCCGCACCAGATGCGCAGGCCTGGAGGGGCGTCGCGATAGGCGCCGATGTCATAGGCGGCACCTTCCTTTTCGAGCAGCGACACCATCGCCTTGACCTGATCCTCCGACGTGCCGGGCAGGGTCAGGCAGACGCTGGTGTTCGACCGCGTCTCGGGCGCCTTGGCGAGGTGCTCGACCCAAGGCGTCGCCTCGACCCAGCGCGCCAGCGCCTGGGCGTTGCCGTCGGCGCGGGCCATCAGTTCGGGCAAGCCGCCGATGTGCTTCGACCATAGCAGCGCGTCGACGTAATCCTCGACCGCCAGCATCGACGGCGTGTTGATCGTCTCGCCGCTGAAGATGCCTTCGATCAGCTTGCCCTTGGACGTCAGGCGGAAGATCTTGGGCAGCGGCCAGGCCGGGGTGTAGCTTTCGAGGCGTTCTACGGCACGCGGGCCGAGGATCAGCACGCCATGGCCGCCTTCGCCGCCCAGCACCTTTTGCCAGGAGTAGGTCAGCACATCGACCTTGTCCCAGGGGATGTCCTGAGCGAACACGCCGGAGGTGGCATCGACGAGGTTGAGGCCCTCGCGGTCATCGCGGATCCAGTCGCCGTTAGGAACGCGGACTCCCGACGTGGTGCCGTTCCAGGTGAAGCAGATGTCGCGGCTCTGGTCGATGCGGGTCAGGTCGGGCAGCTCGCCATAGGGGGCGGTGACGACATCGGCGTCGAGCTTCAACTGCTTGACGGCATCGGTGACCCAGCCCTCGCCGAAGCTTTCCCAGGCCAGCATCGTGACCGGGCGAGCGCCGAGCAGGCTCCACATCGCCATTTCATAGGCGCCGGTGTCGGACGCGGGAACGATGCCGATGCGGTGCGTCGACGGCACGTTGAGGATTTCGCGGGTCAGGTCGATGGCGAGCTTGAGGCGCGCCTTGCCGATCTTGGACCGGTGCGACCGGCCGAGCGAATCGGTTGGAAGGTCTGATGCGGCCCAGCCGGGGCGCTTGGCACAAGGGCCGGACGAAAAATGCGGACGCGCCGGGGGCGCGGTAGGACGTGCAGTCATATTCTCTCCTTACAGAGAGCTCGCGCGGCGTTGGGACCGCGTGGCCCGCCGCCGCTCATAGGCGGCTTTTGGCGGGGGTCAAGCGAATGTAAGGAGCGGCGGGTCAGTGGCCCTTGCGTGAGGTCAGCTTGCCGAAGGTCCGTTCGAGCGCGACGAGGACCTTTGATGTCGCCCCGGCCAGGGCCTGCGGGACGGTGCCGGCGGCATCGGTGACGGTGAGGGGGCCAAGGCCATTGGGGCGGACCTCGATCGTGCACTGCTTGTCGTCACCGACGTTGCTGGCGGCGTTGACGTCGCGCAGGTGGACTTCCACCCGGGTCAGGCGATCTTCATAGCGCGAGAGGCGTTCGCGCAGGTTCGCTTCGATGTCGGCAATGAAGCCTTCACCCGCGTTGATATTGTTGTCGGAATTGATCTGGACGAGCATCAGCTTTTCGCCTTTTCTTTGTTGATTGGGGCCGGTGCGGCGTCTGCCTGCGCCAGCTGCCGCTGTTCCGCCCGGCGGGCATTGTTGTGGACCGTTTTCCAGCGCCGCATCTCAGCGTTCCTTGCGCGAGCGTTCGACGACGGGGCGATGACCCTCGGCATCGAAGGCCCCCGAGGCGGGATAATTTTCGCGCGGGGTCGACGACATGCCCTGGTCGGCGGCCGGGCTGGTGCCCTCCGCGGCCTGTTCGGCATGGGCCGGCGCCTCGGCATCGGCGCGCTGTTTGGCGGCGAGGGCGCGGGCAGCGATGTCGGCCTGGCTTTCGGGTTCCGGGGCGTCGGTCATGGCGGTGTCTCCTTGGTTCCGTGACATTCCGTCCATGAGTAACGGGGGATCGCCCGCGCCTGTTCCATCCCCGGCGTGCTTCATCCGGTCACGGCACGGGTGATCGCAGCGGCGAGCATGGCGTGTGCGGAATAGATTTTGTCGGATGCGGCGGTGCCGCCATTGGCGAAACTGGCGATGAAGAGCGGCCCGGCAGCGGCGCGGTCGGGCCAGACGATGGCGATGTCGTTGACGCTGCCATGGCCACCGGTGCCGGTCTTGTCACCGACCTTCCAGCCCGGCGGCAGTCCGGCGCGCAGCCGGGTGCCGCCGGTGGTGTTGGCGACCAGCCAGGCGGTAAGCCGGTCGCGGCTGGCAGGGCTGAGGATACGGCCGAGCAGCAGGTGTTCCCAGGTGGCGACGATGGCATCGGGGCTGGTGGTGTCGCGCGGATCGCCGGGCAGGGCCTCGCTCATCAGCGGCTCGATGCGATCGAGTCGGGTCACGGGGTCGCCGATGCGGCGCAGAAAGGCGGTCAGCCCGGCGGGTCCGCCGACGGCGGCCAACAGCAGGTTGGCGGCGGTATTGTCGCTGTAGATGATCGTCGCTTCCGCCAGTTCGGCGACTGTCGCGGTGCCGCCGACATGCTGTTTCGATACCGGCGAGACATCGAGGATATCGCGCGCCGCCACCGGGATGGCGCGGTCGAGGCGGTCCCGGCCGCGGTCGACCTGTTCGAGGATCGCCGCCACCATCACCATCTTGAAGGTGCTGGCCATCGGAAAGCGTTCGCCGCCACGATGGCTGAAGCGGCGGCCGGTGGCGGTGTCATGGACGGCCAGGCCGATGCGCCCGCCGGTGCTGCGTTCCGCCGCCAGCACCGCGGCCTTCAGGTCGAGCGGCGCCGGTGGACGCGCCAGCGCCGGGGCGGCGGCGAGCGTGGCGGTCATCTGCACGAAGCGGCGGCGGTCGATCATCTCGGGGGGCTCCTGTTGCGGTGCCAACATTGGACCGTGCGGGGCGGGTGCCAGCAAGCGAGCATATTTCACGCCAGCCATTACCCAGGCTAATGACGGCGGATGGACCGACCGCAACTCCCGCTCAATGCGCTGCGTGCCTTCGAGGCGGCGGCGCGGCATCGCAACTTCACCCGCGCTGCGATCGAGCTGTGCGTCAGCCAGGCGGCGCTCAGCCACCAGATAAAGGGGCTGGAGGATCGGCTGGGGGTGCGGCTGTTCCGACGGCTGCCGCGCGGGGTCATGCTGACCGACGAAGGCGAGGCGCTGGTGCCGGTGCTGGGAGCGGCCTTCGACAGTATCGGCGCGACGCTCGACCGCTTTGTCGATGGTCGCTATCGCGTCGTGCTGGCGGTCGGGGTGGTCGGCACCTTCGCCGTCGGCTGGCTGCTGCCGCGGCTGGGCGATTTCGCCGCCCGGCACCCGGCCATCGACCTGCGGGTGATGACCAACAACAATCGCGCCGATCTCGCAGCCGAAGGCCTCGACCTGGCGATCCGATTTGGCGACGGCGACTGGCCGGGCGTGGTGGCGACGCCGATCATGGCGGCGCCGATGGTGCCGATGGCGGCACCGCACCTCGCCGGGCAAGCGATCGAGCGCCTGCCGTTGCTGCGATCCTATCGCGCCGGCGAATGGCAGCGCTGGTTCGCCGCGGCCGGCGCGCCGTGCCCGCTGCTGCAGGGGCCGCTGTTCGATTCGGCGCTGGCATTGGCGATCGCCGCTGCCGCCGGCGCCGGCGTGGCGCTGCTGCCGGCGCCGATCTTTGCGTCGGGGTCGGTCGTGCCCGGGCTGGTGCCGCTGTCTGGGGTCAGCATCGACGTCGGCAGCTATTGGTTGACGCGAGCGCGGTTGCGGCCCGAAACTGCGGCGATGGCGGTGTTCCGGGAATGGCTGGCCGTCGCGGCG
Organism: Alphaproteobacteria bacterium; assembly: GCA_003241875.1. Taxonomy (GTDB): domain Bacteria; phylum Pseudomonadota; class Alphaproteobacteria; order Sphingomonadales; family Sphingomonadaceae; genus Sandarakinorhabdus. The sequence continues at coordinate 3,838 of QBLU01000039.1, forward strand.
GGGGATGCGGGATGATCGATTTCAACGGTCGCGTGGCGCTTGTCACCGGCGCCGGCTCGGGCATCGGCCGGGCCTTGTCGGAAGCGCTGGCGGCGCGCGGGGCGCGGCTGTTCTGTGCCGATATCGATGGCGATGCGGCGGCGGAGACGGCGATCGGCATCGATGGCGAGGCGCTGGCGATCGACCTTGCGGAACCCGATGCCGCGGCGACGCTGATCGACCATATTCAGTCGCGCACCGGCCGCATCGATTTCGTCGCGTCCAACGCCGGTGTCGGCTATCGCAAGCGCCTGCTGAAGGCGGACTGCGATGACCCGGCGCTGGCGCGGATGCTGGAGCTCAACATGCTGGCGCCGCTGCGCCTGGCACAGGCCTGGATGCCGCATCTTGAGGCGGGCGACAGCCGTGGTCGGCTGATGATCACCGGCAGCGAGAACTCGCTGTCGGTGCCGTTGGCGGTAAAGGGCTTCGGGCTGGGCCTTTATGCGGCGTCGAAGCACGGTGTGCTGGTGCTGGCCGAATGGCTGCGCGACGAGGTGGCCGGCGGCAACAAGCCGCTCGATGTCCATATCCTGCTGCCGGGCGGCGTCTATACCGGGATGACCCGCGACGGGCTCGGCCCCGATCCGGCGCAATGGCCGGCGGCGATGGCGGTGATCACGCCCGAACGCTGTGCGGAGATTGCGCTTGCCGGCCTCGATGCCGGCCTGTTCCATATCCCGACGCACCGGCATCTCGCCGATGACATGGCACCGCGACATGCAGCGATCGCCGATGCCGCCCGGGTGCTCGGGCTCTAGCGGTCGACACCGCCAGAGCCCTTGTAAGCACTTGAACGCTACGCAACTCGTTACTGCAGTCTTAACGACTGTGCGACCATAACACCTGAACGGCGGTCAGGTTCCGAAGTCGGCGCGCATTTCGTCGGGCACCGGAATCGCCTCGGCGCTGCTGACGCGAGTCATGGTCAGCTTGCCGTCCTTGACCACAAAGCCCAGCTGCCCTTCGACCAGCGCCAGCGCATCGGCGCCGAACACATCGCGGCGCCAGCTTTCGAGCACCGGCAGTCCGGTCGCGACCCCGGCGGCGAGCGCATCGATATCGTCGCCGCGCACGATCAGCTTGGGGGCGACGCCGGTTTCCTTGGAGCGGATCTTGAGCAGCAGCTTGAGCAGGTCGGCGATCAGCGCGCCTTCGGACGACAGCCCGGGCCGCTGCGGCTCGCGCGCCGGCATTTCCTCGGGCGGCAACGGCTCGGCGTCCTGAAGTGCGCGGATCAGCCGGTCACCGATGGCGTTCGACGCCCAGGCCATGCTGAGCCCGCGGACCTTGGCCAGATCGGCCTGGCTGCGCGGCGGCGAGCCGGCGAGATCACCGAGCGTTTCGTCCTTGACGATGCGGCCGCGCGGCACGTCCTTGTCCTGCGCCTCGAGTTCCCGCCAGCGCGCCAACGCCTTCAACCGGCCGAGGACGTCGGCCTTGCGCGACGGCAGGCGCAGCCGCAGCCAGGCCTTTTCGGGATCATTGGCATAAGTGGCGGGATCGCAGGCGCGGGCCATTTCGTCGTCGAGCCAGGCCCCGCGGCCGGTGCGCCGCAGCTTGTCGACCATCTTGGGAAACAGCGTCGCCAGATGGGTGACGTCGCCGATGGCATATTCGAGCTGGCGGTCATTAAGCGGCCGGCGCGCCCAATCGGTGAAGCGCGCGCCCTTGTCGACCTGATGGCCGAGATAGGCGGCAACGAGATTGGTATAGCCGATCTGTTCGCCGAGCCCCAAGGCCATGGCGGCGATCTGGGTATCGAACAGCGGCGCCGGCGTCTTGCCGGTCAGGTTGTAGATGATCTCCAGGTCCTGGCCGCCGGCGTGGAAGACCTTGAGCACCTCGTCCTCGACGAGCAGCTTCAGCAGCGGCGCGAGATCGATGCCGGGGGCCTTGGGGTCGACGGCCGCGGCTTCGGTGGGGGACGCGACCTGAACCAGGCACAAGTCCGGGTAATAGGTGCTTTCGCGCATGAATTCGGTATCGACAGTGACGAAGTCGGCCTGGGCAAGGCGTTCGCACAAGGCGGTTAGCGTTTCGGTGTCGGTGACCAGCGGATGAATGAGCATGGCATCGCATAGCGCGGGTGGAGCGCGATGACAAAGGGCTGAGGCAAGGGGCGTGAGCCGACCCGGCGGCGGCCGGATGCCGCAGCTGGCAGGATGTCGGGATCGAATAAAATTGCGCACAGGGGTAACGATCATTACGGCTTAAAAACGGTCACGACGGACGCAAAGGCAACAACAACCATGGCAGTCTTTCGATCGTTTCTTGCGTTGGCGATGATGGCGGCTGCAGGCCCTGTCCAGGCGCGCATCGTGACGATCATCTATTCAGGCGTATTGGCGGGTGCGCAGGATGATTCCGGCATGTTCGGTGCGCCGAATACATTGCTCACCGGGCTGCGTTATCAATCCGTTTACCGCTTCGATACTGAAAAAATTGGGGCCACACGGACCGTGACGGCCACCGGGGAGATCCTCGAAGGGACCGGCACGGCGACACCGCTGCTCGACGCGTTTCTCACCATCAATGGGCGGTCGGTGGCGGTGTCCGGCGAGTTCCGGAGCCGCCGCATCGCATCGAATGACGCCACGGCCAGTACCGTATTTGATCTCGCGCTGGGATCTTATTCCGTCGGGTCGGTAAGTTATAACAGGCAGTTGGTCGATACGATCCAGGCCTCCACGGGCATGCTGCCCGGCACGATCGACGCGCCGTTCAACTATGATGTCATCGGCGGCGATTTCGCGAGTGGCGGATTCTTTTTCGAAGCGCGCGACATCTTTACCTTTGCAACGATCGAATCGGCGCGGGGCAGCTATGTGCCGCAATCGATCGAGGTCAGGCTCGACGCGATTTCCAACCCCGGGGTGCCGGAGCCGGCGGGCTGGGTGATGATGATTGCGGGCTTTGGGCTGGTCGGCGCTGCAATGCGGCGCCGGGCGCTGCAGGTGCCTTTAGCTTGACAAATCGGCCGGCGCGCGGTGTCACCCGCCGCTTGTTCCCGACACCAAGGCCGTTACCACCATGCACGCCTATCGCACCCATAATTGCGGCGCCCTGCGCGCCACCGACGCCGGCGCTGCTGCCCGGTTGTCGGGCTGGATCCATCGCAAGCGCGATCATGGCGGCGTGCTGTTCATCGATCTGCGCGACCATTTCGGGCTGACCCAGATCGTCGTCGGCCCGGCCTCGCCGGCATTCGAGACGCTCGATCGCGCCCGGCTCGAATCGGTGGTGACGATCACCGGCGATGTGGTGGCGCGCGAAGGTGGCGCGGTGAACCCCAACCTCGCCACTGGCGATATCGAGGTGCGGGCGACCGCCGTGACGGTGCAGTCGGCGGCCAGCGAGCTGCCGCTGCCGGTGGCGGGCGACGCCGAATACCCCGAGGACATCCGGCTCAAGTATCGCTTCCTCGACCTTCGCCGCGACCGGCTGCACGCCAACATGATGCTGCGCTCGAACGTCATCGCGTCGCTGCGCCGCCGCATGATCGAGCAGGGCTTTACCGAGTTCCAGACCCCGATCCTGACCGCGTCGTCGCCCGAGGGCGCGCGCGATTACCTGGTGCCGAGCCGCGTGCACCCGGGCAAATTCTATGCGCTGCCGCAGGCGCCGCAGATGTTCAAGCAGCTGCTGATGGTCGCCGGCTTCGACCGCTATTTCCAGATCGCGCCGTGCTTCCGCGACGAGGATGCCCGCGCCGATCGCAGCCCTGGCGAGTTCTACCAGCTCGATTTCGAAATGAGCTTTGTCACGCAAGACGATGTTTTTGCGGCGATCGAGCCGGTGCTGGCTGGCGTATTCGCGGAAAATGCCGGCTTTGGCGGCCGTGCGCCCTGGGCGGTGACCGAGGGGGCGTTCCCGCGCATCCCCTATGCGGAATCGATGCTGAAATACGGCAACGACAAGCCCGACCTGCGGAACCCCATCGAGATTCAGGACGTCACCGAGCAGTTCCGCGGCTCGGGTTTCGGCCTGTTCGCCAAGATGGTCGAGAGCGGCAATGTCGTGCGCGCCATCCCGTCGCCGGGCACCGCCGAAAAGAGTCGCAAGTTCTTCGACGAGATGAACGACTGGGCGCGCGCCGAGGGCTATGCGGGCCTGGGCTATGTCACCCGCAAGGGCGGCGAGTTCGGCGGGCCGATTGCCAAGAACCATGGCGAGGCCGGCATCCAGGCGGTTTACGACCAGCTCGGGCTGGGGCCGGACGACGGCTGCTTCTTTGCCGCCGGCAAGGAAAGCCAGGCGGCCAAGCTCGCCGGGCTGGCGCGGACCCGGGTCGGCCAGCAGCTGGGCATCATCGAGCAGGACACCTTCAAATTCTGCTGGATCGTCGATTTCCCGATGTTCGAGTATGACGAGGACGCCAAGAAGATCGATTTCAGCCACAACCCGTTCTCGATGCCGCAGGGCGAGCTCGAGGCGCTGGAAACCCAGGACCCGCTGACGATCAAGGCGTATCAATACGACATCGTTTGCAATGGCGTCGAACTGTCGTCGGGCGCCATCCGCAACCATCGGCCGGAAATCATGTACAAGGCCTTTGAAATCGCCGGCTACAGCCGCGATGATGTCGACCGTGATTTTGCCGGCATGATCAACGCCTTCAAGTTCGGCGCGCCGCCGCATGGTGGTTCGGCGCCGGGTGTCGACCGCATGGTCATGCTGATTGCCGACGAGCCCAACATCCGCGAGGTCGTCGTCTTCCCGATGAACCAGAAGGCCGAAGACCTGATGATGAACGCGCCGAATGTGGCGACCGCGAAGCAGCTGCGCGAGCTGCACATCCGGGTGGTCGAGTAGATGTCCAAGCTGCGCCTCAAGCATTTCGAAGACGTCATTCCGGTCGACCGCAAGACCTACAAGGCGCGGCTGGAGACCCTGCAGCACCAGATGGAGTTGATCCAGGCGGCCTATATCTGCCGCAACCTGCGCGCCATGATCGCGCTCGAAGGCTGGGATGCCGGCGGCAAGGGTGGGCTGATCAAGCGGCTGACCGAGACGCTCGACCCGCGCTATACCGAAGTCTGGCCGATCGGGGCGCCGACCGAGATCGAGCGCGGCGAGCATTATCTCGAACGCTTCTGGCGGCGGCTGCCCGACAAGCGCGAGATCACGGTGTTCGATCGCAGCTGGTACGGCCGCGTCCTCGTCGAGCGCGTCGACGGCTTTGCCACGCCGGCGCAATGGGGCCGCGCCTATGACGAGATCAACCAGTTCGAGGCCGTGCAGGCCGCCGACGGAGTGCGTATCGTCAAGCTGTTCCTGCACGTGACCCAGGGCGAGCAGGATCGCCGCCTCAAGGAACGGCTGGAAGTGCCTTGGAAACGCTGGAAAACCGGGCTCGACGATTATCACAACCGGTCACAGCGCGATGCCTATACCGAGGCCTATCACGACATGTTCGACAAGACCTCGACCGAGATCGCACCGTGGACGGTCATCGCCGCCGACGACAAGAAGGCGGCGCGGCTGGCCGGCATGGAGGCGGTGGTCAAGGGTTTGGGAGCAGGGGTCGACCTCAGCTGGCCCGATATCAGCCCCGAGCTGGAAAAGGCCGCGAAAAAGGCCGGCGTGCTCTGATCTCTCGCCTCAGCCGGGCGTGCCCTTGCCGAGATAGGCGCTGAGCCGGTTGGTTGTCGGCATCACCGCCGTCTGCGGGTGCATCAGGTCGTAGACCACGGCGTTTTCGAGCACGCGCTGGACATAGTTGCGGGTTTCCGACAGCGGGATTGCCTCGATCCAGTCGATGGTGTCGACGGCGTCGCTGCGGGGATCGCCGTTGGCATTGAGGAACTTGCGGACGTTGCCAGGACCGGCGTTATAGCCTGCCACCGCCAGCACGTGCGAGCCGCCGAAGTTGCTTTTGAGCCGGGCGAAATAGGCTGAACCCAGGGTGACATTGTAGATCGGATCGCTGCTCAGCCGCTCGGTCGAGGCCGGCAGGCCCAGCTTGCCGGCCTGTTCGGCGGCGGTGCCCGGCAGCAGCTGCATCAGGCCGCGGGCATTGGCCGATGACAGGGCGGTGCGGTCGAACTGGCTTTCCTGCCGGGTGATGGCGTGAATGACGGTGAACTGGCTCGACAGGCTTGCCGGTAGGGTGAGCGTCGGGAAGGCGGCATCGAGCAGCGCCAGTTCGCCGATGCTGCGTGCCGATTTGCCGGCGTAGACGCCGACATCGGGCCGGTCGAGCGGCTTGGCGAGGCCAGCCACCAGCGCCTGCTGCAGGGGTGTGTCGGCGCGGTCGGCGAGGTGGCGCAGGAAGATCGTCTGGCGGCCGCGATCGCCGATGTCGCCGAGCGCCGTCGCCGCCCTGACCAGCGGATCGGCGCGGAAGGTGTTGGCCGTATTGGCCGGGATCGCCGGCGCCGGAATCCGGTTGATCACCAGCGGGCGGGCCAGGCGCTCCGACGCGAGCTGGCCGTAAAAATAATCGAAATGCGTCGCCGCGGCGGCATAGGCGGCATTGGCCTCGGACTTGCGCCCGGCGGCCTCGGCGGCGCGGCCGGTCCAGTAGTCGCCGCGGGTCTGGCTGATCGGCGTGAGGGCGGCCGCCCGGACATTGCGGAAGTGCACCAGCGACTGTGCCGGTTGCCCGAGCTTGCGCAGCGCCAGCCAGCCGGCGAGCCATTCATTGTCGATGAACTGCACGCGTTCGCCCAGCGACCGTTCGGCGATCGGCTTGTCGGTGCCAAAGGCGTTGTGCCGGGCCGCAATGCGATAGGCGGCATCGAAATTGCCCGCACGCCACGCCTGACGGACGAATTCCAGCCGGGCCTTCAGCCAGGTTTCGGGATCGAGCACCTTGCCCGGCACCGTGCCGCCGGCGGCGAGCAGCGCCTGGGCGCCGGCGACATCGCTGCGACGCAGCCATTGCGCGCGGTCGAGCAGCAGGCCGGGATCGTCGCGCAGCGATTGCGGAACGCCGGCCAGGCGATTGAGCGCGTCGGGCGAATTGCTGCGCAGGGCGATGCGGGCGAGCAGCCACAGACGATGGTCCATGTCGATGCGCGGCAGCATCCGGGCGGCAGCAGTGGTCTGGCCGCTCCACAACAGGCGATCGGCGCGCGCCAGGTGATCCGCCGCGGTCAGGTCGTTTTCAAACCGGTCGAGCAACTGCGCCTCGGCGACGGCGTCGAGGCCGGAGGTGCGCCAGGCTTCGGCAGCGGCGCTGCGCGCCTCGGCACCGCGGCCGGTGGCGGCCAGTGCCTCGGCATGGCGCAGCCGGGCGATTGCCGTCAGCGGCGGAAACTGGCGGAAATAGGCAATGCGATCGGCTGGTGCGACAGTGTCGTCGATGCTCTTTTCGGCCAGGCGGCGGATCGTCACGGTCTGCGGCCAGTCGGGATTGTTGCGCAGGAACAGGGCATATTCGGGGAACACGCCCGGGTAGCGCTCGCGGCGCAGGCGATCCCAGGTGACGACGGTGTCGAGCACCGCGACGCTGCCCACGCCGACCAGCGGCGATCCGGCGACGCCCGAAAACTGGCCGGCGGCGTTGTTGGCGAGGCGCTGGACGTACAGGCTGCGGGTGCCCTCGTCGATGGCCGCGAACGCTGGTGCGGCGGTGCCCAGCAGCATTGCCAGGCCCACCACGGCACCAAAGACATTGCTTGCCATTCCTGCGCTGCGCTTCATATCAACTTTGGTCCCGAACACTGGATTTTCCGCATAGGCGGTAACCGGGCCGGGGTGAAGAGTTTCGAGGGAAGACATGTTTCAGGGTTCGATCCCGGCGCTGGTGACGCCGTTCAAGGACGGCGCGGTCGACCTTGCCGGCTTAGCGGCGTTCGTCGACTGGCAGATCACCGAAGGCTCAACGGGCCTGGTCCCCGTCGGCACCACCGGCGAATCGCCAACGCTCAGCCATGCCGAACATTATGCCGTCATCACCGCTTGCGTCGAAACGGCGGCCAAGCGCGTGCCGGTCATCGCCGGCTGCGGGTCCAACGATACCGCCACCGCCATCGCGCACATGGCCCATGCCGAAAAGGTCGGCGCCGATGCCGCGCTGATCGTCGTGCCCTATTACAACAAGCCCAGCCAGGCCGGGCTGATCGCGCATTTCACCGCCCTGACCGAAAGCTCCCGGCTGCCGATCATCATCTACAACATCCCCGGGCGCAGCGTCGCTGACATGAGCACCGAGACGATGGCGGCGCTGGCGAAACTGCCGCGCATCATCGGGGTCAAGGACGCGACGGGCAATCTGGCGCGGGTGTCGGCGCAGCGCGAGGCTTGTGGCGCGGATTTCCTCCAGCTTTCGGGCAACGACGACATGGCGTTGGGCTTCAACGCGATGGGTGGGGTGGGGGCGATCTCCGTCACCGCCAATGTCGCGCCCCGGCTGTGCGCGCAGTTCCAGGCGGCAACGCTGGCCGGTGATTTCCGCACCGCGCTCGCCATCAACGACCGGCTGTATCCGCTCCACGCTGCCCTGTTCAGCGACACCTCGCCCGGGCCGACGAAATACGCACTGGCGCGTTTGGGGCACATGACCACCGACGTCCGCCTGCCGATCATCGAACCCGACGCCGCCTCACGAGCCGCGGTCGATGCTGCGCTCGTCCATGCCGGGCTCGCCTGATGGTCCGGCCGCACAAGGAGACCGTGAAGGTCAAGACCGTCGCCGAGAACCGGCGCGCGCGGTATGAGTACTTCATCGAGGACGTGGTCGAGGCCGGCATCGCGCTTGCGGGCACCGAGGTCAAGGCGCTGCGGGGCGGCGAGGGCAGCATCGCCGAGGCCTATGCCGAGTTGAAGGACGGCCAGATGTGGCTGGTCAACGCCAACATCCCCGAATTCAGCCACGGCAACCGCTTCAACCATGAGCCGAAGCGGCCAAGGAAGCTGCTGCTCCACGAGCGCCAGATCAACAAGATGGGGGCGGCAGTGGCGCGCCAGGGCATGACGCTGATCCCGCTGTCGATCTACTTCAACGACCGCGGCCGCGCCAAGGTCGAGCTGGCGCTGGGCAAGGGCAAGCAGCTCCACGACAAGCGCGAGACGGAGAAGACCCGCGACTGGAAGCGGGAAGCGGCGCGCATCATGCGGGACCGCGGCTGATGACGGAGGGCTCCGGCATCAGGGACAAGCTGGTCGCCGTGAAGCAGGCCTGGGCCCGCGCCGGCCGTTTGCTGACCGGGACGCCCGACGAGGAACACGCCCATCGCCTGCCGCCGGGGCAGCGGCTGGTCACCAACTGGCCGGTGCTCGATCTGGGCATCCAGCCCGATGTGCCCCGCTCCGAATGGCGGCTGACGGTCGATGGCGCCGTCGTCAATCCGATCGCCTGGGACTGGGAAGCGCTGCTGGCCCAGCCGCCATTCGAGGATGTGTCGGATATCCACTGCGTCACCCAATGGTCGCGCTACGACAATCGCTGGCAGGGGGTTTCGACCCAGCACCTGCTGTCGGTCGTGCAGCCGCAGCCCAATGCCGCCCATGTCGTGCTCCACGGCTATGACGGCTATACGACCAACGTGCGGCTCGACCATTTTGCCGAGGCCGACTGCCTGTTGGCGCACAGCCACGACGGCGCGCCGATCACGCGGGAGCATGGCGGGCCGGTGCGCGCCATCATTCCGCGCTATTATCTGTGGAAGTCGGCGAAGTGGCTGAAACGCATCGAGATCGTGGCCAGCGACAAGCCCGGTTTCTGGGAAACCCGCGGCTATCACAATGAAGGCGACCCCTGGACGGAGCAGCGCTACGGCTGAGGATCGGCCTTCGGACGCGCTGCAGCAGCCCGACGGCTGGCCGGCGCCCTATGCCGATGGCGAGGCCAGCCCATGGATCGCCAAGGTGTTGATGACGCTGCCGATGGCGCTGGCGCTGTTGTCGCGCAACGGCCGCATCGTGATCGGCAACGACGCGCTGTTCGCGACCGTCGGCGCTGGCTGCCGGCCGGGGGCCAGGCCGGAATGGCTGGTGGTGCCCGACGATGCCGACCGGATTGCCGCCGCCGTCAGGCAGGCCATCGACAATAATCTGGGGCTCGAGGTGCTGGCCGCGCTGCAGAATCGTCCCGACGACAAGCAGATCATCACCATCACGCCGGTGCCGCCCGGTTTCGGGGTCGCCGCGATCATGGCGCTGCGCGATATTCGCGACCGGCAGCGACTGGAGGCGCAGGTCGCCGCTGCCACGCGGATGCAGGCCGTCGGCCAGCTGGCGGGTGGCATCGCCCATGATTTCAACAACATCCTGACCGCCGTTCTGGCCCTGACGGATCAATTGCTCGAACGGCATCCCCCGGGCTCCCCCGACCATGAGAGCCTCGACGAGATCGGCCGCAATGGCCGGCGGGCGGCGGCGCTGGTCGAACAGCTGCTGGCTTTTGCGCGGCAACAGCCGCAGCGGCAACAGGTTCTCGAGCTGATGCCGTTGATCGAGGCCCTGCGGCCTTTGCTGGCGCAGCTGCTCGGGCAGGGGGTGACGCTCGAAATCGGCGGCGACCTGCGTAATGCCGTTCGCGCCGATCCCGGGCAGATCGAGCAGGTCATCGTCAACCTGGCGGTCAATGCCCGCGATGCGATGGGCGGTACCGGGCGGGTCGGCATCGCGCTGCGCGACGTCCGGGCCGCCGAAATCGCGGCCCTCGGCCATCGCATCATTCCCCATTCCGATCATGTCGTCATCGATGTGAGCGACACCGGGGAGGGTATTCCGACGGCGATCGCCGGCAAGATCTTCGAGCCGTTCTTCACCACCAAGCCGATGGGGCAGGGTACCGGGCTGGGCCTGTCGACCGTCTATGGCATCGTCAAGCAGAGCGGCGGGTACATCTTCACGCGGCCCGGCGCCGGCGGCGTGGGCACGGTGTTCAGCATCTTCCTGCCGGCCGTCCCGGCGCCCGAAAAGGTGGCGCCGCCGCCGCCGCCCCAGCGCAGCGCGGCGGTGTCGATCACCGGCACGCGTGTCTTGCTGGTCGAGGACGACCCCGCGGTGCGCAGCATCCTGGAACGGGGATTGAAGCGCCAGGGCGCCGAGGTGACCACAGCGCCAGAGGCCATGTCGGCGCTCGCGCATCTCGACGGGGAGGCGGTATTCGATGTCCTGGTGTCGGACGTGATGATGCCCGGTATCGACGGTGTCGAGCTGGCGTCGCGGGCGCTGACGGTGCGGCCGGGGCTGGCAATCGTGCTGATGTCGGGCTTTGCCGAGCCGCCTTTGCACCGGGCCGCCAACGCGCGCGGCGTGTTGTTCGTTGCGAAACCGTTTGCATTGGCGGATCTGACGGCGGCGATTGGCGAAGCGCAGCGCGCAACACATTGATTCTGCTATTATTACCCCGGATGACAAAATCCGCGTTCTCCCCTTGTTCTGTAGGAACAAATGCGATACAAGTGCACCATTGACGTGATGCGACAGACGTTTACGAAAGGGCGGAGAGCATGGCAGCGGCATTGAAGGTAGTTGACGGCAGCATGGACAGGCAAAAGGCGCTTGAGGCAGCTCTCGCCCAGATCGATCGGGCTTTCGGCAAGGGCTCGGTGATGAAGCTGGGCTCGCGCGAGACCATGGAGGTCGAGGCGATTTCGTCGGGGTCGCTGGGCCTCGACATCGCGCTCGGCATCGGCGGCCTGCCGCGCGGCCGCGTCATCGAGATCTACGGCCCGGAAAGCTCCGGCAAGACGACGCTGGCGCTGCACGCGATTGCCGAGGCGCAGCGTGGTGGCGGCACGGCGGCATTCGTCGATGCCGAGCACGCGCTCGATCCGTCTTATGCCAAGAAGCTCGGCGTCAACATCGACGAGCTGATCGTCTCGCAGCCGGATACCGGCGAACAGGCGCTCGAGATCGTCGATACGCTGGTGCGCTCCAATGCCATCGACGTGCTGGTCGTCGATTCGGTCGCCGCACTGGTGCCGCGGGCCGAAATCGAAGGCGAGATGGGCGACAGCCATGTCGGCCTGCAGGCGCGGTTGATGTCGCAGTCGCTCAGGAAGCTGACCGGATCGATCAGCCGGTCGCGCTGCATGGTGATCTTCATCAACCAGCTGCGCATGAAGATCGGCGTGATGTACGGCAACCCGGAGACGACGACCGGCGGCAACGCGCTGAAGTTCTACGCTTCGGTCCGCCTCGACATTCGCCGGACCGGCCAGATCAAGGACCGTGACGAGGTTGTCGGCAACACCACCCGGGTGAAGGTCGTCAAGAACAAGGTGGCGCCGCCGTTCAAGCAGGTCGAATTCGACATCATGTACGGCGAGGGCATTTCCAAGCTTGGCGAAATCCTCGATCTCGGCGTCAAGGCCGGTGTCGTCGAAAAGTCCGGCGCCTGGTTCAGTCATGATTCGATCCGGATCGGGCAGGGCCGCGAAAACGCCAAGAAGTATCTGAAGGAACATCCCGAGATGGCCGCGAAGATCGAAAAGGTCATTCGCGACAATGCCTCGGGCATCTCCGACGCGCTGATGGCCGGCCCCGACGCCGACGATGGCGACGACGCCGAAATGTAGGTTCCTCTGGCCCGGTCCGTTGCAATTGCGGCGGACCGGGTTCGGGACCTTAGCGCACCATCGGTGGCGCTCTGAATTCACTTCCTGAAATCGCCGCCTTAGACTGGCGTCTGAAATCGAAGGTTGACCCGACCCGCCAAAACGGCCGAATTGCGGGTCATGAACGCACCCGCAGCCATGGCCCGCGACCGGTCTCTTCCGGCCCATGATCACTATGACCTGGTGGTGATCGGCGCTGGTGCTGCGGGGCTGGTCGCTGCCGGCGGCGCTGCCCAGCTTGGCGCTCGCACTTTGTTGATCGAGCAGCATCGGCTCGGCGGCGAATGCCTCTACACCGGCTGCGTACCATCAAAGGCGCTGATCGCGATTGCGGCCAAGGCCCAGGGCGGCCGGGCGATTGACTGGGCGACGACCCATGGCGCGGTGCATGGCGCCATCGCCACCATCGAACCGCATGACTCGCCCGAGGTGTTCGAAGATTTCGGCGTCGAGGTCGTCTTCGGCCACGCGCGGTTCACCGGCCGCGATGCGATCGACGTCGGTGGCCGCCGCGTCACCGGCCGGCGCTTTGTCATTGCCACCGGCTCCGACCCCGCCGTGCCGCCGATTGCCGGCATCGACGCCGTGCCGTTCCGAACCAACGAGACCATATTCGATCTTGCCGAACGCCCCGATCATCTGATCATCATCGGCGGCGGCGCCATCGGTTGCGAGCTGTCGCAGTCTTTCGTGCGGCTCGGCAGCAAGGTCACGCTCGTCGATGTGGCGACGCTGCTGCCGCGCGATGATCCCGACGCCGTCGCTGTCGTGCGTCGGCAATTGGTCGCCGATGGAGTCGTCCTCCACGAAAACACTGCCATCGCGTCGGCCGCGGGCAGCGCTGGTGCGATCACGCTGACGCTTGCCGATGGCACCGTCATCACCGGCTCGCATCTGCTCGTCGCCGCAGGGCGGGAGGCGCGGATGGACGGCTATGGTCTCGATGCCGCGGGCGTTGCCTCGACCAAGGCGGGCATCACTGTCGACAAATATCTGCGCACCTCGAACCCCCGCGCCTTTGCGATCGGCGATTGCCGCGACGGGCCGCGGCTGACCCATGCCGCCAACCAGGATGCCCGCTGCGTCATCCAGAACGCGCTGTTTCCGTTCCGCAAAGCCGCGGACTATTCGGCGCTGCCGGCGGTGACCTATACCGACCCGGAGCTCGGCCAGGTCGGCCTGACCGAGGCGGCGGCGCGCAAGGAACATCCCAAGGTTGCAGTGCTGCGCCACGACTTCGACCATATCGACCGCTCGATCGCCGAGCACGATGTCCGCGGCTTCCTGAAGATCATGGCCGTCGGCAATCGCGTCGTCGGCGCCACCATCGTCGGCGCCCATGTCGGCGAACTCGTCGCGCTGCTCGGCTTTGCGGTCAGCGGCAAGCTCGGGCTCAGCGATCTCGCCAATCACACCTATGCCTATCCGACCTTGTCGGAGGTCATTCGCTTTGCAGCCGAAAAGCCCGGGCAGGCCCGGCTGTTCACGCCGCTGATGCGTCGGGTCACCGGCCTATTCCAGAAACTGCCATAAGGCCAACGCGATGAGCAATGCCGAGCAGGTCGAATATTGGAATGGCAAGGTCGGCGAGACCTGGGTCCGCATGCAGGAGCGGATGGACCTGGCGCTGACGCCGGTCACCGCCGCATTGCTGTCGCTGGCGGCACCGCAGCCGGGCGAGCATGCGCTCGATGTCGGCTGCGGCAGCGGCGAGACGACCCTGGCCCTGTCGGGCGCGGTCGGCGATGACGGCCTTGCCATCGGCATCGACATTTCGGAGCCGCTGCTGGCCCGCGCCCGGGAGCGCGCCGAGGAACTGCTCAGCGAGGCCGATTTCCGCACCGCCGACGCGGCGACTTTCGACGACGAGGCCGATGGCTTCGATCTGGTCGTCTCGCGGTTCGGCGTGATGTTCTTTGCCGATCCGGTTGCCGCCTTTGCCAATCTGTTCCGGCTTGCCTGCCCGGGGGCGCGGCTGTGCTTTGCCTGCTGGCAGCCGCCATCGGAAAATCTATGGGCGACCCTGCCGCTGCAGTTGCTCGCCGATGTGCTGCCGCCGCAGCCGCCGGCCGATCCGCACGCACCGGGCCCGTTCGCCTTTGCCGATCCCGAACACACCGGCGCCATCCTGGCGGCTGCCGGGTGGCAGGATATTGCCTTTCATGCCATGCCCTTTGCCATGGTGATGGGCACCGGTGACGACCCGGTGGCGGCGGCGGTGCAGTTCGCGCTGCGAATCGGTCCCGCGGCGCGTGCCGTCCGCGAGGCCGGGCCGGCTGCAGAGGCGGTGGCGAAGGAGCGCCTTGCCGCGGCCTATGCCGGCCATCTGGCCGCGGGCGAAGTGGCGCTGCCCGCCGCGATCTGGCTGGTATCGGCACGCGCCTGAACGGCCGGGCCCGGAACGACCACTTGGAAATGGCGTCATTGCCGACCCTTGAGGAACCGCGCCCTGTCGCCTAAGTCCTGACAGATGATTTCCACCAACGACATCCGCCGCAGCTTCCTCGCCTATTTCGACACGGCGGGGCATCGCGTCGTGCCGTCGGCGCCGCTGGTGCCGCAGAACGACCCGACGCTGATGTTCGTCAATGCCGGCATGGTGCCGTTCAAGAATGTCTTTACCGGCCTCGAGACGCGGCCCTATGTAACCGCGGTATCGTCGCAGAAATGCGTCCGCGCCGGCGGCAAGCACAATGATCTCGACAATGTCGGCTATACCGCGCGCCACCATACGTTCTTTGAAATGCTCGGCAATTTCAGCTTCGGCGACTATTTCAAGCCGCAGGCGATCGAACACGCCTGGACGCTGCTGACCAAGGAATGGGGCATCCCGGCCGACCGGCTGACCGTTACCGTCTATCACACCGACGACGAGGCTGCGGCGCTGTGGAAACAGATCGCCGGTCTGCCGGACGAACGCATCATCCGCATCGCCACCAACGACAATTTCTGGTCGATGGGCGATACCGGGCCGTGCGGGCCGTGCTCCGAGATCTTCTACGACCATGGCGACCATATCCCGGGTGGCCCGCCGGGCAGCCCGGACGAGGATGGCGACCGTTTCGTCGAGATCTGGAATCTGGTGTTCATGCAATATGAGCAGGTCGATGCCGCGACCCGCCTCGACCTGCCGCGCCCCAGCATCGATACCGGCATGGGGCTGGAGCGCGTCGCCGCGGTGCTGCAGGGGGTCCACGACAACTACGACACGGATACCTTCAAGGCGCTGATCCGCGCCAGCGAGGAACGGACGCAGCCGGCGACCGATGCCGCCTCCACCGCGTCGCACCGGATCATCGCCGACCATTTGCGCGCCTCGGGCTTTCTGGTTGCCGATGGCGTGCTGCCGTCGAACGAGGGCCGCGGCTATGTGCTGCGCCGGATCATGCGCCGCGCCATGCGCCATGCCCATCTGCTCGGCGCGTCGGAGCCGCTGATGTATCGCCTGGTCCCGGCGCTGGTCGCCGAAATGGGCGTGGCGTTTCCCGAACTCGCGCGCGCCCAGGCGCTGATCGAGGAGACGCTGAAGCTTGAGGAAACCCGGTTTCGGCAGACGCTGGTCAACGGGCTCCGTTTGCTCGACGACGTGACGGCGAAAATGGGCCCGGGCGACGTGCTGCCCGGCGATGTCGCTTTCAAGCTGTATGACACCTTCGGTTTTCCCTATGATTTGACCGAGGATGCGCTGCGCAGCCAGGGCCAGACTGTCGATCGCGCCGGGTTCGATGTCGCCATGGCCGAGCAGAAGCGCGCCGCCCGCGCCGCCTGGACGGGCAGCGGCGCCAAGGCGTCGGATACCGTCTGGTTCGACATCGTCGAAGCCAAAGGCGCCACCGAGTTCACCGGCTATTCGGGCGTCAAGGGCCAGGCCCAAGTCGTCGCGCTCGTGCAGGGCGGCAAGCAGGTGGATCGGGTCGAGGCCGGCGCCAGCGTCGATATCGTCACCAACCAGACGCCATTCTATGCCGAATCCGGCGGGCAGGCCGGCGATGCCGGCACGATCACCGGCGACGGCGTGGCCATCACCGTGGGCGACACGTCGAAGCCGCTGGGCAAGCTCCACGTTCATCACGGCAAGGTCGAAACCGGCAGCATCGCCGTCGGCGACACGGTTTCGCTGGTCGTCGACGCCGACAAGCGCGACCGGTTGCGCGCCAACCATTCGGCGACCCACCTGCTGCACGCGGCGCTGCGCCGCCGGCTCGGTGGCCATGTCACGCAAAAGGGCTCGCTGGTCGCCGCCGATCGCCTGCGCTTCGATTTCAGCCAGCCGCGGGCGCTGACGACGGAGGATGTCACCGCGGTGGAGGCCGAGGTAAACGCCCAGATCCGCGCCAATCGCCCGGTTTCGACCCGGCTGATGACGCCCGATGCAGCAATCGAGGCCGGCGCGCTGGCGCTGTTCGGCGAGAAATACGGCGAGGAAGTCCGCGTTCTCTCGATGGGCGGCGACGACGAGGCGATTTATTCGACCGAACTGTGCGGCGGCACCCATGTCACCGCGCTCGGCGACATCGGTCTGTTCAAGATCACGTCCGAATCGGCGGTGGCCAGCGGCGTGCGGCGCATCGAGGCGCTGACCGGCGAGGCGGCGCGGCGCTACATGACCGAGCAGGAGGAGCGGCTGAAGGCGGCCGCTGCGGCGCTGCGCGTGCGGCCGGAGGAGGTCGCGGCGCGCGTCGAGGTGCTGGTCGAGGAACGCCGCCGGCTCGAGCGTGAACTCGCCGAGACGAAAAAGGCGCTGGCGATGGCCGGGCCGGCGAGCGGCGGCGGTGCTGCGGCACCGGAGAGCGTCGGCGGCGTCGGCTTCATCGGGCAAGTGCTCGACGGGCTGGATCCCAAAAGCCTGCGCGGGCTGATCGACGATGCCAAGAAGGCGCTGGGCTCGGGCGTCGCCGTGCTGGTCGCGGTCAACGACGGCCGGGCTTCGGTTGCGGTCGGCGTCACCGATGACCTGAAGGACAGCCGGTCGGCGGTCGATTTCGTCCGCATCGCCTCGGCGGCGCTGGGCGGGCAGGGCGGCGGCGGCCGGCCCGACTTTGCCCAGGCGGGTGGTCCCGACGGCGGCAAGGCGCCCGAAGCCGTGGCCGCGGTGCGGGCGGCGCTGGCGGCCTGACCTTTTGGCGCGGCATGTCATCGCCGCTGGCTGCGATGGCATGGTGCTGTGCGGCTTCGATCCGGCAGCTTTGCCGGACGACTTCGACGCGACATTGGCTGACGATCCGATGGGGCGCATGGCTGCGTTGCAGGCCGCGCAGCGGTGCTGGACGACGGAAACTGGCGGTGATGGCGAGTATCTCATCGACGTCCGGGTCGACGAACCGGCGATAAGACGCCGCGCTGGTGTGCGTCGGACGCTGGTTGCCGAATTTGCCGCTTTCGCGTGTCCGAGCGGTCGGCTGTGGCTTTGCGGCGCCGAGTACGCCGCGCGCGATCCGGTCGCTGGCAGTACCAACACACCGACCAACGGTCTTGGCGCCTATCCCCATATGGGCGCGAGCGTTGCCATGCCACCGGGGCGGCACCGCATGACGGTCTGGCGGTTGGCGTGGTCCGACACGACGGCGTCAAGTTTGCCGACACGGCCGCTAGCGCGCGTCGCGGTCGGCATGATGGCCAGTGGCGGCATCATTGCGCTTTCGATGACGCTGGCTCTCGTCCTGGGCCTGCTCGCCAAGGTCGCGCAGGCAATCGGACTTTCCGGGCCAACGGGCTGGCGCGGCATCCAGATCGTGGCGGCGCTGGCGAGTGTCGGCGCCGCGATTGCCGGCGCCGGTTCATGGTTGAGCGCCTGGCAACGAGACACCACGGGCGGTCGTGCCGACGCGGAAGCGGCGGCGGCGCGGCGTGTCGCGCAGCCGAACTATCTGGTCGAGATCCACACCGGGGTGACGACCCTGGCCGCTTCCATCCGTCACGGCACGATATAAGTGACGCTGGCCTGGGCGACGGGGCGGTCGGGGCCGTCGGTCCAGATCTGCACGTCGCTGACGATGAGGCGCTTGCCGAGGCGGAGCAGGCGGGCATCGGCGGTCAGCAGCATCGGCGGGCAGGGGCGTAGGAAATGCACGGTCAGCGCGCTGGTCACCGCCATCGCCACCGGGCCGATATGGGCGAGCACCAGCGCATAGGCGACATGGTCGGCGAGCGCCATCTGGGTGGGGCCGGAGACGATGCCGCCGGGGCGCAGGTGACTGGCGTCGGGCATCATCGTCATGCGGACGTGGCCGGGCCGGGCGCTGGCGATGCGCGAGCGGCGGTCGTCGGGCACCTCTGGAAAGGCGGCGGCGATGAAGGCGTCGACCGCGTCCGCGTCCATCAGCAGCGCGTCGACCGACGGCACGGTCATGCGCGCGCCATCACGACCTGGGCCAGCACCGTCAACGGCATCGAACCCATGCGAAGCACCTCGTGGAAGGCCTTGATATCGAACGCCGCGCCTTGCTTCGCCTCGACGGCCTGGCGCAGCCGGCGCCATTCGGTATGGCCAACCTTGTAGCTGCAGGCCTGGCCCGGCCAGACGCAGTAGCGGTCGATCTCGCGCTGGGCACGGCCGCGGGCGAAACCGGTCGCGGTCACCATGTAATCGGTGGCGCATGCCCGGTCCCAGCGCTTGAAATGCAGCCCGGTGTCGACGACCATGCGCACGGCGCGGAACATCAGCGACTGCAGGTGCCCGATCTCGCCGAGCGGGTCGCCGGCATAGACGCCTAGTTCGGCGGCGAGGTCCTCGGAATACAGCCCCCAGCCTTCGCCATAGGCAGCAAAGCCACCGAAGCGGCGGATCGCCGGGATATCAGGGGATTCCCGAGCGATGGCGCCCTGCCAGTTATGGCCTGGCAACGCCTCGTGATAGGTCAGCGTCGGCAGGTTGAACTTCGGCCACTCAGCCGTGTCCTTCAGATTGATGTAGTAACGCCCCGGCCGCTTGCCATCGAGGCTGCCGCCGACGGCATAGCCGCCCGGCGCGCCGGCCTCGATCTCGGGCGGCACGCGGACGATCTCCACCTTGGCTGCCGGCAGCGTCGCGAAGACCCGGGGCAACAGCGCGCGGATGGTTGCGGTCTGTTCGTTCAATGACTTGAGCAGCCCGGCGCGTCCGGCATCGGTGTTGGGCCAGAGCTGGTCGGGGCGGCGGGCGAGGGCCGTCAGTCGGTCGCCGACGCTGCCCCGGGTCAGCCCTTCGGCCTTCAGCAGCGTGTCAATGCGGCCCGACAGGTCGGCGACCTGCGCCAGTCCGAGGTCGTGGACCGCATCCGGAGTCATCGTCGTCGTCGTCTGGAAGGCGAGGGCGCCCGCATAATAGGCCTCGCCATCCGGCAGTTTCCAGGCGCCGGCATCGGGCGTGGCCTGGCCGCGCAGGCGCTGCACCGCGGCGATCTGGCGATCGAGCGCCGGCACGACCTTGCCGGCCAGGATCGCCTGCGCGCGGGCCTGCCAGTCACCGGTGATGCCCGCAGCCCTGGTCTTGTCGCCGAGCGCGGTGACCAGCTTCGCGGCTGCCGGGTCGGTGGCGCGCTGGCTTTGCAACTGGCCAAGGGTGAGGTCGAGCGCGAAGTCGGGCGGCAGCACGCCGGCGGCGGCATCGGTTTCCAGATTGGCGGTCGAGGCGTCGATCGATCCGGCATAGGCGGCGAGGCGCGACAGCCAGGCGTCGGCATCGGCGGCGGTGGCGACCGGGTGGTTCGACACGATGAAATCGGGGACGCTCTGGTAGGGGCCGGTCAACTGGCTGACGGCATAGGGCGAGTAGGGGATGTAGCCGAAACCGTCGGAGCCTTCGCCGAAGCGGAAGCGCTTGCCGCCGTCGGCGACGCGCCGGGCCTGATAGACGACGACGTCATGGTCGATCTGTGCCGCCGGCGACAGTTTCGCGCGGTCGATGGCGGCGAGGCTGGCGAGCCGGTCGGCACTGGCGGCGACATAGGCCTCGCGCCCGGCGCGGGTGGCATCGTTGAGCAGCGCACGCTGGCCGGCGCGTTTGCCGGTGTCGAGGCCGAGCGATGTCACCTGCTGCGGGCTGCGATCGAGCTGTTCCTCCCAGACGCGATCGAGCAGCGTCCGCAACCGGCCGTCTTCGTCGGTGGCAGCAAAGGCCGGCACGGCACCGGCGGCGAACATGGTGGCCGCGGATTGCAGCAGCTGGCGACGGTTCATTCGGGGGCCCTTTTTCGTTGCCGCGAGACTAGGCGGTCACATTCACCGCGGCTAGTCCAGGGCCGCCAGCCGGGCTATTATCCGCAACGGCCCGTGTCCGAACAGGAGCTTGCGATGATCGATCACTTCGGTTGCGGCGTCGGCGACTATGCGGCGGCGAAGCGCTTCTACACCGCTGCCTTGGCGCCGCTCGGCTACACGCTGATCATGGAGGCGAGCGCTGCGGAAGCCGAAAGCGGCGCCGCTGCGGCCGGCTTTGGTCGCGACGGCAAGCCGGATTTCTGGATCGGCGCGGAAGGGCAGACGGCGCCGCCGCTGCATGTCGCGATCGCGGCCGACAATCGCGCCGCCGTCGATGCGTTTTACTAGGCGGCCATGGCAGCTGGCGCCACCGACAACGGCCAACCGGGGCTGCGGCCGCATTATCATCCGCACTATTATGCCGCTTTTGTGCGCGATGCCGACGGCCACAACATCGAGGCGGTTTGCCACGCGCCGGCCTAGCTTGAGCGTCGCCGGACCGCTCGCCGTGGCCGGGCCGGGCCGCCGGCCTGGATCCGGCTGCGCAGCTCGGCGCGCTTCTCGTGGATGGAGGCGATGACCGGGCCCATCGGCACGCCCAGGTCGACGAGCACCGCTTCAGCGAGTTGCAGGCTCGATTCGATGGTTTCCGGCACCGCATCGGTGACGCCCTGGGCATAGAGCCGCGAGGCATGGTCGGCATCGCGGGCGCGGACGACGACGCACAGCTCCGGATGACGCTCGCGGATCAGCCGGACCAGCGTGTCGAGGCTGTCGGCGGCGTCAATCGTCAGCACCACGGCGCGCGCGGTTTCGAGGTGCAGCGCGTCGAGCAATTCGGGGCGGCGGGCGTCGCCATAGATCACCGGCTTGCCGGCGGCACGCAGCCTGACGACTTCATCGGGGTCGCTGTCGACGGCGATATAGGGCTGGTCATGGGTGTCGAGCATCGCCGCCACCAACCGCCCGACGCGGCCGAAGCCGATGATGACGGTGCGGTCGGGTGCGGCGGTGTCGAACGCGGCGGTCGCGGTGCGGCCGGCGCCGAGGCGCGCCTCCAGATGCTGGCCGAGAAGGCCGAGCAGCGGGGCCAGCGCCAGCGCCAGCCCCGTCACCAGAAGCGCCGTCTGGGCGGCACCGCCGCCGGTCAGCCCGGTCGCTGCGGCGGTGCCGAGCAGGATCAGGCTGGTTTCGGAAGGCGCCGCCAGCAAGGCCGCGACATGGCCGGCGACGCCGGTGCCGCGGCCCTGCCAGCGCAACAGCGCAAAGATCACCGCCGCCTTGATCGCGCACACCGCGACCACGCCGCCGAGGATCAGCAGCGGATCGGCAAAGACGGCGCCGAGGTTGAGCTGCATGCCGACCCAGATCAGGAACACCCCGAGCAGCAGGCCCTGGAAGGGTGCGATCGCCGCCTCGACCTGGCGGCGATAATCGGTTTCGGCGAGCATCACGCCGGCGACCAGGGCGCCCACTGCGGGAGATAGCCCGACACTGGCGGTGGCGACCGAGCTGCCGATCAGGACGACGAGCGCCGCGGCAAGGAACAGCTCCGGCCGGCGGGTGCGCGCCGCCTGCAGGAATAGCGCCGGCAGCAGCAGCCGGCCGGCCAGGGCAATGCCGCCGATGGCGAGCAGCCCCACGGCGAGGCTGGCGAGAAAGCCGCCGGGAGCCGATCCGGCGCTGAGCAGCAGCAGCAGCGGCGCGATGGCAATGTCCTGCGCCAGCAGGATGCCGAAGGCGGTGCGGCCGGCCTGGGTGCCCATCCGGCCGCTCGAGCTGAGCATCTGCAGGCCGACGGCGGTCGACGACAGCGACAGTGCGAGCGCCAGCGTCAGTGTCACGGTAGGCGACAGGCCGAACGGCACCAGCAGCAGGATCAGCGCGAAGGTGCAGGCAACGATCTGGCCGATCCCGGTACGGAACACGAGGACGCGCATGGTGCGCAGCCGCTCGATCGACAGTTCGAGGCCGAGCGCGAAGAGCAGCAGCGCAATGCCGATCTCGGCGGGTACCGCCAGCGTCTCGGCGTTGGAAATGGTGAAGTTGCCGAGCCAGGGGAAGGCCGGGGCAAAGTGCCCGATCCCGAACGGCCCGACCGCAACACCGACGAGGATGAAGCCGACCACGGGCGAGATCCGCAGCGCGGCAAAGGCCGGGATGACCAGCCCGGCGGCGCCGAGGACGACGATGATATCCTGAAAGGTCGATGATTCGAGCGGTAACGCCATTCCGCCACACTGGCAGCTTGTGCGCGTCATGCCAGCGCAAAGCCGGTGTGGCACCGGCACACCTTGTTGCCCGGCCGGCATTCGCTTATCCCCGCGCCCGATTGGGGATACGGCGGTGCGTGATCTGACAACCGGCTCGATACCGCGGCACCTGCTCGGGATGGCGGCGTTCATCGGCGTCGGGCTGGTGGCGCAGACGGCGTATTTCCTCGTCGACCTGTACTTCGTGGCCCGGCTCGGCGATGCGGCGATCGCCGGGGTGGCGAGCGCCGGCGCCTCGACGTTCATCGTCATGGCGGCGACCCAGATGGTGGCCGTCGGCGCGCTGGCACTGATTGCCCAGGCCATCGGGCGGCGCGACGATGCCGATGCGCAAGCGGTCGTCGACCAGGCGCTGTCGATGTCGCTGGCCTTGGCGCTGGTGACGGCGGTGCTCGGCTATGGCTTCGGGCTCGGCGCCGTGCGCGCCCTTGGCGCCGATGCGGCGACGGGCGACGAGGCCGTGGCCTATCTGGTGGCGTTCCTGCCGTCGCTGGTGCTGATGTTCCCGCTTGCGGTGATCGGATCGACGCTGCGTGCGGTGGGTGTCGTCGGGCCGCCGATGGTCATCCAGCTCGGCACGATCGGCATCAACATCGTGCTGGCGCCGATGCTGATTGCCGGCTGGGGCACCGGCTATCCGCTGGGGGTTGCCGGCGCCGGCTGGGCGAGTTCGATCGCGACGGTCATCGGCGGTGTCGCCTTCTGCATCGGCTTTGGCCGTTGGCAGCATCGGCTGCGGCTGCGGCCGGGGGCGCTGGCGCCGATCTGGCGGCAATGGTGGCGGATCACCGCGGTCGGGCTGCCGGCGGCGGGCGAATTCCTGATGATGTTCTTGCTCAACGCCGTGATCTTCTGGATCATCCGCGATTATGGGGCGGCGGCACAGGCCGGCTATGGCATCGGGTCGCGGCTGATGCAGTCGATCTTCCTGCCGGCAATGGCAGTGGCCTTTGCGACGGCGCCGATCGCCGGGCAGAATTTCGGTGCCGGTCTCGCCGACCGCGTGCGCGCGACGTTTCGGGCCGCTGCGATCATCGGCAGCGGCCTGATGGTGGTGCTGACGTTGTTCTGCCAGTGGCGACCGGACCTGCTCGTGGTGCTGTTCACCGATGAAGCGGCAGTAGTGACGGTGGCGGTCGATTATCTGCGCATCATCTCGCTGAACTTCGTTGCGATCGGGCTGGTCTTCGCCTGTTCGGGGATGTTCCAGGCGCTTGGCGACACGCGCCCGGCGCTGATCAGCTCGATCGTCCGTGCGGTCGCCTTCATTGGCCCGGCGCTGCTGCTGGCCCGCCAGCCCGGCGTCGCCATCGAGGCGCTGTGGTATCTGTCGGTGGCAGCCGTGACGGTGCAGGCGCTGGTCAGCCTGTGGCTGCTGCGCGGCCAGCTGCGGCGCAAGTTGACCGGGCTGGCGCCGGTCTAGACCTCGCGCAGCCGGGGCATCAGCTCGACAAAGTTGCAGGGACGGTGGCGGCTGTCGAGCTGGTCGCGCAGGATCCCGTCCCAGCCGTCCTTCACGGCGCCGGTGGAGCCGGGCAGGGCGAAGATGTAGGTGCCGCGGGCGACGCCGGCGCAGGCGCGCGACTGGATGGTCGAGGTGCCGATGGTCTGGAAGCTGAGCCAGCGGAAGAGCTCGCCGAAGCCGGGAATGTCCTTGTCCTGCACCTGCGCCAGCGCTTCGGGCGTGACGTCTCGGCCGGTGACGCCGGTGCCGCCGGTGCTGATGATGCAGTCGATCTGCGGATCATCGATCCAGCTGTCGAGCTGGGCCACCAGCAGCGGGACATCGTCACGGCTGATGGCGCGGGCGGCGAGGGTATGGCCGGCGGCGGTGAGGCGATCGACCAGCGTGTCGCCCGAGGTGTCGTTGGCGGCGTTGCGGGTGTCTGACACGGTCAGGACCGCGATACGGATAGGGATGAAGGTGCGAGTTTCGTCGATAGGCATGGCGGGAGGGTAGGCGGGGCCGCCGCGCTTGTCATCCCGGCCTGCGCCGGGATGACAGGGAGGCTACTGCGACAGTCCTGCCGTCACCGTTACCTGGTCATCCTCGTCGAGCTTCAGCTGCGGCGGCACGCTGCCCGGTGCCAGCGGTGTCGGCACGGTGGTCGGCGCCATCAGGGGCCGCGGCGCCATCTTGATGCCGGCGGCGCCGGGCATGCCGGGAAATTTCGGCCACATGTTGGCGGCAAGGGCGTCCATGCTCGCCGGCTTCACGCCGTCGCGGAGCTGGTACATCCAGTAATTGCGCAGCACGACCTCGACATAGTGCCGGGTCTCCTTGAACGGGATCGATTCGATGAACAGCAGCGGATCGCCTCGGTCATCGAGCTTTGCGTTCCAGCGCTGCACCGAGCCTGGCCCGGCGTTATAGGCAGCGACGACCTTGGGCAGCAGGCCCTGGGTATAGCTCATGTCGCGCAGCGCCTCGAGATAGGTCTGGCCGACCTCGATGTTGAAGGCCGGGTCGGCGAGGTCGCCGACAACAAAGGCCGAACCCTGGGCCATTGCGGCTTCCGTCATCTCGGCCTTCACCTGTCGCGCGGTGCCGGGCATCAACTGCATCAGGCCCTTGGCGCCGGCGCGCGACGTCGCAGTGGTGATGAAGGTCGATTCCTGCAGGGCATGGGCGAAGACAAGGCCGCGATCGACCCGCCAGCCGCGCGCCGGCACCCAGTCCGGCGCCGGATAGCGGGCCGACAGCGGTGCCTCGATGCCGACCGGCGGGCGCACCGCCAGTTGATACTGCGTCGCCGGCAGGCCGAGCCGGGCGGCGAGCCGCAGCAGGGCCGGGTAGTCGGCATCCGGCGCCGTCTGGGCCAAGTGGCGCAGTTCGCGGTCGCCGAGCCCGATCTGGCCGATCTCGATCAATGCGGCGGCGCGCTTGGCACCGGCAATGGTCTTCAGATGGTTCCAGTCGGCGGTGATGAAATCGGGCTCGTTCCAGTCCTGTACCGCCGGCAGGCCGAGGGTGCGGCGGGCGAGCAGGCCATAGAAGTTGTTGGGCGTCTTGGCGGCGGCCTCGAGACGCTCGGCGACAAGCTCGGCCTGTCCGGCGGCGAGATAGGCGCGGCTCGCCCAGTAATGGGCTGCGGCGGCGAGATCGCTGCCGGGTCCCTTGGTGAGAACCTGGTCGAACGAGCGGGCGGCGAGATCGTACTGGCCGGTGCGGAACGCCGCCAGCCCGGCCACCCAGGCGCCGAGGGCCGGATACTGGCCATTGCCATAGTGGCTGGCCTTGGCGGCTTCCTGCGCCAGGCGCAGCGCCGCGACATTGTCGTTGTTGCCGTAATAGCTCCAGGCGATGCGCTGCGCCCATTGGCTGCGCGCGCCAGGGGACAGCGAGCCGGCATCGGCGAGCCAGCGCGCCTCGGCCTCGGCATTGCGGTCGGCGGCGAGCAGCACCTTGATGGCGCCGCCGGTGCTGAGGTCGATGGGGCCGGCGTCGTTCGGCGCCACCGCATAACTGACCGTGCGGAACGGCCGGACCGTCGGCAGCAGCGGCAGCGGCGCGGTGTCGGCGCCGGGCAGCCGCGCCGCCATCTGGGCGATGCGCTGCGCCTGCGGCAGGTCGCGATAGGCCTGCAGCCAGGTCGCGAGTTCGGAGCGGCTGAGCTTGCCGGTCGAGCCGCGGACGATCATCAGCTGGGCCCGGGCGGTCTCGGTCAACAGGCCGTTGCCGATGTTGCTCAGGCCGGCTTCGGCGGCGCTGGTGCGGCCGGCCTCGATATCGAGGAAGATCTGGCGATAGGCAGCGCGATCGGCGAGCGACAGCTGCGGCGGCACGGCGCGCTGGCGGGCGGTGATGCCGGGCCGGTTGGCGGTGACGGTGAGCACGGTATCGCCAGGATCGGCGACCTCGGCGTGGGCAGCGCCGGCGAGCAGGAGCGTGGCAAAGGCAAGGGTCTTGATCATGGGGTCTCGATCCGCGCCGCAAAGGCCTGGAGATCGGCCCAGGCAAGGCGCTTCAGTTCGGGTTGGGCGAGCAATTGTCGCGGGTGGAATGTCGCCAGCAGCGGGATGCCGGCGACCGCCAGCCAGTTGCCGCGCAACGAGGCGATGCCGCGGCTGTCGCCGGCGACAGCCGAAGCCGCTTGGCCGAACGCCAGGATGAAGCGCGGGCGGGCGAGGGCGAGGGCGCGGGCGAGAAAAGGGGCAAAGGCCATGGCCTCCTCGGCGCGGGGCGCGCGGGCCAGCGGCCAGGGCACGACATGGCCGACGGCGTGGTCCGCCGGCGCCAGGCCGATGGCGGCGAGCATGCGTTCGCGCAGCATGGCGGCGGGGCTGCCAGGCTCCTCGGGCTGGTCGCAGAGGATGGCGACGGCGGTATCGGGCTCGCCGCGCCAGAGTTGCGCTACCAGGCCGGGGCGGCGTAGCGGATGCGGGAATTCGGCGACGGCCGCGGCGAGGGCGGGGAGGTCCACCGCGGCTTCGGCCAAAGCGGTCGTCGCAGCGAGAGCCGCGGGTGGGGCAGGACGCGCGCCGGTAGCAGCAGCAGCAGCAGGACCGGCGATCACGGTGGGCGGGTGTTGCGGTGGGCGCGGGGCTGGCGGCGCCGCGCAACTGGCTGGCGGCGCCGCCAGCCAGTTGCGCGGCGCGTCGGTGACCAGCGCATCAGCGCCCGCCGTCACCAGCCAGGCGAGCGCCGAAACCCCCTCGGCATCCCTGATGTTCGTGTTGCCCTGTCGCACGACTGTCATGATGCGGCCTAACGGCCTCTGGTCAAGCCGCAATGCCTTCCGTATCTGGTGAATCATGGCAAAGCCGCGACGTGCCGTTAAGAATGCGTCAGGCAGCCCGAGCGACAAAGGCTGATCGATGACCGACCGTGAATCAATGCCCTATGACCTGGTGATCGTCGGCGGTGGCCCGGCGGGCCTCGCCGCGTCGATCCGCGCCAAGCAGCAGGCGGCCGAAAAGGGCGTCGAGTTGTCGGTGTGCATCCTCGAGAAGGGCTCCGAGATCGGCGCCCATATCCTGTCGGGGGCCGTCGTCGATCCGCGTGCGCTCGACGAGTTGCTGCCGAACTGGCGCGACCTCGACAGCCCGATGACGGTGCCGGTGACCGAGAACCATCACTGGATCCTGACCGGGACCAAGAAATACGAGTTTCCGCACGCGCTGATGCCGCCGTTCATGAACAACAAGGGCTGCTACACCGTCAGCCTGGGCAATCTCTGCCGCTGGCTGGCGACCCAGGCCGAAGCGCTCGGCGTCGAGATCTTTCCGGGTTTTGCGGCGGCCGAAGTGCTGTGGAACGACGACGGCAGCGTCAAGGGCGTCGCCACCGGCGACATGGGCATCGCCCGCGACGGCACGCGCAAGGACAGCTGGCAGCCGGGGCTCGAGCTCCACGCCAAGTACACGTTCTTCGCGGAGGGCGTTCGCGGCCATCTGTCGAAGCAGATCGCCAAGCATTTCGACCTGTGGAAGGACAGCCAGCCGCAGATCTTCGGCATCGGCCTCAAGGAACTGTGGGACATCCCGGCCGAAAAGCATGTGCCGGGCAAGGTCATCCACTCGCAGGGCTGGCCGCTCGATGCCGCCAACGGCGGTGGATTCATCTATCACCAGGCCAATGGACAGGTCGCGCTCGGTTTCTCGGTGTGGCTGAACTACGACAATCCCTATCTGTCGCCGTTCGATGAGTTCCAGCGCTGGAAGACGCATCCAGCGATCCGCGAGATGCTGGAGGGCGGCCGCCGTGTCTCCTATGGCGCCCGCGCCATCAACGACGGTGGCTGGCAGGCGGTGCCGAAGCTGACCTTCCCGGGCGGCGCGCTGATCGGGTGCAGCGCCGGCTTCGTCAACGTGCCGCGCATCAAGGGCAGTCATACCGCGATGAAGACCGCGATGATGGCCGCCGATGCCGCCGTCGACGCGATCGCCAGCCAGCGCACCAGCGACGAGCTGGTCGCCTATGGCGAGGCCTATAAGAAGAGCTGGGTCCATGAAGAGCTGAAGATGGTGCGCAACACGCTGCCGCTCGTGGAGAAGTACGGCAACCTGGTCGGCACCGGGCTCGCCGGCGTGTCGATGTGGATGGAATATCTCGGCTATGCGCTGCCGTTCACGATGAAGCTGAAGCCCGATTTCACCTATATGAAGCGGAAAGGCCAGGCCAAGCCGATCGCCTATCCCAAGCCCGATGGTGTCATCAGCTTCGACAAGCTGACCAGCGTCTTTCTGTCGAATACCAATCACGAAGAAGACCAGCCGATCCACCTGACGCTGAAGGACCCGACGGTGCCGATCCGGGTCAACCTGCCGATGTACGACGAGCCGGCGCAGCGCTATTGCCCGGCCGGCGTGTACGAGGTCGTCGGCCAGGACACCGACGAACCGCGCTTCCAGATCAACGCGCAGAACTGCGTCCACTGCAAGACCTGCGATATCAAGGACCCGTCGCAGAATATCGTCTGGGTGGTGCCGGAGGGTGGCGGCGGGCCTAACTATCCGAATATGTAGCGCAGCGCCGCGCGCGCGTAGTGCTTGCGCTACGCGCCGACAGGCGCAAGCTCGGCCGGCGGGGCGGCGCGGCCTTCCCGCGCCGAACCCGTCCGACGTCAGCATGGGCTTTGCCCATGCCCCTCCTGCCTACCGAGCCCCATCTCGACTCCCACGCCCAACCAAGCCACTGTCCGCCCATGCGCCGCACTCTCGCCCTCCTGCTCCTGCTCGCCCCCGCCGCTGTCTCGGCGCGACCGGTGGTGCCGCCACCGCCGGGCACCGAATCCGCGCTGCACGGCTATGTGCTCGGACGGTTCGCCGCGGCCGATGATGCGCTCGACCGGGCCACCCGCTATTTCGACGAGGCGCGTGCTGCCGATCCCGGCCAGCCCGAGCTGACCCGCCGCACCTTCGATCTCGCCGTGGCATCGGGCGACCGGCCGCTGGCGACGACAATCGCCCGCCAGATCGAAACCGCCGGCGCCGCCGATTCCGACGTGTCGCTGGTGCTGCTGGCCGATGCCGTGCTGCGCAAGGATTGGGCCGGGGCAGACAAGGCCCGGGCGGGCCTGGCCAGCGCCGGCTATGGCGTCGTCGTCGGCCCGATCGTCGAGGCCTGGACCCTGTTCGGCCGCGGCAAGCGCGACGAGGGGCTGGCGAAGCTCGATCCGGCGGCATTCAGCGGCTTTGCGCGCTCGTACATCGCCGAGCAGCGCGCCCATATGCTCGCCGCGATGAAGAAATGGCCCGAGGCGGCGGCGGCCTATGCCGAACTGCGCGCCGGCACCGGCACCGGGATCAGTTTCCTGCGGCAGGGCGAGGCCGATGCGCTGGCGCAAGGCGGCGACAAGGCCGGCGCGCTGAAGCTGCTGGCCGGCGATGATGCGATGGTGACGACGGCGCGCGCGCAGCTGGAGCGAGGCAAGCGCATTGGCGCGCTGGCGCCCGATCCGCGCCACGGCATCGGCTGGATGGCGGCGCGGCTGGCGACCGACCTGTCGCGCGACAAGCCGGTGCCGCTGGCGCTGCTGTTCGCCCGCGTCGGCAGCTTCCTGGCGCCGGACATGCCGGCAACCTGGCTGATCTGCGGCGATGTGCTGGCGCGTTCGGGGCAGCGGGGACCGGCGCTCGATGCCTATGCGATGATTGCAGCCGATGATCCGCTGGCGGCAGCGGCGCAGGCCCGCCGCGCCGAAGTGCTGGAGGCCATGGGCCGGGCCGGCGACGCCGGGGCGCTGTTGGCCGCGGCCACGACGGCCGCCGAGGCGGGCAGCGACGACTGGACGCGGCTGGGTGACTGGCACCGCCGGGCGGAGCGTTTTCCCGATGCGATCACTGCCTATTCCAAGGCCATTGCGGTCGCTGGCGCCGACGCCAGCTGGGGGCTGTATTTCCTGCGCGGCAGCATGAACGAGCGCGGCGGCAACTGGCCGGCGGCGGAGGCCGACCTGCGCGAGGCGCTGCGCCGGTCCCCCGACGAGCCGATCGTGCTCAACTATCTTGGCTATTCGCTGCTCGACCGGGGGGGTGACCAGGACATGGCGGCGACGATGATCGAACAGGCTGCCAGGCTACGACCCGGCGATGGCGGCATCATCGATTCGCTGGGCTGGAGCCAATATCGCCGCGGCCGCTATGCCGAGGCGGTGACGACGCTGGAAAAGGCCAATAAGCTGGAGCCGACCGATGCGACGGTCACCGGGCATCTCGGCGACGCCTATTGGCAGGTCGGTCGCCGCATCGACGCGAAGTTCATGTGGCGCGCCGCGCTCGATCTCGATCCGGATGCCAAGGAGCGCGCGGCGCTGACGGCAAAGCTGGACTATGGCCTCGATGCTGCCGTGGCGATGGCGTCGGCGAAATAGCCGGCGATTTCATGCACCTGACGGAACCAGCGCCGGCCAAGATCAACCTGGCGTTGCACCTGCGACGCCGGCGGTCCGACGGTTACCACGATCTCGAGACGCTGTTCGCCTTCACCGATTTCGGGGACACGCTGTCGGCGACGCCCGCGGACGGGCTGTCACTGGCGATGACGGGTGACTTTGCCGGGGCGGCGGGGCAGGG